>NZ_JALGRS010000006.1:0-176602 GCF_022815565.1 Rathayibacter sp. VKM Ac-2926 | reverse complement strand
CGCGGTCGGGGCGGGGGGCGGGGGCCCCCCCCCCCTTCTCCGTATCCGGTGCGGTTTCCGAGGGTGACCCGTGCGGTCAGCCGGCGGCGCGGTTCCCGCGTCGACGGCGGCCGAGGAGCAGGCCGAGCCCGCCGAGCAGGCCGAGGACCCCGGCGGCGGGCAGCGCGGACGCCGCATCGACGCCGGTCTCGGCGAGGCGGGTGGCGGAGGCGTCCTTCGTCGGCCTCGTGCCGGTGACGCCGGAGTGGGGCGAGCCGGAGCCGGCGCCGGACGGGGTGGTGCCGGTGATGCCGGTGCCTGACGTGGTGGTGCCGGTGCCCGACGCGGTGGTGCCGGACGCCGTGGTGCGGGCGTCCGACGTCCCGGCGCTCGCCGCCGCGCCGCCGCCCGAGGAGGTCGTCCCCGAGGCGATGGTGCCGGTCGTCGTACCGGCTCCCGGGCCGACGGCGCCCGGGGTGGCGGTTCCGGTCGTGCCGGTGACGGTCGGGCGAGTGCCGGTGGTGGTGTCCGTGGTGCGCGGACCGGCGGTGCTCGGGCGCGTGCCGGTCGTGCCGGCGTCGGTGGTGCCCGTGCTCGGAGTGCCGGTCCCGGCTGTTCCAGGGGTCCCGGTCGCGGGTATGCCCGTCCCGGTGGCTCCGGCACCGGCCGTGCCCGTTGCCGGTAGGCCTGTGCCCGTGCCCGGCGTGCCGGTGGGCGCAGGAGTGGATGGGGTGTTGGTGGGTGCGGGAGTGGTCGGCGTGCCGGTGGGTGCGGGAGTGGAGGAGGTTCCGATGGGTGCGGGGATGGACGGGGTGGCGGTGGGCGCAGGGGTGGACGGCGTGCCGGTGGGTGCGGGAGTGGAGGGGGTTCCGATGGGCGCGGGGATGGACGGTGTGTTGGTGGGTGCGGGAGTGGAGGGGGTTCCGATGGGTGCGGGGATGGACGGGGTGTTGGTGGGCGCAGGAGTGGTCGGCGTGCCGGTGGGTGCGGGAGTGGAGGGGGTTCCGATGGGCGCGGGGATGGACGGGGTGTTGGTGGGCGCAGGGGTGGTCGGTGTGCCGGTGGGAACCGGAGCCGACGGGGTCCCGGTGGGTGCGGGAGCCGACGGGGTCCCGATGGGCGCCGGCGTGGACGGGGTGCCGGTGGGAGCCGGGGTCGGTGGGGTGCCGGTCGGTGTGGGAGTGGACGGCGTGCCGGGGGGAACAGGAGCCGACGGGGTCACGGTGGGCGCGAGGGTCGACGGTGTGCCGGTGGGTGCGGGGATGGACGGGGTGCCGGTCGGGGCGGGAGTCGAGGGGGTCCCGGTGGGCACGGGTGTCGGCGCGGTGCCGGGGCCGCCGGTGGTGCTGCCCCGGGGGATCGGGACGGCGGTGACGAGGAGGTCGGAGGTGTAGGCGGCGCCGCGTGGAGTGGTCGCGGTGATGGTGCCCGAGCGGCGGTACTCGCCCGCCTCCACGTCCGACTGCTGGACAGGGCCCGCGAGGGTGCGGACCGCGCTCTCGCCCGGCGCGAGGGTGAACGGCGGCAGAGTGTCGACACGGACGTCGGTGAGCGCGACGTCACCGCGGTTGACGATCGTGAAGGTCGTGTCGACGATGGTGCCCACGGCGACGGCTGCTCCCGGTGCGAGCCTGGGCGTGCTCGTGGTGGTGACGGCCAGGAGGGGCCGCTCGACGGGGATCGCGAGCTGCGCGCCGCTGCGCACCGTCGTGGGGCGGCCCCCGATCACGGCGGTGGTGTCGGCGACGATGTGGGTGAGGCCGCTCGCGAGATCGTCCTCCGTGACCGTGGACTCGAGGTGCAGCTCGGCGCTCCCGCCCGGCGCGACGAGCGCCGCCTTCTCACTGGTGCTGCCGGGGCTGCCGGGGGCGGCGCCGACCCGGACCGCGACGAGGTCCCGCACGTCGCCGGCGCCGGTGTTGGTGACCGTCGAGGTCCAGCGGACCTTCGTGCCGGCCGTCACCTGCTCGCCGGGCTGCAGCACGAACTCGCCCCGGAATCTCCAGGCCGCGTCGCTCGGACCGTTGGCCGCCGGTCCTCCTGCGGTGGCACCCGGTGCGGTCCCCGTCGTGCCGGGCGCGGGCGTCGCGGTGCCGGCCGGACTGGAGATCGTGGGCGTGGGCGTGGGCGTGGGCGTGGGCGTGGGTGTGGGTGTGGGCGTGGGTGTGGGTGTGGGCGTGGTCGTGGTCATGGTCGTTGTGCCTCCCGCGGAGCCCGGAGTCGTGCCGGTGGGGGCCGGCTTCGGGATCGCGAGGACGATGGTGGCGGGGGTGGACCGGTGCTCGGCGCCCCGAGGTGTCCGTGCGGTGGCGAAGCCGCCCACACGGCGGTACTCGCCCGCGGTCAGGTCCGACAGCGAGATCGTGTCCGAGAGGCGCTGGACGCTGACCTGGCCCGGCGCGAGGCTGAACGGGGGGAGTCCGGCGAGTCGGATGTCGTTCAGTGCCACGTCGCCGCGGTTGGTCAGCGTGACGGTCGCGTCGACCACGGTGCCGAGGGTGACCGGTGCGCCGGGTGCGAGCCGGAACGACGGGGCGTAGGCCACCTCCAGGGCGGGCCGCTCGGCGGCCGCCGCCGGGCCCCCGGGCAGGGCGAGCTCGCCGACCACGGGGAGCGCGAACCTGCCCTGCGTCGAGCTGAGGTCCCAGGTGAACGCGTACGACACCTTGCCGGCGTCGAGATCGGCCTGGGTGACTGTCCGAGAGAACGTGACGTCCCGACCGTCGCGGCTCGCACCCGGTGGGATGACGAGGCCGGATCCGGAGACCGTGACCGCGACAGGGCCGTCGTTGCGGAAGGTGACGATCCACGTCACCTTCGTGCCGACCGTCGGCTTCTCGCCCGGCTTCAGCTCGAGCGTCCCCTTCGCCGTCGCGCTCACGAGGTGGTCCCCCGTGGCGGCCGGGGACGTCGGCGGAACGGGGGCGGGGGGCGACGGTGCGCTGGTCGGTGCGGGAGCGGGCGCGGTCCCGGTGGGCACGGCGGTGGCCGGCGTCCCGGTGGGCGCCGGAGTGGACGGCGCGCCGGTGGGCGAGGGAGTGGACGGCGTGCTCTTGGGGATCGGCAGCACGACGACGATGTCGGGGGAGAAGTACTCGACACCGCGGGGGGTGCGTGCCGTCATGTTGCCCGAGCGGCGGTATTCGCCGGCTTCCACGTCCCAGTCCTCGATCTCGCCCGTGAGGACCCGGACGGCGCTCTCGCCCGGCGCGAGGGTGAGCGGGACCAGCTTGTCGATCCGGACGTCGGTGAGCGTGACGTCGCCGCGGTTGACGATCGTGAGGGTCACGTCGAAGACGGTGCCGGCGACGGGGGCCGCTCCCGGCGCGAGCCTGGGCACGATCGTGGCGGTCACGGCGAGGAGGGGGTTCTCGGCGGGGATCGCGAGCGTCGCGCCGCTGCGGACCGTGTTCGTCCTCCCGCCGGTCACCGCGGTCGCATCGACGACGATGTGGGCGAGGCCGCTCGCCAGGTCGTCCTCCGTGACGGTGGACTCGAGGTGCAGCTGCGCGGTCCGGCCCTTGGCGAGGACGGCCAGCTTCTCGCTGGTGCTGCCGGGGCTGCCGGGGGCGGCGCCCACCCGGACCGCGACGAGGTCGCGCAGGTCGTCGGGGCCGGTGTTGGTCAGCGTCGAGGTCCAGCGGACCTTCGTGCCGGCCTTCACCTGCTCGCCGGGCTGCAGCACGAACTCGCCGCGGAACCGCCAGGACTCGTCGGCCGTGCCGCTCGCCGGGGACCCTCCGGCGCCGGCACCCGGCGCGGGAGCCGGCGTGGCGGTGCTCGTCGCGCCGGCGACGTTCGGCTTCGGGAACGGCAGCCTCACGGGGGCGATGGTCTTGTATGCGGCGCCCCTCGGGGTGCGCGCGGTGACGTAGCCCTCGCCGCGGCGGTACTCGCCGGCGTTCACGTCCAGCTGGTCGACCTTGTCCTTGACGCCGAGAACGGCCTGCTGGCCCGGCGCGAGGCTGAACGGCGTGGTGCCGGTGAAGGTGATGTCGTGGAGGGTCACCTCCCCGCGGTTGGTCACCGTCACGGTCGAGTCCACCACGGTGCCGAGGACGACGGGCTGGCCCGGTGCCGGCTCGAACCTCGGGGTGAAGACGACCTCGAGCGCGGGGTTCTCCGCCGGGATGGGCAGCTCGCCGCGCACGGGGATCCAGTGCACGCCCGCCGGCGTGACGACGCCCCAGGTGTTCGCATACCTCATCACTCCGGCATCGAGATCGGCCTGGGTGACCGTCTGCTCCTTCACGTCGTCCCGACCGTCGCGGCTCTGCCCCGCCGGGATGGAGAACTGGGTTCCGTAGACATCGGCGGTGGTCGTGCCGTTGTTCCGGAAGGTGATGATCCACTTCACCTTCGTGCCGACCACCGGCTTCTCACCCGGCTTCAGCTCGAACGTCCCCCTCGCCGTCGCGGTGACCAGGGAGTCCCCGGTCATGGGCGCGGACGGCGGCGGAGCGGGCTGCTGCTGGGCGGCGGCGACCGGCGTCTCCGACGCGGCGGCAGGAGCCTCGAGCGTCGGCGTCGGCGTCGCGTCGGGTGCCGCCGGCGCGAGAGAGGGGACCGGTGCCTCCGGCGCGGCCGCGACGCTCGGAGGCGTCGTGACGTCGACCGCGGCCGGGGCCGGAGCGAGAGCGGCCGCGGGCGGGGCGGTCTCGGGAGTCGGCGCAGGGGGAGCGGCGGAGGGAGAGGCGTCCGGCACAGCGGGGGTGGCGCTCGGTGCGGCGGAGGCGGCGGCCGGTGCCGCGGAGGCGGCGGCGGGGGCGGCCTCGGGCGCAGCGGGTCCGACCGACGGCGCGGCATCGTCCGGTGCGATCGAGGGCGTGGGCGCCGGGAGTGCGGGCACCGACGGGGCGTCCTGTGCCGGTGCCGCGGTCGTGGCGTCGGCGCCTCCTTCGGCGTGGGCGGCGACGGAGGTCGTTCCGAGCAGGCAGGCGCTCAGCGCGACGGACGCGGCGATGCTGAGGGGCGTGCTGGGCGTTCGGCGAGGTCTTCGGGGGTCGGGGCGTGAGGGGGTCAAGGGCACTCCTGGGCAGGGATCGGCGAGAGGTCGAAACGGTTCCGGGAAGGTTCACACAGGTGTTCCCAGGGCTGCGAATTTCTGGCGCGGAAGCGGGTGCCCGGCAGTCTTCGACACCGTTGGCGGTGCAGGACGGCCGAGGGCCGGTGGCGTCGAATAGAGTCGACGCCACCGGCCCCGGGCCTGACCGACGGTGCGTCAGTCGGCGGTGCGGCCGCGGCGGCGGCGGGCGCCGAGCAGTATGCCGAGCGCGCCGAGGAGCCCGAGGACGCCGGCGGCCGGAAGCGCGGACGACGCGTCGACGCCGGTCTGGGCGAGGTGCGCTGCGGAGGCGCCCCCGCGCTGCGGAGTCGTGCTCGCCGCGGCCGGGGCGCTGGGCGCCGATCCTGCGGCTGCGTCGGGACGCACGCCCGCGGCACCGGCGAGTGCCACGAAGCCGGCCGGGGCGCTCTCGTCGGCGGTCGCCGCGCCGACGGTCGGCCCGGTCGCGGAGGCGGTTCCTCCGGTGGTCGCGGCCTCGGTGGTGGTCCCGGTGCTCGTCTCCGTCTGCGTCGGCGTTCCGGTGGCGGCTCCGTCCACGGCCGTCGGGATCGGGAGGACGCCGAGGTAGGGCGCGGAGGTGTAGTCGGGGCGGTCCTTCCGGATGCCCGTGGCGGTGGAGACCCGTCGCACCACTCCCGCGTCCAGATCCTTCTGCGTCACGGCGTCGACCACCTGGTAGACCTTCGTCTCGCCGACGGCGATGCTGCCGGGACCCTGCTGGTCGGGGTCGAGGAAGGACACGTCGCCGGTGTTCTTCACCGTGACGGTCCAGATGATCGTCGAGCCGACCGTGACGGGCTGTCCCGGCTCGAGGTCGAACGCGCCGGTGGAGCTCGCCTCCAGCCGGGGGTGCTCCGTCCCGATCGCGAGCTCGCCGGAGGCAGGGGCGGAGAAGGGGCCGTCGCCGGTGCGGCCGACGAGGTCGGCGACGAGGAGGGTGCGGTTCTGCGCGAGGTCCTGCGCCGTGACGGTGGTCTCGAGGTGCAGCTGCCGGGTCTCGCCCGGGGTGAGGACGGCGATCGTCTCGCTGTGGGCGTCACCGTCGGCGGAGAGGTCGTGCAGGTCCGTTCCGGCGGTGTTCGTGACCGTGACGGTCCAGCTCACCCGGGTGCCGGCCTTCACCTGCTCGCCCGCCGTCAGCTCGAACGCGCCGGTGGTGATGACGGCGACGCGTCCCTCGTCGGAGTGAAGGTCGAGCGAGTCGTTCAGCCGGAGGTCCACGCTGGAGCCCGACGGGATCCGGCCGGTCGCGTGGAAGGTGTCGAAGGTGAAGCCCTGGACGATGTCCCTCCGGGTGACGGTCGAGTAGAAGGTCAGGTCCTTCGTCTCGCCGACGGCGAGGGCGGTGTGCTCTCCCGCATCGGTGACGTGGACGTCGGAGAGGGCGACGTCGCCGGAGTTGGTGAGCGTGGCGGTCCACTTCACCGGCGTGCCGACCTGCACCCGCCCACCGGCCGGGAGCACGACCTCGCCGGCGATCCTCCCGGTGAGGGAGGGGTGCTCGGCGGCGGCCGGAGCCGGGGCCGGCGTCGGGAGGGTCAGCTCGCCGCGCGCGGGGATCGTGTAGCGGCCTCCCGGCGCGTCGACGCCGAACTCGCTCTCGTAGCGGACGACGCCCGCGTCCAGATCGGCCTGGGTGATCGTGCTCGGCTGGGTGGTGTCCTCGACGTAGCCGCTGCGGCCGGGGGTGAGCTCGAGGGTGGTTCCGTCGATCGTCACGGTGTCGGGGCTGTGGTGGAGGAAAGTGACGATCCACTTCACGGTGGTGCCGACCGTCGGCTTCTCGCCCGGCTTCAGATCGGGGACGCCGCGCACGGAGGCGGTCACCCGATCGGACGCGGTGGTGGTCGGAGTGGGGGCGGGTGCGGGTGTGGTCGGCGTCGCGGTCGGGCTCGTGGTCGGCGTCGTGCTCGGAGTCGGTGCGGTCTCGGGCAGATCGAGTCCGCCCTGTGCGCGGATGATCTGGCGGCCGTCGCTGGAGACGATGTCGTAGCGGCTGGTGTAGGTGACGCGGCCGGCGTCGAGGTCGGCCTGGGTGATGGTCGTGGGTGCGAGGTTGTCCTCGACCTCGCCGCTCTCGCCGGGCTCGAGGTGCAGGAGCGCCTTGAGGACGTCGATGGGGTGGGTGGTGGCGTTGTGGAGGGTGATGGTCCACTTCACCGGGGTGCCGACGCGGGGCTTCTCGCCGGGCTCGAGGTCGAGGACGCCGCGGACGGAGGCGGTCACCCGGTCGGACGCGGTGGTGCTCGGAGTGGGGGCGGGCGCGGTCGTGGCCGGCGTCGCGGTCGTGCTCGTGGTCGGCGCGGGAGTCGTGGTCGGCGCAGGAATCGTGCTCGGAGCCGACGTGGCCTTCGGCAGGTCGAGTGCGCCCTGCGCGCGGATGATCTGGCGGCCGTCGCTGGAGACGATGTCATAGCGGCTGATGTAGCTGACGCGGCCGGCATCGAGGTCGGCCTGGGTGATGGTCGTGGGTGCGAGGTTGTCCTCGACCTCGCCGCTCTCGCCGGGCTCGAGGTGCAGGAGCGCCTTGAGGACGTCGACGGCCTGGGAGGTGGAGTTGTGGAGGGTGACGGTCCACTTGACCGAGGTGCCGACTGTCGGCTTCTCGCCGGGCTTCAGATCGAGGACGCCCTTCACCGTCGCGGTCACGCCGACCGACGTGGCTGCTGACGCGGCCGGAGTGGGCTGCTGCTGGGGTGTCGAGACCGGCGTCTCGGTCGCGGCGGCGGGCGCGTCGGCCGGCGCATCCTGGAGTGCGGGGGCCGGGACGACCGGCGCCTCGGTCGCGGGCACGGCGGGCACCGGGGTGGCGGCGGCGACCGGCATCGTCGCTTCCTCGGGCGCAGTCGCCGCGGGCGCCACTGAGGCGGCGGGGGAGACGGGGTCCGGGGAGACGGGCTCCGGAGCGGCTGTCGGGGCGGACGGCTGCACGGCCGGAGCGGGCTCGGCCTCGGGTGCGGCGGGTGCCGAGGTGACGGGCTGTGCGGTGGTGTCCGCGGGGACGGCCTGCGCGGTCGTCTCGACGGGGATGGCCTGCGCGGTGGTCTCGACGGCGGCAGGAGCGGTGGCCTCGTCGGCGTGGGCGACGAGGGCGGTGGAGCCGAGCAGGCAGGCGCTCAAGGTGAGCGAGGCGGCGATGCTGAGTGGTGCTCCGAGGGACCGGCGGGGTCCCTGGATGTCGTGGCGGCGGGGGGTCATGCGAACTCCTAGGCGGTGGTGATTCGAATATCGAGTGAAGCTCGGAAACGATCACATCGGAGAGGAGGAGTTGACACATCGGTGGCGTGAAGTGGTCAAGGAGGCGCCCGATGCGAGTAATGGCGCTGATGTGCAGTAGTGGCGGGAGTTGTGTCGAAGCGGGCATGTCGGCGTCGAGGAGGGGCCGGTCATGGGCCCGATCGGCCGGGTTCTGCTGGTGGCGATGCCCGGGGAACGCGAGAACGGCCTGAACCCGTCCGGGAGGGCGGGTTCAGGCCGTCGTGGCTCGGCGGCGGTGTCGAAGGGCGTCGACTCCGCCGGCGAGCGGTCAGTGGGCGGAGCGGTTGCGCCGGCGACGACGCCCGACGAGCACGCCGAGCGCGCCGAGGGCGGTGAGGATACCGGCGGTGGAGAGCGCGCCGGCCGCGTCGGACCCGGTCTCCGCGAGGCGGTTCTTCGACGCCTCGGCGGCGTTCGAGCTCTTCGTGGTGGAGCCCGTGGTGCCGGAGGCTGCGGGCACGACGGGTGCCGGGGTGCCCGGTGACGGCTCCGGTGCCGGGGTGGGTGCCGGTGCAGGGGTGGGCGCCGGAGGGGTGGGCGTCGCCGGCGGGGTCGGGGTGGGTGCCGGCGGGGTGGGCGTGGGCGTCGGGAGGGCGAGTCGGGCGGTGACGGGTGTGCTGATCGGTTCGATCTCCTCCCCGGAGAGGTCGAGTCCGTCGACGATGTCGTCGAGCACGGTGTAGCCGTTGGTGAGGTCGGCCTGGGTGAGCTCGGTCGTGGCGGTCAGCTCGTCGGTCTCGCCGGGCTGCAGGTCGAAGAAGTTCTCCGCGGTCCTGCTGGTGATGTCGTAGACGGTGTCGGCGCGGGTGTTGGTGACCGTGATGGTCCACTCGACCTCGGTGCCGACCGCGGGGTTCTCGCCGGGTGCGAGGACGAGCACGCCGCTGGCGGACACCTTCAGCGCGCCCTGGGAGGCCGGGGTGGGTGCCGGTGTCGGTGCCGGCGTGGGGCCCGGCGGGGTCGGGGTGGGTGCAGGCGGGGTGGGAGTGGGCGTCGGGGTAGGTGCAGGCGGGGTGGGAGTGGGCGTCGCGGGAGGTGTCGGCGGGGTCGGAGTCGGCGTGGGTGCCGGGCCCGGGAGCGCTAGTTCGCCGTTGAGGTGTGCGTAGGCCAATGCGCCGCGAGGTGTCCTCGCGTCGACGAACACATCGAGGTCGGCGTAGCCGTCCGCGAGTTGCTTCTGGTCGAGGGTGGTCGACGTGGTCACCTCGCGGGTCTGACCGGGTTCGAGGCGGAAGCCTGGTTCGGCGAAGACGGTGGCGACGTCGTCGAGGGGAACATCGCCGGTGTTCGTGACCGTGACCGTCCACGTCACCTGGGTGCCGACCTGGGGCGTCTCGCCGGGCTTGAGGACGAGTTCGCCGCGGGCGGTCGCGCTCAAGGAGGCGCCCCGCGCGGGTGTCGGGGCCGACGTCGGCGTCGGTGTGGTCGGGGCCGGCATCGGTGTGGTCGGGGTGGGGGCCGGGGTCGTCGGAGTGGGTGCCGGTGTGGTCGGGGTCGGTTCGGGAGTCGGGGTGGGGAGGGCGAGTCGGCCGCGGACGCGTGTGTAGACCGAGACGCCGTCGGGTGTCCTCGCGCCGGTGAACTCGTCGAGGACAGCGGAGCCCTCCGTGAGTTGCTTCTGTGTGAGGGTGGTCGACGAGGTCAGCTCGAGGGTCTGGCCGGGTTCCAGATGGCGGCCGGGTCCCGCGATCGTTCGGGCCACGTCGTCGAGAGGGACGTCGCCGGTGTTGGTCACCGTGACGGTCCACTTCACCTGGGTGCCGACCGTCGGCTTCCCGCCCGGCGGGAGGACGAGCTCGCCGACTGCGGTCGCGCTGAAAGCGGCGCCCTTCGCAGTCGCGCTCGCGATCGGCGTCGGGGTGGCCGTCGGCGCCACGGCGGCGTGGGCGGCCGTGGCCGAGCCGAGCAGCCCGACGGTCAGGGCGAGGGAGGCGGCGACGGTGAACGGGGTCCCGGCGCAGCGGCGCGGGCGGAGGGGGTCGGGACGACGGTGCACGGAGCTCCTCGGGAGGTGATGAAAGGCGAGACGACGAATGCTCGCATCCAGCCGCATCGGCCGTCGAACATCTGGCGCAGGTGAGACGGTCTGGCGTTCGCAGCGCACGCTGGCGCGGGCGATGGATCTGGGACTGATGAGCTCGGCGGTGACAGGCTGCGCGATCTTCCCGCCCGCGGTGGGGGGCGATCGTGCGGAGAGCGCAGGAACGGCCCGGGTCCGCCGAAGAAGCGGGCCCGGGCCGTGGTGGATCGCCGGTGGCGTCGAAGGGCGTCGCCGTCACCGGCGATCGGTCAGTGGCCGGCTCGGTCGGTGGCCGGACGGGTGCGGCGGCGCCGGCGGCCGACGAGCACGCCGATCGCGCCGAGTACGGTGAGGATCCCGGCGGCGGACAGCACGCCCGCCGCGTCGGATCCGGTCTCGGCGAGGCGGCGCTTCGACGTCTCAGCGGCGGTCGGGCTCTTCGTGGTCGAACTCGACGAGCCCGTCGTGCCGGAAGCGGCGGGTACGACAGCGGCCGGTGCCACTGTGGCGGGTGTGCCCGGTGCGGGAGTGACCGGGGCGGATGTCGGCGTTGCCGGCACAGGGCCCGGAGGAGTGGGTGCGGGTGCCGGTGTGGTCGGAGTGGGCGTCGGCGTCGGGGGCGTCGGGGTGGAGAAGTCGAGTCGGGCGGACAGCGGGGCGATGATCTCGGCGCCCTTCGCGTTCTTTCCGGTGACGGGGACGTCGAGGACGGCGTAGCCGTTGGTGAGGTCGGTCTGGGTGAGGCCGATCGTTCCGATGAGCTTTCCGCTCCGGCCGGGCTGCAGGTCGAGGAGGCCCCCGATGACCTTGTTGAGGATGGAGTCGATGCGGACGTCGCCTGTGTTCGTGACCGTGATGGTCCACTGCACCGGGGTGCCGACCTTCGGCTTCTCGCCCGGCTTGAGCAGGAGCTCGCCGTGGGCGGTGGCCGTCAGGGCGCCCTCACCAGCTGGGACGGGCGCCGGAGTGGTCGGGGTGGGTGCCGGTGTCGTCGGAGTGGGCGCCGGCGTGGTCGGAGTCGGTGCGGGAGTCGCGCCGGGGAGGGCGAGTCGGGCGCGGAGGGGTGTGTAAACCTCCGTGCCGTCGGGTTCCGTTGCGCCGAGGGTGTCGATGCTGACGGCGTAGCCATCCGCGAGTTGCTTCTGGTCGAGGGTCGTCGAATAGACGAAGTCGCGTCCCTGGCCGGGTTCCAAGTGGATGCCGCGTCCGGCGAGCACAATAGCGACGTCGTCGAGGGGGACATCACCGGTGTTCGTGACGGTGACGGTCCACTTCACCTCGGTGCCGACCTTCGGCTTCTCGCCGGGCGGGAGGACGAGCTCGCCGACTGCGGTCGCGCTGAAAGCGGCGCCCCGCGCGGGTGTCGGCGTCGGTGCCGGTGTCGTCGGGGTGGGCACAGGTGTCGTCGGAGCGGGCACAGGTGTCGTCGGTGTGGGAGTCGGCGTCGGCGTGGCCGTGGCCGTGGGCGTGGGCGCGGGTGCGGGCGCGGGGGTGGGGGTGGGGAGGTCGTGTCGGGCGGTGATGGGGGTGGTGATCTCGGTGTCGGTGGGGGTGAGTGCGGTGGCTTGGGTGGTGAGGAGGGCGTAGCCGTTGCTGATGATGTTCTGGGTGAGGAGGTCCTGCTCGATGAAGTCGTGCTTCTCGCCAGGCTGGAGGGTGATCAGTCCGTCGCTGAAAGTGGTGGCGACGTTGTGGAGGGGGACGTCGCCTGTATTGGTGACCGTGATGGTCCACCTCAGCGGTGTGCCGGAGGCCGGCTTCTCGCCGGGCTTGAGGACGAGCTCGCCGCGGGCGGTCGCGCTTAGGGAGGCGGAGGCGGCGGTCGCGCTCGCGGTCGGGGTCGGAGTGGCCGTCGGCGCCACGGCGGCGTGGGCGGCCGTGGCCGAGCCGAGCAGCCCGACGGTCAGGGCGAGGGAGGCGGCGACGGTGAACGGGGTGCCGGCGCAGCGGCGCGGGCGAAGGGAGTCGGGACGACGATGCACGGAGGCTCCTCAGGAGTGAATGGAAGGTGAGACGACGAATGCTCGCATCCATCCTCATCGGCCGTCGAACATCTGGCACAGACGGGACGGTCTGGCGCCCGCAGCGCACGCTGACGCGACACGGTCGACTGGCGCAGGCCGTGTCCTCCGGCAGGTGCCGGCCCGCTACATGAAGCGCAGCGCCAGGTGCAGGTCGACGCGGTCGGCCATCGCGGAGAGGTCGCGGCCGGTGAGCGCCTCGATCCGCTGCATCCGATAGCGGAGGGTGCTGGCGTGCAGATGCAGGCGGTCGGCGGCCTGGCGCCAGGAGCCGCCGCTCTCGAGGAAGACGCGCAGGGTCTCGACCATGTCGCTGCGGTGCTCGTCGTCGTAGCGGACGAGCGGTCCGAGGACGGTGAGCGCGAAGGCCGCGCGGGTGCGCGGGGCGACCAGCTCGAGCAGGGCGCCGCTCGAGACGGGGACCGTGTGCTCGACGATCGAGACGGGCTCGTCGGAGGAAGCGCGGCTCGCGCGCTCCCTGGCCGCGAGGAGTGAGACCCCCAGCTGCTCGACGGCGCGCGAGGCATCGCCCACGCCGATCGCGATCCGGCGCTCGTGCAGCAGCCACGGCGCCGCCTCGACCGCGGAGCGCAGCGTGGGCCCGGGCGACGACCTCTCGTCCGCGGGATCGCCGAGCAGCAGCACGGCGGCCCCGTCGAGCACCGCGCCCAGCGCCCGCGCGTGCTCGCGCTCGGCGGCCGCGCGCAGCGGCTGCAGCAGCGCCTCCGGGGGCAGCGACGGGTCGTCGGTGCGCGCGACGACCATCCGGAGCGGCGCGCCGAGGCGGAAGCCGAGCAGCCGCAGCCGCACGGCGGTCTCGGACTCGGGCAGTTCGTCGTGCAGGAGCGCCCGGAGCAGGTCGAGCAGCGGAGCGGCCGACGTGCGCTCGCGCTGGCGGGCGAGGTCGAGCCGGCCGGCGACCGCCCCCGCGAGCAGCTCGACGCCGTCCGCGGTCTCCTCCAACCAGCCGCGCTGATCGCCGGTGACGACGAGCACGCCGAGCCGCTCGCCGGCGGCGGAGAAGAGGGCCCGGCGGGAGAGCGAGCGGCCGTGCTCGGTGACCTCCCAGCGGCTGTCGGGGGAGGAGAGCGAGGCCTCCCAGGCGGCGCCGTAGTCGGCGGCCGTGGGCAGTCCGCCGGCGGAGGCGACCAGGGTGCCGGCGCGGTCGACCGCCCAGCTGCCGTGCGCGAACTCCTCGAAGAAGGCGCGCAGGGCGACCTGGACGCCCTCGCCCGAGGCGGGATCGGCGAGCAGGCGCCGGGCGAACCGCGCCTCGCGGCCGAGCGTCGGCAGGTCGGCCTGCGCGATCACTCCGGCGACCGTCTGCGCGATGGTCTTGAACGACACGTCCGGCGCCACCGTCAGCAGGGCGATGCCGTGCCGGCGGCAGACCTCGAGCATCCCCTCCGGGAGCGAGCCGACCGCGATCAGGCCGACGACGATGGCGACCACTCCGCGGTCGGCGACGCCGCCGACGAAGCGCTCGACGCTCTCCCGGCCGGAGGTCCAGAGCGCGCTCGTCAGCACCACGTCGCCGGGGGAGAGGAAGCGTCCCGGATCCGGCAGGTCGATCGTGTAGGTGCCCGAGATCGCGCGGGCCAGCTGCACGTCGTCGCCGCCGACCAGGGTGAGCTGCAGCTCCGGGTGGCCGAGCAGCTCGCGGACGTTCACCCAGGTCTCCTCGTTCGTGCGGCGGACGCTCTCAGACTAGGCGGCGGGCCGCGAGCCCGGCGACGATGGTGTCGACGCCCCGCTGCGGGCCGTCGCTCTCGCGGATGTCGAGGCGGAGTGGGCGTCGGCCGACCGCCTCGTGGTCGAGCTCTGAGCCGCGCCCGCCAGCCGGTCCCACCGTAGGTGGACCCCCTTGGCGGTCGGAGAGGAGGGGCGACTGGATGGAGGGCCGAAGAGGGCCTGTGCGGACGTCCGGCGTCGACCTGCCGTCTGTCGGGGGTGCGCGTCATACTGACGGCTCATCGGTACAGAGGAGGTTCAATCATGGGTGCAGTCGCTACGACAGTGGTCGTTCCCCTCGCCGAGGAGGTTCCGCTCGCAGACGGGCGCGAATTCCTCCGGCTGCGCGTCAGCGACCGGCTCGGCATCACTCTCGGCGAGTTCTTCGACCGGGTCGATGCCGGAGAGTACGACACCACCGAGGATGCATCGATCCTCCGCCTGGTGATGGCCGTCCCCTACGCCCGATAGGCCACGGTGCCCGGCCGGACGCCCGCGGAGGCGTATCGCGCGTTCATCGAGCCTCTCGAAGCCGCGATCGCCTGCCTCGGGACTGCGAAGGTCACTCATTCCCACGACGGCATGCGTCCTGGCGGGATCCGCGCGTGGAGTCTCAATGGAGGCAGTGGGATGGCGCTCTCCGGGGCGATGCTCTTCGAGGCGTGGGGGATCTCGATACGCCCGCTTCGCGGGCTACTCGATCAGCATGGGGGCGGCAGCCGTCAGCTCATGTCGTGCTCCGAACTGCCGCCCCCGGCCGTGCCGGCGGGCAGGATCACGCGGAAGCGCGCTCCGGCGGCCCCGCGCAGGCAGACCAGGTCGCCGCCGAGGGCGCGGGCGAGGCCGCGGGCGATGGGCAGGCCGAGGCCCGAGCCGCCGTCGGCGCGGTTGCGGGCGTCGTCGAGGCGGACGAGCCGGTCGAAGACGCGGTCGCGGTCGGCCTGGGGGACGCCCGGGCCGTCGTCGTCGACCGTCACGGTGACCCGGTCGTCGGCGTGCGCGAGCGTGACGTCGATCCGGGAGCGGGCGAAGCGGGCGGCGTTCTCGAGCAGGTTGCCGACGATCTGGCCGAGCCGGTCGGCGTCGGCGTGCACGGGCGGCGCTACGGGGTCGCGGTGCAGGACGATCTCGGGGCCGGAGCCGCGCAGCAGCTGCCGCTCGATCGCGGCGGCCGCCACCGCGCCGGCGTCCAGCGGCCGGGCGTCGAGGGCGAGCCCCTCGTCGAGCCGCGCCATCAGCAGCATGTCCTGGATGAGCCGCCCGGCCCGCAGCGATTCGCGGACCACGTGCACCGACAGCCGCTCGCGCTCCTCCTCGGTGCCGTCGGCGCGGACCAGCGCGTCGGCCGCGGCCTGGATGCCGGCGACCGGGGTGCGCAGCTCGTGCGCCGCGTCCGAGACGAAGGCGCGCATCCGGCGCTCGGCGGCCAGCGCCGACTGCTCGGCCTGCTCGAGGTCGTCGAGCATCTCGTCGAACGCCGTGGCCGTGCGGCCGAGCTCGGTGCCCGGCCGCGAGGGGCGCAGGCGCCGGCCGCGGTCGCCGTGCGCGATCGAGCGGGCGACGGTGGTCATCCGCTCGAGCGGGCGCAGGGTCGCGCGGACCACCAGGACGAGGGCGCCGGCGGCGAGCAGGAGGAACACGGCCGAGGCGCCGAGCAGGATCCCGTTCAGCGAGGCGAGGGTCGAGCCGACCGAGCCCGCCTCGCTGCTGAGGGTCAGCACCGTGCCGTCGCTGAGGACGGACTGCAGGGTGATCAGGCCGTCGTCGCCGGAGACGCTGCTCGAGGCGACGGTGACGGTGGCGTCGCGGGGCGTGGGCGCGGCGGCACTGGTGCTCCCGGGCGGGCTCGGCGGCTCGCCCAGCTGGTCCGCCGCTCCCGGTCCCTGGCGCAGCTGCTCGGGGCTCGGGCCGGCGACCACCTCCTCGCCGTCGGGGCTCTGGATACGCACGGCGACGCCCTGCGCCGAGAGCCGCGAGGCGAGCTCGTCGTCGGCGATCGTGCCGACCAGGGCTGCGGCGGCGGAGGCGCGATCGGCCAGCCGCTCCTCGATCTGGTCGCGGAGGCGCTCGCCGAGCACGACCTGCACCGTCGCGGACAGCGCCAGCAGCAGCACCGCCAGCAGGGCGAGCACGGCGAGCACGGTGCGCAGGCGCAGGGAGCCGGTGCGCAGCGGGGCGGAGGCGGGGCGCGCGGCGGCAACGCCCGCGGCGTCGGTGCCCGCGGCGGTGGTGCCCGCGGCGGGGGCGCCTGCCGGGACGCTCATGCCTCCACCCGGTAGCCGAGCCCGCGGACGGTGTGGATGAGGCGGTCGCCGTGCGCCTCCATCTTCTTGCGGAGCGAGCTGAGGTGCACCTCGACGAGGTTCGGGTCGACGTGGTCGTAGCCCCAGACCTGGGTGAGGATCTGCGTCTTGGTCAGCGTGCGGCCGCGGCTTCCCGCGAGGAACGCGAGCAGCCGGAACTCGGTGGCGGTGAGGTCGAGGGGCTCGCCACCGCGGCGGGCGCGTCCGGCGTCGGGATCGACGACCAGGTCGCCGATCTCGATGATCGAGGGGACGCGACCGCGCCGGCGGAGCACCGCGGTGACCCGCGCGACCAGCTCGGCGAGGACGAACGGCTTCACCACGTAGTCGTCGACGCCCTCGTTGAAGCCGCGGAGCCGGTCGTCGACGGCGTCGCGCGCGGTCAGCATGATCACGGCCGCGTCGCTGGTGCGCCGGATCCGCTCGGCGAGCACGATGCCGCTCGGGCCGGGCAGCATCCAGTCGAGCACGACCAGGTCGGGCGCGAAGTCGGCGAGCTCGCGGGCGAGGTCCTCGCCGGTCGGCAGGGCGCGCACGGTGTAGCGCTCGCCGCGGAGGGCGGCCTCGACGGAGGAGCGGATGGCGTCGTCGTCCTCGACGAGGAGCACGCGGGCGGAGGGGAGCATGCTCCGACCGTAGGGGGCGCGGATCGGCGTCGACCGCCACTCGGCTGGGGAGCCTCTGTTCTTAAGGACCGCTTCAGATTCGGCTCGGAATCTGAAATGGAACCGGCCGCAACCGCTCCCGAACGGGAACGGCACCGGGCCGGACCGAGGAGACTCCCATGAGCAAGACCCCCGACAGCCGCACCCCCGGAACCCAGGGCTCGGGTACTGAGGGCCAGGGCTTCGGCCCGCGCCGCCCCCGGACCCGTGCGATCGCCCTCTGCATCGCGGCCGGCGCCCTCGGCTTCGCCGCGATCGGATCGACCGCCGCCTTCGCCGATTCCGCGCCCACCTCCGGCTCGACGAGCTCGAGCACGATCGAGACGACGCCGAGCGCGACGGCCAGTGCGACGCCGACCCCGGACTCCAGCGACGCGCCGACCCTCACCGGCCCGGCCTCGACCGGCCCGGCCGCCTGCGGACCCGCGGGCGCCGGACTGCCGAAGCCCCCGGCGCCCGGTGCGGACGGCTCGATGCCGACCCCGCCGGCCGCGCCCGCCGACGGCGAGGCGCCGACCCCGCCCGCGGCTCCCGCTGACGGCGAGGCGCCCACGCCCCCCGCGGACGGCTCGATGCCGACCCCGCCGGCGGCACCCGCTGACGGCGAGGCGCCGACGCCTCCGGCCGCTCCCGCCGACGGCGAGACGCCGACCCCGCCCGCGGCCCCTGCCGACGGCGAGGCGCCCACGCCTCCCGCCGCTCCTGCCGACGGCGCGACGGCGACCCCGCCCGCCGACGGAGTCCTCCCGACCCCTCCCGCCGCGCCCGCGGACGGCGACGCCGTGACCCCGCCGACCCCGCCGGCCGCGCCCTCGGGTGACTGCGCGCTCCCGACGCCCCCGGCGGACGGCTCCGCGCCGACCCCGCCCGCGCCCCCGGCCGCCGGTGAGGCGCCCGCCGGTCCCGCGCGGCCCGGCACCGGCCCCGCCGCCGGTGACGCTCCCGACGCCGGTGCGACCCCCTCCGTCCCGAGCGACACCGCCACCCCCGAGGAGTCGGACGCCCCCTCCGGCAGCTGACCCCCGGGCCGCACCTCCGGCACGCGAAACGACCTCCGGCTCGTCGGAATCCACGGATTCGACGAGCCGGAGGTGTTTCCGCGTGCCGGAGGTCCTCGGCGAGCGGGGCCGCGCACCCTGCTGATCGAGTTGCTCGCGGAGCGGGTCCTCCATGCTGATCGAGTAGCCCGCGCAGCGGGCGTATCGAGATCCACCGGCGCCAGAAGTGGCGTCTGCAGGCCCGCCGTGTCGACGACGGTGGGTCTCGATACGCCGCGTGCCGCGGCTACTCGACCAGCATGCGGGGCCGCGTGCCGCGGCTACTCGACCAGCATGTGCAGCGGACGTCTCGAGATCTCGCGGCGTCAGCGCGCCGTGCGGCGCCTCCGGGCGAGGCCGAGCACGAGGGCTCCGCCGGCGAGGAGGGACAGCGCGGCGGCCGAGAGCCAGCCGGTCTCGACACCGGTCGAGGCGAGCGAGCCGGAGCCCGAGCCCGTCCGCGGCGGCACGGCACCGGCGGGGTGCGTCGGCGCGGCCGTGGGCTGCGCGGTCGGCGAGGTGGTGGGCTCGGCCGTGGGCTGTGCGGTGGGCGCATCGGTCGGCTCAGCCGTGGGCTCGGCCGTCGGCACCGCGGTCGGCTCGGTCGTCGGCACCGGGGTCGGCGTCACCGCCGCTCCGAACACGTCCTCCGCGGAGCCGAGTGACGCGAGCACCGTCTCGCCGTTCGCGTCGTCGACGCCGTCGTTGTCGGTGACCGCGAAGACCTCGCCGGCGCCGGTGATGCCCAGGCCCTCGAGCTTCTCCTGCGTCCAGCCGTGGCCGGCCTCGAGCGCGGGCAGGACGTCGACGGCGAGCGTCTTCTCCAGCACGGGGAGCTCCTCGCCGATCGCGGCGCCCGGGCCGGTTGGCAGCGGCACCGTGTACACGGCCTTGAGCGCCGCATCCGGTCCGTTGCGCTTGTCGCGCTCGATGACCGCGAGGGTCCCGGCGGGCGTCAGCGTGATCTCGGAGAGGCCGTTCCAGTCGCCCTCGGCGCCGGACGGCGCCTCCAGCGGGTAGCCGAAGAAGCTCCAGCTGCCTGCCGCGACGTCGTAGCGTCCGATTCGGACGATCCCGTCGGCGTCGGTCGACGCCTCCCGCTGCAGTGCGGTCCAGACGATCTCGCCGCCCTCGCCCGCCTCGATCGTGACGCCCTCGAAACCCTGCGAGCCGAGCGCGTCGCCCAGCTCGGCGGGGAGCGCGATCCGCTCGAGCACCGCGGCGGAGGCGTCCAGGCGCAGCAGCGCGTTCTCCGGCCCGGTCGCGCCCTCGGTCACGGCCCAGAAGCCGCCGTCCTCGCGCGCGGCGATGCCCTCGAGGTCGAGGGCTGCCGGCTCACCCGCCTCCGTCACGGTCAGCGTGGAGTCGATCAGCGCCGGGACGACCGAGGTGTCGACCGAGTGGATCGTGCTCGGCGCATACGCGCTGTCGCTCACGGCGTAGAGACGATCCGCGGCGGCCGGGTCGCCCGACAGGCCGGAGAGCGCACCCCACGGCAGCGGCGAGCCGTCGACGTCGGCCGACGCGATGGTCGGGAAGGCCGGGGCGGAGGCGCCGAGCGCGTAGAGCTGCACGCTCGCGCGCACCGCCGCCTCGGCGTCGTCGGTCTCGCTCGAGACGACCAGCAGGTCGCGCTCGGGCAGGGCGAGCAGCCCCTCCGGACCGGGCGTGGACGGCAGCGCCTGCACGAGACGGGGCGCGGTGGGGTCGGAGACGTCGTAGACCGCGACGAAGTTGGCGCGCTCGGCGCCGACGAAGACGTACGGCACGCCGTCGAAGGTCGCCGAGAGCAGTCCCTCCGGCTCGGAGCCCTTCGCGTCGGACCGCTTGTCGGGGTAGAGGCCGAGGCTGACGGCGAGGTGGTCGAAGGTGTTGCCGGCGTCCCAGACCACGGCGCCGGAGGCCGCGTCGAGGATCGACCAGCCGCGGGTGCCGCCCTTCCAGTCGCCCTCGTTCGCGATCGCGACGTGGTCGTCGCCGACCCAGCCGATCGCGTCGGGCTCGCGCGGGACGTCGGTGATCGAGTCGGTCAGCGCGATGCGGTCGTCGTCGAGGGTGTCGATCCCGGAGACGGAGGCGGTGCCGGCCGAGTAGGACGCGGTGACGGTGCGGGTCGCCAGGTCGAGGATCGCGACGGCGTTGTTCTCCTGCAGGGTCACCGCGACGGCGGTGTCGGCGGGGTTGATCGAGACGTACTCGGGCTCCGGGTCGCTCGGGGTGTCGAGGCCCGCGAGGCCGGTGAGCGCGATGTGCTCGGCGACCCAGGCGGACGGGTCGGCGGTGAGGTCCATGACGACGAGCTCGCCCGCGGGGGCCTGCGGGAGGTCGCCCTCCTCGGCGCCCTCGGGCGTGAACTCCTCGTCGCGCTGGTTCTCGATCGCGATGACGGCGAGGTCGCCGGCGGTGGTGACGTCGATGGAGTCGGGCTGGCCGCCGAGCTCGATCGTCGCGACCGGGGCGAGGTCGCTGGCGTGCAGGACGCTGACGTGGCCCGAGGGGTTCGCGAAGTCGCCGTCGGAGGTGTCGACGACCGCGAGCACGTACTCGCCGGTCGCGTAGACCGAGGTGGGCTCGCCGCCGACGCCGACGCCGCCGAGGGGCTTCGGCGCATCCGGGTCGCTGATGTCGAGGACGTTGATCCGCTGGCCGGCGGAGTCGGTGGAGTAGACCAGGCGGCCGTCGGGCGAGGCGCTGGAGATCTCGGCGACGGCGGAGTCGACGGCCGGGTCGGCGGCGTTGAGGTACGCGGGCACCGTGGCGACGCGGGTGAAGAAGGAGTCGCCGGCGGCGGTGGCGGGCAGTGCGGCGCCGACGGTGCAGCTCGCGAGGACGAGGGTGAGCGCGGCGCCGGCGGTGCGGCGGGGGGCGAAGTGACGGGGCACGGGTCTCCTGAGCGGTTTCGAAGGAACCCGCCCACGCTGGCCCCTCCGGGTGAACGCCGCGGCGCGCGCACGTGTCCGGCGGGCGAACGCCCGGGGGCGGCTGGGTCTCGATACGCCGCGTGCCGCGGCTACTCGACCAGCATGGAGCGCCGACGTGCGGGGGATGCATGCTGATCGAGTAGGGCGCGGAGCGGCCGTGACGAGATCCACCTGCGTCAGAAGAGGGGTCTGCAGAGCCGTCCTGCTGGGGACGGTGGGTCTCGATACGCCGCGTGCCGCGGCTACTCGACCAGCATGGAAGGGGGCGTGCCGACCTTGTCCGCGCGGGGGAATGCATGCTGATCGAGTAGGGCGCGGAGCGGCCGTATCGAGATCAGCCCGCGCCAGAAGTGGAGTCTGCAGAGCCGTCCTGCTGAGGACGGTGGGTCTCGATACGCCGCGTGCCGCGGCTACTCGACCAGCATGAATGGGGCCGCGTGCCGCGGCTACTCGACCAGCATGGGTCCGCGCGCCCTCGCCCGTCGGGTCAGCGGGCCGCGAGGCCTGCCGCCGCCGAGCCCCAGCCGGCCAGGGCGGCGCGCACGCGCTCGTCGCGCGCGAGGCCGAGGGCCTCGGCGTAGCCCTCCTCGAGGACGTCGTCGATGCGGACGCGCGCGCCCGTCTCGGAGGAGCGCACCGCCGCCTCGACCATCGCGAGGCTCCGCACGTTCGCGTGCACCTCGCCCGAGGGCACGGCGCCGGTCCCCAGCACGCGCACGAACTCGGCGAGCGAGCCGGCGATCTCCTGCGGGCCGGGCTCGAGCGTCGCGGTCTGCACCGCCTCCGACTCCTGTGCCTGCCAGGAGGGCGCGCCGTCGCCGTCCCAGTGCGCGGTGCCGCCCGCGCCGGTCACGCGCCAGTCGCCGTTCCAGGACGTCTCGAGCCCGTCGGCGCACCAGCTGCCGGTGTAGCTGAAGCGGACGCCGCCGGCGAACTCGAAGACGGCGCTCGCCGCGGCACCGTCGGCGTACCAGCTCCAGCCCGGGTTGTACTCCTCGCAGTAGACGGCGACCGGGTCGCGGTCCAGGACGTAGCGCGCCGCGTCGAAGGCGTGGATCGCCATGTCGACCAGCAGCACGTGCGGCATCTCCTCGCGGAAGCCGCCGAAGTGCGGCGCCTTCGCGAACAGGACCGACGCCGTTCCGAGCTCTCCGAGCCCGGCGACCTGCTCGCGGAACGCCGCGATCGCGGGGTAGTACCGCCGCGACTGGCTGGTCATCAGCAGCCGCCCGGCGACCTCGCTCGTCGCGGCGAGGATCAGCGACTCGGCGATCGTCGGCGCGATCGGCTTCTCCGACAGCACCGGCAGCCCCGCGAAGAGCGCCTCGCTGCTCACCGGCAGGTGCGCGCGCGGCACGGTGACGTTGACGACCGCGTCGGCGCCGGAGCGCGCGGCGACCTCGGCGACGGAGCTGCCGACCGCGATCGGCCCGACCCCCTCCTCCTCGGCGGCCCGCTCGGCGAGCGCGACGTCGAGGTCGACGAGGCCGACCAGCTCGGCGTCGGGGTGGTCGCGGATGGTGCGGATCCACGCGCGCCCCATGGCGCCCGCTCCGACCTGGACGAGACGGACGGTCATCGGACGAGCGCCCCCTGGTAGTCCTCGCCGGCGAAGAACTCGCCGGACTCGTAGCGCTGCAGCACGGGCAGGCGGCGCTCGGGGCGGTCGGAGTGCGCCCACTCGACGCCGTTCGCGATCACGCGGCGGACGTCGGCGTGGTGGTAGACGGGGAAGTCCTGGTCGCCGGGCGAGAAGAAGAAGATCCGGCCGTGGCCGCGCTTCCAGGTCATCCCGGAGCGGAACACCTCGCCGCCGGAGAAGGTGGAGAGGAAGACCAGCTCGTCGGGCGCGGGGACGTCGAAGAACTCGCCGTACATCTCCTGCTGCGGGATCGTGAAGGGGTGCGGCACGCCCTGCGCGATGGGGTGCGTCGGGTCGACGGTCCAGACCATCTCGCGGTCCTCGGCCGAGCGCCAGCGCAGCGTGCAGGTGGTGCCCATCAGCTTCCCGAAGATCTTCGACCAGTGGCCGGAGTGCAGGACGACGAGCCCCATGCCGGAGAGGACGTGGCGCTGCACGCGCTCGACGATCTCGTCGGCGACGGCGTCGTGCGCCATGTGGCCCCACCAGACCAGCACGTCGGTGCCGGCGAGGACCTCCTCGGTGAGGCCGTGCTCGGGCTCGTCGAGCGTGGTGGTCGAGACGGTCGCGCGCTCGCCGAGGTTCTCGGTGATGCCGGCGGCGATCGTCGTGTGCATGCCGTCGGGGTAGATCGCGCGGACCTTCTCCTCGATCTGCTCGTGGCGGTTCTCGCCCCAGACGAGGACGCGGAGGGGAGCGGCGGGTGTGGTCACGGAGGGTCCTTCTTCGTCGGAGGTGTCGAGTGCGCCGGTGCAGCGGTTAAGCGCTTTACCGGCGAGTGCTCCTAGACTGCGGGACACCGCGCCCCCGCGTCAACCGCGGCGGGGCGCGTCGAGCGGAGGGAGACGCGATGGCGACCATGCAGGACGTCGCGCGCCGCGCGGGCGTGTCGATCGCGACCGTCTCCTTCGTCGTCAACGCCAGCAAGCCGGTCTCGCCGGAGACGGCTGAGCGGGTCCGCGAGGCGATGCGCGAGCTCGGCTACCGCCCGCACGCCCTCGCCCGCGCGCTGGCCCGCCGGCGCTCGATGATGATCGCGATCGTCTACCCGCTGGTCCCCTCGCGTCCGCTGAACACCGCGACGACGTTCCTCGCCGGCGCCGCCGAGGCGGCCGCCGAGAGCGGCTACTCGATCGTGCTCTGGCCCACGGTCGGCGGCGCGGAGAAGCTCGCCGATCTGCGTGCCGACGGCCTGCTCGACGGCGTCGTGCTGATGCAGGTGACCTCGGACGACGAGCGGGTGGCGGTCCTGCGCGACTCCGGCACCCCGTTCGCCCTGCTCGGCCGCACCCGCGATCCCTCGGCGCTCGACTGGGTGGACATCGACTTCGAGGGCATGGTCGAGGAGGCGCTCGAGCGCCTGACCGCCCTGGGGCACCGCCGGGTCGCGCTCGTGCTCGGGCCGGAGGGCGGCGCCGACTTCGGCCCCTACGCGCGGACCCGGGAGGCGTTCGAGCGGGCGGCCGCGGCCCGCGGCCTGACCGCCGCGCACCTGCGCTGCGAGGAGACGCCCGCCGGCGGGCGCGCGCTGGCCCGCTCGCTCGACCCGGAGACGGCGACGGCGGTGCTGGTGATCAACGGCGGCGCGGCCGTCGGCTTCGCGCACGAGCTGCGCCACCGCGGCGTGCGGGTGCCCGAGGACCTCTCGATCGTGCTGCTCGCCTCCGACCCCGACGTCGCGGACCTCGCCGACCCCGCGCTCGACCTGCTCGTCGCGCCGGGCCACGCCCTCGGCCGCCGCGGGGTGGAGGCGCTGCTCGCCCGCCTCGCCGATCCGGCCGCGCCGCTGCTCCAGGAGCGCATCGGCGGGCCGTGGCGCCCGGGCGGGTCCGTCGCGGCACCGCGCGGCTGACCCTCGGCGCGTTCGCACCGCGCCGGTCGGTCGACCGTCCCATCGTCCAGGTGGCGCGGACAGGGCATCCGTGGCAGTTCCTGGGTGATCGGCGAATCCTCCAGTCTTCTGCGGAGGATCGCCCGTGTGGATCGGGCGGCACGAGGCCTAGCGTGGGAGCACCGTTCCGGCCCGAAGGAGCACCCGGCATGACCCGCGCGACCCGCTCACCCCACCCGCCCGCTCACCTGCCGCCGCGGCTGACCCTCTCGCTCTGGGACTTCTCCTGGTACACGCGGACGATGCCGGGCGAGCCCTTCCACGACCTCGGGCGCGCGTTCGACGAGGCGGTGGAGCGCGGCTGCAACACGGTCCGGATCTGCGCGGCTCCGCTCCTGCTGTTCGGCGACCACTCGATCGACACCTCGCAGCTGCGCTTCTCGAACATGGGCGGTGACGTCGGCCGGGGCACGCGCTGGTACGACGCCGTCGGCGGCGCCGTGCTCGACCTGCGGGCGCGCCTGGTCGAGCTGTTCCGCCAGGCCGCCGCGCACGACGTGTTCGTCATCGTCTCCTCCTGGGAGTACCAGCAGAGCCCCGCGTTCCTCAGCGACTCGTCCTGGCACGACCTGCTGACGGCGATCCCGCCGACCGAGCGACACGAGGCTCTCGCCCGCGCCGAATCGCGGCTGATCGCCTTCCTCGAGGCCGAGGGGCTGGCCGATCGCATCGCCTACGTCGAGGTGCACAACGAGGTCGACCTGTCCCGGCTCGGCGAGGTGCCGGCGGAGGGGCTCGACACCTTCTGGGCGCAGAAGCCGTACCTGACCGCCGCCCTGGAGATCCTGCAGGCGGATCATCCGGACGTCCTGTCGACCGTCTGCTACGGGATCCCGCCGTACCTCGACCTCGACTCCGTGCCGGAGAACGCGCAGGTCGCGCACGTGCACTTCTACGTCTACGGGGTCCTCGCGGCGCTGGAGGAGTGGGCGGGAGTGCGGGCCGAGCCGCCGGTGTTCCCGAGCGCCGAGCTGAGATCGCTGCTGCGCGAGGGGGCGCCCGAGTTCGACGCCCTGGCGCACACCGTCGAACCGTGGCGGCTCGCGGCGACCGGCATCAGCCCGAGCATGTTCTACGCCTACGACCGGGTCGATCCGGTCGCGTGGGACTCCTGGCTCTACTCGCACTACGGCCGCTACGAGGTCGCGATGCGGGAGGCGATCGACGTCCGGCTGCGCGCGGTCGCGACCTGGGCGCGCCGCCGCGGAATCCCCGCCGTGGTCGGCGAGGGCTGGATCGGCTACACGCCGTTGGAGGCGGAGTTCGAGGACGGGCCGGCCGGCCGGGTCCTCGCCGGCTACGCGGTCCAGCGCTGCATCGACCTCGGCTACTGGGGAACGCTCGTCGGCTCCAACTCCGCGCCGCAGCACCCGGGCTGGTCGAACGTCGAGCTGCAGCGGCGGCTGAACGGCCTCGTCCTGGCGTCCGGGGAGCTCGGGGAGACCGGGCCCGCGCCGCTGTCCTCCGCGCCGCTCGGTTCCGCTCCGCTCAGTTCCGCGTCCGGTACGCGTGCGGAGTCAGGCCGTGGATCCGCTTGAACTGCCGGGCGAAGTAGAAGGAGTCCTCGTAGCCGGCCGCGGCGGCCACCTCGGCGATCGGCCGCTCCGTCATGTCGAGCAGCTCGCGGGCCCGCGCCATCCGCAGCTCGGTCCGGTACTGCAGCACCGGCATCCCGAAGCGGCGCCGGAAGAGGGCCGCGAAGTGCGACGGGCTCAGGCACGCCATCGAGGCGAGCTCCGCCACCTCGATCCGCTCGGCGGGGTGGTCGTGGAGGAACTGCGCGGCCCGGTCGAGGGCGGTGCTGCGCGCGTCGCCGGGCGGGCGGTCCGAGGCGAGGATCGCCAGCAGGTGCCAGCCGGCGCCCGATGCGGCGAGCAGGCTGTTCGTCGTCGAGTCGCAGCCCAGGTGCGTGATCGCCGCCGAGATCAGCGCGACCGCGGCGTAGACGTCGGACAGGGTGCGCACCGGAGCGTCGACCGTGGCGCGCGCGGCCTGCAGGAACTCGGGCAGATCGCTGCCGGCGAGGTGCAGCCACCACAGCGTCCACGGGTCGGCGGCATCGGCCCCGTAGCCGTGCGGCTCACCGGGCGGCAGCAGGACGATCTGCCCCGCGGTCACGGCGAAGGTGCCCGCCGCCGTCGTGCACCAGCCGGAACCCCGGGTGCAGACCAGGACGACGGCGTCCGCGATCGGGCTGGTGCGCACTCGTCCGTGCCCGCGCGCCTCGGGGAAGTGGCCGCAGTCGGTGACCAGGAGGTGCGACGTCCCCGGCTGCGTCAGCGCCTCCCGGACGCGGGGGCGCGGCAGGACGTGCATCGTCTCGCCCGGGAAGCCCGCCCCGAGGATCGTCGGCGTCCGTGCGCACCTCATCAGCGTTCCGTCCAGAAGTTCCACGGGTTCCGTCCTCCGTTCCGGCCTCGGATCTCATCTTGACTGGGCGTCATGCTCGATGACAGCGCTGCCATTTCCGCAGACAGTACCAGTGGAACGTCCAGGGGAAGCGCTGCGCCTCCGCCCCCGCCACCCGCTCCGGAGGACGTCGCGTCCAACGACGAGCTGTTCCTCCTCGGTCTGCACCTCGAGGAGCGCCCGCGCTCCGGATGCGCGCCCGAGCACTACTGGGAGGAGGCGGTCTGGCGGGACCCCGGCGACACCCGCTGCCATGTCGCGCTCGCGCGGTCGCTCGCCGTCGCGGCCCGCTTCGACGAGGCGGAGGGCCACCTCCGCTCCGCGATCGAGCGGCTGACCTCCCTGGGCGTGGTGCCGGCCGACGGCGAGGCGCACCACCGGCTGGGCGAGCTCCTCGCCCGGCAGGGACGGCCGGAGGAGGCGCTCGAGGCTCTGAGCACGGCGCGGAGGGCGAGAACCTGGCGCGTCGCGTCCGGTGTCGCGCTCGGGCGGCTCCTTCTGGCGGCGGACCGTCTCGAGGAGGCCGAGGCCGTGCTGCGCGAGGTGCGCGCGATCGACGGGCAGCACGCGCGGGCGACGGTCCTGCTCGCCGTCGTACTCCGGCGCGGCCGGCGGGCGCAGCAGTCGAGGGCGCTGCTCGAGAGCGTGCTCGCGCGCGATCCGCTCGACCACTGGGCGCGCGACCTCGCCGGCCGCCCGCTCGACGCCGACGCCGACGCACTGCTCGACGTCGCGCTGGAGTACCGCGACGCGGGGCTGCCGGACGACGCACTGCGCCTGCTCGCCCTCGCGCTCGCGGCCGATGCCGCGCGGCGCACCCCCGCCGAGCGGACCGGGGTGGTGCCGCTGGTGCACTACCACGCCGCACTGCTGCACGAGCGGCAGGGTCGGCCCGACCAGGCACGGGCCGCCCGGCGGATCGCGCAGCAGGCGCCGCTCGAGGGCTGCCGCCCGGTCCGCCTCGAGGACGTCGAGGCGCTGGAGGCGGCCGACGCCGAGGACACCACCGCCCGCTTCCTCCTCGGCGGCTGGTACTCCGCGGTGGGCCGCGTCGAGGACGCCTTCGCTGCCTCGTGGTCCGCCGCCGCGCACGACCCGAGGGCGTGGGTGCGGGTGGTCGCGCTGCGCGCGCTGGCGGCGGCCTCCTGCACCGCGTACGGCGACGCCGAGGCGGGGCTCGCCTACCTCGAGCGCGCTCGGCACCTCGCCCCCGGCGACGCGGGGCTCCTCGTCGAGTACGACCGGCTCCGGGTGCTCCTCGGGCACGAGGGGCGACTCGCCCTCCTCGAGGAGAACGAGGCGCTCGTCCTCGAGCGCGACGATCTGACCCTCGAGTACGCGGCGCTGCTGGTCGCGGACGGCCGAGCGGGTCGCGCTCAGGGCCTGCTGCTGGGCCGGGTGCTCGGGCAGGGGGAGGGCCCGGGGAGCCGGGTGCCCGAGGGGCGCGTGCTCGAGGTCTGGGACGCGACGATGATCGCGCTCGCCGACGCGTCGTCGCCCGCCGATGCGCTGACCTTCCTCTGCGCCGCCCTCGCGCCGCCCGCCTGTCTCGGCGAGGAGCGCCCGCCGTCGGCCGTCCCCGCCGGGCTGCTGCTCCGCCGCGGTGCCGCGCGGGCGCGCCTCGGCGACGACGCGGGCGCCGCCGACGACTGGGAGGCGGCCGCCGGGCTGACCGGCGACGCCGTGACGGCGCCGCACTACGACGAGCAGACGGTCTCCGCGATCCGCGCGCTCCTGGCGCTCGGGCGCCGCGCCGAGGCCGACCGCCTGACGACGGCCTTCTCCGAGTGGATCGACGAGGAGGCCGCGATCCCGGCCACGGCCGACTGGACCCGCCCCGGCGAGCTGTACCCGCTGGAGCCGCAGCAGCAGAAGGACGCGCTGCTGGCGCGCTGCCGCGAGCAGCTCGCCGCGCTGGCGGAGGAGCGGCGGAGCGGGTGAGCGGGCGATCACAGCGGCGATAACATTATCGCCGATGGTCGAGTTGATAACATTATCAACATGCGCAACTCCCTCGACAACCCGTTCAGTCCCGGCTCCGACGCGGTGCCCGAGATCTGGGCGGGGCGGACGACGCAGCTGAGCGATTGGCGTGACGTGCTCCGTCCCCGCCTCGCGCGAGGCCTCCCCGAGCGCGGCCGCACGATCCTCGGCGAGCCCGGACTCGGCAAGTCCGCCCTGGTGCGGCGGATCGCCCGCGACGCCTCAGTGGACGGCGACTGGGTGACTCCGCAGCTGCGCATCCCGTCGGGCGCCGACCCGCTGAAGCTCGTGGCCGCCGCCCTGCTCGCTCTCGCCGAGGCCGCCGGTCTGCCGACGGCCCGGGAGAAGCGGATCGCGGCCCTCCTCGAGCGCGTGCAGGCGGTCGCTGCATCCGGGCTGTCGCTCACCCTCCGCGGACAGGACGGCCCGGAGGCGCACACCGCGCTGACCGAGCTGCTCGTCGAGGTGGGCCGGGCCGCGATCGCGCAGGACGTCGTCGTGCTCGTGCACCTCGACGAGGTGCAGAACATCGCCGACGAGAGCGGCCTCTCGCAGCTGCTGATCGCGCTCGGCGATGCCATCACCCACGAGGAGACGGTCGCGCTGCCGGGCGGCGTACAGGTGACCCGCTTCCTGCCCATCGCGGTCTACCTCACCGGCTTGCCCGACTTCGAGGACCGCGCCGGCCGCCAGAAGGGCGCCACCTTCGCTCGCCGCTTCAAGACGACCGTGCTGACGGCCATCGACGACGACGACATCGTCGCGGCGCTGCAGGACTTCGTGCTGCCCGGCTGGGAGGTCGCGGACGGCGCGGGTGGGACGGGCCGCATCCGGATGGAGGCCGACGCCGTCGCGGCGATCGTCGACCTCTGCCGGGGTGAGCCGTTCCTGTTCCAGCTGGCCGGGGAGAGCGCTTGGTACGCGGGCACCGACGCCACGATCACGCGCCGGCAGGTGCTTGCGGGCTGGCGAGGCGTGCAGCGGGAGGCGGCCGCTCATGTCGAGCGGATCCTCGGCCGGCTGCCCGCGCGAGAGCGCGCCTTCCTCGAAGCGATGGCGGTTCTGCCGGCCCGCGATCGGTCGCTGACCCGGATCGCCCGCGCGCTCGGTCTGTCGAAGCCGTCGGAGGTGGGGACGACGGCGCAGCGTCTCGACACCGTCCGCGGGATCATCGACCGAGGGAAGCTGTACGGGTTCCGGCACCGGGCGATCGAGGCGTCGCTGACGAGCGACTGGCCGCGAGTGGACTGAGGCGCGCCGCAGGGGTCCCGCTCACCCCGCGTGCGGCAGCAGAACCTCCACCAGGCCGTCGGTGACGCGCGTCTCGAAACGCGGCTGGGGCGAGGTGGCGGGGCCGCGGACGACCTCGCCGGTCTCGAGCGAGAAGGCGCTCGCGTGCCAGGGGCAGGTGATGCAGGCGTCGGCGCCGGTGCCGCGGAGCTCGCCCTCGTCGAGGGGGCCGGAGAGGTGGCTGCAGACGTTCGAGAGGACGTCGACGCGGTCGCCGCGGCGGACGGCGAGCAGCGGGGTCTCGGCGACGGTCCTCTTCACGGGGGAGTTCTGCGGCAGCTCGGCGAGCTGGCCGAGGGTCTGCCAGCCGGTGGGGAAGCGGTGCGGCACGTCCTCGGTGTGGTTCGCGCCGGCCGCCTGGCGGTAGCTGAGGTGGCCGCCGAGGTAGCCGCCGCCGGAGACGACCGCGAGACCGAGCGCGCTGAGCACCTTCCCGCTGGTGCGCCGCCCGCGCACGCGCTGGACGAAGGATGCGGTGTAGAGGACGGCCCCGGCGACGTTGGCCGCCGCGTGGACGAGCCCGACGCGCTTCTGCTGCTCATGCAGCTCGGACCAGTCGGTGTAGCCGGCGGCGGCGGTGGGCAGCACGCTGACGATCCCCAGGCCGATGAGGGTGCGCGCCGCGCGCTCGTTGCCGGGCAGCAGATCGAGGACCGCCGCCGACACCCACGCGCCGGTCGGCACGAGCACGAGCAGCGGATGCACCGGGTGCCCGATCGGGACGCCGTGCAGCACGTCCCGCACGGGCTGCGGCCGGATGACCGCGTCGACCACCTTCTTGACCCGGTCGACGAGCGGATCGAGGGCGGCCTCGTTCTCGAGACGGCTGACGAGACGGACGAGCTTCACTTCGCGCATGCACCAGGGCACCCCGTGCTCGGGTGGCGCGGCAAGGGGGTTGCGATCCGTGCGGGGCCGTCCCGCCCACGTCGGAGGACCGCGTCTCCGGACCGGCGCTGCCGAGGAGGGCGGGTCTCGATACGCCCCTGCGGGGCTACTCGACCAGCATGGTGCTGCAGAGGCACCTTGTGATCGGGCAGGGCGCGCAGTGCCCCGCCGTGCTGATCGCGCAGTGCCCCGCCGTGCTGATCGAGCAGCGCGCGCAGCGCCCCGCCGTGCTGATCGGGCAGTGCGCTCAGTGCCCCGCCATGCAGGTCGAGCGCCCCCCCCGTGCTGATCGAGCAGAGCGCGCAGCGCGCCCCTTTCATGCTGATCGAGTAGCGCGCGCAGCGTGCGTATCGAGATCCGCCCCCGTCGAGACGCCGGCCTGCAGGCCCGCCGGCGTCAGCCGGCCGACGTGAAGAACGCCTCGATCGCGCGGGTCAGCGCGACGAGGTCGTCGACGTGGGCGAGCTCGCGCGCGGAGTGCATCGACAGCAGCGGGACGCCGACGTCGACGGTCGAGATCCCGAGCCGGGTGGCGGTGAGCGGCCCGATCGTGGAGCCGCAGGGGACCGTGTTGTTCGAGACGAACTCCTGGAACTCCACTCCGGCCCGCGCGCACACTCCGGCCCAGAGCGCCGCGCCGCGCGCGTCGGTCGCGTAGCGCTGCGAGGCGTTGATCTTGAGCAGCGGGCCCTTGCCGGCGACCGGCTGGTTCACCGGGTCGTGCTTCTCCGGGTAGTTCGGGTGCACGGAGTGGCCGGCGTCGGCGGAGAGGCACCAGGACCGCGCCATCGCGCGGGCGCGCTCGTCGACACCCGCGCCGAGGGCGGCGCCGACGCGGATGAGCACGTCCTCGAGGAAGGGCCCGCTCGCTCCGGAGCGGCTGGCCGAGCCGAGCTCCTCGTGGTCGAAGGCGGCGAACATGCTGATGTGCCCCGGCGCGGCGGCGGCGTCCGCATCCGTGCCGCTCGCCGCGAGCAGCGCGACGAGCCCCGCGTGCACCGAGCTGAGGTCGTCCATCCGCCCGGCCGCGAAGAGCGCGTCGTCGAGGCCGAAGCGCGCGGGCGGCTGGGTGTCCGCGGTGATGAGGTCGTAGCCGGCGATGTCGGCGGCACCGTCGAGCCCGGCCTTCGCGGCGAGGATCTCGAGCAGGTCGTTCCCGTCCGCGTCGCCCAGGCCGTAGACGGGGACGGTGTGCTTCTGCCGGTCGAGCTTCAGGCCGTCGTTCGCCTCGCGGTCGAGGTGGATCGCGAGCTGCGGGATGCGCAGGAACGGGCCGGTGCGCACGAGCACCTCGGCGCCGTCGCGGGTGACGATGCGGCCGGCCAGCTCGAGCTCGCGGTCGAGCCAGGAGTTGAGCAGCGGTCCGCCGTAGACCTCGACGCCGGCCTGCAGCCAGCCCTTCGACTCGACCGTCGGTCGCGGCTTCAGCTTGAAGCCGGGGGAGTCGGTGTGCGCGCCGAGGATGCGGAACGGCGTCACCGCGGTGGCCCCGGCCGGGACGTGCCAGGCGATGACCGCCCCGTCGCGGAGGACGAAGTAGCGCCCGGGCTCCGAGGGCCACGCGGCGGTCTCGTCGACGGACTCGAACCCCGCCGCCGCCAGTCGCCGCGCGGTCTCCGCCGCGGCGTGGAAGGAGGAGGGCGAGGCGGTGAGGAACTCGGCGAAGTCGGCGAGGTGGTCGGCGCGGGAGGTCATCGACTCATTCAAGCAGGGCGGGCGAGGCCCGGCGGCAGCAGCTCGGCGAGCGGGATCGAGCCGGTCGACTTCGTGGTCACGCCATGGCAGCCGCAGCCGGCGGGCGGACGGTCACGCCGGCGACCGCACAGCGCCCAGATCCCGCCGCGCCAGCCACCCCTTCGACCGCCGCAGCCCCTCCTCCAGCGTCGCCTCACTCTCCTCGTCGACGCAGATCCACCCGGCGTACGCCGCCCGCCCGAGCGCCTTCAGCACCCCGCCCAGGTCGAGCACGCCCTCCCCGGCGACCCGCCACTCCCCATCCCGCCCGACCGGGATCGAGTAGTCCTTCAGGTGCAGGTTGTCCACGAAGGCCCCGAACTCGTCGATGAAGCCCGGCAGGTCCTCGACCCCCGAGCGCGCCAGATGCGCCGTGTCGACGGTCAGCCCGAGCACCCCCGGCTCCCTCCCGTCGAAGAACTCGCGGAAGTCCGCGAGCTCCATCACCGGCTGGTCCGTGTGGTGGTGCAGCGAGAACGCCACGCCGGCGTCCCGCGACCGAGAGGCGATATCGGTCAGCGTCGAGGCGAACGAGCGCCGCATCGCAGCATCCACCCCCTCGTGCGGATGCCCGTGGCAGAACACGATCCGCTCGGCCCCCACCGCCGCGGCGAACGCGATGGTCGCCGCGATCCGCTCCTGCCCCGCCTCGTCCAGAGAATCCCCGGTGATCAGCGCCGAGTAGATGCCCGGATCCTCTCCCAGCGAGGCGAGGGCACGAGAGGGATCACCCACGTACTCGGCGTACTGCGCCCCTTTCAGCTGCAGTCCTTCGTACCCCTCCGCCCGGAAGCTCGACACCAGCACCGGAACCTCCGCCGGCTCCAAGAACTTCGAGAACGCCAGCCGCGACACGCTCATTCTCCGATCACCTCGCGCTCGGCCGTGTCGAACACGATGAGCAGCTCGCACTCCTCGTCGCCGATGTTCACGGCGTTGTGGGTGGCGCCGAGAGGGATCGAGATGGTGTCGCCGGGGCCCATCTCTACGTAGTCGTCGTTCACCCGGTTGCGGATTCGGCCGCGGATCACGGTGAGCACCTCGTCGCAGTTGGGGTGGTGGTGCACGGGGTTGTTGCGGCCGGGCTGGATGAAGCACTTGCCGACGGTGAGGACGTCGGAGTTCCCCTCCGAACCGGCGATCATCCACTCGAGACGCCCCCAGTCCTGCGGGACAGTGGTGGCGCCTCCGGCGGGCACGAAGCCACCGCGGCGGGTCTGGTTCTCGATCATGTCGTCTCCTTCGTCGTAGTCGATACGTCATCAAGGGGCGCCCGGCCCGGACAGGCCGGGCGCCGAGAGCGTCAGCCCCCGAGCTGCGCGACCTTCGCGTCCAGCGCCGCGCCGACCTCCGCCGGAGTCAGCTGCCCCTGCGCCATCAGCTGCAGCTGCGCGACCATCTCGACGTTCAGCGCGTCCTGGTAGCGCGGCCAGGCGGCCTGCGGCAGGTACACCCGGTCCTCCTGCAGAGCGAGCAGGTTGGGTGCGAGGTGCTCGTCGATCGCGGGCTCGTAGTTGGTCGTCGTCGTCATCGAGTTGGTCGCCTTCTGGAAGGCGGCGACGCCCTCGGGGCTGGCGAGGAAGCCGAGGAAGGCCTGCGCGGCCGCCGGCTGCTTCGCCTTCGCGTTGATCACCCAGCCGGGTGAGGCGTTGCCCGAGAACCAGGGCTCGCCGTCGGGCTGCGGGAAGCCCGCGATCTCCCAGTTCAGGTCGGGGTTCAGCTCCGGCACCTTCGTGACGTTCCACGGACCCATCGGGATCATCGCGGCGCGCCCGGTGACGAACTCCTCCAGCACCTGGTCGCCGTTCACTCCGACGACGTCCTGCGAGATCAGGCCCTCGTCGAACAGCTCGGCCCACTGGCCGAGCGGCTCCGCCCAGTTCTCCTCGAAGGAGCCGCCGCCGTCGAAGGCGTCGAGATCGCTCACGCCGTTGCGGGCGTTCGCGGCGCCGACGCTCGAGGCGATGCTGTCGGGCAGCGCGCTCCACGGCTCGAGGTACGGGGTCGTGCCCGTCTCCTTGAGGTCGCGCAGCAGCTGCACGAAGTCGTCCCACTCGGTCGGGAACTCGTCGTAGCCGAGCGACGCCACGAGATCGGCGTCGTAGGCCAGCCCCGTCGACCAGGACGAGATCGAGAGGCCGTAGGTGCGGCCGTCCCTGCCGCGGATCTCCTTGTTGAGGGGCGCGACGACGTCCATGTAGGGCTCGTCGGTGATGTCGACGACGAGCTCGCCGTCGATGAGATTCGTCTTGTTCTCGGAGCCCATCACGAAGACGTCGGCGGCGGTGCCGGCCAGCAGCCGGTTCTGCAGCGTCGAGATGTACTCGGCCACCGGAGGGGCGTGCGAGACCTCGATGCGGATGTCGGGGTTCGCCTCCTCGAAGGCGGCGACCACCGGCTCCATGACCTCGGGGTTGTCCCAGGTCATGAAGGTGAGGGTCGTGCGGCCGTCGCCACCGGCGGCGGAGCAGCCGCTGAGCACGAGGGCGAGCGCGACACCGCCGAGGAGCGCGGTGCGCAGTCGGGTGCGGGTGCGGGATCTGTGCGTCATTGCAGGATTCGCTTTCTAGAAGAGAGAGGAGAAGGAGAGGAGAGTTCTAGAAGAGAGAGGAGAAGGAGAGGAGAGGGAGGGGTCAGCCCTTGACGCTGCCGGCGAGGAGGCCGTTCACGATGTGCCGCTGCATGGCGACGAAGAAGATCACCATCGGGATCAGGGCGAGGACGGAGAGGGCGAGGAACGCCGGCCAGTCGACCGAGAACTCGCCGACCGCCTTGTACACCTGCAGCACCAGCGTCTGGTTCTGCGGGGAGCTGAGGAAGACGACCGGGGTGAGGAAGTCGTTCCACACCCACATCGTCTGGAACACGCCGACCGTGATCAGGATCGGGCGGATGAGGGGGAGCGCAATGCGCCAGTAGATCTGGAACGGGCTCGCGCCGTCGAGCTTGGCGGCCTCGATCATCTCGCCCGGAATGGTGCGCATGTAGCCGACGATCAGGAAGTAGCAGAAGACCGATCCCGCGGTGTACATCAGGATCAGCCCCCACAGCGAGTCGACGAGGCCGAGCTGTGCGAAGAGCCGGTAGAGCGGGATCAGCGTCACCTGCCCGGGCACGAGGAAGGCGATCACGAAGACGATCGTGACGAACCGCGATCGGCGCAGGATCACCGAGAAGGCGGCCAGCGAGCCGATCAGCAGCATCAGCACGATCGAGACGGCGGTGATCAGCAGCGTGTTGCCGAAGGCCTGCACGATCGGCACGCTCTCGAGCACGCGGGTGTAGGTGTCGAGCCGCCAGACCGTCGGCAGCGCGAGCGGCGCGGCGGCCGTCTCGGCCTGCGTCTTGAAGGTGTTGACGACGATGTAGTAGAACGGCAGGCCGACGATCAGCGCCAGCGGCAGCATGATCGCGCTGGTGAGCAGGGCGCCCGGCCGCAGGACCTCCGAGCGCCGGGCGGCGGTGCGGGCGGGGGCAGGAGTGCTCGCCGGATCGGGGGCGGTCGCGGGCGCGGGAGCGGCGACGGTGCGGCTCATGACGTCCTCCGTTCGAGTCGGTTCGAGAGCAGGAGCTGCACGGCGACGATCGCGCCGACGAGCAGCATGAAGACGACCGCGAGGGCGGAGGCGCGCCCGAACTGGGCCTGCGAGATGCCGTTCTGGATGATCGTCTGCGTGATCGTGTTCGTCGAGAATCCGGGTCCGCCGCTGGTCAGCGTGAACGGCAGCTCGTAGACCTTGAGGCCGCTGGTCATCAGCAGCAGGCAGCTGATCGTCAGCGCCGGGGTGAGCAGCGGAACGGTGATGTGCCGGAACTTCTGCAGCGCGCTCGCCCCGTCCACCGTCGCGACCTCGTAGAGATCGGCCGGGATGGACTGCAGGTAGGCGAGGTAGAGGATCGCGTGCCAGCCGGCGGTCGACCACACCCCCACGACGATCACCGAGAGCTGGGCGAGGGCGGAGTCGGACAGCCACGGCACGGGTCCGATGCCGAGGGTGCTCCGCAGCAGCGAGTTCAGGGCGCCGGAGCCGAGCGGCGAGAGGATGAACCCCCAGACGAGGCCGAGGATCGCGACGCTCGGGATCGACGGGAAGAAGAAGACCGAGCGGACGAAGTTCCGGCCGAGGAAGGCCCGGTTGAGCACGACCGCGGCCGGGATCGCGATCACCGTGACGAGGACCGTCGTGCCGAGCGTGAAGAGGATCGTGAAGCCGAGGCCGGCGATCATCGACGGGTCGGTGAAGATCGCCGCGTAGTTGTCGAGGCCGACGAAGGACACCTCGGTGCTGTAGCCGCCGAAGTCGGTGAAGCTCCAGTAGAGCGACTGCACCAGCGGATACGCGAACAGCACCGCGAACACGATGAGCAGCGGGATCGCGAAGGCGCGGACCTGGAGGACCTCCCGGAACGCCGCGACGGGAGTGCGCGCCGGCGGGGTCACCGCGGGCGGCGGCGCGGGCGTGCGCCGCGGCGGCTCCAGCACCGTGGTCATGGCAGGAGCCCGTCCACCAGATCGATCGGCGCACCCGTCTCGGCCGAGCGGTAGGCCCCGTCGATCAGGGACACCGTCTTGAGGTTGTCGCGGCCGGAGTTGGGCGCCTCGACCCCGGTCTCGACGGCGTCGAGGAGGCCGGCCAGCGCGCCGTAGGCGGTGAGCGGCTTCGCCTCGCCCGTCGACAGCGGGTTCTCGATCCGCTCCGTGCCGCCGGGGCCGGCGAGGACGATGCCGCCGCCGGTGATGTGCAGGGTGCCCTCGTCGCCCAGGACGATGGTGTCCCACTGGGTGATCCAGCTCGAGAAGCTGTCGGTGTAGGTGACGGTGACGTCGCCGAAGCGGATCTGCAGGTTCGCGTCGGTCTCGCCGACGGCGGGCACGGACGGCGACGAGAACGTGGTGGCGGTGAGCCAGGTGGCGTCCTGATCGATCAGCCGGCGGAAGCCGTCGAGCCAGTGCACGCCCATCACCATCAGTGCGTGGTGGGGCTGATCGTTGCGCCAGCCCTCGTCGACGCGGTGCATCAGCTCGCGGTGGTTGATCACGCGGACCCGCCCGACCCGGCCCGCCTGGATCAGCTCGCGGGCGAGCTCGAAGCCGTAGTGCTCGCGGAAGTTCTGGTCGACCGCCAGCTGCACTCCCGCCTCGTCGGTGATGCGGACCAGCTCGCGCGCCTCGTCGATCCCGTCGGCGAAGGGCTTCTCGACCAGGAGGTGCTTGCCGGCCGCGGCGAGCTCGCGGACGGTCTCGAGCCGGACGTGGCTGGGGGTGCAGACCACGGCGACGTCGAACTCGACGGCCGCGAGGGCCTCCGCGATGCTGGCGAAGGCGCTCGGCACGCCGTAGGTCGAGACGGCCCACTCGCGCCGCTCGGGCGAGGGGTCGATCACGGCGACCACGTCGATCCGCTCGGGCCGCAGGCGGAAGCCGTCGAAGTGCATCTCGCTCACACCGCCGGCGCCCACCACCGCGATGCGGTGCCGTCTCGTCGGCTCCGCGCTGTCGGTCTGCTCAGCGCTGTCGGTTCGTCCTGCGCTGTCGGTCTGTCCTGCGCTGTCATTCATCCGGACCTCCTCGTCGGACGACGAGGTCAGGGTGTTCGACCTCGGCGTCGGGGCGGCACGGTCGCCGCTTCGAGTTCAGCCTGGAGGGCCGATCCGATCGAGGAGAGAGCCAATACGGGCACGTTGGCCCACGGGACGCCCTCAGTCGGGAAGCGTGTTCCAGGTCGCGGCCAGGATCTCGATCCCGGCCCGTGTGAGCGCCGGATCGTTGGCGTAGGAGATCCGGACGTGGTCGTCGAGGCGGTCGTCGACGCTGAAGGTCGGACCTGGCAGGATCCGCACTCCCGCCCGCTCCGCCCGCTGAGCGAGGGCCGTCGCGCGAGGCTCGGGGAGTTCGATCCAGAGCGAGCCGCCGCCCTGCGGGATCTGCGGCGACCAGCTCGGCAGGTGCTCCGCCACCGCGTCGAGCACCAGGCGCCGGTGCTCCGACAGCAGGAGCAGCCGCTCGTCGCGAGCGCGCTCGATCCGCCCGAGCAGCCGCGCGGCCACGATCTGCGCGAGGACCGAGGTGCCCAGATCCTCCCCGCCCTTCACTGCGGCGAGCTCGGCCACGAGGTCCGGCCGGGCGCGCAGCCAGCCGACGCGCAGCCCGCCCCAGAACGACTTGCTCACCGAGCCGACGGTCATGATCGACTCCCCGCCCGCGGCGAGCGGGATGGGGCGGCGCTCGCCGTCGATGACCGTGTCGGCGAGCGTCGCGTCGTCGATGACCGGGACGCCGTGCCGCGCCGAGAGGGTGGCCAGGCGGCTCCGGCGGAAGTGGTCGAGCACCGACCCCGTCGGATTCTGCGCCGTGGACTGCACGACGATCAGCACCGGCTTGAGGGCGATGGTCAGCTTCGCGAGCTCGTCGACGTCGATGCCGTCCGGCCCGGAGGTCACGCCGACCAGGCGCGCGCCCAGTGCCTTGAGTGACTCGATGGCCCCGCGGAAGGTCGGCTCCTCGACGAGCACGGTGGCGCCCGGGGCGACGAACACCGCGGCAGCGAGCCGGAGGGCCTGCTGCGCCCCGGAGGTGATCAGGATGTGCTCCGGCGTCGTCGGCAGTCCGAGGTCGGTGTAGTACCCGGCGACCGCCAGCCGGAGCTCGGCGAGACCCGCCGGGATGTAGCCGTGGCCGGCCACGAGATCGCGGGTGCGCGAGCTGTCGATCGCATTGAACTCGTCCGCGACCATCGGCAGGCCGGGCAGCGCCGCGCTCCGCAGATCGATGCGGTCGACGGCCGCGGCCTCACCGACGAAGGAGCGGAGGCGGTCGCCGCCACGACTGGTCTGCGGGTGCCGTGACGCGCTGACGTACGTCCCGTCGCCCCGTCGGCTCGAGAGCAGGCCCTCGGCGCGGAGGTCGTCGAGTGCCTTGGTCACCGTGTTGCGGCTCACGCCGAGCGCCGCGCCGAGGATCCGCTCGGACGGCAGCCGCGATCCCGACGGCAGCGCCCCGCTGCGGATGAGCGTGCGCAGCGCCGCGGCGAGTTCCTCATGCAGCGCGCTCTCACCCTGCTGCCACTCGCCGAGCAGCCGGAGGAGCCGGTTCGCGCCGACCGCGACCAATCGGAAGGCATTGGCACTCGCTGCCTGATACGTCATCGGCACATCATGGGAGCAATCCCCGGCCGGGTCAATCGACCGATGGCGACGGGGCCGGAGGAGGAAGGACCTCGCGATGCCGCACACCGTCGTGTTGCTCGGAACGCTCGACACCAAGGGCGAGGAGTACGCGTTCCTCCGAGACCGCCTGAGATCGGCGGGCGTCGACTCGATCGTGATCGACGCCGGAGTGCTCGGCGCACCGGGACTCGCGCCGGACATCGACCGCGACACGGTGGCCCGCGCCGGCGGCTCGAGCGCTGCGGCGCTCGCCGCCGCGGGGGACCGGGGCGCCGCGATGGCCGTCATGGCGGCCGGAGCGACGGCCGTCGTCCGCGACCTCGTCGCGCAGGGCTCCGTGCAGGGCGCGCTCGCGCTCGGCGGGACGGGCGGCACCTCGCTGGCCGCGACCGCGTTCGGTGCGCTGCCGCTGGGCTTCCCGAAGCTGATCGTCTCGACGGCCGCGTCGGGAGCGACCGAGCAGTACGTCGGGAGCAGCGACCTGATCCTCGCGCCCTCGGTCGTCGACATCGCCGGGCTGAACCGGATCTCGCTGCGCATCCTCGCCAACGCCGCGGCGGCGATGGCCGGGATGGTCACCGCTGAGCCCGTTCCCGACGACGGCGTGCGCCCGATGATCGCCGCCAGCATGTTCGGCGTGACGACCCCGTGCGTGACCCGGGCGCGCGAGCGGCTCGAGGAGCTCGGCTACGAGGTGCTCGTCTTCCACATGACCGGCTCGGGCGGGCGGGCGATGGAGTCGCTGATCCGGCAGGGCTTCTTCGCCGGGGTGCTCGACCTGACGACGACCGAGCTGGCAGACGAGCTCGTCGGCGGAGTGTTCTCGGCGGGGCCCGACCGCCTGCGCGCCGCGGCCGCCGTCGGCGTGCCGCAGGTGGTCTCCGTCGGCGCGCTCGACATGGTGAACTTCGGCGCCGTCGACACGGTCCCGGAGCGCTTCCACGAGCGTCGGCTGCACGTGCACAACTCGAGCGTCACGCTGATGCGGACGACCGCCGCGGAGTGCGCCGAGCTGGGCGCGCGCCTGGCCGCGCGGGTCGCGGAGTCCTCCGGGCCCACCACCGTGCTGCTCCCGCTCGGCGGAGTCTCGGCGATCGCCGTTCCCGGCGGTCCCTTCTCCGACGGCGAGGCCGACGACGCGCTCTTCGGAGCGGTCCGAGCCGGACTCGCCGGCTCCCCGGTCGAGCTCGTGGAGCTCGACACCGACATCAACGATCCGGCCTTCGCCGAGGCGGCCGTCGCCCGGCTGCACGCGGCGATCACCGCACCCCGCACACCGACCCTCCAGGGAGCGCACTCATGACCTTCGTCGCCCGCACCGACATCCTCGACCGTCTCCGCACCAAGGTCGCCCTCGGCGAGCCGATCGTCGGGGCCGGCGCCGGCGCCGGCCTCTCGGCGAAGTGCGAGGAGGACGGCGGGGCCGATCTGATCATCATCTACAACTCCGGCCGCTTCCGGATGGCGGGCCGCGGCTCGCTCAGCGGCCTGCTCGCCTACGGCAACGCGAACGACATCGTCGTCGACATGGGGCGCGAGATCCTCGGCGTGCCGCAGCGCACGCCCGTGCTCGCCGGGGTGAACGGCACGGATCCGTTCCTCGACGTGCCGCGCTTCCTCCGGCAGCTGAAGGACCAGGGATTCTCGGGCATCCAGAACTTCCCGACCGTAGGACTGATCGACGGCAACTTCCGCGCCAACCTCGAGGAGACGGGGATGGGCTACGACAAGGAGGTCGAGCTCATCCGCGCCGCGCGGGCCGAGGACCTGCTGACCACGCCGTACGTCTTCTCCGAGGAGGACGCGGTCGCGATGACCGAGGCGGGCGCCGACGTCGTCGTGGTGCACCTGGGTCTGACCACCGGCGGCTCGATCGGCGCCGAGACCGCACGGACCCTGGACGACGGCGTCCAGCTGGCCACGGCCTGGGCGGCCGCGGCCCGCCGCGTCCGCAGCGACGTGATCGTGCTCGTGCACGGCGGCCCCGTCGCCGAGCCGGAGGACGCGCAGTACGTGCTCAGCAACGCGGTCGGCCTCGACGGCTTCTACGGCGCCTCCTCCATGGAGCGGCTGCCGACCGAGCGCGCCCTGACGGAGCAGGTGCGGCGCTTCACGTCGCTGACGCTCCCGGCGCCGGCACCGGCACCGGCATGCTGAGGACTCCGGCGCCTGGCGCCTCGAGGTCCGGCTGTCACGGCATGATCGCGTCGATGTACCCGCCGTCCACCGGACCGCGGTCCCGTAGTGGGCTGAGGCCGGCGGGGATACCGGAGGCGCCGCCGTGTTCACGATCGGCGTCGGATTCCTCGCCTGCGTCAGCGCTCGAGCTGGATGGATCCAGCCCGGGCGATGTGGTCGAGAGCTTGCTGTGCCAGCCGTTCGGTGCCGAGTCTCCGCGTCACTGTCCATCGATCGAGTCAGGTGGAGAAGCCGGGAGCCGTGAGGCGCAGGATCTCCTGGATGTCGACGAGGATCAGCTCCGGCGACTTGCGCACCTGGAGACCCGGGGCGCCGAGTCCCGGCATGGGCAGACCGAAGACCACCGGTTCGCAGTGACTGATCCGATTACGAGCCCAATTCATGCGCTGGGCCAGACGCGCGACATCCTTGCGCGGTTTCGAGAGGCCGTGCTTCAGGGCAGGTTCCCAGAGGTCGCGAACGTAGTGCGCACGCGTTCCGTCGAGCTTCTCGTCACCCTTCCCGAGGAGGTTCACCCAGGTTCCCAGCATGACCTGAGCGATGATCTTCCCGCCCGGAGCGCCGACACCGACCGTCGCCTCGGCCTCGCCGAACGCCGCGTCGACCTTCTTGTCCAGGAGCCCTCGCTGCGTCTGGAACCATCTCTCGCCGTACACAGCCGTCAGCGAGCGATGAAGGGCCTCGCGAAGCGCTACCTCAGCGAAGCGCACCGCGGCGTGGAGGTGCGCGGCGAGTTCCGCGTCGAGCAGGTAGAGCGCTACCGCGTCCCGGTCACCGGTCGTGGCGGCGCGGAACCTGCGCAGACGCTGCCTCGCGAGGCTCTCGATCAGAGCCCTCTGCTCTCCTTCACTGAGTTGTGGGATCACATCCACAATGATATGGTCGGGGTCATATCCCCCCGGCACCGGCCGCGGTCGGGTTTCGGAAACCGCCGTAGATCGCCTCGATCACGGCGGTTTCATCTTTAACGGTGGCGCGTGGTGTCGGTCCTGCGAGTCGTGATCCGGCGCAGTGTACCTCCTGCGCCGGCGCGCGCGGTCCTCCTGCCGTCCGCGCCGGCGCCTCGAGGTCCGGCTCTCACGGCACGATCGCGTCGATGTACCCGCCGTCCACCCGCACCGCGGCGCCCGTCGTCGCCGAGGCGAGCGGCGACGACAGGTAGACGACCATGTTGGCGATCTCCTCCGGCTCGATCAGGCGCTGGAGCAGCGACTGCGGGCGGTGCAGCCGCATGAACTCGCGCTGCGCCTCCTCCCAGGGGAGGGAGTGGTCGACGAGCTCGTAGACGAAGTCCTCGACGCCGCCGGTGTGAGTCGGCCCGGCGAGCACGCTGTTGACGGTGACGCCGGTGCCGGCGGCGGCCTTCGCGAAGCCGCGGGAGACGCCGAGCAGCGCGGTCTTCGAGACGCCGTAGTGGATCATCTCGGCCGGCGTGACGACGGCGGAGTCGCTGCCGATGTAGAGGACGCGGCCCCAGCCCGCCTCCGTCATCCCGGGCAGGTAGGCGCGGGTGAGGCGGACGCCGGTGAGCACGTTGACCTCGAAGTAGCGGCGCCACTCGTCGTCGGTGATGTCGAGCGGCTCGGTGCTGCCGAAGATGCCGAGGTTGTTGACCAGCACGTCCACGCGCGGCACGGACTCGAGCAGCTTCGCCGTCCCGGCCTCGCTCGAGACGTCGGCGGCCACACCGCGCACAGAGGCGTCGGGCACCGCCGCGCGCACGTCCTTGATCGCGCGCCGCACCGAGCGCTCCGACCGTGCGTTGACGACCACCTCGGCGCCGGCGCGCGCCAGCCCGACGGCGATCGCCAGTCCGATGCCCTGCCCCGACCCCGTCACCAGGGCCGTCCGTCCGCTCAGGTCCAGCTCGATCATTGCCGCTCCGCTCCGTCCGCCGCCTGCGGACTCCTCGGAGGAGGGTGCCACACGCCTCCGACACCCGCCCCAGGAAACCGCTCCCACCGCCCCCGCACGCTGGTCGAGCAGCTCCGGAGGGGCGTGTCGAGCGGGGGAAGGCGCTTCGCGTCTCGGTGGCGGGAGAAAGGACGCGGCTGCGCCGCATCATGTTGGTCGAGTAGCCCCGCAGGGGCGTATCGAGACCCGCCGTCATCAGCAGGGCGGGTCTGCAGACTCGCGTTCTGACGGTGGTGGATCTCGATGCGCCCGCTGCGCGGCCTGCTCGATCAGCATGGAGTGCACCCCCCCCCCCCGAGGCGTCCTGCAACGGTCGAGGCGTCCAGCAGCACCGGGACGCCTCGACCGTCCGAGGACGTCTCGCCGCCCTCATGCTGGTCGAGTAGCCCCGCAGGGGCGTCTCGAGACCCGTCACCCCGAGTGGTGCCGGCCGATCGGCAGCACCAGCGGCGTCCCGGACACCGGGTCCGCGATCACGCGCGACTCCATGCCGAAGACCGCGCGCACAGTGTCTGCGGTCACCACCTCGGCCGGCGTCCCCGACGCGTACAGCGCGCCGGCCCGCACCGCGAAGAGGTGGTCGGCGTACCGCGCCGCGAGGTTCAGGTCGTGCAGCACGATCACGATCGTCGTGCCGCGCTCGCGGTTGAGGTCGGTCAGCAGGTCGAGCACCTCGATCTGGTGCGACACGTCGAGGTAGGTCGTCGGCTCGTCGAGCAGCAGCACGTCCGTCCGCTGGGCGAGCGCCAGCGCGATCCACACCCGCTGCCGCTGCCCGCCGGACAGCTCGTCGACCGGCCGGTCCGCGATCTCCAGCGTCCCTGTCGCGCGCAGGGCGTCCTCCACGATCGCGTCGTCGTCCGCGGAGGCGCCCCGCCCGAACCAGCCGCGGTGCGGGTACCGCCCGCGCGCCACCAGATCCGCCACGGCGATCCCCTCGGGCGCGATCGGCGTCTGCGGCAGCAGCCCCACCCGCTGCGCGACCTGCCGCGTCGGGAGCCGGTGGATCGCCTCGCCGTCCAGCAGCACGGCCCCGGCGCTCGGCGTGATCAGCCGCGCCATCGCGCGCAGCAGCGTCGACTTGCCGCAGGCGTTCGCCCCGACGATCACGCTGATCGCCCCGGTCGGCACGGTCAGCGACAGCCCGTCGACGACCACGCGCTCGTCGTAGGCGAGCGTCACGCCGTCGACGGACAGCGTGGAGTGACCGGCGGCCACGGGGGAGGTCGGGGCGGTCACAGGGATCCTCCGGTGCGGTTGCGGCGGGCGAGGAGCCAGAGCAGGAACGGCGCGCCGAGCGCACCCGTCACCACTCCGACGGGGAAGCGGGCGCCCGAGAAGGCGAGCCCGGCGACGTGCTGCGCGACCAGGTCCGCCGCGAGCACGACGACGATCCCGACCAGCGCGGACGGGATCAGCGGCACGCGCGCGTCCGGCACGAGCCGCCGCGCGATCGGCCCGGAGACGAAGGCGACGAACGCGATCGGACCGGTGGCCGCAGTCGCGACGGCGACGAGGCACACGGCCACCGCGAGGAGCCCCAGCCGGCTGCGCCGCACGTCCACGCCCAGCGCCGTCGCCGACTCGTCGCCGAGCTGCAGCATCGAGAGCCGTCCGGCCAGCAGCAGCGCGACGGGCACGAGCACCAGCATCGACAGCGCGAGCGCCGGCACCCCCGCCCACGACGCGGAGTTGAGGCTCCCGGTCAGCCAGCGCAGCGACTCCTGCACGTCCTCGAACTGCGCGCGCGTCTGCACGTAGGCGATGACGCTCTGCAGCATCGCCGCGATCCCGATGCCGATCAGGATCAGTCGGGCGCCGATCACTCCGCTGCCGTCGGCGAGCCAGGCGATCAGCAGCGCCGTGACGAGGGCCGCCGCGACCGCGATCACCGAGACCGCGCCGCCGGACAGCCCGAAGAACGCGATCGCGACGACGGCCGCCGCGCTCGCACCCGAGGTGATGCCGATGATGTCGGGGCTGGCGAGTGCGTTCCGCAGCATCGTCTGGAAGATCACGCCGCCCATCCCGAAGCCGAGGCCGACCAGCACGGCGGTGAGCGTGCGCGGCAGCCGCAGCGTGCCGACGGTGAAGGAGGCGCCGGGCACCGTCTCGCCGAGCATCACCCGCAGCACCTCGAGCGGCGAGTAGACGGTGCTGCCGACGGTGAGCGACACGACGGCGAGCGCGAGGGCGACCAGCGCGAGCACCCCGCAGCCCAGCGCGGTGCGGCGGGCTCGGCGGCGACGACCCGCGGCGACGCCGAGCGGCGGAGCACCCGCCGGAGAACGGAGTGACGGGGCGGCGCTCACAGGGCCCGCACCTTCGAGCGGCGCACGATCGCGATCAGCACCGGAGCCCCGATCAGCGCGGTGACGATGCCGACCTCCACGTCGCTCGGTCGCGCGACGACCCGCCCGATCACGTCGGCGACCAGCAGCAGCAGCGCGCCGAGCAGTGCGGAGGAGGGGAGCAGCCACGCGTGCGACGGACCGGTGAACCGCCGCGCGAGATGCGGCACGGTGAGCCCGATGAAGCCGATCGGCCCCGCGATGGCGGTCGCCGCCCCGCAGAGCAGCACCGCGGCGAGCCCGGCCACGAGGCGCGTCCGGCCGACACGGCGGCCGAGCCCCTTGGCGAGGTCGTCGCCGAGCGCGAGGGCGTCGAGCCCGCGGGCACTGCCGATCGCGAGCGCGCCGCCGAGCGCGAGGAACGGCAGGACCTGGACGATGCTCGTGAACTCGGCGCCGCCGACCCCGCCGACCTGCCAGAACCGGAAGCGGTTGAGCGTCGCGTCCTGGGTGAGCAGCACCGCGCTGATCAGCGAGGCGAGGGCCGCGGCGGTCGCGGCGCCGGCGAGCGCGAGCTTGAGGGGAGTGGCGCCCTCGCGACCGAGCGAGGCGACCGCGTAGACGAAGGCCCCGGCCGCCGCCGCACCGAGGAAGGCGAGCCAGATGAACTGGGGGAGCGTCGTCGCACCGACCGTCGAGATCCCGAGCACGACCGCGAGGGACGCGCCCGCGTTCAGCCCCAGGATCCCCGGATCGGCGAGCGGATTGCGGGTCATCCCCTGCATCACCGCGCCGGCGAGCCCGAGCGCGGCGCCGACGAGCAGCGCGAGGACCGTGCGCGGGACGCGCCCCTGCACCGCCGCGTCGACGATCGAGTCCGGGTCGGGTGCGGTGAGCGCCGACCAGATCTCGCCGAGCGGGATCTCGCGCGAGCCGTAGACCAGCGAGAGCACCGATGCGACGACCAGCGCGGCGAGCACGGCGATCAGCGCCGGGACGCGCCAGCGCGCACCGGCGCCCCGGAGGCGAGTGTCGTCGCGTCCGGGGCGCCGGTGGGGAGCCGTGGCCTCGGCGGTCACGACACCTTGTCGGCGGCGGTCGCGAGGCCGGTCGTGTACTCGTCGAGCACCCACGGGATGCTCAGCAGGTTCGGCGACGAGGTCGCCATCGCCTCGGAGGAGTCGTCGGTGAGGACGTAGACCGAGCCGCGGGCGACCGCGGGGATCTTGGAGAGCAGTGGGTCCGCCTGCAGCGCCGCGAGGGTGGTGTCGTCGCCGTAGACGATGAGGACGTCGGCGTCGAGCTGGTCGGCGTTCTCGGAGCTGACGGTGCCGCTGAACAGCTCGGAGTCGCCGGTGAGCGAGACGACGCTCGGGGCGAGCTCGAGGCCGAGGTCCTCGACGAACTTCACGCGCGCGTCGTTGCCGGTGTAGTAGGTGAAGGTGCTGGCGTCGGTCGGGTCGTACCAGCCGTAGGTGAAGGTCTTGCCGGCAAGCGAGGGCTTCGCGGCGACGGCGGCGTCGATCTCGCCCTCGACCTCGGCGACCTTCGCCTCGGCCTCGTCGCCCAGTCCGAGCGCCTCGCCGTCGAGCTTCGCGGAGTCCTGCCAGGTGGTCGCCCAGGGCAGTCCCGGGTAGGCGACGGTCGGGGCGATCTGGCTGAGGGTGTCGTAGTCCTGCTGCGTGAGGCCGGAGTAGGCGGAGAGGATCACGTCGGGGGTGAGGTCGGAGATCGCCTCGAACGGCACGCCGTCGGTCTCGTCGAAGAGGGTCGGCGTCTCGGCGCCGCTCGCGTCGAGCGCCTCCTTGGTCCAGGCGAGCAGGCCGTCGCCGTCCTCGTCGCCGTAGGAGGCCTTCGCGAAACCGACCGGGGTCACGCCGAGGGCGAGCGCCACGTCCTGGTTGGTCCAGCTGGTCGCGACCACGCGGTCCGCCGACTCGACGGTCGTCTCGCCGAACGCGTGCTCGACGGTGACGGGGAAGCCCGCGCCGGTCGCGGCGGCGTCGGTGCCGCCGTCGGTGCCGGCGGCGTCGGCCCCCGCGGAGCAGCCGGTCAGCAGCAGGGCGGAGAGGCCGAGCGCGGCGACGGCGGAGACGCGCAGGGGCGTGCGGCGGAGGGGGGTGCGGGAGACAGGCACGGCGATCCTTCGGAGGGGGTGACGGGGTTGCGAAGGTTAACCTAACCTAACTTCCTGGCCCGCTGCCAGTTCCAAGGCTGGTCGTCCGCCGGCCTGGCTCCGCTGGGCCTGCGGTGGCTCCGTCCGGCGTTCGGCACGCGGAACCGCGTCCGGCACGCGGGATCGGCGGATTCCGGCGAGCCAAGGGTGTTTCTGCGAGCCGGAGGTCGTCGCGCCGGAGGTTCGGCTCGGGACACAGCCCCGGGCACGCGAAATCCGCGGATTCCGACGAGCCGAGGGTGCTTCTGCGAGCCGGACGTCGTGAGGCCGAGGTTCGGCTCGTGAAACCGGCCTGGGCACGCGGAATCCGCGGATTCCGGCAAGCCGAAGGTGCTTCTGCGAGCCGGACGTCGTGGGGCCGAGGTTCGGCTCGTGAAACCGCCCCGGGCACGCGGAATCGACGGATTCCGGCGAGCCGAATATGTTCCTGCGAGCCGGAGGTCAGGAGGTGTCAGGTTCGGCTCGTGGAACAGGGTTCGGCTCGCCGCATCGCGAACATCCAGCGAGCCGGAGGCGTTCTCACGAGCCGGAGGTGCGGTCCAGCCGCTCCGGGGCGGGAGCGGCCGCCTCCGGAGCCCCCTCCGGTGCCTGCGCGTCCGCCTCCGCCGCGTCCCCGCCCGCCCGCCGAGGCCGCAGCTCGCTCACCAGCGTCCCCGCGACGATCAGCGCCGCCCCCGCCAGCGCGAGCGCCGGCAGCCGGTCGCCGGCGAGCCGTCCGATCACCCCGCCCCAGACCGGCTCGGCGGAGTAGATGATCGTCGCGCGGGTCGGCGAGACGGAGCGCTGGGCCCAGTTCATCGTCAGCTGGATGAGGCAGCTGCTCGCCCCGAGGGCGAGGGCGGCGATCAGCCAGACCCAGGAGAACGCCGGGATCGCCTCTCCCGCGAAGGGCATGCCGGCGAAGGAGAGCAGCCCGGCGACCAGGAGCTGCACGACCGTCACGCGCCCGAGGTCGACCCGGCCGGCGAACGCGCTGATCAGGATGATCTCGGCCGCGATCGGGAGGGTGCTGATCAGCGTCGCCAGCTCGCCCGGGCCCAGCCCCACTCCCGTCTGCGGCCCCGCGATCAGCAGGAGCCCGACGAACGCCAGGCCGACGCCGACCAGTGTGAAGACGCCGGGCCGCTTCCGCAGCACGACCCACTGCAGCAGCGGCACCAGCGGCACGTACAGCGCGGTGAGGAAGGCGGAGGTGCTGCTCGGGATCGTCTGCAGTCCGTAGGTCTGCAGCCCCTAGCCGAGGACGATCATCACCCCGATCGCGGCCCCCGCGCCGAGGTCGGTCCGCCGCATCCCGCGCAGCGACCGGTGGAAGACCACCGCGCTGATGAGTCCCGCCGCCAGGAACCGCACCCCGACGAAGAAGAGCGGACCGCTGTGCTGCATCGCCACGTGCACCGCCAGGAAGGTGCCGCCCCAGAGCGCCGTGATGCCGATCAGCGCCCACTCGGGTCGCGAGAACCGGACGGCGGAGAGAAGGCGGGTGCGCAGCATTCTGCACACTATAGAGTGCAGAACGATGCGCACGCCAGAGCCCTCCGCCGTCCTCGCTCACGTCGGCAGCAACCTCCGCCGGGCGCGGCTGGAGGCCGGGCTGAGTCAGGCGGCGCTAGCCGAGCTCTCCGGCATCAGCCGGCGCACGATCGTCAACGTCGAGGCGGGCGAGGCGAACATCAGCCTCACCGGCGTCGACCGCCTCGCGAGCGCGCTCGGCTCCAGCTTCACCGCCCTCGTCTCCGCTCCCGGCTCCGTTCCCACGGCGATCGACGAGGTGGCCTGGCGCGGCGAGGACGCGGGGAGCGTCGCCGTGCTGCTCGCCTCCGTCCCGGCCCGCGCCGAGGCGCAGCTCTGGACCTGGACCCTCGGCCCCGGCGACCGCTACCAGGCGCAGCCCGACCCCGACGGCTGGCACGAGATCCTCCTCGTCACCGCGGGTGTGCTCCTGCTCGAGCGCGAGGGCGAGCCGGACCTCCGGCTCGCGACTGCGCAGCACGTCGCCTTCTCGACCGCCCGCCGCTACGCCTACGTGAACGCGGCCCCCGACGAGAGCACCGTCTTCACCCGCATCGTCGTGAGCTGACTCCGCCCGGGAGTGCTCCACGCGCCCGGCGATCGGACGCCGGTCGCACCGTTCCGCGCCATCCCGATCGTTCTCCGACGCGGACTGCGGAGATCCGGCGCGCCACTCGCAGACTGTGGTCTCCACGGTCCGCGAGCGGTGACCCGGTGGTCCGGGTTCCCGCCACCGCGCGCGGCGAGAGAAGGGATCACGATGAGACTCTGGAAGACGACGGCGATCTGCTCGACGACGGTCTTGCTCGCAGGGCTGTCCGCCGCCCCGGCGACGGCGGCACCGGCCGAGGGCGGCGGGCCGGTCGCGGCCGCGCTGGCCCCCGCGCACGACCTCTCGGCGCTCCTGACGGGACCCGCGCGTGACCTCGAGACGCCCGGCTACCGACTCGTCCCGGTCGAGGAGCGGACCGTCGAGTACCGGGTGGTCGACCCGGCCGCGACCCCGGCCCCCAAGAGGACGCTGACCTTCACGAACCCCCCGCAGGCTCCGAGCGCCGCGTACCTCGAGGTGCGCTACCAGCAGGGCAACGGCGACTCCTTCAAGGAGGTGTCCCCGCTCCTGCGGCCCGGTGGTCCCGCGTGGCAGACCACCCTCCAGGGGGATGATCGCGAGGTCGACCTCCAGGTGAAGGACGCCTCGGGCGCGGTCCTCGCGGAGCGGAGCTACCCCGGGGAGATGCCCGCCGGCAACCCCTCCGTCGCGTGGTTCTACCAGAGCGTCTTCGACCTTCCCGGCTACACGTTCACCTGGTGACGCCCCGGTGGGGCCGCCGTTCGGCCGCGTCGCGAGGGCTCACCCCGCGGCGCGGCCGTCCCGCGACGTCTCACCCCGCGGCGCCGACCACGAGCCGTCCGGGCGGAGCGCGCCGGCGATGGTCGTGGCGATCCCGCGCAGCTCCCGGCGCTGCCGCTCGCTGAGCGGTCCGAGGACGACGTCGCGCACCAGGGCCTCGTGCCCCGGAGCCGCGCTCGCCTGCTGAGCGAGTCCCGCCGCGGTCAGTGTCGCGAGGGTCGTTCGACCGTCCTCGGGGTCGGCCCGCCGCTCGACCCAGCCGCGGTTCTCCAGTCGCGAGACCGCCCGCGACAGTCGCGACAGCGAGCTGTTCGCGAAGCCGGCGAGCGCGCTCATCCGCAGGGTCCGCTCCGGCGCGGCGGCCAGGGCGTAGAGGACGCCGTACTCGAAGTGGCTGAGGCCGGAGTCCTTCAGCAGCTGCGCGTCGAGCGCTGCGGGAAGCCACTCGAGGAGGGTCGCGAGTGCGCTCCAGGCCGCGAGGTCCTCCCCGTCGAGCGGGGTGTCATCGGGATCGGGCATCCCCCGAGCGTAGCCGGAATTCACTTGACGGAGAAAGTGATTCGGCTATGGTTTCCCAGGCAAGCATTTGGCTGCGAAGGAGAGGAACCGACTCGCATGGACCTGGAACTGAACGGCAAGCGCGCCTTCGTGAGCGGATCGACGCAGGGCATCGGCCGCGCCATCGCTCTCGCACTGCTGCGGGAGGGCGTCGAGGTCGTCGTCAACGGGCGCAGCGAGGCGGGAGTCCGCGCAGCGGTCGAGGGCCTTCGCGCGCAGGTCCCGGGCGCCGTCGTCTCGGGGATCGCCGCCGACTTCGCCGACGCGGAGTCGGTGGACCGGCTCCTGGGCCTCCTGGGCCGGGTGGACGTCCTGATCAACAACGTCGGCCTGTTCGAGGTCGCCCCTTTCGCGGCGATCGCCGACGAGCAGTGGCTGCGCTACTTCACGGTGAACGTGCTGAGCGGAGTCCGGTTGTCCCGGCACGTCCTCGACCCGATGCTCGAGTCGGGCTGGGGGCGCATCGTCTTCGTCAGCAGCGAGTCCGGCGTCGATGTGCCGGGCGACATGACGCACTACGGCGTCACCAAGGCGGGGATGCTGGCTCTCGGCAACGGCCTGGCCAAGCTGACCCGCGGCACCGGAGTCACGGTCAACACGGTCCTCGGCGGCCCGACCTGGTCCGACGGCGTCGCGAGCAGCGTCCAGAGCATCGCCGATGCGCAGGGCGTCCCGGTCGACGTCCTCCGCGCCGCGATCATCGGCGGCAACGCGACCTCGCTCGTCGAGCGCTTCCTCGAGCCGGACGAGATCGCCTCGCTCGTCACCTACCTCGCCAGCCCGCGCGCCTCCGCGACGAACGGTGCGGCGCTGCGCGCGGACGGCGGCGTGCTGACCGGCCTGCTCTAGAACTCGCGGGTTCCGGTCGGCGCGGAGCCGTGCGCGGGCGTCATCCGTCGCTGTCGCGCCGGCCTCGGCGGCGCCGCCCGGAGGCGCTCGCCGAGCCGCCTGCGGAACGGCCGGGAGTCGGCCTCGAGGTGGGGAGGGACGGCGCACTCGCGCGGGTCGTCCGTCCCCACCGTCGGCTCGCTAGAGCGAGCCGAAGAAGGCGATGAAGATCGCGACGAGGGCGTTGGGCATCATGGCTGTCTCCTTTCGTGGTGGGGGCGGAGGGAGCGGTCGCGAGGACCGGCGTCCACTGTCGCCGACGCCCCGTGGCGTCTTCAACTCCGTGGCGCTCATCGTCTCGGGCGGCGGAATCGCTGTTCTTCGCGAGGGAGCAGAGGGTCGCCTCCGCGCCATCCGAGTCAGTCCGTGACAGCGATGACGTCCCTCGCCGATCGCTCCGCCAGGATCGGACGACCCCCTCTCGTCAAGGACGAGGGGAGGCCGCCGTCCTCCCCCGACCGGTCGGGAGTCCGATCGAAAGGAACAGGATGAAGCTCGTCCGCACCACGACCATCGGCGTGATCGCCGCAGCGCTTCTCGGACTCGCGTCCGCGCCCCCGGCGACGGCGGCGGGCGACACGGGTGGGACGGCGACCGACCCGACCCTCTGCACCACGAATCACTCCGTCTACCAGGTCGACACCACCGTCAACGCCCACCTGGACGGTCAGGACGTGGTGATCGACCTGTCGGCCGGGCTCTTCCGGACGCGCACCCGGATCGTCGTCCTGGTGAACGACGAGTACATCGGCGAGACCTACTGCGGTTTCGCCTACTACGCGGACCGCTGGTCCGTGGGCGATCGGGTCTTCCTGAGGATGAAGCCCGCGAGGCCCGGCGACGCGCTGCGGGTCGCGGTGATCGGGGGCACGCCGGGCGGGTCGCTCGGCTCCCGCTACGGGCAGTACAGCCTGCTGGAGGAGCGACTGAGCGCGCCCGGATCGGAGCGCTGACGCTCGACGATCCCGGGACTCCTCCGTGGTGCTCCGGTCCGCGGTGATGGGATCCACGGTGGTGGGATCCACATGCCCCCGTCGTGGTCGCGGTCACCCGTGCGTATGCGGGTGGCCGCGGCCGATTCGGCGGGACTAGTCGAAGATCGAGATGAGATAGGCGATCAACGCGAAGATCATGACGACTCCTTTCCTCGGACCTGATCGGGCGCCCGGTGGTGGGTGACCGTGGTTCCACCGTGGACCTCGACCGGCCGACTCTCCACTGATCGGCGGAGACCGATGTCCTGGCGGGAATCGGTCAGTCGCCGACCGTGTCAGAGCAGGCGGGAGCGCGAGAACAGCGCGTGCAGCAGCGGCAGCGCCGACACCGCCATCAGCACCGTGCCGAACACGGTGTCGTCCGCCCGGACGACGGCGCCCGCGATGAGCAGCCCGGCGAAGAGCACCGCCGAGACGACCCGCCGGACGGTCCCCTCGAGCCGGTTGAGCCGGCGCTCGACCGTCGGAACGGTGACCGCGAGGGTCCCGTCCTCGAGGGTCGTCGCCAGCTCGTCCAGGCGTCGCGGCAGCCGGACGAGCAGTCCGAGCGTGTCGAGCGCCTGCCGGCCCACGTCCTGCGCGACGTTCCCGCGCTCCTCCCGGATCAGCTGCTGCGCGTAGGGCTCGACCGAGTCCCAGAGGTTGAAGGCCGGGTCGAGTGCGCTGCACACGCCGGAGGTCAGCGACATGGCGCGGATGATGAGCAGGAAGTTCTCGGGCAGCTGGAACGGCAGCGAGCGCACCACGTCACCGAACTGGATCGCGAAGTCGCGGAACTCGCGCGGATCGACCTCGCGCAGCTCCGCGAAGCCCATGCCGCCGAAGCGGGCGAAGAGCTGGGTCATCGCCCGCTCGAGCTCGCGGGAGTCGGCGGAGGGGAGCAGCACGCCGACGTTGCGCGCGGCGTCGACGAGCCCCTTGCCGTCGCGGGAGGCGGCGGCGATCAGCATCGCGCGCAGGCCCGCCCGCGTCGTCGGCGGCACCTCGCCCATCATCCCGAAGTCGATGAAGGTGAGCCGCCAGGGCAGCTCGCCGCCAGGGGTCGGCGTGACGAAGACGTTGCCCGGGTGCGGGTCGGCGTGGAACCAGCCGTTGGTGAAGAGCTGGTCGAACATGACCGCGGCGAACACCGGAGCGACGTCGCGCGGGTCGATCCCGGCGGCGGCGAGGCCCTCCGCGTCGGTGATCTTGATCGCGGTGACGTCCTGCAGCGTCAGCACCTTGCGCGTCGAGCGCTCCCAGATCACGTCAGGGACGCCGACGCGGGGGTCACCGGCGAAGTCGGCGGCGAAGCGCACCGAGTTGGCGGCCTCGCGCAGGTAGTCGATCTCCTCGAGGCTGGTGACCGCGAACTCCTCGACGAGCGCGGGCGCGTCGACGCGATCGGAGACGAGGCGCACGTGGGTCAGCCAGCCGCCGATGCGCCGGAGCGCCGCGAGGTCGACCTCGACGATCTCGTCGATGCCGGGGCGCTGGACCTTGACGATGGCGTTCTCGTGCCCGGAGTCTGCCGCGTCCACCGGCGAGAGCCGCGCGCGGTGCGCCTGCCCGAGCGAGGCCGCGGCCACCGGAGACTCGTCGACGTCCGCGTAGGCGCGCACGAGAGTCATGCCCAGCTCGGCCTCGGCGAGCGCGCGGATGCGCGGGAAGGGGACCGGCGGCACCTCGTCCTGGAGGCCCTCCAGCTCACGGGTGATCTCGGGCGGGAGGACGTCCAGGCGCGACGACATGAACTGGCCCACCTTGATCATCAGACCGCCGAGATCGACGGCCAGGACGTGGAAGCTGCGCGCGAAGCGCCGCATCCGCTGCGGGCGGGTGCGCAGCGCGATCGCCGTCAGCCCGATGCGAGGCAGCAGCAGATCGAAGAACCAGGTCACCGCGAGGTGCCAGGAGGCGAACCGCAGGATGCGGCGGTAGCGACGCTGGTCGCTGCGGGCTCGGCGGCCCGGGTCGGCAGGACCCGGGCGGACCGGCGCCACCCGGGTCAGTCCTGCGCGAGGATCGCGTACAGGCGGCGGCGCACGTCCTCGAGTTCGGAGACGGCCTGCCGGATCTGAGCCGGGGTGCCCGAGCGGCCGACCTGCGCGGCGGCCTGGGCGAGAGCGACGCCGGCCTTCGGCAGCGCGCCGAAGTCGACCTGGTCGGACTCCGACCACGGGGTTCCGGTGCCGGAGGCCGCGACCAGCGCACGACCGGAGTCGGTGAGGCTGTAGGTCTTGCGGCCGTTCGACTCGTCGGCGGCGATCAGGCCCTCGTCCGCGAGCAGCTGCAGGGTCGGGTAGACGGAGCCGGGGCTGGGCTTCCAGCTCCCGCCGCTGCGCTCCTCGATCTCGTGGATGATCTGGTAGCCGTGCATCGGCTGCTCGGCGAGGAGGGCGAGGACGGCGGCGCGGACGTCGCCGCGGCCGACCCGGGTGCCGACGCGCTTCTCGAAGCCGGCGCGAGCCTGCTCCATCGCCTGCCAGATGCCGTCGACGGGGTTGCCGGCGCCGAACGCGCCGGTCGAGGACTGGTTCTTCATGATGACCTCCGTGTGTCTTCCGAGTGTGCCGTTCCGAACGACCGTGTCGCTCCGAACGATACTCAGCGATATGTGCGGCGACTGTGAGCGACTGCTTTCTCCGCCTTGTGCCTCGGCCCTGCCGTCGGCTCACTTCGGTGGCTGGGCGTGCGTGGCGCGCCACGGCGGACTGATCGTCGAGTCGTCTAGGTGAGTATGTCTCATCACGACCAGCTGCGGCCGTCCCTCGACGTGCCGCTCCTTCGCTGCTGGTCGCATCGAGGAAAGGGACACCCATGAGAAACACCCGCACTGTGGCGGCCTGCGTGGCCGCGACGACCCTGCTCGGCCTGCTGTCGGCGTCGCCGGCGCTGGCCTCCGAGCTCGATCGGGGCGACGCCTCGATCGTCCAGGGGCAGGAGTCGCGCGGCTCGGGCCTCGGACTGCTCGGCCACTTCGCGACGGACGCGGCGGACGCGCGGCCCGACCGGGGCGACGCGGGCATGCTCGGCTCCCCGCAGCCCGGCGGACCGGACGCCCCTCTGCCCTCGCGGCCCGTGCAGGAGGTGCCGACCGAGTCGACTCCGGCTCCGACGCCCGGCTTCGCGGCAACGCTCGAAGCGGACAGGAGGTTGATCGTCTCCCTGCCCATGGAGCGGTTCTCCTCGGGGCAGCGCTTCGTGATCTACGTCGACGGGACGTACGTCGGCGAGACCAGTGCCGACGGCCAGATCGGCGGCGTCCACCTCCTGTCGACGGAGGGTCCGGACGGAGTGGCGCGCTTCCGGATCGACGCGGGGAGGAACGGTGGCCGGGTGGAGGTCCGGCGGTACTTCGGCCGACTGGATCTCGGCCGGGACACCGAGCCCCGGGAGGAGACGGTGTTCGACCAGCAGGTCGCGGTCAGTTCCGATATCACGGCGACTCTCGTGGACGGCAAGGCCGTGGTCTCGGTGCCGGAGAAGTTCCTCGCCGCGAACCAGTTGCTCGTGGTCGGCATCAACACCGTCCGCGCCGAGATCAAGGGGGACACCGCCGTGGGGGTGGACCGGGAGTGGAAGGAGGGCACGGATCGGCTGTTCGAGATCCCCGATGTGAAGCCCGGTGAGCAGCTGGACGTCTGGGAGTTCGAGGGGGAGATCACGGACCCGCTGACAGCGGAGAACTCGAAGGGGAGGTTGTTCTCCGTGACGCTCTAGGTGACCCGAGGCGGAGCGCGAGGCGGACGAGAGCGCGGTGAGTGATCCGGGGGCTCGCGAGCAGGGCTCCGTGAGCTCGCGTGCGTACCGCGTCACAGGGGAGCGGCCGGAGGTGCGTCGAGGTGAGAATGTCTCGTCGCGACCGGCCGCAGCCGACAGAGACGTGCTGCCTCTCCAATGCTGGTCGCCTTCATCGAAGGGAATCTCCATGAGGAACACGCGCACTGCAGCGGCCTGCGTCGCTGCGACCACTCTGCTCGGGCTGCTGTCCGCGACTCCGGCGATGGCCGGCCCGCTCGACGGCGGTGCTGGAGGAATCGTCCAGCGGGAGGAGTCGCCCGGCGCCGATCTCGGACTCCTCGGCCACTCCGTGACGGACGTGCCGGCCGGGCAGCCGGATCGCGGCGAGGCCGCCCTGTCCGCGAGCCGGCAGCCGGGCGGACCGGACGTCCGCGAGCTCGGTCTCCCCTCCCGGGAGGTGCCGACCGTGCCGGCCCCGGCTCCGACGCCGATCGAGCCCGCGCTCGCCGACACCCCGGCCGAGCCCGCCGCTGCGACGGAGTCGACCGACACTGCTCCTGGAGTGGCGCCGATCGCGGAGCAGCCGTTCGTGATCGCGACGCTCTCGGACGAGGGGGTGCTGGTGTCGGTGTCCGATGACCTCTACCGCACGGACAAGCGGTTCGTGGTGATCGTCGAGGGGAAACCCGTCGCTCAGATCCAGAACAAGCGGACTCGTGGGGTGGTGAGGGTGGTCCCCGATGTCGTCGATGGGCGGACGGTCCTCTACATCCCCGGGGTGAAGCCCGGCGATCGCATGGCGGTCACGGAGTACGCGGGATCGCTGGACGACGGGTTCGACGACACCCTCCGCCGGACGAGGGTCTACGCGGCGCAGCTCGGCGATGCCTTCCCGGCGACCACGCCGACCGCTCCCGCGGCGTAGCCCGCACCGCCCGCAGTCTCGCCCGACACCGGGACTCCGGCTGAGAACGCAGAAGTTGCGGTAGTCGAGTGCGACTACCGCAACTTCTGCGTTGTGGGCGGGGTCAGCGCGGGAGGCGCTGGAGCGCGGTGCGGCGCTCGCGGTCCTGCAGGGCGGCGCGCTCGTGGCGGAGGGCGGTGACCTCCGCGTGGGTGGGCGGGAGGCGGCGCTCCCGGGTGCTCCACGCCACGAGGGCGATGCCCGCGCGGAGCGCGAGGCGGTCGAGCAGGCGGGCGGCGCGGGGTCGGGGGAGGCGGGCGACGAGTGTCGCTGCGGTGTTCACGATGGTGTCCTTCGTGCGGGGCCCGGTCGATGCCGGGCGGCTGGCGCGCGGGCGCGCCGGAGAGCGCCTGGTGGGCGCGGCGAGGAGCGCGCTCGGAGCGCGCGGAGCGGCCGCCGGAGGGCGGCGCGCGGGACCCGGGGATCGGGTCGGGAACGGGACGACGGTCCGTGCGGCGGTGCCGCGGACCGGGAGCTTCTTCTGCGCCGTCACCGTCTGAGCGATGACGAGCGGGAGGCTCGACCGGTCAGTCGGAGAGGGCGCCGAAGAAGCCGGCGGTGGTGAAGTGCGGCGCGTTCGTCATGGTCGGCTCCTTTCGTGGTGGCGTTCGTCGACCGTAGCGGGCTGCGGGTGTTCCTGGCAAGAGGCTGGGTGTGGCGGGTCTCGATACGCCGCCTGCGGCGGCTACTCGACCAGCATGAGGCTGCCTGCGGCGGCCGGTCGGCCAGCATGGCGGGCCTGCGGCGGCCTGCCGATCGGCATGTGCCGGCCGCTCGACCAGCGTGGGCGGCTCGGCACGTGGAAACGGCTCCGGCTCGCTGGATCGGGGGATCCTGGCGAGCCGGAGCCGGTTCTACGTGCCGGAGGTGGAGCAGGGTCAGGCGCGGGGGCGGGGCTGGAGGCGCTCGAGCTGGGTGACGTGGGCGGGGGTGAGCTCCTCGAGGGAGTGGGCGCCGAGGAGCTTCATGGTGCGCACGATCTGGTCGGAGAGGATCGCGATGGTGCGGTCGACGCCCTGGCGGCCGCCGGCCATGAGGCCGTAGAGGTACGCGCGGCCGATGAGGGTGAACTTCGCTCCCAGGGCGATGGAGGAGACGATGTCGGCGCCGTTCATGATGCCGGTGTCGACCATCACCTCGGTGTCGGTGCCGACCTCGCGGACGACCTCGGGGAGGAGGTGGAAGGGGATGGGGGCGCGGTCGAGCTGGCGGCCGCCGTGGTTGGAGAGGACGATGCCGTCGACGCCGAAGTCGGCGAACTTGTGGGCGTCCTCGACGCTCTGCACGCCCTTGATGACGAGCTTCCCGGGCCACATCTCGCGGATGACCTTGAGGTCCTCGTAGCTGATGGTGGGGTCCATGGCGAGATCGAGCAGGTCGCCGACGGTGCCGCCGGTGGCGCTGAGGGAGGCGAACTCGAGCTTCTGGGTGGTGAGGAAGTCGAACCACCACCACGGACGGGGCAGCGCGTCGAGGACGGTGCCGACGGTGAGCTGCGGCGGGATCGAGAAGCCGTTGCGCTTGTCGCGCAGGCGGGCGCCCGCGACGGGGGTGTCGACGGTGAAGAAGAGCGTCTCGTAGCCGGCCTTGGCGGCGCGCTCGACGAGGCCGTAGGAGATCTCGCGGTCGCGCATGACGTAGAGCTGGAACCAGTTGCGGCCGTGGGGGTTGGCCTTCTTCACGTTCTCGATCGAGGTGGTGCCGAGGGTGGAGAGGGTGAACGGGATGCCCGCGGCGGCGGCTGCTCCGGCTCCTGCGGTCTCGCCCTCGGTCTGCATCAGGCGGGTGAAGCCGGTGGGCGCGATCCCGAACGGCATCGCCGAGGGGGCGCCGAGAACGGTCGCGGTGGTGTCGACGGCGGCGACGTCGCGGAGGACCTGGGGGTGGAACTCGACGTCCTCGAAGGCCTGGCGGGCGCGGGCGATGGAGATCTCGCCCTCAGCGGAGCCGTCGGTGTAGTCGAAGGCGGCCTTGGGGGTGCGGCGCTTCGCGATGGTGCGGAGGTCCTCGATGGTGAGGGCGGCGTCGAGGCGGCGCTTGCGGCCGTCGAGCTCGGGCTTCTTGAAGCTGAGGTACTCGAGCAGCTCGACGGGCTTCGGGAACTGGCGCTGGACCATGCTGGTCAGCCTTTCTCGGGGGAGGAGGGACGGGGTTCGTAGCGCGTCGGCGGGAACGCCCGGCGCACGAGGGCGCGCAGCGACTCGAGCGAGCCGGAGACGAGACCCTGCGCGCGGGCCTGGACGATGATGTTCCCGATCGCCGTGGCCTCGCTGGGACCGGCCTCGACCGGGAGCCCGGTGCGGTCGGCGGTCAGCTGGCAGAGCAGCTCGTTCTGCGAGCCGCCGCCGACGACGTGGATCGTGCGGACGTGCTTGCCGCTCAGCCGGACGGCATCGGCGAGGGTGCTCGCGTAGGCCTCGGCGAGCGACTCCAGGATCGAGCGGACGAACTCGGGGCGGGTGCGCGGCTGCGCGAGACCGCGCTCGACGCACCACTCGACGATCCGACCGGGCATGTTGCCGGGGGCGAGGAAGCGCTCGTCGGCGGGGTCGAAGGTCGTGATCGGCCCGCGGATCGCCGCGGCCTGGCGCAGCAGCTCGGCGAGGTCGATCTGCTCGCCGGTGCTGCGCTCCCAGGTGCGGATCGACTCGGAGAGCAGCCAGAGACCCGACACGTTCTTCAGGAATCGGACCCGCCCGTCGACGCCGCCCTCGTTGGTGAAGTTGGCGGCCCGACCCTCCAGCGAGACCACCGGCTCCTCGAGTTCGACGCCGACGAGCGACCAGGTGCCGCTGGAGATGTACGCGAAGTCCTCGCCAGCGGCCGGCACGGCGACGACGGCCGAGGCCGTGTCGTGCGAGCCGACGGCGACGACGCCGAGCCCGGCCGGGGCGCCGAGATCGGCGGCGACGGCGGGCAGGAGCGAGCCGAGCCGGGAGCCCGGCTCGATCAGGGGCGCGAGGATCCCGAGCGGCAGATCGAGGCGCGTGAGGAGCTCGTGGTCCCACGCGCGGGTGTGCGGGTCGAGCAGACCCGTGGTGGAGGCGTTGGTGATCTCGGTCGCGGCGACGCCGGTCAGCCAGTAGCCGATCAGGTCCGGCACGAGCAGCGCCTGGTCGGCGAGGGCGAGCACGTCGCGCTCGGCGGCGAGCTGGAACAGCGTGTTGAAGGGCAGGTGCTGCAGTCCGTTGCGCGCGTAGAGCTCCTCGGCGCCGATCCGTGCGTGCACGTCGGCGACGCCGCGCGCGGTCCGCTCGTCGCGGTAGTGGTACGGCGCGCCGAGCATCCGGCCCCGGCGCAGCAGGGCGTAGTCGACGGCCCAGGAGTCGACGCCGATCGAGACGACCTCGGGCTCGTCGCGGAGCGCGTTGGTCAGTCCGGTCGTCAGCGAGCGGTGCAGCTCGAGGATGTTCCAGTGCAGCGCGGACTCGCCGCCCTCCTGGACGCGCACCGGCTGGTTCGGGAAGCGCGCGACGTGCCGCATCCGCAGCTCGTCGTGGCCGACGTAGCCGAGGATGACGCGCCCGCTGGTGGCGCCGAGGTCGACCGCAGCGACGGCCTTCATCGGAGGATCCCTTCGGTCGCGGTCATCGGAGGAACGCCGCCGCGACTCCCGCGTCGACAGGGACATGAAGCCCCGTCGTGTGCGAGAAGTCGGAAGTGCAGAGCGCGAACACCGCGTTGGCGACGTTCTCCGGGACGACCTCGCGCTTGAGGATGGTGCGCTTGGCGTAGAACGCGCCCAGGTCCTCCTCGTCGATGCCGTAGGTCTTGGCGCGGTTCGCGCCCCAGCCGGAGGCGAAGATGCCGGAGCCGCGGACGACGCCGTCGGGGTTGATGCCGTTGACCTTGATGCCGTGCTCGCCGAGCTCGGCGGCCAGCAGGCGCACCTGGTGGGCCTGGTCGGCCTTGGTCGCGGAGTAGGCGATGTTGTTCGGGCCGGCGAAGACCGAGTTCTTCGAGGAGATGTAGACGATGTCGCCGCCGAGCTTCTGGTCGACGAGCACGCGGGCCGCGGCCTGCGAGACGAGGAAGGAGCCCTTCGCCATCACGTCGTGCTGGAGGTCCCAGTCGGCCTCGGTGGTGTCGAAGAGGGACTTGGAGAGCGAGAGGCCGGCGTTGTTGACGACCAGGTCCAGACCGCCGAAGGCGAGCACGGTGGCGTCGATCGCGGCCTTCACGGCGGCGGCGTCGGAGACGTTCGCCGCCACTCCCACCGCGACGTCGGTCGAGCCGAGCTCGGCGGCCGCGGCCTGCGCTTTGGCGAGGTCGAGGTCGGCGACGACGACGCAGGCGCCCTCGGCAGCGAGGCGGGTGGCGATGGCCTTGCCGATGCCGGAGGCGGCGCCGGTGACCAGCGCGATGCGGGAGGCGAGGGGCTTGGGCTTCGGCATCCGCTGCAGCTTCGCCTCCTCGAGCGCCCAGTACTCGATGCGGAACTTCTCGGCCTCGTCGATCGGCGCGTAGGTCGAGATCGCCTCGGCGCCGCGCATCACGTTGATCGCGTTGACGTAGAACTCGCCGGCGACGCGGGCGGTCTGCTTGTTCGCGCCGTAGGAGAACATGCCCACGCCGGGCACGAGCACGATCAGCGGGTCGGCGCCGCGGATCGCGGGGCTCTCCGGCGTCGCGTGCGCGTCGTAGTAGGCCTGGTAGTCGGCGCGGTAGGCCTCGTGCAGCGCGGGGAGGCGCTCGACGATCTCCTCGACCGTGGCCGTGGCCGGCAGGTCGACGAGCAGCGGCTTCACCTTGGTGCGGAGGAAATGGTCGGGGCAGGAGGTGCCGAGCGCGGCCAGGCGCGGGTGCTCGGTGCTCGCGAGGAAGTCGAGGACCTCGGCGGAGTCGGTGAAGTGGCCGACCTGGGGGCGGTCGTGCGAGGCGATCGAGCGCAGGTGGGCGGCGAGGGCGGCGGCCTTGGCGCGGCGCTCCTCCTCGGGCAGGGCGGCGTAGCCGTCGAGGGCGGGACCGAAGGGCTCGGGGCGGCCGTGCTCGGCGATGTACGCGCTGGCCGTCTCGATGATGCGGAGCGAGTTCGCCTCCGCCTCCTCGCTGGTGTCACCCCAGGCGGTGATGCCGTGGCCGCCGAGGATCGCGCCGATGACCTCGGGGTTCGCCTCCTTGATCGCGGCGATGTCGAGGCCGAGCTGGAAGCCCGGGCGGCGCCACGGGACCCAGGCGACGGTGCCGCCGAAGGCCTCCGCGGTGAGGCGCTCGCCGTCGGCGGCGGTCGCGAAGGCGATGCCGGAGTCGGGGTGCAGGTGGTCGACGTGCGCGGCGTCGACGAGGCCGTGCATCGCGGTGTCGATCGAGGGGGCGGCGCCGCCCTTGCCGTGCAGCGTGTAGTCGAACGCGGCGACCATCTCGTCCTCGCGGTCGACGCCGGGGTAGACGTTCACCAGCGCGCGGAGGCGGTCCATGCGGAGGACCGCGAGGCCCGACTCCTTCAGGGTGCCGAGGTCGCCGCCGGAGCCCTTGACCCAGAGCAGCTCGACGGGCTCGCCGGTGACCGGATCGGTCTCGAGGCCCTTCGCGGAGGTGTTGCCGCCCGCGTAGTTCGTATTGCGCGGGTCGGCCCCGAGGCGGTTCGAGCGGGCGATGAGCTCTGCGGCGGTCGAGGCTGCCATGACTTCTCCGTCTGATTGAACGAGTGTGTTAACTATCACAGAAGCTAACAGGCCGACTCGTTCCGGTCAATGCTCGTCAGCGCAGGTCGGCGAGGCCGCGGAACGGGTCGAGTCGCTCGTCCGCGGGGTCGAGCTCGGTCACGAGCACCGCGATCGCGTCCCAATCCAGCGCGCGGGCGAGGGCCGTGCGCTCGAGCTTGGAGGAGTCGACCAGCAGCACCGTCTCGGCGGAGGCGGCGACGAGCACGCGCTTCACCTGGGCCTCCTCGAGCGTCACCTCGCTGGTGCCCGCGCGGGTGACCGCCGAGGCGGAGGTGAAGAAGCGGTCGTAGTGCAGCTCGGCCGCGCCGGCGCAGGCGAGCGGGCCGACGAAGCTGTCGGTCTCGGCCTGGAGCTCGCCGCCGATCAGCACGACCCGGGCGCGGGTGGCACGGGCCGAGGCGTGGTTCTCCAGCGAGTTGGTGGCGATCAGCAGTCGCGGCGACTCCGGAGCGGCGGCGAGCAGGGTGCCGGCGGTCGAGGAGGCGTCGACCGCGATCGCGCCGGAGTCGGGCAGCAGGGCGACGGCTTTGCGCGCGATCTCGCGCTTGGCGGCGGCGCCCGCGGCCAGGCGCTCGGCGAAGGGGCGGGGGCGGAGCGCGGCGACCGCGCCGCCGCGGACCCGGCTGAGTCGTCCCTCCGCTTCGAGGTCGGCCAAGTCGCGACGGACGGTCATCGTCGAGACGTCCAGCTCGGTCGCCGCGTCGTCGAGGCGGATCGCGCCGTCGCGCTCGAGCAGCTCGATCAGGCGCGCGCGCCGCTCCGCGGAGTCCACCGTGGCCATGCCGCTCCCGTTCCGCCGGCGCGTGGGCGCCCGCGCGATCGAGAGTAACGGTGGGCGCGCGGGCGGGGCGCCGGTCCGGCGGGCCTCAGCTCTCGCCGTCGCGGTCGCGCCGCACCTGGGCGGACGGGTCGCGACCGGTCACCGGGAACGGCCCCGTCACTCCGTCGCGCAGCTCCGCGATCCGCAGGATGCGGCCGCGCTGCAGGAACCAGCCCGCCACCAGCAGCGGGACGATGATCACCAGCGAGGCGATGGTGAGGGTGCCGACCGGGAAGTCGATCGCCATCAGCACCAGCACCACGGCGAGGAAGACGAGGGTCAGCCAGGAGGTGACCGGAGCGCCGGGGAGCTTGAAGGACGGCTCCTTCGCGAGGCCCTTCTTCGCCCACTGCCGCAGTCGCATCTGGCAGAGGATGATCGTGCCCCACGCCGTGATGATGCCCAGGCTCGCGATGTTCAGCGCGATCTCGAAGGCCTGGCTCGGCACGAAGTAGTTCAGCACCACGCCCGCGACCGTGAAGGTCGCGGTGAGCAGGATGCCCGCGTAGGGCACGCCGCCCTTCGACATCCGCGTCGTCCACTTCGGGGCGGAGCCGTTCATGCCCATCGAGTGCAGCGCGCGACCGGTGGAGTAGAGGCCGGCGTTGAGGGAGGAGAGGGCCGCGGTGAGGACCACGAAGTTCATGATCGAGCCGGCGATCGTGCCGACCTCGGGCCCGCCGATCGAGGAGAAGAAGGTGACGAAGGGGCTCTCGCCCTCCTTATAGGCGGTGTACGGCAGCAGCAGTGAGAGCAGGACGATCGAGCCGACGTAGAAGATCGCGATCCGGAAGATCACCGAGTTGATCGCGCGCGGGATGACCTTCTCGGTGTCCTGCGTCTCGCCGGAGGCGGTGCCGACCAGCTCGATCGCGGCGTAGGCGAAGACGACGCCCTGCATCACCAGGACCGCGGGGAGCAGGCCGTTGGGGAGGATGCCGCCGTTGTCGCCGAGGATCGAGACGCCGGTCTGCACGGTCTCGCCGCCCGCCTGCACCGGGAAGGCGAAGACGAGCCAGATCAGTGCGACGACGAGGAAGGCGACCAGCGCCGTCACCTTGATCAGCGCGAACCAGAACTCGAGCTCGCCGAAGACCTTCACCGCGACCATGTTCGCGGCGAGGACGACGAGCAGCGCGATCAGGGCGAGGAGCCACTGCGGCGCCGCAGTGAAGGCCGACCAGTACTTGAGGTAGACGGCGACGGCGGTGGTGTCGACGATCGAGGTCATCGCCCAGTTGAGGAAGTACATCCAGCCGGCCGCGTAGGCGAACTTCTCGCCGTAGAACTCGCGGGCGTAGGAGATGAACGACCCCGACGACGGGCGGTGCAGGACCAGCTCGCCGAGAGCGCGGAGGATGAAGAACGCGAAGACGCCGGCGACGAGGTAGGCGATCGCGAGGGCCGGGCCGGCGGAGTTGAGGCGGCCGCCGGCGCCGAGGAAGAGCCCGGTTCCGATCGCACCGCCGATCGCGATCATCTGGAGCTGGCGGGGCTTCAGACCGTGCTGGTAGCCCTCCTGCTCGTGCGAGAAGTCCTTCGCGGGCGCCTGCTCCGCACCGATGTCGTCCTGCGCTGTCATGGCGTCACGGTACTCCCGCGCGGGGGTGGTTCCGGCCGCCGAGCGCGGGGAGGGGGCGGGTATGCGCTTGCCCGGCCGGTCGGAGGGGTGCGGAGAGGTGCACGGAGGCGTTGAGGCTCCTCCACAGGCACTGAAACGTGCCGAGTTGTCCGGATGCCTCGTCGATGTGATCAGATCAGTATGGGTTCGGGCATACGGTTCCCTCGCTGCCGCAGCGCAGCCCGCCTCGCCGGTCTCGGCGACGGCGGTCCGAAGTACAGAGAGGTCTCACCATGTCCTTCCGAGCACCCGGCTCCCGCCGGTCCTTCATCACCGGTCTCGCCCTCACCGGAGCGATGCTGATCGCGCCGGTCGCAGCGGCGTACACCGTGTCCCACCCCGAGGAGGGAGGGACGTGGATCCACGGGACGACCGGCGGGACCGTGCTGTCGTCGTATCAGCACGACTCGCGGTCACACCGGGCGACAGTGTTCAACGGCGATTACCACCGCACGAAGTGCAAGGACCCCGGGAAAGACGCTTCTGTGAGTGCACCCGCTCGCACGTTCGAGGTCGACTCCGCGTACTACGACGTCTGCTGAGTCCTGATCGATAGGCGGGCGGGGCTTCGGCCTCGCCCGCCCTGACAGCGGGAGAGCTGTGAGAAGCAAGAGTGTGGTCCTCGGCTATGTGCTGGCCGTCGTCCTGGCGGCGGTGCTCGCCGTCCTGTTCATTCGCGCCTTCGATGCGCGTGGCCCGGTGTGGAACGGGGGCTGGCAGCTCGTCGTGTCGCAGGACGCGACACCCCGGGTCTCCGCGAGCGAGGTCTACCGTGACCTCACGGCGCTGGCGGACGATCGTGGTGTCGACATCGTCCGCTACGCCGAGGATTCGGTGGATCCGGCGACCGTGCGCCACCTCTACGTCGCAGGCGAGGGGACCGCGGCGGAGCTGCTCCGCGACGGCTACGGCGCTGTCGACACCGCGATCACGACGACGGTCGCGCCGCTGCAGGACCTCGGCCTGCTCGATCCTCGCGGGGCCTGGCTGGTCGGGGGTGATCGAGCGGATGCGGAGGCGGTGCTCGCTGTCATCGAGAACGGCGGCTGGTCGGGCCGGGTCGCGCCCTACGCCTCGGGCATCGACGTCGACACGTACCGCGAATACGGCGATCTGATGCGCTCGTTCGCCGTCGCGCTGCTCGCCGTCATCGTCCTGGTCGGAGCGGGAACGCTGCTGCGGAGCCGGGCGCACGGGGTGCAGCGGCTGCATGGCGCGGGGCTTCTCAAGATCCTGCTCGCGGAGTGGCGCTTCCTCGCGCTCCCGGTGGTCGCCTTCTCCGTCGGCGGAGTGGCGGCGGTCGCTCTCGCGACGGCCGCTCTGAACGGCCTCGCGCAGCTGCCGACGGTCCTCGCGCTCTCCGGCCGGCTGCTCGCGCTCCTCCTGCTCGCCGCGGTCGTCGCGCAGATCCTCGCGATCGCCCTCACCGACGGCCGCCGGCTCGTCGACCAGGTGAAGGGTGAGATCGACGGCTGGTGGGTGCTGCTCGGCGTCTACGCGGTCCGGGTCCCGGCGGTGCTGGTGCTCCTCGCGATCGTCGCCGCGCTCGGGCAGAGCGCCCGGGTCGCCGAGGTCGAGGGGCGCAGCCGCGAGCTCCGGAGTGTCGCGCAAGACGCGGTCACGATCGGCATCGGCGGTTACTTGAGCCCGTCCGAGTACCACGCCGCTGATCGGCGACTGGCCGATCTGGCCGTCTCGCAGGAAGCCTCCGGCGGGGTGATCTTCGTCACGCCGGGACTCAGCGACCAGGGAAACGTGCTGCTCGCCAATGAGGGATACCTCCGGAGGGTCGAGGTGCTCGGCGACGACGGGCGCCGGATGACTGAGGTCCCCGACGGCGTCCTCACTGTCCTCGAGCCGGAGGACACGTCTGCTGAGTACCGGCTGTCCGTGCTGGCCGACTTGCACTCCTGGCAGGACACGCAGTCGAGCGTCTTGGATCCGGCACCCGCGACCGTCGGTCTTCCCGTCGCGGAGCACGTCGTGCCGTCGGGGCAGGTCCTCGTCACCCTGGGCTCCGGTGAGCACAGCTTCCGCCCGGAGCCCGAGCTCGTCGATCCGGTCGTCGTCGTTCTGCCATCGGTCGGGGTGCTCGCCGCCTCCGAGCTGGTCGCGGTGATCACCCAGGGAGGAGTGATCTTCACCGAACCCGCGGCGCTCCCGGCCGCCATCGAGGTGGGCGGTCTCTCCCCCTTCGTGGCCTCCATCACTCCAGTGGCGTACCAGGCGAACGAGCAGTACCGGCGGGCGCTCGGTGCCCACGTGATCAACGTGATCGGGTTCGTGAGCGGCGGGATCGTCGTGCTGCTCACCGGACTGGTCGCGGCGGTGGTGCTGGTGGAGAAGGACCGCAAGCGGGCGTTCGTGCACCGGCTGTCCGGGCTCGGACCGCTCACGGCGCACCGCAGCGGGCTCCTGCTGGAGGGTGTGCTGCTGACCGCGACGCTGGCGCTCGCCGTCGTCCCGCAGTGGTTCCGCGATCCGAAGGACGTCCGCACGGTGATCGACCTCGGCACGGTCGACACCGAGAACTTCCTGCTCGAGCAGACGGCGCTGGACATCGGCGTGGTCGCGGCCAGCGCTGCGCTCCTCGTCGCGTGCCTGGCCCTCGCGCACCGGAGGGCGAGCCGCTCGCCCGTCGTCGACACCTGATGCGCTCGCCGCTCCACTCCTCCCTCCCGACCGAACGGAAAGGCCTCCCGTGATCCTCGCCACCCACCTCGCCAAGGGCTACGGCCGACGCACGCTGTGGAGCGGACTCGATGTGACCGTCGCCTCGGGCAGCACCCTCGCCCTCACCGGCGCGAGCGGCAGCGGCAAGTCGACGCTCCTCAACTGCCTCGGGCTCCTCGACGCCCCCGACTCGGGCTCGATCGAGGTCGACGGGGAGGAGCTGACCCGCCTGCGGGCGCACGGCCGACGCCGCTTCCGGCGGGACCGGCTCGGCTACCTCTTCCAGAGCTACGCCCTCGTCGACACCGCGACCGTCGAGCAGAACCTCGCGATCGCGCTCGGCGAGCGGCGCGGCCGCAGCGACCGGTTCGAGCGCGCGCTCGAGCGCGTCGGCCTGGCGGGGCGGGGCCGCGAGCGCGTCGCCAGGCTGAGCGGCGGCGAGCAGCAGCGGGTCGCGCTCGCCCGGCTGCTGGTGAAGGGCCCGACCCTGGTCCTCGCCGACGAGCCGACCGGCGCCCTCGACGCCGAGAACAGCGAGACCGTGCTCGACGTGCTGACCGAGCTGGCCGGTCACGGCGCGAGCGTGGTCGTAGCGACCCACGACCCCGCGATCGCGAGCTGGTGCGACGACCGGCTCCACCTCGCTGCGCCCTGAGTCGAAGAGCCCCGGCCGAACGTTGCGGGTCGGGGGTCTCGATACGCCCGCTGCGCGGGCTGCTCGACCGGCAGAAGAACCCGCTGTGCGGGCGGCTCGCCAGCAGGGGAGGTCTCCAGCGGGAGTGCTCAGCCCGATCATGCTGGTCGAGTAGCCCCGCGGGGGCGTATCGAGACCCGGCCCCGTCAGCACGTGCGTTCTGCAGACTTGGCTCCTGACGAGGGTGGGTCTCGATACGCGCGCTGCGCGCGCCGCTCGACCAGCAGGGGAGATCAGGCGGGGGCGCGGTGGGTGGCGAAGGCGAGGTCGAGGAGGGGGAGGCGGTCGCGCTCGACGACGGCCGTCAGGACGCGGTCGCCGAGGTCGGCGCCGACGCCGAGGACGTGCGCGTCGGTGTCGATCCGGAGTCCGGGGACCGGGCGGCCGTCGAGGAGGAGCGGGACGTCGTGCTCGACGCACTTCTCGGTCGCGGGGCCGAGCAGCTCGCCGGGGAGCCGGCCGCGGACGCGCTCGGCGTGGAACCGGTTCCTCAGGATGTGGTTCACGTGCTCGACGAGCACGCTCTCGGCCGAGTGCCACGGCGGGGCGGGCTCGTGCGCGACGGTCGTCCGCACCGCCTCCCACAGCCACGGGTAGCGCATCCGGGCCTTGATCGCGGTCATCCAGTCGGGCAGCGGGCGTACCGGCGGGGCGTCGAGCGAGGCGCGCTGCTCGTCGTCGAGCTCCGCGAGGTTGGCGGGGTCGTCGTGGTCGTCCGGGTTGAGCCAGAGCGTGTAGCCGATCGCCACGGACTCGATCTCGACGCGTCCGCCGGAGGAGCTCGACGACGTGCCGGACGTCCACGGCTCGAGCGACGGCTGAGGAACGAAGCCGTACAGCGGGCCCGGGAAGGCTCGCGCCACCTCGTCGAGGGTCGGCGGGACCGGGACGTCCTCGAGGCGGGCGCTCTCGTCGTAGAACATCCTCCGAGGGTGCCGCGGCGGCGCGGCGGGCGCAATGGCGGGCGGTGAGCCGGCGCGAAGCGGGGGAGGCGAGCGGCGGTCCGGCGATGGCGGGTCTCGATACGCCCGCCGCGCGGGCTACTCGACCAGCAAGGACTTCCGTTGCGCGGGCCGATCAACCAGCGAGGAGGACCGCTGCGCGGGCTCCTCGAAGGGCGGAGGGGGGCGGGTCGCTCCGCGGTGCTCGGCGGAAGCATGCTGGTCGAGTAGCCCCGCCAGGGGCGTATCGAGACCCGACGCCATCAGCACGTGTGTTCTGCAGACTCGGCTCTCGGTGATGGTGGGTCTCGATACGCCCGCGGAGCGGGCTACTCGACCAGCATGAGGGGGGCCCGCTGCGCGGGCTGCTCGACCAGCAACGGTGGTCAGGCGGGGGCGTGGCGGGTGACGAAGGTGAAGTCGAGGAAGGGGAGGCGGTCGCGCTCGACGACGGCCGTCAGGAAGCGGTCGCCGAGGTGGGCGCCGACGCCGAGGACGTGCGGATCGGTGTCGATCCGGATGCCGGGGACCCACCGCCCGTCGAGGAGGAGCGGGACGCCGTGCTCGACGCCGAGGTCCATCGCGGGGCCGAGGAGCTCGCCGGGGTCGCTCCCACCGGCGCGCTCGCTGCGGAGGCGGCTCCTCAGGACGCGGTTCACGTGCTCGAGGAGCGCGAACTCGATGCTCTGCCACGGCGAGTGCTCCTCCGCCACGCTCGTCCGCACCGCGTCCCAGAGCTGGGGGTACGGCATCCGGGCGGCGATCTCCGCCATCCACTCGGGCACGGGGCGCGTCGGCGAGACGTCGAGCGAGGGCCTCGGCTCGCCGCCGAGCTCCTCGAGATTCGCGGGGTCGTCGTGGTCGTCCGGGTTGCGCCAGAAGGTGTAGCCGATCGAGGCCTCGTCGAAGAGGATCACCCCGCCCGCATCGCGCGCCGAGGCCGAGGACACCCACTCCTCCAGGGACGGCTGCGGCGTGAGGGTGAAGAGCGGACCTCGGAAGAACCGCGTCACGACGTCCAGCGTCGGCGGCTCGGGAAGCTCCTCGGGGGACACGTACTCGTCGGCATGCATCCGTCCAGCCTCACGCGACGGCGGCGCGGTGGGCGACGCCGTTCGGCGAACCGGCGCGAGGCGACGCACCGGGGCTCAGGTCGGCGTCGAGACCGACGTCGCCGTGTCACCGCGTGCAGCTCGCGCCCGCGCCTTGATCGCCTCGATCACCTCGGTCTTGGCGTCCGAGTAGGCGTTCATGTCGGCCCAGCTCCGCTCCATCAGCGAGCGCTTGGTCGCCTCGTAGAGGGAGCGGTCGGCCGCGTCGCGCCGGAGGTGGTCGCGGAGCAGGAGGTACTCCTCGATCGCGGCGTCGCCCCGGGCGTAGAGGTGCACGTGCACGTCCCGCTCCGGGGTGCGGACGAGGCGGTGGCCGGGCTCGCGGACCCGGAGCGCGTAGCCGGCTGCGAGCAGCGGGTCGAGGTAGTCCTCCTCCGCGGTGATGTCGGGGACGGCGACGGCGATGTCGATGATCGGCTTCGCCGCGAGGCCGGGCACCGCGGTGGAGCCGATGTGCTCGATCGCGACGTCCAGCGCGGCGAGGGCCTGCGCGATCCGCCGCTGGTGCTCGCGGAACGCCTCCGGCCAGCCCTCGTCGTACGCGTGCAGTCCGACCGCGAGCGGCTCGGCGCCGCCGACGATGTCGACGGTCGTGACGTCCGGCCGGGGGTGCTCGCTGCTGTCCATACCGGAATCCTCGCAGTGCTCGCGGCCCCTGATCGCGGCGGGCGAACGTCCGGGGCAAGGGCTTGCAGCCCGCCGATCGGAGGGATTGTCTGGAGGGAGGAGAGAGAGGTGTCACCATGACGCAGACCTTCCCCGCGTGGTTGCGGGACCAGGAGAAGAGGGACGACGAGGTCGGCGAGCTCGCCCAGACCTACGCCGGCCGCGGCGACCTGCCGGAGCACGGCGGACGCGCCATCTACGACGGCTACTTCGCGAGCGAGCCCGCCTCGGCGCAGGCCTCGCTCGACCGGGCCTGGATGGAGTTCGAGGCGCACCCCGAGCCGTCCGCCACCTCGGACGAGCCGGAGGGACTGCGATGAGCGACCAGACCCCGAGCCCCGTCGAGGACCCGGACGACCAGGCCGACAAGCCCTCGCAGGCCGAGGGCGAGGATCCGCGCGACACCCCGGTCGAGGTGCTGCCCGCCGAGGGCAAGCCCTCGAAGGCCGAGGGCTGAGCCGAAGGCTCGGAGGTGGAGGGGCGTTCCCGGTGGGGGGCGCCCCTTTCCGTTGCCTGCGGTGGGGGGATCTCGATACGCCCGCTGCGCGGGCTACTCGATCAGCATGGGGTGCCTGCTGCGCTGGCTTCTCGATCAGCAGGGGGTGCCCGCTGCGCGGGCTTCTCGCCCGCATGATCCGGCGACGGCAGTCCATTCAGCAGAAGTTGCGGTACTCGCTGGCGACTACCGCAACTTTTGAGGAGGGGGGGGCGACGGCGGGTGGGTCAGCGGCCGACGGCGGCCATCAGCTCGTGGGCCTCGGCGCTCTCGGGGTACTGGGCGAGGACGCGCTCGAGGTCGCGGCGGGCCGGGGCGCGCCGGCCGTCGGCGAGGTGGGTGCTGGCCCGCTCGTAGAGGGCCTCGATCCGGAGCTCGACGGGTCGGGCGGTCGTGACGTTGGGCCGCACCACGCGGTCGAAGGCCTCGAGGGCGCTCTCGATCAGGCCGAGCTCGCGCAGGGCGACGCCGCGGCGGATGAGGACCGCGGCGGACGGGGCGTCGACGTTGACCACCGGCGCCGAGAACTGCGCCATGTCGCCCCAGCGCCGCCGGGCGGAGTAGAGCGAGGCGAGCGTCGAGGCGGCCAGCGTCGACGGCGGCAGGGTCTCGACGGCGGCCGTGGCGCCGGCCGGGTCGTCGACGGCGGCGAGCTCGGCGAAGAGCAGGCGCAGCGCGGTCGCGTCGAGTGGGACGTCGATGTCGAGTCCGGCGCTGAGCGGTAGATGGGCCGTGAGGACGATCCCGTAGCGGCGAAGGAACGGATCGGCGGCCGGGTCGTAGCGCATCCGCACCAGCCAGCCGGCGAGGCGGAGGGCGCGGTCGTCCTCCCGGCGCGAGAGCGCGTCGCGGACCAGCTCGATCACGGCGGCGAGCTTCGAGCCCTCGGGGGAGGCGGCGGTCGCCTCGTGCAGCTCGGCGGCGGGGGCGCCCGCGCGGATCAGGCGGATGAGCGGCGCCTCCCACGGCTGCGCCAGCGGCGAGGGCCGGACGAGACCGGGGCCGCTGGGCATCGACAGCCCGGCCGAGAGCCGGGAGCGGCTGAGGGAGCGGCTGAGGGTCGGGCCCACGACGGGGTGCAGGCGAGCACCCGCGAGGACGCGCAGCTCTCCTGCGGTCCGGAAACCGATCCCCACTACAGCACTCCCCCACTCGGGGGACCCACTCGACCCCCCAGGTCCCCAGTTTACGGGGTCCCCCGGCCTCCCTCCCCCCGAAAGGGGTCCGCGGCCGTGTCGGGAATCGGAGGAGGGCCGACGCGGCAGGGCGGACGGCCGCGAGCGGCCTCGACGGAGGGTGCGATCGGGCGGCGTCTCCCCGAGCGGTGACCCTTCGGCCACCGCCCGCGGAGGCGTCTCCGTCAGGACGCCCCGGTCGGGACGCCCCGGTCGGGACGCCCCGGTCAGGATGCCCCGGTCAGGGCGCCCCGGTCAGGCGACGGCCGTGAGGCGGGAGCCGTCCGCGGCGCTGCGCTCGACGGCGTCGAGCACCTGCTGCACCTGCAGGGCGTCGGCGAACGAGGGCGTGGGCTGGACGCCCTCGGCGATCGCCGTGACGAGGTCGACGACCTGGTGGCTGAAGACGTGCTCGTAGCCGAGCCCGTGCCCGGTCGGCCACCAGGCGGCGGCGTAGGGGTGCACCGGCTCCGTCACCTGGATGGTGCGGAAGCCCTGGGCGTCCTCGGGGTCGCGGGCGTCGTAGTACTCGAGCTCGTTGAGGCGCTCGAAGTCGAAGGCGATCGAGCCGGTCTCGCCGTTGATCTCGATGCGGTTGGCGTTCTTGCGGCCGGTGGCGACGCGGGTCGACTCGAAGACGCCGACGGCGCCTCCGCTGAGCGTCGCGGTGAACAGCGCGGCGTCGTCCACGGTGACCGGGCCGCGCTCGGCGCCCTCCTCGGCACGACCGCCGAGGCCGGCCTGCGCGGAGAGGACCGGGCGCTCGGTGACGAAGGTGCGCAGCATCGCCGAGACGCCGTCGATCGTCTGCCCGGTGAGCCACTGCGCGGTGTCGATGCTGTGCGCGCCGATGTCGCCGAGGGCGCCGGAGCCGGCCCTCTCCTTGTCGAGGCGCCAGGTCAGCGGGCCCTCGGAGTCGCTCAGCCAGTCCTGCAGGTACTGCGCGCGGACGTGCCGGATCTCGCCGAGCCGACCCTCCTCGAGGAAGCGCTTGGCCAGCGCGAGCGCCGGGGTGCGGCGGTAGCTGAAGCCGCACATCGCGAAGCCGGTCGCCGCGGCGGCCGCCTCGGTCATCGTCCGCGCCTCGGGGACGGAGCGCGCGAGCGGCTTCTCGCAGAGCACGTGCTTGCCGGCCTCGAGGGCGGCGATCGCGATCTCGGCGTGCTGGTCGCCCGGGGTGCAGATGTCGATCAGGTCGATGTCGTCGCGGGCGATCACCGCGCGCCAGTCGATCGAGGACTCGGCCGCGCCGAAGTTCTCGGCGGCGGCCCGCGCGCGGCCCTCGTCGCGGCCGACGACGACGGCGAGCTCGGGCCGCAGCGGCAGGTCGAAGAAGCGCGGCGCGGTCCGCCAGGCCTGGGCGTGGGCGCGGCCCATGAAGGCGTGGCCGATCATGGCGACGCGGAGGGGTGCTGTCATCGGGGGTCTCCTCGGAAGGGGCGCGCCGGCCGCGACCAGGGAGAGGTCGCGGCCGGCGCGGGACGGGTCGGGTGGTGCCTGCGGGCGCGGGCGGAGTCAGGCGCGGACGGGGTCGCCGACCGGCTCGCCGGCGGCCGTCCGCAGCGGGAGCAGCTCGGGCCGCTCCACCCTGGACTCGATCTCGACGACGGCCTTCTCGGCGCTCGAGCGGAGGATCGCGTCCATGATCTCGAGGACGTGCAGCCCGAGGCGGCCGGAGGCGCGGTGCGGCCGGTCCTCCGCGATCGCCTCGGCGATGTCGGCGAGACCGACGCCGCGCCCGGTGTCGACGACGCCGGCGGAGTCGGGGACGACCCGCCAGTCCTCGTCGCGCACCGCGACCTCGACGGGATCCGAGAACATGTTCGGGTCGGGGACGGCGATGGTGCCCTCCGTCCCGAAGATCTCGAACTTCGGCGCGCGGGTGCGCCAGACCTCGAAGCTGACCATCACCGTCGAGGTGACGCCGTTCTCGTGCTCGAGCAGCGCGCTGATGTGCGTGTCGATCGAGACGGGGATGGGCGTGCCGGCGCGCGGGCCGGACTCGATGGTGCGCGGGCGGTCCGAGCGGGTCGCGAGACCGGTGACCCGGACGACGGGGCCGAAGAAGTGCACCAGCGCGGTCAGGTAGTACGGGCCCATGTCCAGCAGCGGGCCGCCGCCGGGCTGGTAGTAGAACTCCGGCGCCGGGTGCCAGCGCTCGTGGCCGGGAGCGGCCCAGTGCACCTGCGCGGCGATCGGCGTGCCGATCACTCCGGAGTCGAGCGTCTGCCGCGCGGTCTGCACGCCGGTGCCGAGCACGGTGTCGGGGGCGCTGCCGAAGCGCAGCCCCAGCTCCTCGGCGAGGTCGAGCATCGGAGCGGCCTCGGCGGGGTTCAGGCCGAGCGGCTTCTCCGCGAAGACGTGCTTGCCGGCCTTCAGCGCGCGGGTGCCGATCTCGACGTGCGCGGCGGGGACGGTCAGGTTGAGCACCGCGTCGACCTCGGGGTCGGCGATCAGCTCGTCGACCGAGAGGGCGCGGACGCCCTGCTCGTCGGCGACCTCCTGCGCACGCGCGGTGTTCAGGTCGGCGACCGCGACGAGGCGGAGGCCGGGGAAGGTCGGGAGGTTCGCGAGGTACTGCTCGCTGATCTTCCCGACTCCGATGATGCCGACTCTCAGCGGGAGGCCCACAGCAGTCCCCTCTCGATGATGGTGCGGACGTTGGCGTCCTGGAGGACCTCGACGCGGTGGCCCGGGGTCGAGACGAAGATGCGGCCCTCGCCCCACTGGCGGGTCCAGACGGCGGGGGAGGTGATCGGGCGGTGCCACGGGTCCCACTCGCGGACGGCCTGCGTGGTGGTCGCGAGCACGTCGTTGTAGTCGTCGTGCAGCACCCAGTACTGCTCGGTGGTGAGCTCGAAGTCGCTGATGCCCTGGGTGATCGGGTGGTCGGCCGCGAGGGCCGTCATCTCGATCGTGTGCGGGACGTAGTTGTCCGACTGCTCGCCGGTGCGCTCGTCCGGGTGCTTGCCCGGGTGCGAGACGAACTGGCCGCCGATCAGCTGCAGGTAGTCGGAGTTGCTGCGGTACGAGTCGGCGATGCCGCCGTGCCAGCCGGCCAGGCCGGTGCCGCGCTCGACGGCCGCGCGCAGGCCGAGGAACTCGGGCCACTCGATCGAGGTCATGGTGTTGGACTGCACGATCAGGTCGACGGTGCGCAGGTAGTCCTCGTCGGCGTAGACGGCGGTCGACTCCTCGACGCGCACCTCGAAGCCGTTCTCGGCGAGGAAGGGGAGGAACAGCTCGGTCGCCTCGACGGGCTGGTGGCCGTCCCAGCCGCCGCGGACGACGAGCGCCCTCTTGGCGGGAGTGGACGGGGGGAGGTCGGTCATCGGTGTCCTCGGGGTGCTCGGCGGATCGCTCCGCGGTTCGTCATCGAACGGTAGTTGCGCAACTCTGTTGCCGTTGCCGCCCGTGTGCGTCCAGTCTGCACCCGAGGAGAGTCGTGAGCAAGGCGGTATCCGGGTGTCTGCAATGGTCGTCTCCCCGCTGGGTTTCGCAACTCGTTCTGCTCTACAGTGGGGGCATGGACGACAGCGGTGCCGCTCCCCGGCCGACGATGGCGCGCATCGCCGAGCGCGCGGGGACGAGTGTGCCGACGGTCTCGAAGGTGCTGAGCGGCGGGACCGACGTCTCCGAGGCGACCCGGCTGCGGGTGATGGAGGCCGCGCACGAGCTCGGCTACCGGCGCCGGCCGCGGCTGCGTCCGCCGGCGGAGGACCCGCACGTCGCGCACATCGTCGACGTCGTGGTCGGCCACCTCGACGGCACCTGGATCGGTCCCGTCCTCGGCGGGATCGAGGAGGAGGCCGCGGCGGCCGGCGTCGACCTGGTGCTCACCCGCGCGCGGCCCGATGGGGAGTGGGTCAACCGGCTCCTGCGCCGCTCGTCCCTCGGCGCGATCGTCGTCCTCGTGGACGTCACGGCGGCGCAGCTGCACCTGCTCACCACGGCCGAGCTGCCCGTGGTGATCGTGGACCCGATCACCCGTCCGCCCGCCGACGTGGCGAGCGTCGGCGCGACCAACTGGGACGGCGGCCGGATGGCGGCGGAGCACCTGCTCGCCCAGGGTCACACCCGCATCGGCGTGATCGCGGGCGCTCGCGGGCAGCTCTACAGCAGCGCCCGGCTCGACGGATTCAGCACGGCGCTGCGCGATGCGGGGGTGCCGCTGCCGCGGGAGCGCGTGGTCTACGGCGGCTGGAACCGCGACCGCTCCCGGGTCGTCGCCTCCGCGATGCTGGCGGACGCGCTGATCCGGCCCACGGCGCTCTTCGCGCTCTCGGACACCATGGCGCTCGGCGTCTACGACGCGGCCGACCTGGCCGGCCTGCGCATCCCGGACGACCTCAGCGTGATCGGCTTCGACGACGTCCAGGAGTCGGCGTGGGCGACGCCGCCGCTGACCACGATCCAGCAGCCGATCGCCCAGATGGGGGCCGCCGCCTTCCGGATGCTGCACCAGGCGCACCGCGCGGCCCGGCCGCTGTCCTCGAGCGCGACGCGGCTGGAGCTCGAGACGCGCCTGATCGAGCGCGCGTCGGTGGCGCGTCCGCGCTGAGGGCGGTCCGCCGGGTGGGCTGCGTACTGCTCCTCTGAGGTGTCGACCGCGCCGTTCCCCGCACCGCGGTCGAGGCGAGTAGATTATGTCTCTGGAGACATGATCGTGGAGGTGTGCTGATGACGGAGAGCTCGACCGCCGTGCGCTCCGCTCGCTCCAGCCGCGGCTTCACGCAGCAGCAGCTGGCGGACCTGACCGATGTCGATCAGGCCCGGATCTCGCGCATCGAGAACGGCCGAGACGCGGACTTCAGCACGGTGCAGCGCGTCCTGGCGGGCGCGGGGCACCGGCTCTACGCGCTGCCCCTCCAGCGGGACGATGCCGCGGCCGCCGCTGTCGAGATCCGCGGACGGCTGCGAGTGGGGGATCGGGATCGCGCCCTGCGGGCACTCCTGCAGCTCAACGACAACCTCGTCGCTGAGCACGGGCTCCTCCGAGGTGTGCTGGGGCTGGCGGAGCCCGAGCCGACGCGGAACCGCGCGTGGGACGCGGCGATCGCCGCGCTCGTCGCCTGGCGTCTGGGCGAGGAGGGGCTGCCTCTCCCGGCCTGGGTGACCCGGCCCATGCGCTACCTCCCTGTCGCCGTCGTCCTCGAGATCGACCCCGCGGATCCGGCGCCGCCCGAGTCGGAGGTGCCCGAGGAGTTCCTGCGGCGCGGCGTGCACGTGTGGCGAGACACCTTCGCGAGCGTGTGATCGTGGCCGTCTCGCTCGACCGCGACGACATCATCGCGGGTCTCGCGGAACTCGTCGCTGAGCTCCATCAGCTGCGGGAGACGGCGGGCATCCGGCTCGTCGGCGGTGCCGCCCTCGCCCTCCGCTACTTCGACAGGGGCACGACGCAGGATCTGGACTCGCTCCACGTGAACCCGGGCAGTGATGACGTGGTGACAGGGGCGGCTGCGAAGGTGGCACGCAGGCACGGGTGGAGCGACGACTGGCTGAACTTCGCGGTGGAGCAGACCGGATCGGTGCCGACTCTCGGCGAGCGGGTCGTCGAGTGGGAGACGGTGTACGACCGTGCGGGGGTCGTGATCCAGGTCGCATCAGCTGATGCTCTTCTCGCGATGAAGCTTCGCGCCAATCGACCCGGTCGCGATACCAACGACATCCGTCAGCTTCTGAGTCTCTGCGAGGTCGGCACTCTGGAGGCCGCTGAAGACCTGTTCGAGAGCTTCTACCCCGGCGACGCGCTCGCCGACCGCGCCGTCGCGATCGTGACCCGGATTCTCGAGGCGGGGCTGCCGGAGAAGCCGCCCTCGCCAGGGCCGATTCTTCTCTGAGTGCCGGGAGCGCGCCGAGTCGCCCGAGAAGGCGCGTTCTCGGGGTGGAGAACGAGCCTTCTCGGGCGAGTCGATGCGGCGGGTGGCTAGAGGGCGCCCTGGGTGGCGGTGCCGGCGGGGATCGGGGAGAGGCGGGTGACGACCGGGGGCGCGACGACGAGGCCCTTGATGGCGGCGTTCAGGCGGACGACGGGGTCGCCGGCGCCGTGGGCGTCGAGGGCCTCGGCGCTGGTCCACTTCTCGAGCATGACGATGGTGCCGTCGGGGGAGTCGTGGATCGCGTAGAGCTCGCAGCCCTCCTCGCCGTGGACCTCGGCGATGGCGGGGGAGAGGGCGGCGACGAGGGCGTCGCGCTGGCCCTCGGCGGGGGTGAAGATCGCGGTGACGACGACGGGGTCGGACATGGCAGTGCCTTTCGTGGAGGGGTGGTGGGGCGGAGTCAGCGCTGCGCCGGGGCGGCGCAGCTGGAGCGGATGACGAGGTCGGCCTGGACCTCGATGTGCTGGGGGGTGTCGGGGATCCGGCCCTGCATCCGGGCGAGCACCAGGTCGACGCTGTGCCGGGCGAGCATGTCGATCGGCTGGCGGACGACGCTGAGCGGCGGGGTGACGAGCTCGCTCCACGGGTTGTCGTCGAAGACGACCACGGAGAGCGCCTCGGGGATCGCGACGCCGAGCTGGAACAGGCGGTGCACGGCGCTGCGCACCTGCGCCGTGTTGGCGACGATCAGGGCGGTCGGCGGCTCCGGAAGCGCGAGCAGCGCGGCGACGGCCTCGCCGCCGATGTCGCCGCGGAACGGGACCTCGCGGATCAGCGTCCCGTCGATCGGCAGCCCGGCGGCGGTGAGGGCGGCGCGGTAGCCGGCGACGCGCGCCTGGCCGGTCGAGGTGCGCAGCGGCCCCGAGACGATCGCGATCCGGCGGTGGCCGAGCGCGAGCAGGTGATCGGTCGCGCGGGCGGCGGAGGCGGAGTTGCCGATGCTGACCACGTCGACGTCGTCGAGACCGGGGGTGGTGCGGTCGACGAAGACGACGTCGATCCCGGCCCGGCGCAGCCGCGACCACTTCTCGAGGTTCTCGCCGGACGGGGTCGCGATGACGCCGCCGACCGAGCGGTCGAGCAGGCTGGTGAGCGACTCGCCCTCGACGTGCGAGTCCTCCTGCGTCGTCATCAGGAGAACCTGGGCGCCGCGGGCGCGCGCCTCCCAGACGACGCTGTCGGCCAGGCGGGCGAAGAACGGGTTCGTGAGGTCGGGCAGGACCAGACCGATGGACAGGGTCTGACCGTGGCTCAGCTCGCGGGCCGCGGCGCGCGGCCGGAAGCCGAGCTGCTCGATCGCCTCGACCACACGGCGCCGGGTGTCGACGGCGACCGGGCCGGTCCCGTCGTTGAGCACGCGCGACACCACGGACACCGAGACGCCCGCACTGCGCGCGACGTCGCGGATCGTCGGTGCTTTCTGCACGGTTCCTCCCCAGCTGTCGGGCAATCGTATCGGCGCGGGACCGGGCCGCCGCGCCCGCTGTTGACACACTCTAATCGTTGCTGGTACAAAACTGGTACCGGTTCCACTGGGAGCCGGCGAGCAGCACTTCCCCGACGAAGACTGCGCACGACGACGACGTCCTCCGCCCCCGAGGCGGCCCTCTGCGTCCGTGCGCCCCCGGACCAGAGAGGCCACCGTGAACCTGTACAAACTCCTCGGCGATCGCGAACGAGAGGGCCGCCCCATCCGCATCGGGCTGATCGGTGCCGGGCGCTACGGCACCATGTACCTCTCGCAGGCGCGCAACATCCCCGGCGTCCACGTGGTCGCCATCGCCGACGTCAACGTCGCCCGGGCCCGCGGGGCCTTCGAGCTGGTCGACTGGCCGGCCGAGGCGATGGCCGCGGACATCCCCGAGGCGCTCGCGAACCGGACGACCACCATCGTCGACAACGCCGCCGTCCTCTTCGAGCACGACATCGACGTCATCGTCGAGGCGACCGGAAACCCGATCGTCGGCGTGCACCACGCGCTCCGGGCGATCGAGACCGGCAAGCACATCATCATGGTCACCGTCGAGGCCGACGCGCTGGCCGGCCCCGCGCTCGCCAAGCGCGCCGAGGCCGCGGGCATCGTGTACTCGATGGCCTACGGCGACCAGCCGGCCCTGATCATGGAGCTCGTCGACTGGGCCCGCACCAGCGGCTTCGACGTCGTCTGCGCCGGCAAGGGCGCCAAGTACCTCGAGCACTACCACCAGATGAACCCCGACAACGTCTGGGAGAACTGGGAGTTCAGCAAGGAGCTGACCGACTCCGGCCAGCTCAACCCGTACATGCACACCTCGTTCCGCGACGGCACGAAGGCCGCGATCGAGATGGCGGCGGTCGCGAACGCGGCGGGCCTGGTGCCCTCCGACTCCGGCCTCACCTTCACGCCCGGCGATGTGGAGGAGATCGCGACGATCAGCCGGCCGAGCTCGATCGGCGGCGCCCTCGACCACGAGGGGACGGTCGACGTGATGTCGAGCGTCCGGCGCGACGGCTCCCTCATTCCGCACAACACGCAGGAGGGCGTCTACGTCGTGGTCAAGGCGACGAACCCCTACGTGTCCACCTGCTTCGACGAGTACCCGTGGCACCCGGACCCGACCAAGCAGTACGCGGCGCTCTACCGGCCGTACCACTACGTCGGCCTCGAGCTGAACGTGTCGATCGCCAACGCGGCGCTGCGCGGCATCTCGACCGGGCACCCCGAGGGCTTCTACGGCGACGTCGTCGCGACCGCGAAGAAGGACCTCAAGGCCGGCGAGTTCCTCGACGGCGAGGGCGGCTTCACCGTCTACGGGAAGCTCGTCTCCGCGAAGCACTCGGTCGCCATCGGAGCGCTCCCCGTCGCCCTGGCCCACCACGTCGAGCTGCGCCACGACATCGCGCAGGGCGCGACGGTCGGCTGGGACGACGTGATCATCGACGAGTCGCTCGCCGAGGCGCTCGAGCTGCGCCGCGAGACCGAGGCGCTGCTCGCCTCCTGACCCCCTCGGGCCGGGCGCGTCCTCCGCCCGGCCCGCCTCCGCACCACCCTCGCGATCCGCGACCCCGCACGACCCCGCCCCACCTTCCGATGACGAAAGGCCCCCTCCCATGTCCTTCCCCACCCGCGCCACCCGCGCCACCCGCGCCACCGGCGCCGCCCTCGCCGGGCTCGCCTCCCTGACGCTCCTCGTCGGCTGCTCGGCCTCGCCCGACGGCGACGGCGGAGGTGCCGCCGCCGGCGGCTCCGGCGCCGACATCGTGTCGCTCGTCGACTCGTCCGCGCAGACCCCGGTCGACGAGGTCACCTCCTCGCTCGGCGACCCGGCCGTCCCCGACGGCGCCAAGCTCTGCTACATCACCCGCACCCTCTCGAACGAGTTCTGGGGCTACGAGCGCGACGGCTTCGAGAACCGCGCGAAGGAGCTCGGCGTCGACTACCAGACCTTCGACGTCACGGACGAGTCCTCGATCACCGAGCAGCTCGACAAGGCCAAGAGCGCGATGAACCAGGGCTGCACCGCGATCCTCGCCTCGCCCATCTCGGCGACCGGCCTCGACTCGGTCTTCGAGTCCGCCCTCGCCGACGGCATCCCGGCCGTCGTGCTGAACGACGCGAAGAGCGACGTCCCCGGCGTCGTCTACGTCGGCCCCGACGCGACCACCATCGGCGCCACGGCCGCGGACTACATCGCCGACCTGCTGCCGGACGGCGGCCAGGTCGCGATGATCGAGGGCGACCCCGGCTCCTCCAACGCGATCAATCGCGGCGACGGCTTCACGGCCGCGCTCGCGAAGCACGAGAACCTCGAGCTCGTCGCCTCGCAGACCGCCTCGTGGGACCAGACCAAGGCGCAGGAGATCGCGACCACGATGCTCACGGCGAACCCCGACATCAAGGCGTTCTACTCCCAGAACGACGGCATGGCACTCGGCGTGCAGGCCGCCATCGACGCGAAGGGCCTCACCGGGAAGGTGATCCTCGTCGGCACCGACGGCATCCCGCAGGCCAAGAAGCAGATCCTGGCCGGCGACTACACCGCCACCGTCAGCGAGCTGCCGACGACCGAGGGCGCGACCGGCGTGGACGCCGCGCTCTGGCTCCTCGCCGGCAAGGAGGTCCCGGGCTGGATCGACGTGCCCGCCTTCATCATCGACAGCGAGAACGTCGCCGACTACGAGACCGGGATGCCGTGACCCGCGGCTGACCCCCGCGCTCCGCCGGAGACCCTCCGGCGGAGCGCACTCCCGGCAAGGCCCCTCTCGATCAGGAAAGAAGACGGAACATGGCCGAGCATCTGCTCGAGGTCCGCGGCATCGCGAAGTCGTTCCCCGGCGTCCGCGCCCTGGACGGCGTGAGCTTCACCCTCGAACGCGGGGAGATCCGCACGCTCGCGGGCGAGAACGGCGCGGGGAAGAGCACCCTGCTCAACATCCTCGGCGGCGCCCTCCGCCCCGACCGCGGCTCGATCACCATCGACGGCGTGCGGCGGATGGAGTACACCTCGCGCCAGGCGCTCGCGGAGGGGGTGCGGATCGCGCACCAGGAGCCGGCCATCGTGCCCCAGCTCACGGTGACGCAGAACCTGCTGCTCGGGCGCACGCGCACGCAGCGCGCCTCCGCTCAGGACGACCTCGACCAGGCCCTCCAGGACGTCCACCGGATGGGCTTCCCGATGGACGGGCGGACGCCGGTCGGCCGGCTCAGCCCGGCACAGCGGCACGCGCTCACCATCGCGCGGGCCTTCGCCTTCGGGGCCAAGATCGTCGCTCTGGACGAGCCGACGACCAGCATGCTCGAGCACAACGTCGAGGGCGTGCTGACCCGGGTGCGCGAGATCGCGCACGGGCGGGGCGTCGGCGTGATCTACGTCTCGCACAAGATGCCGGAGGTGATGAGCGTCTCGGACACGGTCGTCGTCCTCCGCGACGGGCGGCCCGCCTACGACGCGCCGATCACCGAGACGTCCTCCGAGGACATCGTCCGGCGGATGGTCGGGCGCGAGCTGCTCTCGTTCGAGCGGCGGCACCCGGTCGCCGCGGACGCCGAGGTGCACTTCGAAGCCTCCGGCGTCACGCACCCGAGCGGCGTCGGGCCGGAGTCGATCCAGGTGCGGCGCGGCGAGGTCGTCGGCATCGCGGGCCTGGTCGGCTCGGGGCGCACCGAGTTCCTCCGCGCGCTGATCCGCGCCGACGAGGGCAGCGAGGGCACGGTCCGGCTCGCCGGCCGCACGCTCAAGGTGCGCTCGCCGCGCGACAGCCGCGACGCGGGGATCGCCTTCATCCCGGAGGACCGCAAGCACCAGGGACTCGTGCTGCAGACCCCGGCCTACGCGAACGTCGCCCTCACCTCCGATCGGCAGCTCAACGGCTTCGGTCCGTTCATCAGCACGAAGCGGCAGATCGCGACGGCGGAGGAGATGGGCCGGCGGATGTCGCTGCGCCCGGCCGACGTCCGGCTGAACGCCCGCCAGTTCTCCGGCGGCAACCAGCAGAAGATCGTGATCGCGAAGTGGATCTGGCTCGGCGCGAGCGTCTTCCTCTTCGACGAGCCGACCAAGGGCGTCGACGTCGGCGGCAAGGTCGAGATCTACGAGCTCATCGACCAGCTCGCCTCCGAGGGGCACGCCGTGATCGTCGTCTCGAGCGACCTGCCCGAGATCATCTCCCTCAGCGACCGGGTCCTCGTCATGAGGGCGGGCCGCTTCGTCTCCGAGCACGTCGGCGACGACATCACCGAGCACAGCATCGTCACCAACGCCATGGGCGTCGCGAAAGGAATCTCATGACCTCCCCCGAGACCGGGGGCGTCGCCACGCCGCCCCGCCGCTCCTTCAATCTCCAGGCCTTCGGCATCTACCTCGCCGCGGTCGTCCTCTTCGTCGTCCTCGGCGTCCTGAACCCGAACTTCCTCACCCTCGGCAACCTCCGCGACGTCGCGGTGTCGGCGAGCGTGAACGCGATCATCGGCATCGGCCTGACCTTCGTCATCATCACCGGCGGCATCGACCTCGCGGTCGGCGCGATGGCCAGCTTCGTCGGCATCGTCAGCGCGTCGCTGCTGGTCAACGGCGGGGTGCCGCCGCTGCTCGGGCTGGCCGCGGGCATCGTCCTCGGCCTCGTCTGCGGCGGGATCAACGGGCTGCTGGTCACCAAGCTGAACCTGCCGCCGTTCATCGCGACGCTCGGCACGATGAGCGTCTTCCAGGGCGGCGCGTACGTCGCCACGAACGGCAAGCCGGTCTACGACGTGCCGAAGGAGTTCATCCTGCTGCTCAACAGCTACGTCGGCGGTGTGCCCGTCGTCGTGCTGATCGTGGCGGTCGTCGGCATCGCGGCCTGGCTGCTGCTGCGCAAGACCGTCTTCGGCCAGAACGTGATCGCGGTCGGCGGCAGCGAGGAGACCGCCTGGCTCTCCGGCGTGCGGGTGCACCGGGTGAAGATCGCGGTGTACTGCATCTCCGGCGGTCTCTCGGCGCTGGCCGGCCTGGTGATCGTCGCCCGGATCAACGCGGCGCAGCCGGACGCGGGCAGCCCGTACCAGCTGACCGCGATCGCGGCCGCGGTCATCGGCGGCGCGAACCTGATGGGCGGCGAGGGCCGCATCGCGGGCACCCTGGTCGGCGCGCTGATCCTCGGCGCTCTCACCAACGGCCTGGTGCTGCTCAACGTTCCGAGCTTCTACGAGCAGATCGTGACCGGACTCGTCGTCCTCATCGCGGTCACCCTCGACCAGGGCAGCAAGGGCTGGCCGATGCTCTCGCGGGGAAGGAAGAAGCAGCGCGAGGACGTCGCGGCGCCGCCCACCGAGTCGACGCCGTCCGTGCGCGCATGACGGCGCGCCGGAGCGCGACGGCGCGGCTGACCACGCTCGACGGGGCCCGCGTCCTCGTGACGGGCGGCTGCGGCCTGATCGGCCGCCCCACGGTCGCGGCGCTGCAGGCGGAGGGGGCGGTGGTCACCGTCCTGGACCGGGTCGCGTCGGACGCGGACGTCCGCTCGATCGTCGGCGACGTGACCGACCCGGCCGTGCTGGCGGAGGCGGTGGCCGGGCAGGACGCGGTGGTGCACCTGGGCGGCTACGCCGGGCTGGGCATGGCGGACGCGGTCGAGACCTACCGGGTGAACGCGGTGGGCAGCTTCGCGCTGTTCGCCGCCGCCGCCGGGGCCGGGGTCGCGGAGGTCGTCTACGCCTCGAGCATCAACGCGAACGGCTACCCGCTCGGCGCCGAGCAGGTGCTGCCGCCCGTCTTCCCCTACTCCGAGGACGCGCAGCCGCGGATCTCGGACGAGTACTCGCTGTCGAAGCTCGCGACCGAGGACGCGGCGCGGATGGCGCACGCGACCTGGGGGCTGAGCCTCACCGGGCTGCGCTACCCGCTGGTCCGCGACATCACCGTGGACGGCGGCCGCGTGTTCGGCGCGCACCTGCGGGCGGTGCTGGCGGCCGACCCGCGACGGCAGGCGGCGGAGGGCTGGAGCTATCTCGACGCCGCGGACTCGGCGCGGGCCGTGCTCGCGGCGCTGCTGCACGAGACGCCGCCGGCGCCGGGGATCCTGGTGGCCGCTCCGCTCACCTATCTGCGCGGGAGCACCGCGGACGCGCTCGACGCGATCGCCCCGGACGTCCCGCGCGGGCGGCTCGAGGGGCGCGCGGTCGGGCTCGACCTGACCCGCTCGCGCGAGCTGCTCGGCTTCGAAGCGCGGGTGCTGCTCGACGACGTCGCGCCGCAGGAGCTCGCCGACGTGGCGCTCGCGGGGTCCGGCGCGTGAAGCTCTCGCTGCTCGGCCTCGGACCGATGGGCGCGCCCATGGCGCGGAACCTGCTCGCGGGCGGGGCGCTCACGGTGTGGAACCGGACGGCGTCGCGGGCCGCGCCCTTCGCGGAGCTCGGCGCCGTGGTCGCGCCGACCCCTGCGGCGGCGGCCGGCGACGTCGTGCTGACGGTGCTGCCCGATCTGGTGCAGGTGGAATCGCTGCTCGAGCGCGAGGACGGCCTGCTCGCGGGCTGGCGCGCGGCGGGGATCGCCGCTCCGGTGCTCGTCGTGCACGGCACGATCTCGCCGGTCGCGGTCGCGGTGCTCGCCCGCCGCCTCGCCGCGGAGCACGGTGTGCAGGTGGTCGACGCCCCGCTCAGCGGCGGAACGGTCGGTGCCCGCGACGCGACGCTCAGCATCATGGTCGGCGGCGCCGACGAGCCGGTGGCCCGCGTGCTCCCCGTCTTCGAGCGGCTCGGGCGCACGGTCCGCCACCTCGGGCCGAGCGGAGCGGGCGCCACCGCCAAGCTCTGCAACCAGATCGTCGTCGCCGGCACCGTCGCCGTGGTGTCGGAGGCGCTGCTGCTCGCCCGGAGCGCCGGTCTCGACCCCGCCACGGTCGTCGAGCTCCTGCAGGGTGGACTGGCGCGCACCGAGGTCCTGGAGCAGAAGAGCCGCAAGTGGCTCGACGAGGACTTCGCCGAGGGCGGCAGCGCCCGCAACCAGCTCAAGGACCTGCGCTTCGTCGCCGAGTCCGCCGCCGCCGAGGGCGTCGCACTGCCGACCACCGCCGCGGTGACCGCGCTGTTCGAGAGGATGATCGCCGAGGGCGACGGCGACCTCGACCACACCGGCGTGCACCGCACGCTCGCCGGGCTCGCCCGCCGACCGGAGGAGCCGCATGCCTGACCTCGTCGTCATCGACGCGCACCACCACCTCACCGACCTGCGCCGCTCGTACCCGTGGCTGGAGGGACCCGCCGAGCCGTTCCGCTACCACGGCGACGACCGCCCGCTCCGCCGTTCCTACAGCGTCGACGACTACCGCGCGGACGCCTGCGACGTGACGCTGCTCGCCTCGGTGCACGTCGAGAACGGTGCCGCCGACGCGCTCGCCGAGACCGCGTGGATCGACGCGCTCGCCCGGGAGAGCACGGTGCCGACCGTCCACGTCGCGCACGTGTCGCTGCTCGATCCGGAGGCGCCGCGGCTGCTCGAGGAGCACTCCGCGTTCGCGGTCACCCGCGGCGTCCGCGACATCCTGAACTGGCACCAGGACCCGGTCTACAGCCACCGGGACCGGGGCGACGTCCTCGGCGATCCGGTCTGGCGGGCGAACTTCGGCCGGCTGCAGGGGCTGGGGCTCTCGTTCGATCTGCAGGTGTTCCCCTCGCAGCTCGCGGAGGCGGCGGCGCTCGCCGCGGACTTCCCGGAGACGGCGATCGTGCTCGATCACCTGGGCATGCCGATCGGGCGCGATCCGGAGTCGGTCGCCGAGTGGCGCGCGGGCCTGGCCGCGGTCGCCGCGCAGGAGAACACCGTCGTCAAGATCTCGGCGCTCGGCACCAACGACCACTCCTGGACCCGGGAGTCGATCGCGCCGTTCGTCCTCGAGACCCTGGAGGTGTTCGGGCCGGACCGGTCGATGTTCGGCAGCAACTTCCCCGTGGACGGGCTCTACAGCTCCTTCACCGAGCTGTACGCGGCGTTCGACGCGCTGACGGCGCAGCTCTCACCGGCTGAGCGGCTCGCGGTGTTCGCGGGGACGGCGGACCGGTTCTACCGGATGGGGGTGGCGCTGCCGCGAGCGGAGTGACGCGACGGCGTCCGCGGGGAGGTCGCGTTGCTCGCCCGGTCGCCTCTCGACCGGTCGGCGGCGCGGGCCTACAGTGGCTGCGACGGCGGTCCGGGACGACTCCGGACAGGCCGTCGCCGAGCGGAGGGAAGCCATGTCCTCGACCGTCCCCGACGCCGCCGGCGCACCCGCCGCGGAGCCGAGCGCGGCGAGCCTGCGCACCTTCGGCTGGATCCTCGTCAACACCGCGGTCGCGAACGTGACGACGAGCTTCCTCTGGTTCGCGCTGACCTTCTGGGTGTACCTCGAGACGCGGTCGGTGCTCGCCACCGGGATCATCGGCGGCGCGTACATGCTGCTCGTCGCGGTCTTCGCGATGGCCTTCGGCACGATCGTGGACCGGCACCGGAAGCACCGGGTGATGGTGTTCGCCGGGGCGGTGACGCTGGTGTCGTTCGGCGTCGCCGGCGGCCTGTACCTCGCGCTGCCGGAGGCGGCGCTGCTGGACTTCGGCGGGCCCTGGTTCTGGGTCTTCTCCGGCACGGTCCTGTTCGGCGCGGTGATCGAGAACATGCGGAACATCGCCCTGTCGACGACGGTGACGCTGATGGTGCCGGTGGAGCGCCACGCGAACGCGAACGGCCTGGTCGGCACGGTGCAGGGGCTCGCGTTCGTGGTGACGAGCGTGTTCAGCGGGCTGTCGATCGGCCTGCTCGGCATGGGCTGGACGCTGCTGATCGCGATCGGGGTCTCCGCCGCGGCGCTCGTGCACCTGCTGTTCCTGCGGATCGCCGAGGCGATCCCCGCGGCGGCCGGCTCGCGGGCTCCGCTGATCGATCTGCGGGGGAGCATCACGGCGGTGCGCGCGGCGACCGGCCTGTTCGCGCTGATCGTCTTCTCGACCTTCAACAACCTGATCGGCGGCGTGTACCTCGCGCTGATGGATCCCTACGGACTCGAGCTGTTCCCGGTGGAGCTGTGGGGCGTCGTGCTCGGCGTGACCGCGACCGGCTTCATCATCGGCGGGCTGCTGGTGGCGAAGCTCGGTCTCGGCCGGAACCCGATCCGGACGATGCTGCTGCTCGTGATGGCGATGGGCGTGATCGGCGCGGTCTTCACCCTCCGCGACTGGTGGTGGCTGTACGCCGGCGGCATCTGGATCTACATGACGCTGATCCCCGCGGTGGAGGCGGCGGAGCAGACCGTCGTGCAGAAGGTCGTCCCGTTCGAGACCCAGGGACGCGTCTTCGGCTTCGCGGCGGCGCTGGAGTCGGCGGCGGCGCCGATCACCGCGTTCCTGATCGCGCCGATCGCGGAGTTCGCGCTGATCCCGTACATGGAGTCGGCGGACGGGCGGGCGGCGTACGGCTGGCTGCTGGGCGACGGGGTCGGTCGGGGGATCGCGCTCGTGTTCCTGATCGGCGGGGCGGTCATGGTGGTCGCGGCCGGCGTCGCGATGCTCACCCGCTCGTACCGCACGATCTCGGCGCAGTACCTGCGCGCGGAGCCGCCGGAGACCGGCGCCCTTCCGGGACCGCCGTCGGTCGACCTCGAGCCCGCGCCGGGGGAGAGCTCGGTCGAACAGCAGCGCTGACGGCCGACGTGAGAAGAGGGTCCCTCCGCTGACGGGGAAGGCCGGGCGGTGTCGGCTGATGATGGGCGCGGCCCTGTCCCGAGCGAGGTGGATCTCAAGACGCCCGCTTCGAGGGCTACGCGATCAGCATGCTGCGGACGCCCTGCGGGCGCTGCTTGTTCAGCGCGCTTCGGTCGGTGTGCTGCCGTGGGGCGCCCCCCTCATGGTGGTCGAGTAGCGGCGCAGCCGCGTATCGAGACCCGGTGTCCCCAGCGCAGTGGACGCCGAGGACGACAGCGCGGGAGCCGCTCAGACGCCCCGCGGCGTCTTGTCGCGCAGCGACCACACCGCCGCGCTCGCGACGAGGAGCAGGAGGGCCCCGCCGCCGAGGGCGAGCGCGCTCAGCGGAACGCCGAGGTCGCCGACGGCCCGCGGCTGGAACCCGCCGTGGAAGACGAGCCACGGCGCCGCGACGCTCGGGACGAGGTTCCGCGGGTCGCCCGGCCCCAGGATCGGCAGCAGGTAGTAGGCCAGGGCGAAGACGGTGAGCGAGAACGCGCGCTCCCGTGTCAGCGTCGCGACGAGGAAGCCCAGCGCAGCGAACGCGACCCCGATCAGCACGAAGGCGGCCGCCACTGCGCCGATCGCCGCGGGATCCGCGGATGGCGGCGCCGACGATCCGTCGACGGGGAACGGCCTCAGCTGCGCGGTGATGAGCCCGGCGACGGCCGCCGTCAGCACGAGCGCCGCGCCGAAGGCCAGGACGGCCACGACGAGGAGCGTCGCTTTCGCCGCGACGAAGGTGCGCGCCCGGCGGACCTGCGGCCATCGCACGATGATCGACCCGCCGCGGAGATCCGTGGTCGCCGCGAAGAGCCCCGTCGCGTAGCCGAGGAGCGGGGTCACGAGGAACACCGCGAGGCTCAGCCCCGTGCCGACCGCACCGAGCGGAGTCAGCGCCGCCGAGGCCGCCGTCGCCGCCTCGAAGTCGTAGCGCAGCGGATTGTCGATCTCCGTCCGCCCGTCCTCGTCCGTGGTCACGCTCACGGGCTCCGCCAGTGCCTCCTCGACGGAGTGCCCGGCCGAGCGGTACTCCGCGGCGGTCCTCTCGAACAGCGCCGCCGTCGACCGCGCGTTGCCGACGTCGGTCACCGCGCTCCAGACCGCGAAGACGGCACCGGCGAGCAGGACGACGAGGAGGAGCCGGGAGGCGACCGCACCGCGCAGCTCCCTCCGCACCTCGCCGCCCAGGGACCTCATCGCTCCTCGTCCGTCCTCTGCATCCGTCTCCTCCTCGTCGAAGTAGGACCGCCCGGTGATCTCGCCTCATCGACATGGCCTTCTGTGTATGGCCATAAGCGTCCCCCAAGCCATCAGGGTCGACAAGGGCGTGACGCGGAACGAGGGGCCGCAGCCGCGCCGCGTCGCGTCAGCGGCTCAGGGTGCGAGGGAGCAGCTGCAGGTTTGACTCGCCGTGCCCGGAGGGGCGGATCTCGATACGCGCCCTGCGGGCGCTACTCGATCAGCATGCTGCGGCCGGCGGGCTGCCGGCGGGCTGCCGTGGGGCGGCCGGCGGGCTGCCGTGGGGCGGCCGGCGGGCTGCCGTGGGGCGGAGCGGGCCGTTCATGCTGGTCGAGTAGCGGCGCAGCCGCGTATCGAGACCCCACGTCTCCAGGCAGGTGGATCTCGATACGCCCTCTGCGAGGGCTACTCGATCAGCATGGCTCTGTCGGCCCGGCAGGGCGGCGCCTCCTCCATGCTGGTCGAGGAGCGGCGCAGCCGCGTATCGAGACCCGCCGCCCCGGCGCCGCTACAGTGACCGGCATGACCCCCTCGCGCGTCCTCGCACCGGAGCCCCCCGCCGACGGCTCGAAGCCCAAGGGACCCGCGTCGTACTTCCCGAGCATCGAGACCACCTACGGCCGTCCGATCCAGGAGTGGCTCGACCTCGTGAACGAGCGGCTCGACTCCGAGACGCACATGCAGGTCGTCTCCTGGCTGAAGACCGAGCACGGTCTCGGCCACGGGCACGCGAACGCCCTCGTCGCGTACGTCAAGGCGGCTCGCGCCTGACCGTGGCCCCGTCTGCACCCGATCCGGCTGCTGCTCTGCCGCCGAAGTCGCGCACAACATCAGCTGAGACGGGGGTCCCTCCTCTGACAGGGGAGGCCCTGTGCTCTCAGCTGATGTTGTGCGCCGGAGGAGATGCCGTCGCCGGTGAGAGGTCCTCGAACGGCCGAGGCGTCCCCGTGCAACGGGCGGCCTCGGCTCCTCGGAGACGTCTCGCGGACGGCCCAGCACGGGCCGGTCAGCGGCCGGCGCGGCCGAACTCGAGGAGCTTGGCGAAGAGGTCCTCGAGGAGCCAGCGGGTGTCGAAGGACTCGCAGACGCGGATCGAGTGCGGGCCGACGCCGGGCTGGAGGTCGCCGGCGGCGGTGAAGCGCGGGGCGGGGACGGCGCGCCAGCGGCCGCCGGCGGGGTTCATCACGGCGCCGATCGCGGGGCTGTCGCCGAGGGAGCGGAAGTCGAGCGGGCCGTAGGGGATCGTCGCGTTGAAGGCGATCAGCTGGTCGACGAGGTAGTCGCCGAGCGGGCTCGTGCCGCCCAGCCGCGTGCGCAGCTCGGCGTGGCCGACGCCGACCATCGTGTAGACGGGCATCGGGATCTGCCAGACGGCGACTCCGGAGGCGAGCACGGCGTTCGCGGCGGCGACGTCGTTGATCAGGTTGAACTCCGGGTGGTAGGCGGCGATGCCCTCGTAGGGCGGGCCGCCCACCCAGACCACGACGACGTCGCGCTCGGCGATCGACGGCTCCGCCAGCAGCGCCGCGGCGACGTCGGTGAGCGGGCCGAGCACGGCGATCCACAGCCGGCCCTCGCCGTGCAGTGCCTCCTCGACGATCACGCGCGAGCCCTCGGACGCCACGGACTCCGCGGAACCGCCGGCGACCAGCGCCGCCGACGCCCCGTCCAGAACCCGCACCTCGGCGCCCGCGAGGGCGACCACGCGATCGATCTCCGCGCGCGACTCCCGCAGACTGCCGGGCCGGCCGAAGTGCGCGGCCACGAGCGCCCGGACGTCGAGCGTGGCGCTCAGCAGCGCCTGCACGATCGCGAACTGGTCGTCGGCCTCGTTCGCGGCGTCGGTGCTGACGATCACGCGGTGCGGCGGCGGCGTCACGCCGACTCCCGCTGCACGAGCGTCGTCGCGAGGATCGGCTGCCGGTCGACCTCGCGGCCCGCCACCACGGCGACCACGGTCTCCGCGGCGACGCGCCCCATGTCCTCGAGCGGCTGGCGGATCGTGGTCAGCGTCGGATCCGAGGTGGTCGCGATGACCACGTCGTCGAAGCCCACGACCGAGATGTCGGCGGGCACGCGCCGGCCGGAGGCCTGCAGCACGCGGATCGCGCCGTTGGCCATCAGGTCGGAGGAGGCGAAGACGCCGTCGAGGTCGGGGTGGCGCTGGAGCAGCCGCGCCATCGCGGCCGAGCCGCTCTCGAGGGTGAACTCGCCGTGCACGATCGGGCTGTGATCCAGCCCCAGCTCGGTCAGCTCGTCGCGCCAGCCGCGGATGCGGTCGCGGGCCGGCTCCATGTCGTGCGGGCCGGCGATGATGCCGAGCCGGCGCCGGCCGGAGTCGGCGAGCGCGCGGGCGGCGAGCCGGCCGCCGCCGTAGTTGTCGGAGTCGATCACGATGGCGTCCTCGGCCAGCGCGACCCGCGGCCGGCCGACCCAGGCGATCGGCACGGGGGAGTCGGCGAGCGCCTGCGCGAGGTGCGTGATCTCGTGCTGCAGGATCACGATCGCCCCGTCGACCGCGCGCGAGCGGAGGAACTTGGGGATGCGGTCGCCGTCGTCGTGGTCCGCGGGCAGCAGCACCGGCTGCACCTCGGCGGCGTAGAGCCCCTTCGCGGCGCCCTTGAGCACCGAGGTGAAGAACGTGCCGGTGAGGCTGTCGAGCTCGTTGAAGGCGACGATCAGCGCGATCGCGCCGGAGCGGCCGCCGCGCAGCATCCTCGCGGCGCTGTTGGCCTCGTAGCCGAGCTGCTTCGCGGCGTGCTCGACGGCGGCCGACATGCGGACGTCGACGTTCGTGCCGCCCGCGAGAACCCGGGCGGCGGTGGCGCGGGACACGCCCGCGGCCCGTGCGACGTCCACGAGCGTGGGTCGGGTCATGGCTGCATCCTTCTGAACGAGGAGGGGAGCCGGCCGGGGCGCCGGATGCTCGATCTCCAGAGTCCCACGGAGACGCCTCCCCCGGGGCCGTGGCGGTCCGATTTGCGAAACTTCTTACAGATACTAGGGGAGATCGATATCTCACGCTGCGATAACGACTCCGAGATCGCGCTTGCACGAGGGGGAAAGGCCAGCTACCTTGGCGTCCAAGAGATCGTTCTCTTGCTCCGGGTCTCCTCCAGCGAGACCCCCCGCGAATCCCCGACGAAGAGGAACAATCGTGAAAAGAAGACTGACGGCCGTGGCCGCAGCAGCCGCCGCCGTGGCCCTCGCCCTCACCGGATGCTCGTCCGGAAGCGGTGGCGGCGCGTCCGACGACCCGAACGCCGAGGCGACCTTCTGGTCCTTCACCGGCATCAACGCCAAGGACAGCGTCGACGAGTACCTCGCGAAGATGCCCGACGCGAAGATCAAGCTCTCCGAGGTCGGCAGCACCACCGAGACGGCGACCGCCCTCACCGCGGCGCTGGCCGGCGGCAAGGTGCCCGACCTGGTCATGATCCAGAACGACGACCTGCCCCAGTTCGTCGCCAACAGCTCGAACTTCCTCGACCTGCGCACCCTCGGCGGCGACGACGTGGCCTCGGCCTACCTCCCGTGGGCCGCCTCCGCGGCGACCGCCGACGACGGCTCCGTCGTGGGCGTGCCCACCGACGTCGGCGGACTCGGCTTCGCCTACCGCGCCGACCTCTTCGAGGCCGCCGGTCTGCCGACCGACCCGGCCGAGGTCGCCGCGATGTGGAAGGACTGGCCGTCCTTCATCGCCATGGGCGAGAAGTACACCGAGGCCACCGGCAAGCCGTTCGTCGACAACATCGAGACCAGCGTCTTCTTCTCGACCGTCAACCAGGTCTCCGAGAAGTACTACTCGCCCGACGGCGAGCTCGTCTACGACACCAACCCGCAGGTGAAGGACGCGTTCCAGGTCGCCGTGGACGCCAAGGACGCCGGCATCAGCGCCGGCATCGCCGCCTGGTCCTCGGGCTGGGCTCCCGGCCGCGCCAACGGCGCCTTCGCCGTGACCATCGCGCCGTCGTGGATCCTCGCCGGCATCAAGACCGACGCCCCCGACACCGCGGGCAACTGGCGCGTCACGAGCGTCCCCGGCGTCGGCGGCAACTGGGGCGGCAGCGTCATCGCCATCCCGGCCCGCGCCGAGCACCCCGAGGCCGCCTGGCAGTACATCGAGACCATGATGTCCGCCGAGGGCCAGACCGACCACTTCGCGGCCTCGGGCACCCTGCCCGCCGCCACCGAGGCGGTCGCGAGCGACGAGGTCCGCAATTACACCGACCCGTTCTTCGGCGACTCGAAGATCGGCGAGGTCATGGCCACCTCGGTCGAGCAGTTCCCCTCCTTCTACAACGGTCCCGACACGACGCCGATCAACGGCGCCCTGCTGAACACCCTCGTCGAGCTGGAGGCGGGCAACGTCACCTCCGACAAGGCGTGGACGACGGCCCTCGACACGGCCAAGCAGGCCATCGGCGGCTGATCGCCCCACCCACCCGAGCGGCCCGGCGCCTCGCGCGCCGGGCCGCCCCTTCGACGGAGGTAACCCACGTGTCAACGGCGACAGCCATACGTCCCCCCAGGCAGCGCAAGCAGCCCAGCGTCCCGGTCCAGAAGGCCGCGAAGATCCGCAACTCCCTCTCGGAGCGGATCGCCCCCTACGCGTACGTCGCGCCCTTCTTCCTCATCTTCATCGTGTTCGGGCTCTTCCCGCTGCTCTTCACGTTCTACGTCTCGCTGTTCGACTGGAACCCGATCGGCGAGCAGACCTTCGTCGGCCTCGCGAACTTCCAGCAGCTCTTCGCGGACAGCCGGTTCTGGAACGCCCTGGTCAACACCTTCGGCATCTTCATCATCTCGACCGTGCCGCAGCTGCTCTTCGCGCTCTTCCTGGCGCACCTGCTCAACCACGCGCGGCTGCGCTGGGCGAACTTCTGGCGCATGGCGCTGCTGGTGCCCTACATCACCTCCGTCGCGGCGACCGCGATCGTCTTCGCGCAGATCTTCGACAAGAACTTCGGCCTGATCAACTGGTTCCTCGGCATCTTCGGACTGCCGTCGATCAACTTCCTGGCCACCAACTACGGCTCATGGATCGTCATCTCGACGATGGTCTTCTGGCGCTGGTTCGGCTACAACACGCTCCTCTACCTGGCGGGGCTCCAGTCGCTCCCGCGCGAGATGTTCGAGGCCGCCTCGGTCGACGGCGCCTCCAGCTGGCAGCAGTTCCGCCACCTCACCATCCCGGCGCTGCGCCCGATCATCGTCTTCACCGTGATCATGTCGACCATCGGCGGTCTGCAGATCTTCACGGAGGCGCTCCTGGTGGCTCCCGAATCGGGCCTCACCTGCGGCGCCGGCCGGCAGTGCCAGACGCTCGCGCTGTTCCTCTACGAGCAGGGCTTCGGCCAGTTCAAGTTCGGCTACGGCTCCGCCATCGGCGTCGTGCTGTTCGTGATCGTCGTGGTCGTCTCGCTGATCAACTTCTACCTGTCCACCCGCACCCGGAAGGCGGCCGTCTGATGTCCGATGTGATCGATCAGGCCCTCCCGCAGGCCCGGGCCGTCGCCACCGGCGACACCCCGAAGACGCTGCCGAAGCGCCGCGGCAAGGGCGGCGGGGTCGGCTGGCCGACGTACGTCTTCCTCGTCGTCGCCGTGCTCGTCTCGGTGTTCCCTCTCTATTACATGTTCGTCATCGCGTCGGTCGGAGCGACCGCCGTCACGTCGATCCCGCCGCGCCTGTACCCGGGCACGAACTTCTTCGCCATCGCGGAGAAGGTGTTCGACACCGTCCCGTTCATCGCGTCGCTGTTCAACTCGCTGATCGTCTCGCTGAGCATCGCGGTCCTCTCCGCGATCCTCTGCGCGATGGCCGGCTTCGCCTTCGCGAAGCTGCAGTTCCCGGGCCGCAACGTGCTGTTCCTGATCGTGCTTCTGACCATGACGGTGCCGGCGCAGCTGAGCATCATCCCGCAGTACCTGATCGTCTCGGCCCTCGACTGGGTCGACACCCTCCAGGCGATCATCGTCCCGGGTCTGGCCAGCGCCTTCGGCATCTTCTGGATGCGCCAGCACATGTCCACGACGGTCAGCGACGAGCTGATCCAGGCGGCCCGCATCGACGGCGCCAACTCCTGGCAGCTGTTCTGGCGCATCGCCTTCCCGGTGGTCCGCCCTGCGGCGTTCGTGCTCGGGCTGATCACGTTCACCGCGGTCTGGAACGACTTCATGTGGCCGTTCATCGTGCTGAAGTCGCCGGAGCTGTTCACGGTGCAGATCGCGCTGAAGCAGCTGCAGGCCAACCGCTCGATCGACGTCGCGCTGGCGATGGGCGGGTCGTTCATGGCCACGCTGCCGCTGCTGATCGCGTTCTTCTTCGTCGGCCGCCGCATGGTGTCCGGGATCATGGACGGAGCGTTCAAGGGCTGATGCACGACGCCTCCACCACTCTCGTCCCCTCCGACCGCACCGACGAGACCGGGGATCGGAGCGGTGGTCGCGACTGGCGGGACCGCTCCCTCTCCGCGAGCGAGCGGGCCCGTCTCCTCACCGCCGAGCTCACGCTCGAGGAGAAGGCGGCCCAGCTCGGCTCCGTCTGGCTCACCGACTCCGCCGACGACTTCGCCCCGAAGCTCGAGGGCGGCCCCGAGACCGCGGCCGACCCGTTCGACGGCGGCCTCGGCCAGCTCACCCGCGTCTTCGGCACCGAGCCCGTCTCGGTGCCGGAGGGCGTGCGCCGGCTCCGCGAGCTGCAGGAGCGGGTCGTCGGCTCGCAGCGCCTCGGCATCCCGGCGATCGCGCACGAGGAGTGCCTGACCGGGCTCGCCGCGTACGGCGCGACCGCGTTCCCCACTCCGCTCGCCTGGGCGGCCACCTTCGACGAGGACCTCGTCGGTGAGATGGCGGAGGCGATCGGCTCCGACATGCGCGCCCTCGGCATCCACCAGGGGCTCGCGCCCGTGGTCGACGTCGTGAAGGACTACCGCTGGGGCCGCGTCGAGGAGACCCTCGGCGAGGACCCGTACCTGGTCTCGCAGCTCGGCACCGCGTACGTCGCCGGGCTCGAGTCGGCGGGGATCATCGCGACGCTCAAGCACTTCGCCGGCTACGCGGCCTCCCGCGGCGCCCGCAACCACGCTCCCGTGAGCATGGGGCCGCGCGAGATCGCGGACACCGTGCTGCCGCCGTTCGAGGCCGCGCTGCGGCACGGCGGCGCGCGCAGCGTGATGACCTCGTACACCGACATCGACGGCGTGCCCAGCAGCGCGAGCCGGCACCTGCTGACCACGATCCTGCGGGAGAAGTGGGGCTTCGAGGGGACGGTCGTGGCCGACTACTGGGCCGTGCCGTTCCTCCAGGCGATGCACCACGTCGCGGTCGACACCGCCGACGCGGGGCGGCTGGCGATCCGGGCCGGCGTGGACGTCGAGCTGCCGCAGACCGCGGCGTACGGCGAGCTGCCGCGGCTCATCCGCGAGGGCGTCGTCGACGAGCGCGACCTCGACCGCTCGGTCGAGCGCCACCTGCGCCACAAGTTCGAGGCCGGGCTGCTCGACGGCGGACCGCTCGTCCCCGAGGGCGCCGAGTCGGTGGACCTCGACAGCGCGCGCAACCGGGCCATCTCGCTCCGGATCGCGGAGGAGTCGGTCGTGCTGCTGCGCGACGACGATGTCCGCGGACTGCTCGCCTCCGGCACGGTCGCCGTGGTGGGCCCGGCGGCGGACCAGTTCCGCAGCCTGGTCGGCTGCTACGCCTTCCCGAACCACGTGCTCTCCAAGCACCCGGGGCACGACCTCGGGATCGAGATCCCGACCGTGCTGACCGCCCTGCGCGCCGAGCTCGGCGAGGAGCGGGTGCGCTTCGCGGCCGGCGGGTCGATCACCTCCGCGGACACCTCCTCGATCGCCGAGGCGGTCGCGACGGCGCGCTCCAGCGACGCGGCCGTGGTCGTCGTCGGCGACGTGGCCGGGCTGTTCGGCGACGGCACCTCGGGCGAGGGCTGCGACGCCGCCGACCTGCGGCTGCCGGGCGCTCAGGACGAGCTGGTCGCGGCGGTGCTCGCGACCGGCGTGCCGACAGTGCTCGTCGTGCTCTCGGGTCGGCCCTACGCGCTCGGCGCCTACGGAGCGGCGCGCGGGGTCGTGCAGGCGTTCTTCCCCGGGGCGGACGGGGCGGCCGCGGTCGCCGGCGTGCTCTCGGGGCGGGTCTCGCCGACCGGGCGCCTGCCCGTGCAGATCCCGCGGCTCCCCTCGGCGTCGACGACGTACCTGCAGCCGTCGCTCGGGCTCTCGAACCCGGGGATCACCGCGCTCGACAACACGCCGCTGCACCCGTTCGGATTCGGGCTCACGCGGGGCGCGATCACGTACGAGGCGCTGTCCGCACCGGCCGTGCTGGCGGTGGACGGGGCGCTCGACGCCGCGGTCACCATCCGCAACAGCGGCGAGGACACCGTCGAGGTCGTGCAGCTGTACGCCGCCTACCCGACCTCGCCCGTCGTGCGGCCGGCCGCGCAGCTGCTCGGCTACGCGCGCGTGCCGATCGCCGCGGGGGAGTCGCTGACCGTGCACTTCCACGTCGAGGCGGCGCGGCTTGCGGCGACCGGCGAGGACGGCGCGCTCAGCGTGGACCCGGGCCCGCTGCGCCTGACCGCCGGCCCGTCGGCCGCCGACGCGGCGCAGACCGCCGACGTCGCGCTGACCGGCGAGCGCCGCGTGCTCGCCGAGCGCGCCCTCCGCACCCCCTGGTCGGTGACCCGCGGCTGACCCGCCGCCTGCTGGCCGAGCAGCCACCGAGCGGCGGCCGCACATGCTGGTCGAGTAGCCCCGGAGGGGCGTATCGAGACCCACCCTCCTGGTGGCGCCGGATCTCGATACGCGCCCTGCGGCCGCTACTCGATCAGCATGAGGCGGAGCGCCCCCTCCATGCTGGTCCGGCATCGCGGAGCGGCGTCCTTTCATGCTGGTCGAGTAGCCCCGGAGGGGGCGTATCGAGACCCACCCCTCCTGGTGGCGCCGGATCTCGATACGCGCCCTGCGGGCGCTACTCGATCAGCAGGAGGCGGCTCCGCAAGGGGCCTGCGCCCGCCGCCCCGCGCGCCTACCGTGAACAGCAGCACCCCCGGCGCGAGGACGCGCGCGGGGCCGGACTTCTCGAGGAGAGACATGCCTGCACTGACCGACACCTTCACCCTGTCCAACGGGGTCGAGATCCCGAAGATCGGCTTCGGCACCTGGCAGATCGAGGACGGCGCCGACGCCTACGACGCGGTGACCACGGCGCTCGAGGCCGGCTACCGCCACATCGACACCGCCCGCGGCTACGGCAACGAGGCGAGCGTCGGCCGGGCGCTGCGCGACAGCGGGATCCCCCGCGACGAGGTCTTCATCACCACGAAGCTGCCCGCCGAGGTCAAGGATCACGCCGGCGCGAAGGACAGCTTCGAGACGACGATGGCGGCGCTCGAGCTCGAGCACGTCGACCTCTACCTGATCCACGCCCCGTGGCCGTGGTCGGACATGGGCTCGGACCACCGCGACGGCAACATCGCGGCCTGGAAGGCGATGGAGGAGATCTACGACTCCGGCCGCGCCCGCGCGATCGGCGTCTCCAACTTCTCCGTCGACGACCTGGAGTCGCTGATCGCGGCGACCGACGTGAAGCCGCACGCCAACCAGATCCGCTGGTTCGTCGGCAACACCCAGGACGAGACGACCGACTACTGCCGCAGCAACGGCATCCTCGTCGAGGGCTACTCGCCGCTGGCGACCGGCGGCCTGCTCGAGAACTCCGACCTCGCCGACATCGCGAAGGTGAACGGCGTCTCCGTCGCGCAGCTCTGCATCCGCTACCTCCTCGAGAAGGACGTCCTGCCCCTGCCGAAGTCGACCACCCCCGCGCGCATCCGCGAGAACGCCCAGGTCGACTTCCCTCTCTCCGCCGACGACGTCGCCCGCCTCGACGCCCTCACCGACACGGAGTCCTGACCCGCGGAGGAGCCGCGCTGCCCATTCTGGCCGAGTAGCCGCGCAGCGCCCCCATGCTGGTCGAGTAGCCGCGGAGCGGTGTATCGAGACCCCGCGTCCTTGCGGTGGTGGATCTCGATACGCGCCCTGCGGGCGCTACTCGATCAGCATGGAGTGCGCGCACGCGTCCATGGCGGTCGAGTAGCCGCGGAGCGGCGTATCGAGACCCGCACGCCTGCCCGCGTCACTTCCGCTTCTTCGGAGTGCTGATCTCCTTGTCGTCGAGAAGCCGGTCAGCGTTCCAGCGGAGGCGCTCGACGAGACCGGGGGAGCACTCGGACGGAGCGGGCACCGCGTCGAGGGCCGCGCGCAGCCGCTCGATCGTCTCGCGCACGAGGAGTTCGGCCGGCCTCTCACCGATCACTCGCCAGGAGGCGATCTCGGCGAGGATCCGTTCCGCGGAGATTCTGCGGTGATCGAACTGCCCGTCCACGGCCAGTGCCAGGTCCCAGGAGATGAGGCCGTCCTGGAAGAGATTCGGCAGCGCGTCGTAGATCGGCGCCAATCGCGATCCCTCAGGCAGATGGAGGAGTGCGACGTTCTTCGCGTGCGCGTCGTTGTCGCCGATCGCCATCGTGTAGGCGAGCCTTCGGATCCAGCCCCGGACAGCGGCCGCCCCATCCGGGATCGATCCGAGCAGCTCGGCGATCCGCGCGGCTGTTGCCCGTCGGGGATCGTTCGGCCACTCGGGATCCTGGAACTTGACCGCTGAGTCCCGCCAGTCGAGCCCGAGGGCCTGTGCCAGGTCCTCCTGGTGGAGAAGGAGGACCTCGCCGTCGCGGACCTCGCGATCGAAGCGCTCGATCGCGAGGTAGGTGGTCGCTCCGGCGGAGTGGACAGAGCTCTCGAACTCCGCGAGCCCTATGTGCTGCGCGAGGAGGTGGCTGTAGTGCTCGTCGAAGAGGCGGTGCGGTCGGGCGGGGATCTGAGGTTTGAGGATGTGGGTCGAGTGCGCACGTCCGTGGGGAGCGGCCCAAGCTCCCTCGACCTTCGCCACCAGCACCTTGGGTTGGAACCCGGGCAGCGTCGAGCGACTGTCATCGGGAATGCCCTGGTCGCTGTCCTCGAGGGCCTGCTTGAGCCTGGCCGCTAAGGACGCATCGTCCAGCCGCTCGTAGAACGGGCGGCCGGCAGGATCCTCGTCCTGCCGGCGGAGGGTGACCGCGCCGGCGACCGAGCCGCCGAACTCGCTGAGGAGCGCGAAGAGATCGTCCTTGTCGACCCTGCGCTTGGCGGCCATCCGCTCGCGATGATTTCCTTCCGGGACGTAGCCGCCGAGGAAGTCGGAGACGAGAGGAGAAGCCGGTCTGCGACCGGGGATCGTCGCGAAGGACTCGGTGAGGACGATCTCCTCCTCATAGTCGCGGGCGATCCGCAGGTCGACTCGTCGACCGCCCTCCGCCGGTGACACCGAGCCGACGAGGCGGTCGTGGAGGAACAGGTCAAGCGCGGGCATCGTCGTCACGGTATTCCAGGGAGACCGTGATTCCGAGCTCGTGCAGGATGCGGAAGAGCCGCTTGGCGTAGAGCGTCGGCTGCCCGGTCTCCAGGTTCACGACGTACTCGCGCGACAGGCCGATCCGTTCCGCGAGCTCGGTCTGACTCAGGCCGGACTCCTCGCGTACAGCGCGGACGATCGAGGCGAGATCGCTCGCCTTGCGCGCCTTGATGGTCGGCACTGCTCCTCCTGAGGTCTCGAGTGCGGCTCGTATCGCGCCTCGACTGTGGGTATTTCCTCACAATACGCTCATGTGAGGAAAAATGCACAGTCGGGCTCTGTGTGGAAATCCTCACACCGTGGTTCTGCGAGGACTTTCCGGCGTGAGGTCGCTCTCGATCCGTGCCCTTCGGGTGCTGGTCGAATCATCAGGGAGTGCGCGCGAGCTGCCAGGGAGGTCGTGGAGCCGCGCAGCGGCGCCCTGCTCCTGCGGGGTGGAACAGCCGCGGAGCGGCCCTCTCACGCCGGTCCAGCAGCCGCGCAGCGGCTCCCTCTCATGCCGGAAACGCAGCCGCGAAGCGGCTTCCTTCTTGTTGGTCGAGTAGCCGCGGAGCGGCGTATCGAGACCTCGCGTGCTTGCGGTGGTGGATCTCGAGACGCGCCCTGCGGGCGCTACTCGATCAGCATGAAGGGGCGCGGCGGGTCAGGCGAAGCGGAGCAGGTGCGCGCCGTGGGGCTCGAGGGTCAGGGTGACCGCGCCGTCGGCGACGGGGAGGGGCTCGCCCGTCCAGGCGTCGACGGGGGTGCCGGTGCAGCCGAGGTCGGCGAGGTGCGCGGAGTACTCGCGCGGGGAGTCGCCGAGCCAGAAGACGCCGCGCCACTGCACGTCGCCCTGCCAGGCGCTCCAGACGACGAGGTCGCCGTCGCGGACGATCTCGCGGCTGCCCTCGCTGGACAGCAGGGCCAGCACGTCGTCGTTCGTCAGCAGCGCGAGCGTCTCGGGCGGGGTGTCCGGGAGGTGCCCGCCCATCATCAGCGGCGACCGCAGCAGGCACCAGAGCGTCACGAGCGTGCGCTGCTCGGCGGGGGTGAACCGCGACAGGCGGTCCTCGCCCACGTGCGCCCGCACGCCGATCCGGCCGAGCGGCAGCATGTCGGCGTCGGCCCAGGCGCCCGGGCGCTGGTGCGGCGCCCAGCGGGCGGCGCGCTGGAACTGCTCCTGCAGGTGCGCCCAGTCGTCCCAGAAGTCGTCCGAGATCCGCCACATCTGCGCGGTGTCCCGGAGCAGCTCCAGGTTCTCCAGCGAGAGCTGCTTGCCCGGCGATAGGCTCAGCACCATCGGCCGGCCGGTCGCGTCGATCGCACGGGAGAGCGCGGCGATCTCGTCGGCCTGGATCGGCGGGTAGAGCACGTCGTCGAGCTTGACGAAGTCGACGCCCCACGAGGCCAGCTGCGCCATCACCGAGTCGTAGTACTGCTGCGCGCCCGGCACCGTCATGTCGACGCCGAAGTTGTCCGGGTTCCACGGGCAGACGTTCCCGCGGTCGGCGATGTCGGCGCAGGTCGCGTCGGAGCCGAGCACCGGCAGCCCGAGCTCGGCGGCCCGGCGGGGCACGCCGCGCATCAGGTGCACGCCGAAGCGCAGCCCGAGGGCGTGCACGCGCGCGGCGAGCGCGGTGAAGCCTCCGGTCGCCGCGGAGGGGAAGCGCCCCACCGCGGGCTGCGGCCGGCCCCAGTCGTCCAGGACCGGCTCCGACACCTCCTGGTAGTCGCTCGTGCCGGGGTCCGGCTCGTACCACTGGATGTCGACGACGACCGTGTCCCAGCCGTGCGGGAGCAGGTGCTCGGCGAGGTACTCGGCGTTGGCCAGCACCTCGTCCTCGGTGACGGAGGAGCCGAAGCAGTCCCAGCTGTTCCAGCCCATCGGCGGGCGGCGGGCGGCCTCGGTGCGCGTCGCGATCATGCCTCCGACCCTGCCACGAGCGAGCCCGCCACGTCGTCGGGCAGCTCCAGCGACACCGTCGCGAAGGAGTGCGGCGGCAGCGTCACCCGCAGCCCCGTCGCCGTGGTCTCCAGCCCCTCGAGCGCGACCGGGCTGACCGCGTCGGCGTCGCCCGGCCGGTTGTGCGCCTGGGGCGAGTCGGCGGTGAGGAGCCGCCCCGTCGCTCCGGTCACAGAACCGCCGCGGAAGGACAGCTCGATCTCCAGCGGCTCGTCGAGGTCGACGTTGGTCATCGAGACCAGCACGCGCCCGTCCTTCACCGAGGCGGAGGCCGAGGCCAGCGCGATCTCGCGCCCGTCGACCGCGTGGGTCGGCCCGGCGACCGTGGTCGGCAGCACCGTCGCGTCCTGGTGCCCCTTGTTCATCTCGAACACGTGGTAGGTGGGCGTGCGCACCATCTCGCCGCCGTCGGGGTCGGTGAGCAGCATCGCCTGCAGCACGTTGACGGTCTGCGCGATGTTCGCCATCGAGAGCCGGTCGGCGAAGGCGTGGAAGACGTCGAAGTGGATTCCCGCGACCATCGCGTCGCGGATGGTGTTCTGCTGGAAGAGGAAGCCCGGGTGCGTGCCCGGCTCGACGTCCCACCAGGTGCCCCACTCGTCGAGCACCATCCCGTACTTCTTCTCGGGGTCGTGCACGTCCATCACGGCGGCGTGCGAGCGCAGCAGCTCCTCGATGCCCTGCGCGGCGACGATCGTGCTCCAGTAGGTGTCCGAGTCGAAGTCGGTGGCGCTGCCCTTCGCGTGCCAGCTGCCGCCGATCGTGTAGTAGTGCACCGAGACCGACTCCCAGGGCACGGAGGAGAAGGGATGCCCCTCGATCTCGGGGATCACCTCCATCAGCGTCTGCGTCCAGTGCGTGTCCGCGCCGTCGGCGCCGGCCGCGATGCGGTGCAGCGGCACGTCGTTGCCGCTCTGCACGAAGGTGCCGAACTGGCGGGCGAGATCGGCGTAGGCGCCGGCGCGCATGTTGCCGCCGCAGCCCCAGGTCTCGTTGCCGAGGCCCCAGTAGCGGACGGTCCACGGCTCCTCGCGGCCGTGCGAGCGGCGGAGGTCGGCCATCGGCGACTTCCCGGCGCCGGTGAGGTACTCGACCCAGTCCGCCATCTCCTGCACGGTGCCGGAGCCGATGTTGCCGGAGATGTAGGCGTCGGCGCCGAGCAGCTCGCAGAGCGCCATGAACTCGTGGGTGCCGAAGGAGTTGTCCTCGGCGACCCCGCCCCACTGGGTGTTGATCAGGCCGGGGCGCTCCTCGCGCGGGCCGATGCCGTTGGTCCAGTGGTAGCGGTCGGCGAAGCAGCCGCCCGGCCAGCGGAGGTTGGGGATGTCGAGGGCGCGCAGGGCCTCGACGACGTCCAGGCGGATCCCGCCGGCGTTCGGGACGGGCGAGTCCTCGCCGACCCAGAAGCCGTCGTAGATGCAGCGGCCGAGGTGCTCGGCGAAGTGGCCGTAGACGTGCTTGCTGATGGTGGCGCCGGGCCGGTCGAGGTCGACGGTGACGGTGGTGTTCACGGGGTGCTCCAGGGTGGTGGCGGGCGAGTCGGCAGTGGTCGGGGCTGCGGCGCTCACGCGTCGACGCGGACGAGCCGCAGGACGATCGCGCGGTCGGCGTGGAAGGTCGGCAGGTCCAGGCCCGCCTCGCCCAGCAGGCTCCCCGAGTAGGCGGGGGCCGGGGCGTCGGAGTCGAGCGGCACGGTCGCCTCCAGCCAGCGCGGGCTCTGCCAGGGCGGGCCGAGCGAGCCGGGGCGCGCGGCCTCGACGCGGTAGCGGGCGAGCGGGTCCAGGCCCGGGAGGCGGACGCGGCGGCGCGAGTCCGCCGTCAGTGACGGCGTGACCAAGGTGTAGAGCGCCTCGGAGCCGTCGGTCGCGACGACGCCGCGCAGCGACGGCGCGTCGGGGTCGGAGTCGCCGCTCCCGACGACCCGGCCCGTGGCGATCAGCCCGCGGTGCTCGCGGTACGCCGCGATCCAGCCGGCCAGCACCGGCTCCTCCTCGGCGTCCAGCTCGCGGAGGTCCCACTCGAGGCCGAAGTGGCCGAGGAAGGCGATCGCGCAGCGGGTGTGCAGGTCGCTGGTGCGGCCCGTGACGGAGTTGACCGGCGAGGCGACGTGCGAGCCGAGCATCTCCGGCGGCACGAGCAGCCCGGTCCAGCGCAGCATCCGCGAGCGGTCCAGCGGGTCCTGGTTGTCGGAGGTGTGCACGCGGTCGGTGCGCTCGAGGATCCCGAGGTCGACGCGGCCGCCACCGGAGGCGCAGCTCTCGATCTCGAGCTCGGGGTGCCGCTCGCGCAGCTCGTCGATCAGCCGGTAGAGCGCGAGCGTCTGCTCGTGCACGGCGGCGGTGCCGGTGGCGGGGTGCCCGGCGTCGATCAGATCGCGGTTGTGATCCCACTTGAGGTACGCGACGCCGAGGTCGGCGACCAGGCCGTCGAGCACGCCGAGGATGTGCGCGAACGCGTCCGGGTTGGTCAGGTCGAGCACCTGCTGGAACCGGAAGCGCGGCGGCAGCTCCTCGCGGGCGCGCAGGATCCAGTCGGGGTGCGCGCGGGCGAGGTCGGAGTCCTCGTTGATCATCTCGGGCTCGACCCAGAGGCCGAACTCCATGCCCCGGCCGCGGACGTGCTCGGCCAGGGGGAGGAGGCCGTCCGGCCAGGAGACGGGGTCGGGCGTCCAGTCGCCGAGGCCCGCGCGGTCGTCGCTGCGGCCGAGGAACCAGCCGTCGTCGAGCACGTAGCGCTCGACCCCCAGGGCGGCGGCGCGGTCGGCCAGCTCGGCGAGGGTCGCGAAGTCCTGCTCGAAGTAGACCGCCTCCCAGACGTTGAGGGTGACCGGGCGCGGGCGGAGCGAGGAGCGCGAGACTCCGCGGAGGTAGGCGTGGAAGCGGGCGGCGGCGGCGTCGAGGCCGTGGCCGAAGCTGCCGGAGATCCAGGGGGAGGAGTAGCTCTCGCCGCTCGCGAGGCGGACCTCGCCGGGGAGGAGCAGCTCGCCGCCGCGGAAGGCGAGCCAGCCGTCGCCGCGCTCCACGGCGTGCTCGTGGTTGCCGCCGATGCCGACGTGGCAGAGCCAGACCTTGCCGTCGGCCGCGTCGAAGCCGGGGGTGCCGATCGCGACGACCGTCGTCGCGTCCAGGCCCGTGCGGCCGCGCCGCGAGGAGCGCGAGTGGCTGCCGGTGACGACGGGGTGGCGCTGCGGGATCTTCTCAGTGCCCCAGCGGCCGGAGAAGTCCAGGATCTCGCGGGCCTCGTTCGGGATCCGCAGGGCGGGGTCGGCGCCGATCACCTCGAGGTGCCCGGTGCCGTCGTTGCGGACGGAGACGCGCGTCCGGAGCAGTCCCGCGGGCGAGAGAACGATCTCCAGCACGACCCCGATTCCGGCCTGCGCGTCGTGCGCCTCGACGGTCACGGCGGCGCTTCCGGGCTGCACGACAGTGCCCTCCGCGAGGGCCTCGCCGTCCACCGAGACGGCGTCCACGGTGAGCCGCGGCGACCAGCCGGCGCCCTCGCGGTGCACCCGGAGACCGGGCAGACCGGCCCAGCCGAAAGTGTGCTCGGGGAGGATCCCGGGCTCGTAGGGCACGTCCGAACCGCCGTCCATCCCCGTTCTCACGGGGGTGGTTGCGAAAAGGGCGAGGTCGTCGTCGCTCGCGTCGATCCGCGGACCCCAGTGCAGCAGGACGGGCAGGTCGCCTCCCGACTGAGTGAGGAGGGCGGACACGTCATCGGCGACGAGATGGATCACTCTCGGGGATTGCATGATGACATTCCTACCGTCGATCCTGGTCTGAGTACAGTGAGAGATCGATCTCGACCACCGGCGATCCCGTCGTCCTCCCGCTCACTGCAGATCCACCCCGCTTCGATCCGCCCACCCCGATCACTCACCGCCGAGGAGCATCCATGCCGCTGACCCACCCGGCCCCGCACGAGTCCCGCCTGGAGCGCGGAGTGCTCGACGCGCGGCGGCGGCTCAACCGCGACTACCTGCTCTCGCTGAGCGACGAGGGGCTGCTGCAGAACTTCCGCATCGAGGCCGGGATCGGCGACCAGGGCTGGCACCTGCACCCCTCGCAGGACTCGCGCGAGGCTCGCGGACTCGACCGGCACTGGGGCTGGGAGACGCCGGGCTCGCAGCTGCGCGGGCACTTCCTCGGCCACTGGCTCTCGGCCGCGGCGCGCGAGGTCGCCGTCACCGGCGATCCGCTGCTCCGCGCCCGGATCGGCTCGGTGCTCGACGGTCTCGAGCGCTGCCAGGAGGAGAACGGCGGCGGCTGGATCTGGGCCATCCCGCGCGGCTACCTCGACCGCCTCGCGACCGGCCGCCCGATCTGGGCGCCGCAGTACGCGATGCACAAGCTGCTGATGGGCCTGGTCGACCTGCACCTCGACCTCGGCGACGAGCGGGCGCTGCGGATGGCGCGGGCGGCGACGACTCCGCTGCTGGAGTGGGTCCGTGGCTTCGACGACGACGCGTTCCAGGAGATCCTCGAGGTGGAGACCGGCGGCATGCTCGAGGTCTGGGCCGACCTCCTCGCGATCACCGGCGACCCCGTCTACGCGGAGCTGCTCGAGCGCTACGACCGCCGCTCGCTCTTCGAGGGCCTGCTCGCGGGCCGCGACGTGCTCACCAACATGCACGCCAACACCACGATCCCCGAGGTGCTCGGCGCCGCCCGCGCCTACGAGGTCACCGGCGACGAGCGCTGGCGGCGGATCGTCGAGGCCTACTGGGAGCAGGCGGTCGTGCTCCGCGGCACCTTCTGCACCGGCGGCCAGACCTCGGGCGAGATCTGGACGCCGCCGTTCGAGTTCGCCGCCCGCCGCGGCGAGAAGACGCAGGAGCACTGCACGGTCTACAACATGATCCGGCTGGCCGACGTGCTGCTGCGCTGGACCGGAGACCTCGCCTACGCCGACTACATCGAGCGCAACCTCTGGAACGGCCTGCTCGCCCAGCAGAACCCGAGGACCGGGCTGGTCGCCTACTTCCTGCCGATGGAGGGCGGCGCCCGCAAGGACTGGGGCAGCCCGACCGAGGACTTCTGGTGCTGCCACGGCACGCTGGTGCAGGCGCACACCCGCCACTCCGGTCTCGTCTTCTACCGCGGCGGCGACGCCGAGCTGACGATCGCGCAGCACGTCGACGCGAGCGTCCGCGTGGCGACCGCCGCGGGCGAGGCGGCCGTGCGGGTCGAGGTGCTCGACAACGCCGGCTACGTGGGCCCGGACGCGAACGCGGGGGAGGCGGGCGATGCGCACCGGCCGTCCGCGTCGCGGATCCGGGTCACGGTGGAGTCGGCGGAGGGGGTCGCGCTGCGGGTGCGGATCCGGGTGCCGGAGTGGACCGTCGGCGAGCCGAGCCTCGCGGGCGACACCGCGCGGGTCCAGCGCCGCGACGGCGCGCTCCTGCTGACGCACCCCGGCGGCCGCACCGGCGTCGACCTCGCCTTCGGCACCGAGATCCGCGCCGTGCCGATCCCGGACGAGCCCGGCACCGTCGCGTTCGTCGAGGGGCCGGTCGTGCTGGCCGGCCTCGTCGACCGCGAGGTGAGCCTCCGCGGCCGCCTCGAGGACGCCCCCGCGCTGCTCGCCCCCGACAACGAGCGGCAGTGGACCCAGTGGCTCCGCGGCTACCGCACCCTCGGCCAGCCCGCCGCGATCCGCTTCCGGCCTCTGCACGAGGTCGTCGACGAACCCTTCTCGCTCTACTTCCCGGTCTCGGCCGGGAGCTGATGGACAGGACTCCCTCCGTGACCTGCGCTCCGCGCTCATGACCGCCTCCGCCACCACCGCCTCCGCCACCCGGGCGATGCCCCGCGGCCGGCTGCTGCTGCCGATCTTCGCGATGCTGGTCGGCTTCGGGCCGCTCACCATCGACCTGGTGCTGCCCTTCCTGCCGACGCTCCAGGACGACCTCGGCGTCTCGGTCGCGACCGCCCAGCTGGTGGTCACCGGCGCGACCTTCGGCTTCGCGGCCGGCCAGCTGATCTCGGGTCCGCTCAGCGACGCGGTCGGCCGCAAATGGCCGCTCGGCGTCTCGGCGGCGCTGCACATCGCGGCGAGCCTCGTCGCGGCGATGACCTCCGACACGGCGGTGCTGCTCTCGGCGCGCTTCGTCCAGGGTGCGGCCTGCACCGCGGCCGGAGTGGTCGTCACCGCGATCGTCCGCGACCTCTACAGCGGCAAGCGGCTCGTGACGATGCTCGCGAACCTCGCCGTGATCGTCTCGGTCTTCCCGATCCTGGTCCCCTCCGTCGGCGCACAGCTGACCAAGGTGATCGACTGGCGCGGCTCCTTCCTCGCGGTCGCCGCCTGGGGAGCGCTCGCCACCGTGATCGCGCTGCTGGTGCTGCCCGAGACGCTGCCCCGCGAGCGGCGGCACCAGGGCGGGCTCGGCCCGTCGCTGCGGAACTCGTTCGGGATGCTGAGGCGGCCACGGGTGCTGGCGCTCGCCGCCGCCTCGGCGGCCGGCTGGTCGGTCGGATTCGCCTACCTGGCGACGGCGCCGTTCCTCTACACGAACGTCTACGCGGTGGGGCCGGACCTCTACGGGCTGCTGTTCCTGGTCACCTCGCTCGTGACCATCGCGGTCGGGCAGACGACGGGCCGGGTGATCGTGCCGCGGTTCGGGCCCCGCTTCGCGATGTTCGCGTCCGCGATCGTCACGGGTGTCGGCGCCGTGGTGGTCGCGGTGCTCGCCCTCACCGGGACGCAGCCGCTGCTCGTCGTCGTCGGCGCGCTCACCTTCGCGCTCGCCGGGCGCTCGCTCGGCTTCGCGCCGGTGCAGTACCTCTCGCTCCAGGGCCCGTCGAGCGAGGCGGGCAGCGTCACCGCGATCCTCGGCACGGTCAGCTTCACGGCGGCCGGCCTGGTGATGCCGGTGATGGGCGCGTGGGCCGAGATCTCGCTGATCCCGTTCGCGATCCTCCTGCTCGTCGCGGCGCTCGTGGAGGGCGGAGTCGCGCTGCTGTTCCGGCCGGGCTCGCGGCGCTTCGATCCGGGCGCGCGGCGGCTCGAGGACGAGCCGGGGCCGGCGGACGCGTCCGCGGCCGACCTCCGCACGCACGACGAGAAGCACTGACATGACCCTCCAGGAAGGATCCACCGTGGAACTCCGCTCCGGCGACTACACCCTGCGCGCCCGTGCGGGCGGCCTCGAGGTGCTCGCGGGCGAGCACGTCCTCTACGCCAACGACCGCCCGCTGCGCGTCACGGTGAAGACCGTCACCGCGATCAGCGAGTACTCCGGCGCGCCCTACGACGACGTCTCGATCGCGGACGGCGCGCTCACCGCCACCGGCACGATCACCGCGCGCTCGGGCTCGTCCTTCGCCGTCACCGACGTCTGGCGCGTCGCCGGCGCCGGCTTCTCCGTGCACCGCGAGGTCGAGGTGCTCGCGGCCGGCGGCGACCTCGGCTTCGCCACGGCGATCTCGCTCGGGCTGACCGGGTCCGACGACCTCCGCGACTACGAGTGCTTCGCGCCCGGCGCCTGGTACCGCGACAACGCCTTCGGCCCGGCCGACGCGATGGGCCGCGACCCCGGCAGCGAGTACTTCTGGCGCACCGAGACGCACTACGCGCTGCCGCTGTTCGCCGCGCAGAGCCTCGCCACCGGCGAGACCGTGGCGCTCTCGCGCTGGGCGGCCGACGTCACGCTGCCGCGCCTGGACGTGGTGCGCTCGGAGAACTTCACCGACCCGGAGTGCACCGTCGGCTCGATCGGCCTGAGCCGCCCGCAGGGCACCACGCTGAACTACCTCTACTACGGCTTCGGCGTGCGGACGCCGCTCGACGAGGAGCCCGCCGGCCTGTCGATCGACTACGTCTACCCCGGCGCCGACGGCGAGCGCCCGGTCGACAACCCCTACTCCGGGCTCGACTACGACGCGGCGCCGAAGTCGCTGCAGCGGGTCAACCACCCGGTCGAGGTCGGCTTCCGCCAGCGCTACGCCGTCGCCGTCGACCTCGGCCGCCACGACGACTTCGCGACGATGATGCGCGCCACCTGGCGCAGCGCCTACGCGCGCCTCCGCGACGACCTGTTCGAGGTCGACAACGAGCGGCACTTCCACCACGGCATGGCGATCCTGCAGCGCCTCACCCGCCGCTACGGCGACTCCTGGGGCCTGCCGTTCGCCTGCCAGCTGCCGGACCTGGACGTCTCGAGCGTCTCGTTCCAGTTCGGCTTCGTCGGGCAGCAGCCCGGCATCGGCTACCAGCTGCTGCGCTACGGCGACCGCGAGGGCGTGCCCGAGGCGTTCGAGCAGGGCGTCGGTATCGTCGACTTCTGGGCGCGGACGGCCCTGCCCGAGTCCGGTCCGCCGCGGATGTGCTTCAACCCCTCCCTCGGCGGCTTCGAGCCGTACCCGCACTACCTGCGGATGCTCGCCGACGGTGTCGAGGCGATCCTCGACGCCTACCTGCACCTGCGCGGCCTCGGCGACGAGCGGCCGCTCTGGCTCGAGGTCTGCCGGCGGACCGCCGACTGGCTGCTCGAAGTGCAGGACGCCGACGGCAGCTTCCACCGCGCCTACAACGCCGACGGCTCGGTGCGGATGGACTCGCGCTCGAACACCCCGAGCGTCATCCGCTTCCTCGTGCAGCTGCACCTGGTGACGGGGGAGGCGCGCTACCGCGAGTCCGCCGTGCGCGCCGGCGAGTGGTCGTTCGCGAACATCCACCGGACGCTCGAGTACCGCGGCGGCACCTGCGACAACGCGGACATCCAGGACAAGGAGGCCGGCATCTACGGGCTGTTCGGCTTCCTCGCGCTCTACGACCTGACCGAGGAGCACCGCTGGCTGGAGGGCGCCGTCCGCGCCGCCGACTACACCGAGACCTGGACCTACGCCTGGTCCTTCCCGGTGGTCGCGCCCTGGCCGCATCCGTTCAACCGGTACTCGATCAGCGGACAGAGCATCATCACCCTCGGCGGCGGGGCGGACGTCTACCTGGCGGCCTGCTCGTACAGCTACTACCGGCTGTCCCTGATCACCGGCGACGACCACTACCGCGACGTCGCGGAGTTCCTGCACCGCAACACCCGCCAGTCGACCGACGTCGACGGCAGCATCGGCTACGCGATGCCCGGCCTCGGCCACGAGAGCGGCGACTTCGCGACCCAGACCCTCCGCAGCCACCACCACTGGCTGCCCTGGTGCACCTTCGTCGAGGTCGACCCGTCCTCGCGCCTGCGCGACACCTTCGGCGTCTACGAGATCGCCGACGCCCAGCGCCTGCCGCCGGCTGAGCTGGCGGCCCGCAACCGCATCTACGACCGCTACGGGCGGCGGGACGCCTGAGCGCGGGCGGCGTCCGGCAGCACCTCCGGCAGCACCTCCGGCGGCACCTCCGGCGGCATCTCCGGCTCGCGGAACCGCCTCCGGCTCGCCGGATCCGGCTGTTCCCGCGTGCCGAGGCGCGTTCCACGTGCCGGAGGTCACCCCGGTCGACCTCCGGCCGATCTCCGGCTCGCGGTTCCATGTCCGGCTCGCTGGATCCGCGTGTCTCAGCGTGCCGAGGCGTGTTCCGCGTGCCGGAGGTCGCCGCGGCTGGCCTCCGGCCGATCTTCGGCTCGCGTTTCCGCGTCCGGCTCGCTGGTTCCGTCTGTTTCGGTGTGCCGAGGCGCGTTCCGCGAGCCGGAGGTCACCCCAGCGGCCTCAGTCGCGCCACTCCACGTCCACGCGCACCGGCTCCGTGCCGATCGGCAGCCCGCCCGACACCCCGCGCCCGTCGACCCGCAGCACCGCGTCGCGGGGCGTCCGCAGCCGCGTCCCGTCCGCCGGCACCAGCCACTCCGCGCCCGGCACCCGCCGCGCCCACAGCGACGCCCGCCCCGGCGACCACTCCAGCCGGTCAACCACGGTCCCGCCGCGCGCCCGCAGCCCTGTCACCGCATCGCGCGCCCACACCGCCGGCAGCGCCGGCAGCGCCGGCAGCGTCTCGTCGTCCGACCCGAGCAGCATCGCCGCGTGGAGAGCGCTTGTGAGTGCCGGATGGTGCGGGCGTTCCTCGATGTGAGGGGACGCGAAGGGCACCTCGTTCGAGCCGGGGCCTCCCGCTCCTGGAACTCGGAGTATCGACCGTTCGAACGGCGACGCGGCTCTACACGCGGGTCGCGGAGGAGACTCTGTTGCGCAGGGCTTCGACGAGGGCCGTCACGGACTCATCGGGTGAGGCTCGAGTGATGGCCAGAACGGTGCGCTCGAGTGGCGGTCGCAGTCCGACGGCGACCGTTCCGGCCGAGAGGGCACTCCGCGGGACGGGGGCGATCCCGAATCCGGCGGACGCCAGGGCGGCGGCCTGCTGCACGGAGCGGGTCTGCAGGCGGTAGGAGACGACCACTCCCGCGCCGGCGAGGCGTTCCGCCAACCAGGCGCTGTAGCCGTTCGACGCGTCCACCCCGATCACGCCCGCCTCGTCGCCGAGCGCCGCGATCGGGATCCGACCCGGCGAGTCCTCTCCGGCGGTCCGGCCGACGACGACGATCTCCTCGATCCCCAAGCGCTCCACGAGCAGTCCGTCGAGCGTCGCCGGCCCGGGGACGACGACGAGGTCGAGGAGGCCGGCGCGCAGGTCCTCGATCGAGGCGGAGGCGCTGGTCGTCTCGACGAGCTGCAGCGGCGTGCGTCCGTCGGCGTTCCACCGGGTGACCACAGGGACGAGGAAGGGCAGCGTGAAGCTCTCGGCGACGGCGAGCCGGATCGGCTGCTCCGCGTCCGCCGTCCGCGCGGCCGCCACGGCGCGCTCGGCGGCGTCGACGGCGAGGCGGGCGTGATCGACGAGCGCTCGGCCGTACCGGGTGAGGGTCGCGCCGGCAGGGTTCCGGTCCACGAGGGGCACTCCGACTTCGCGCTCGAGGGACGCGACCTGGTGGGAGACCGCGGGCTGCGAGAGGTGCAGCTCGCGAGCGGTCGCGCCGATCGATCCGACCCGCGCCAGCACCACCATCACCTCGAGAGCTCGAAGACTGGGCATAGACGAACTCTATGCCTGACCTCTGATATACGACGGTCGTTTATGGACTGAGCGCGTCCTTCCCCTGGTTGTCTCGAAGGAAGGAGCCGCACCGGCTCCCCGACAGGAAGGCCACCATGAACGAGAAGAAGAACCGCGTGCTCGTCGTCGGCGGGGGATCCGGCATCGCCCGCGCTCTCGTGCGCGAGCTGCTCGCGAAGGGCGATGAGGTGATCGTCGGCGGGCGTCACCCGGAGGCCCTCGGTGATGACGCGACGGAGTTCGGAGACCGGTTCCGGTCCCTTCGGATCGACCTCGCCGACGAGGCGAGCATCGCCGCGGCCGCGCACCTCGGGCCGCTCGACTTCGTCGTGTCGTTCGCGGCGGCGCACGCGAACGGCCCGGTCCGCGAGCTGGAGCGCGACGCCGTCCTGACGGCGTTCGACGCGAAGGTCATCGGGCCGATCCTGCTCGCCAAGCACCTCGCCTCCTCGATCCGGCCGGGTGGCGGCTTCCTCTTCTTCTCCGGCGTCGCGGCGTGGAAGCCGTCGGCGGGGCTCGCGGTGATGGCGACGACCAACGGAGCGGTGTCCTTCCTCGTCGAGGCGCTCGCGGTCGAGCTCGCTCCGGTCCGCGCCGTCGCGATCTCGCCGGGGATCATCGACTCCGGCGCCTGGGACGCGCTGGGCGAGCAGGAGAAGTCAGCGATGTTCGCCGAGACTGCGGCCGGGAACCCCGCTCGCCGGATCGGCTCGGTCGGCGACATCGTCTCCGCCGTCCGCTTCGCCATGGACAACACGTTCGTGACCGGGACGACGCTGCACGTCGACGGCGGCGGGCGGCTCTCGTGAAGCGTCGCGCACCCCTGCTCGCCGTCGGTCTCGCCGGACTCCTCGCCACCGCCGGATGCGCCGGCACGGTCCCGACAGAGGACCCGGCGGCGGCGGTGAGCCGCGACGACGGCCTCGTGCAGCCCGGCACGGTGCATCTGGGCGGCTCGAGCGTCGACGAGAGCCGGCCCGTCGTCCTCCGCGCGCAGCAGCTCTACGCCTTCTGGAACACGGGCGACGCGTCCTGGCTCGAGCTCGCCGTCGACGACTCCTTCCTCGACCGCACCCTCCCCGAGGGGCGACCCCAGGGGCCCGAGGGGCCGATCGCCGCCTCGGAGCAGTTCCGCGCGGCCGTCCCCGACCTCGCGTGCTCACTCGACGACCTCTACGTCACGGGTGACACCTTCACGGCACGCCTGACCTTCACGGGCCACTTCACCGGCGTCTCCGGCGGAGTCCAGGGCGAGGGCCGGCCGATCGAGTTCGGCGCGATCGACATCCAGCACGTCGGCGCGAGCGGGCGGATCGTCGAGGACTGGCACCTCGAGGACGACCTGACCTTCCAGCAGCAGGCAGGCCTGCTGCCGGAACCGACCTCTTGACCTCTCCTCTGAGAGGCGCACTGGTCTGAGAGGCGCACTGGGGGTTCGTCGGCGAGGACGTCGACGACGGTTCCGACGATGCCCGGGTGCTCGGCCGACTGCCTGCCCGCATCAGGACGAGTTCGACGAGACCCGTGGCGTCGGAGGGAAGGCGCCGACCAGGCGTCAGTTCGCGGCGGAGCGGCCGCACTGTGTGCCGCCGTCTTCGGCGCGATCACTGCACGTGGGGTGGGCCGCCAGTGTCATACCGTGCGAGGACGTCCGCGGCGCTGATCGCGGCCGTCTCGATGTCCGGCTCGCCGACTCCGACGAGCCGCAGGCACCCGCGTGCGATCGACCGGCCGTAAGCCGCGCGGTCCTCCTGCTCACCCCAGTAGCGCTGGGACACGATGCTCTCCACGAGCCCGAAGACGAGGTCGACGTCCTCCGCCCGCGCCCCCTCCGGGTCGGTGACCTCGAGTGCGTGGAGTGCGAAGCGCCGGTGGCGCTCGTGCAGCGGGTCGAGACCGCGGCGGATGCCCTCCCGCTGCGGCTCGTCGGAGGTCCGCATCGCCGACGCGGTCCGGGCCGTCGACCCCGGCGGGCCTGTCCTGGTCTCCCGCAGTTCGAGCTAGCCGCTCCCGCGCGACGCTCCGGCGACGACGACGAGCAGTGCGGCCGTTCCCGCGAGGAGTGCGGCTGCGGCGACCAGTGCGGGGAGCCGGCCGTCGGGGAGGGGGACGCGGTCGGTGCTGCTGGTGGTGAGAACGCGGTGGTGGGTCCGGTAGCGATGGTGCGACTGGACGAGGATCAGGAGCGCGAGGAGCAGTCCGCCGCCGGCGGGCAGGAGGGCCCAGGGTCCGAGGATCGTGGGCAGGATGCGGATGCCGACGAGGGCTCCGGCGGTGAGCGCGAGCGCGGTGCGGCGCCAGGCGAGTGCGGTGCGCTCGGGCTGCAGCCCGGCGTCGAAGGGGCGCGCGGAGCGGTCGGTCTCGCTCACGCGAGGACGATCGCGAGGAGCACCAGGATCCCGGTGACGACGACGATCAGGCCCAGGGGCAGGGCGAGGGCGGCCGAGGGCAGGGGGGTGTTCAGTCGCAGGGCGCGCTCGGTGCGCGTCCAGCCGATCCAGGCCTGCAGAGGCGTGAGGATCCCGGCGGTGATCAGCAGGATCGATGCCGCGAGCCGGAAGCCGGGGTGCAGGCCCAGCCCGAGCGCCTCGAGGGCGACGCCGCCGGCGAGCAGGGCCAGCGCGGTGCGGATCCAGGCGAGGAAGGTGCGCTCGTTGGCGAGGCTGAAGCGGGCGTCGGGCTCGTCGCCGTGCCGGTAGACGTTCGCCGGGAACCGTCTCATGACAGCTCTCCGTCGCGCAGGCCGACGGTGCGGAAGCCGGCGTTGCCCATGGAGGAGTCGGGGGTGTTCGAGGAGCGGGCGGAGTTGCGGTAGCGGTTGCAGTAGGAGAGGTGGCAGAGGTACGAGCCGCCGCGCAGCACGCGCGCCTGCCCGGCCGCCGGTCCGCGGGGGTCGGTGACGGGCTCGGGCGTGTAGGCGCGGGGGTCGTACCAGTCCGCGCACCACTCCCACACGTTCCCGACGCTCTGGTGCAGCCCGTACCCGTTGGCCGCGAACGCGGCGGCCGGTGCGGTGGTCAGCCAGCCGTCCTCGACCGTGTTCTGGGTGGGGAAGCGGCCCTGCCAGATGTTCGCGCGCCAGCCGCCGGCGTCGACCTCGTCGTCGCCCCACGGGTACTTCGCGCCCTCGATCCCGCCGCGCGCCGCGTACTCCCACTCCGCCTCCGTGGGCAGTCGCCGGCCGGCCCAGCCGCAGTACGCCTGCGCGTCGTTCCAGCTCACGTGCACGACCGGGTGGTCGAGGACGTCCTCGATGCCCGAGTCCGGCCCGCCCGGGTGGGCCCAGTCCGCGCCGCGCACCCCGTACCACCAGGGCGTGCCGGACGCGGGGCCCATGACAGCGGACCGAGGTGCCCGCACGGCCAGATGGAACACGGCCGAGAACCCGAACGTCTCGGCCTCCGTCCGGTACCCGGTCGCCTCGATGAAGCGGGCGAAGTCGGCGTTGGTGACCGTCGTCGCGTCGATCGAGAACGCGGCGAGCGAGACCCGGTGCCGGGGAGTCTCGCCGTCGCCGCGGTTCTCGTCGCCGGACGAATCGCCCCGGAGGTAGTCGCCCCGGGGGATCCGGGCCTGAGGCACCCGGTGCTCACCGCGGACCGCGGGGCCCAGAGGCAGCGGGCGGGGTCCGATGCGGGTCGCCGTCCCGCGAGAGGGCGGGCCGCAGGTGCACGAAGGGCCGCACTCAGTCATGCGTCGAGCCTACGGCGACCGTCGCCGTGAGAGGCGTGGAGGAGGAGGCGGTCATCGTCGGCCCTTTCGCGCGCAGGTGGATCTCGGGTGCGGTCGGCGGCTCCTACTGCGCCGAGCGGATCGAAGTGACGTACTCCTGTAGGCGCCCGAAGAGCTCGTGGTCGTACGGTCCCCACTCGGGGCGCGGCGTCTCCGGGCCCGCGTAGGGCTCGTCGTCGTAGTGCCGCTGGTACTCCGCGAGCTTCACCTCGAGGCCGGCCTTGATCTCGGCGTAGGCCGGCTCGTCGGCGACGTTGCGCATCTCCTCGGGATCGGCGGTGAGGTCGTAGAGCTCCCACTCGGGTTCGAAGACCGCGTCGGAGGCGCCCGGGACGCCGAGGCCCGCACCGTAGTAGTAGATGAGCTTGTAGGAGTCCGTGCGGATGCCGTAGTGGGCGGGAGCGGCGTGGATCGGGTCGTCGTGCTCCCAGTAGCGGTAGTAGACGGCGTCGGGCCAGTCCGCGACCTGCTCGCCGCGCAGCAGCGGGAGGAAGCTCCGGCCCTGGGACGTGGGCAGCGCCTCGTCCGCGGCGATGCCGCAGACGTCGAGGAAGGTGGCGGCGAAGTCGACGTTCGTGATGATCGCCTCCGACCGGGTGCCCGGCTCGATCGCGGCCGGCCACTTCATCAGCATCGGCATCTGCAGGGACTGGTCGTACATCAGGCGCTTGTCGAACCAGCCGTGGTCGCCGAGGAAGAAGCCCTGATCGGAGGTGTAGACGATCAGGGTGTCCTCGGCGAGGCCCTTCTCCTCCAGGTGGTCCAGGAGCCGTCCCACGTTGTCGTCGATGGACTGGATGCACTGCAGGTAGTCGCGCATGAAGATCTGGTACTTCCAGCGCATCCGCGCCTCGCGGTTCTCCGGGCCGCGCAGCTCCTCCGGCATGTCGACCTTGAGGTCGTCGCCGCCCATGTCGTCGGCGATGGTCATGTGGACGCCGCGGACGGCCTTGCTGCGCGAGGCGCTGTCGTCGAGGAAGGTCTCGGGCTCGGGGATCGAGCCGTCGGCGTAGAGGTGGGCGTGCTTCTCATCGGGGACCCAGGGGCGGTGCGGGGCCTTGTGGTGCACCATCATGCAGAACGGCTCGCCCTCGTCGAGACTGTCGAGCCAGTCGATCGAGAGGTCGGTCACGATGTCCGTCGCGTAGCCCGGGACGACCGCGGTGCCGTTCTCGTCGATCATCTCCGGGTCGACGTAGTCGCCCTGTCCGGGGAACACCTTCCAGGTGTCGAAGCCCCGGGGCTGCGAGACGCCGTGCTCGCCGAGGTGCCACTTGCCGAACATCGCGGTGCGGTAGCCGGCGTCGTGCAGGACGTCGATGAAGGTGGGCACGCGGTAGTCCATCTCGGTCCAGATCGACGAGACGCCGTTGAGGTGGCTGTAGGTGCCGGTGAGGATCGAGGCCCGGGAGGGGCTGCAGATCGAGTTGGTGCAGTAGACGGCGTCCATCCGCATGCCCTCGTGGGCGATGCGGTCGAGGTTCGGCGTGCTGTTCACGCGGCTGCCGTACGCCGAGATGGCATGCGCGGCGTGGTCGTCGGACATGATGAAGACGACGTTGGTCATCGGGGGCCTTCCGTGTCGTGTGCTCGCGGCGATCGTCCGCCGGTATCGAGCGTGGGAGCGAGGGTGATGCGGGACGCCCGAGTTCCGGGATCGCGGGCGTCGATGATGAGTCCGGCCGCGATCTCGCCGGCTCGTCGCAGGGGCAGTCGGCTGTAGGTGAGCCGCGTCCAGAGGCGGGGGTCGAGCTGGCCGCCGGCGAGAGCGGCCACGCGCAGGCCGGCGTCAGTCATGGCCGCCCAGCGGTAGACCGCCTCGACGTCCGCCCCCCAGGAGCACACGAGCGCCGTGGTATCGGTGTCGTGGGCGAGGATGGCGGCGGCGGCCTCGTCGAGTCGTCGGGTGATGTCCACGGAGTAGTCGGAGCCGGCTGACGGATCGGACTCGAGCCGGGTGAGCAGATCGTCGGTCATTCCCGTCGAGACGGGGAGGCACGACAGGCCGTGGGAGGAGGTGGCGGCGGCCATGGCGGTGGTGCGCACGCGGTCGGCACGTGAAGTCACCTGCGGCAGCACGTGCACGATCCGCGTCACGCCCTCCTCTCGGAGGTGGCTGATCAACTCCTCCACACCAGCGGCGTAGTCGAAGTCGATGGTGGCCCAGGCCGTGTCGGCGGTGGAGCCGCAGTCGAGCGCCGTGAACGGGACGCGATGCTCGACGACCGCACGGGCGAGGTCGGCCGGAACCTCGTGGTCGTCGTGGCCGATGAACACCAGACCCTCGAGGCGTCCGCCGCGGGCGTCCTCCACGCAGTTGTCGGCCGAATCGCCGTCCAGGAGCGCGAGATGGAAACCCCTTGCCGCCAGACCTTCACTCAGCCCCTGAGCGATCTCCGCGTAGCGCGGAGTGGTCAGTGGCTTGTTCAGGAGCACACCGATCGTCCGGCTCGAGCGGGCCTGGAGTGAGCGCGCCAGCCCGTTCGGCACGTAGCCGAGCGTGCGTGCCAGCATCCGGATCCGCGTCTTCGTCTCCGATGCCAGCACCACCGTGCTCTGGTCGTTCAGCGCATAGGAGACTGTCGACACCGAGACTCCGGCTCGTGTGGCGATGTCCTTGAGGGTGATGCGACTCATGCGACTAGGACACCACGGCCACGCGGCGGCTCTCGAGCTCTTCGCTGTTGCCCTCGACCGCGCGTCGACCCAGGGGGTACCAGAACAGCAGGATCAGCGCGACGACGGCGTAGAGCACTCCGGGCACCAGGGTGGCGACCGTGTAGATGCCCTGGATCGTGCCGGGCGACTGCACAGCTGCACCCGCCTGGAAGCCGATGAAGGCGAGTGCGTATCCGCCGAGCCCGCCCGCGAGCCCGAGTCCGACCTTGCGCGCCCAGGTGTTCACGGCGTAGACCGTGCCGTCGTCGCGTTGCCCGGTGCGCACCTCCTGGAAGTCGATCACGTCGCTGATGATCGCCCAGACGAGGAGGTTGAAGGAGCCGATCCCGAATCCGGCGATCACGCTGATGGCGATGAACACCCACGGCGAGGTCACCCCCACGAAGAACAGCACGAAATAGAGGGTGGAGCTCCCGAACAGCAGGACGACGAGAAGTTCCTTCTTGCCGAAGCGACGGCCCAGTCGGGAGATGAAGGGCGCCGCGATCAACGCTGGCAGGGCGTTGGCGAGCCCAGCCACCCCTGAGAGAGCGCCGTTGTTGAAGTAGATGAGCCAGAGATAAGCGCCAACGGATCCGGTGAGAAGCGATGACAGGATGAGAACCAGGTTCGCTGACATGAGCGAGAGCAGCGCCCGGTTTCCGGCCAGCGAGGCCAGGAGTCTGCCGAAGCTCGGCTTGTCGACGTTCGGGATCGAGCGGACCCGCTCGCGGACGAGGGAGTAGCAGAGTACGTAGAAGACGAGGGCCAGCGCCGAGAAGACGATGCCGATCGTGAAGAACGCGGAGGGCAGGACCTGCGAGACCCCATCGACCGTCGCGTAGAGGAACAGCGGCGGTACGAGGGCGACGAAGATGCCGGCGAGGTTCGCGCCGACTCCGCGGAACACGGAGAGGGAGGCGCGCTGGCCGGGGTCCTGGCTCATCACCGAGGCCAGCGATCCGTACGAGATGTTGACCATCGTGTAGAAGACAGTGCCCCACAGGACATAGGTCACGGCCGCCCAGATCATCTTCGCTGGGTAGTCCCAGTCGGCGGCGAAGGGGGAGTAGAGCAACGCGCTCACGACCGCCAGCGGGATGGCCGCGCGCAGAATCCAGGGACGGAACCGGCCGGCCCGCGACGGTGTGTGGCGATCAAGAAAGCGGCCCCAGCCGACATCGGTGAACGCATCGACCAGACGCATCACGAGGAAGAGCGTGCCGACGTGGGCCGGATTCAGGCCGAGCACGTTCGTGTAGAAGATCAGCAGGTAGCTGGAGGCCAGGATGAAGATGAAGTCGTTCCCGAGGTCGCCGAAGAGGTAGCCGACCTTGTCCTTCCAGGTGAAGGAACGGACGGAGGCGATCGTCTCCGTCGAACTTGTGTGGGTCGTCATTGTTCTCCTCGTCGAGATGGGGTCGGAGGCAATGTATACGACTCAAACGTTTGAGGTAAGGCGACCTGGAAGTCCCGCCCGCTCAGGTGAGGGCGGGGGGCGCGGTGGCCTTCGCGAGCGCGTCCTGGCGTCGACTCCTGCCACGACACGAAGAAGGTGGCGGCGACCGGACGGTCAGCCGACCGGCCGGGGTGCGACGTCCTGGGCCGGCCCCGGCGCTTCGGCAGACGTCGAACCAGCGCGGCAGTGAACGCGAGCACCGCCGCCCGCAACTGCGACCCACACCTTGGACCCCGTCGAGCGGGAGTCCGTGCGGTTGAACTGACATGGTCTCGACTATCGGATAAGCGCCCAGCTGTGCCTCTCGCGCGGATGAGGCGCGAGGATCGGCCGACTGGGGTGCGGGGTCGGCCACTCGTGCCCAGACGCGTTCCGCGAGCCGGAAGTCGCCGAGAGCAGCCTCAGTCGCGCCACTCCACGTCCACGCGCACCGCCTCCGCGCCGATCGGCAGCCCGCCCGACACCTCGCGCCCGTCGACCCGCAGCACCGCGCCGCGGAGCGTCCGCAGCCGCGTCCCGCCCGCCGGCGCCAGCCACTCCGCGCCCGGCACCTGCCGCACCGTCAGCGACGCGCGTCCCGGCTCCCACTCCAGCCGGTCCACGACCAGCCCGCCGCGCGCCCGCAGCCCCGTCACCGCACCGCGCGCCCACACCGACGGCAGCGCCGGGAGCACCGTCAGCGACTCGTCGTCCGACCCGAGCAGCATCGCCGCGACCAGTCCCGGCAGCCCGCCGCTCGCGTCGAGGTTGAAGATGCGCCCCGCGTCGTGCCGGGTCGTCAGCGTCGGCGACCAGTGCTCGACCGCCAGCCACTCGGCACAGGTCAGCGCCGACTCCGCATCTCCCAGCGCCGCGGCCGCCGTGCCGACCTGCACCAGCCCGAACGCCATCTCCATCCGCCCCGGGGGAGCGGTCGGCGCCTCGGCCCGCCACGCGATCTTCGCGGCCACCGTCGCCGCCGCGGCCGCCCGCAGCCGCACGGCCGCCGCACCGTCCCCCACGAACGCCGCATCGCCCCCGTACCAGAGCGGGTACAGCTGCGAGGCGTGCCGGTGCGCGATCTCCTCCGGGAACCGCGGATCGATCCACTCCGCGAGCGTGCCGTCCTCCGCCACGCGGTACTCCGGCAGCTCGGCGACCACGCGCGCCCAGCGCTCGTCGAGCGAGTCGTCGCCGCGGGCCCGCCCGAGCAGCGCGGTCGCCCGGGCGGCGTCGCGCAGCACCGCAACGTCGATCGTCGCGTCGACGGCCAGCGGCGAGCGCGCCCCGCCGGGCGTGTTCTCGGGGGAGTAGGACGGCACGATCCGCCGGACCCCGTCGACCACGATCGTGCCGGTCTCGGCGAAGCGGAGCACGCCCTCGGCCAGCTCCCACAGCCGGTCGTCCACGATCCCGCGGTCGCCCGTCGCGGCCACGGCGTCGGCGGCGAGGCGCAGCACCCAGCCGCCGCAGCCGGTCCAGAACAGGTGCGGGTAGCTCGCCGCGAAGTGGTCCGCGCGGCCGTGCGTCGACATCCGCGACGGCAGCAGCATCCCCTCCGCTCCGTAGACGAGGCGCGCGTTCTCGCGGTAGTCGTCGAGGTGCGGCAGCACCAGCTCCAGGATCGACAGCGCGAGCTCGGGCGTGCCGGTCGGGATCATCCCGGCCATCGCCCCGTTCTGCACGTTGCCGTTGAGCGTGTAGTCCGCGGACCAGGCCGGCCGCCAGGTGCCCTGCCAGACGCCCTGCAGCGTCGGCGGCAGCTCACCGGTCGAGGCGACGATGTTCGCCCGGCCGCTGAGGTACGCGAGCTCGACGACGCGGCGGCGCGCGCCCTCGTCGCCGGCGCGGGCCTCGTCCCAGAGGTCCTCGGTGAGCACGGCGGAGGAGGCGCCGGCCAGGTCGAGAGCGGAGGCGCCGACGAGGCGGCCGTGGCCGTCGCGCTGCGCCGTGCGCAGGTCGGTCCACGACAGGTCGTCCGCCACCGGCTCCCCGTCCGAGAGCGAGAGGTCGAGGCGGAGGAGCCGGGGCGCACCGGCCGCGACCGGCGCGACGGAGCGCGTGACGTCTCCCTCCACCTGCCACGGCGTCCCGGTGGCGGCGGTCACGACCGCGCGGACGCGCTCGCCCCCGGTCTCCGCGCTGCCGGTCCCGGCCAGGGCGACGAGCCGCCCCGTCGCCCCGCCCTCGACGCTCGCCTCGACGACCGCCGACGCGTCCGGGACCCCGGTGTCGAACGAGGTCGCGTCGCCCGCGCCCAGCCCGAGCTCGACGACGCTCTCGCCGTCCCGGTCGGACTCCACGCACAGCCGGACGCTCTCGCCGCCGTGCGGGGCGATCAGCCGCACCGCGTGCCGCCCGCCGTCGAGGTCGGTCCACTCGACCGCGACCTCGCCCAGCCGCGGATCGATCAGCCGGCGGCTCGACGCGACGCCGCCGGCCGTGCGGATCGAGACGGTCGCGCAGATCCCGAGCGGATCGGTCCAGATCAGGCCGCCGTCGTAGCCGCTGGAGCGCGCCCCGCGGGTCAGGGCCTCGCTCGCCGCATCGGCGTCGCCGGCCAGCAGGGCGCTGCGCAGCTCGTCCCGCACTCCGGCGAGATCGGGCGCGGCGGGTCGCGCATTGACGGGCAGGAAGTACCGCTCGTGCGCCAGGGACACGGTGAGCGCGTCGGCCGGCCCGTGGACGACGGCGCCGACGCGGCCGCTGCCGACGATCAGCCCCTCCTCCCAGGTGGGAGCGGCGGTGGCGGTGACGAGGAGGTCGGTGCGCGACGATGCGCTGTCGATCGAGGAGATGATCGGTTCCTTTCGGGCTCGAGGGAGCGCCTGATATGTTGCCTGGAACTTCAAATTACCTCTCCCGGTGCGACGGCGCACGGGAGTCGAGAGTAAGGACTCCGCGATGACGCGACCGATCACCCTCTTCACCGGCCAGTGGGCAGACCTCCCGTTCGAGGAGGTGGCCCGTCTCGCCGGCGAGTGGGGCTACGACGGCCTCGAGATCGCCTGCTGGGGCGACCACATCGACGTCGCCCGCTGGGACGACGCGGAGTACGTGCAGAGCCGCAAGGACATCCTCGAGAAGAACGGCCTCCAGGTCTTCGCGATCTCGAACCACCTCACCGGCCAGGCCGTCTGCGACGACCCGATCGACGCGCGCCACCGCGACATCCTCAGCGACCGCGTCTGGGGCGACGGCGACCCCGAGGGCGTCCGCCGGCGGGCCGCGCAGGACCTCAAGGACACCGCCCGCTTCGCCGCCGCGCTCGGCGTGAAGCAGGTCAACGGCTTCTCCGGCTCGTCGATCTGGAAGGGCGTGGCGATGTTCCCGCCCGCGTCCGACGAGTGGATCGCCGCCGGCTACCAGGACTTCGCCGACCGCTTCAATCCGATCCTCGACGTCTTCGAGGAGGTCGGCGTCCGCTACGGCCTGGAGGTGCACCCGAGCGAGATCGCCTACGACTACTGGACCGCGAAGCGCACCCTCGAGGCGATCGGCCACCGGACGTCCTTCGGCTTCAACTTCGACCCGTCGCACTTCGTCTGGCAGCAGCTCGACAGCGTCGCGTTCATCCTCGACTTCGCCGAGCACATCTTCCACGTGCACGTGAAGGAGTCGATCGCCAACCTCGACGGCCGCAACGGCGTCCTCGGCTCGCACCTGCCCTGGGCCAACCCGCGCCGCGGCTGGACCTTCGTCTCGACCGGCCACGGCGCCGTCCCGTGGGAGCCCGTCTTCCGCGCCCTGAACGCGATCGGCTACACCGGCCCGACCAGCGTCGAGTGGGAGGACGCCGGCATGGACCGCCTCGACGGCGCCCCCGAGGCCCTCGCCTTCGTCCGCAAGCTCAACGCCATCACGCCCCCGGCCGACGCCTTCGACGCGGCCTTCTCCACCTCCCGCTGAGCGGCGCGGCGCCGGTGATCGAGCGGCCGGCGCGATCGAGCGGCTGGCGCCGCGCCCCTCCTCTCATGCTGATCGAGTAGCCCGCGCAGCGGGCGTATCGAGATCCACCGTCACCGAGACCTCGGCCTGCAGTCCCGCGTTCTGACGACGTCGGGTCTCGATACGCCGCTCCGCGGCTACTCGACCAGCATGCGGTCCGCACAACATCAGCTGAGGGCAGGGGGCATCGCCTGACAGCGGAGGCCACCCCTTCTCAGCTGATGTTGTGCAGCGCCGCAGGCTCGATGCTCATCGAGCGGCCCTTCATGCTGATCGAGTAGCCCGCGCAGCGGGCGTATCGAGATCCACCGTCGCCGAGACCTCGGCCTGCAGCCCCGTCGTTCTGACGACGTCGGGTCTCGATACGCCCCTGCGCGGCTACTCGACCAGCATGCGGTCCGCACAACATCAGCTGAGAGCAGGGTCCCTCGCCCGTCAGCGGAGGCCACCCCTTCTCAGCTGATGTTGTGCAGCGCCGCAGGCTCTTCATGCTGATCGAGTAGCCCGCGCAGCGGGCGTATCGAGATCCACCGTCACCGAGACATCGGTGTTGCAGTCCCACCGTGCAAGCGACGCCGAGTCTCGATACGCCCCTGCGGGGCTACTCGACCAGCATGCAGGGCGTCCTCCGCTGATCAGGCGACCCCGGGAATGCACGAACGGCCGGCCCCCGTGGGGAGCCGGCCGTCGGTCGTGCAGTGTCCCTACAGCCCCTGCGCGAGGCGGTAGTACGCCGCGTTCGAGCGGATGTCGGCCTCGAAGCCGCGGAGGGTGGTCGACTCGTCGATGACGAGGAGCTCGACGCCGGCGATGCGGGCGAAGTCCTCCCACGCCTCCAGGCCGATCTGCGTCGTCATGACGGTGTGGTGCGCGGCGCCGGCCGTGATCCAGGCCGCGGCGCTGGTGCCGAAGTCGGGGGCGGGCTGCCAGACGGCGCGGCCGACCGGGAGGTGCGGCAGCGTCTGCGGCGGCTCGACGGTGGTCACCTTGTTCGCGACCAGGCGGAAGCGCTCGCGCACGTCGCTCAGCGCGACGACGACCGCGTCGCCGGCGTCGGCGGTGAAGACCAGGCGCACCGGGTCCTCGCGGCCGCCGATGCCCAGCGGGTGGATCTCGAGCGACGCGCGCTTCGACGACAGCGACGGCGACACCTCGAGCATGTGCGCGCCGAGGATGAGCTCCTCGCCGGGCGTCATGTCGTAGGTGTAGTCCTCCATCAGGCTGGTGCCGCCGGGCAGGCCGGCGCCCATCACCGCGGCGATGCGGATGAGGACGGCGGTCTTCCAGTCGCCCTCGCCGCCGAAGCCGTAGCCGTCGGCCATCAGGCGCTGCACGGCGAGACCCGGGAGCTGACGCAGCCCGCCGAGGTCCTCGAAGCTGTCGGTGAACGCCTCGAAGCCGCCCTCCTCCAGGAACGAGCGCAGGCCGATCTCGACCGCCGCGCCGTAGCGGAGCGACTCGTGGCGCTCGCCGCCGGGGAGCAGCTCGGGCACCACGTCGTAGCTCTCGACGTACTCCGCGACCAGCGCGTCGATGTCGGCGTCCGTCGCCGCGTCCACGCGCTCGACGAGCTCGTTCACCCCCCAGGTGTTGACGCTGACGCCGAGGCGGATCTCGGCCTCGGTCTTGTCACCCTCGGTGACGGCGACGTTGCGCATGTTGTCGCCGAAGCGGGCGACCTTCATGCTCTGCGAGGCCGACCAGCCGGCCGCGGCGCGCGACCAGATGCCGATCGACTCGGTGACCCGGGAGTCGCTCGCGTGGCCGACGACCGTCTTCCGCGGCACGCTCATCCGGCTGAGGATGTAGCCGTGCTCGCGGTCGCCGTGCGCGGCCTGGTTGAGGTTCATGAAGTCGAAGTCGATGTCCTGCCACGGCAGGGCGACGTTCGCCTGGGTGTGGAAGTGCAGCAGCGGCTTGGCGAGCGCGTCGAAGCCGTGGATCCACATCTTCGAGGGGCTGAAGGTGTGCATCCAGGTGATGACGCCCACGACGGAGTCGTCGGAGTTCGCCTCGATCATCGTGCGGCGGATCGCGTCGGAGCTCTTCAGCACCGGCTTCCGCTCGACGGTGACGGGGATGTCGCTGGACTCGTTCAGCTGCGCGACGACGGCCTGCGACTGCTCGGCGACCTGGCGGAGGGTGTCCTCGCCGTAGAGGTCCTGGCTGCCGGTGAGGAACCAGACGGTGCGGGTCGCGAGGTCGGGGATGATGCTGCGGGTCATGCGAGTGCTCCGGTGGGGTTCTGTCCGTAGACGTTCTGGTAGCGGTCGAACAGGGCGTCGATCGACTCCTGCGGGATGGGGACGAGCTCGCCGCCCTGGCGCGCGATGTGCACGGTGCGGGCGACGTCCTCGGTCATCACCGCGGCCTTGACGGCGTCCTTCGCGTCCTTGCCGATGGTGAAGACGCCGTGGTTCTGCATCAGGACGGCGCGCGAGCGGTGCCCGGTGAGCGTCGAGACGACGCCGCGGCCGATCGAGTCGTCGCCGATGATCGCGAACGGGCCGAGCGGGATCTCGCCGCCGAACTCGTCCGCCATCGCCGTGATGACGCAGGGGATCGCCTCGGCGCGGGCCGCCCAGGCGGTGGCGTAGGTGGAGTGCGTGTGCACCTGGCCGCCGACCTCGGGCATCTCGCGGTAGACGTAGGCGTGCGCGGCGGTGTCGCTGGACGGGCTGCGCTCGGAGCCGAGGCTGCCCGGGACGACGGTGCCGTCGAGGTCGCAGAGGATCATGTTCTCGGGCGCGAGGTCGTCGTAGGAGACGCCGCTCGGCTTGATCACGAAGAGGTCGGCGCCGGGCACGCGGCCGGAGATGTTGCCGCCGGTCCAGATGACGAGGCCGTAGCGGACGAGCTCGGCGTGCAGGCGGGCGACGTCCTCTCGGACGCGGGCGATCGCCGCCTCGACCTCGGGGCCGAACCCGGCGGGCGCAGCGGTCGTGCTGTCGGTCATGCGGTGTCTCCTTGCGTGGTGAGGGTGTCGACGGCCGTCTGCTCGACGGCGAGGCCGGCGCGGTAGCGCTCGAGGTAGGCGGTGAAGCCGGCGACGTCGGCGCTGTCGGGCGCCACCGTCTCGAAGCCGGCGTCGCCGAAGACCTGCTCGGTCAGGTAGGAGTCGAGGGTCGTCCCCTCCTGCAGGCGGAAGGCGGCGAGCACCGCCATGCCCCAGGGGCCGCCCTCGGAGGCGGTCGCGGCGACCGAGACCGGGGCGTCGAGCGCTCCGGCGAGGAAGCGCTGGGCGACTCCGGCCGTGCGGAACATGCCGCCGTGGGCGAACATCTCGTCGATCACGACGCCCTCGCCGGCCAGCACGCGCATGCCGAGCGCGAGCGTGCCGAACACGCCGTAGAGCTGCGCGCGCATGAAGTTGGCCAGCGTGAGGCGCGAGTCGGGGGTGCGCACGACGAGCGGGCGGCCCTCGACGAGCCCGGCGATCGGCTCACCGGCGAGGTGGTTGTAGGCGAGGAGCCCGCCCGCGTCGGCCTCGCCGGCGAGCGCCTCTGCGAAGAGGGTGCCGTAGACGGCGTCGCTGTCGGAGGGGCCGCCCGAGGCCGCGGCGAACCGGGAGAACAGGCCGACCCAGGTGGCGAGCTCGCTCGCGCCGTTGTTGCAGTGCACCATCGCGACGAGGTCGCCGGCCGGAGTCGCGACCAGGTCGAGCTCGTGGTGCACGCTCTCGAGCGGGCGCTCCAGGACGACCATCGCGAAGATGCTCGTGCCGGCGCTGACGTTGCCGGTGCGCGGGGCGACGGAGTTGGTGGCGACCATGCCGGTGCCGGCGTCGCCCTCAGGCGGACAGAACGGCACGCCGGCCTGGAGCGCGCCGGTCGGGTCGAGCAGCAGCGCGCCCTCGGCGGTGAGCTCGCCGGCCGCGGCGCCCGCGGGGAGGACGGCGGGCAGCAGCTCGCGCAGCGGCGGCAGGGTGCCGGCGACGCGGGCGTCGTAGCGCTCGAGGACGGTCTCGTCGTAGTCGCGGGTCGCCGGGTCGGTCGGGACCATGCCGGAGGCGTCGCCGACTCCGAGGACCTTCTCGCCGGTGAGGCGCCAGTGCACGTAGCCGGCGAGGGTGGTGAGGAAGTCGATCCTCTCGACGTGCGGCTCGGAGTCGAGGACCGCCTGGTGCAGGTGCGCGAGCGACCAGCGCAGCGGGATGTTCGCGCCGAACAGCTCGGTCAGCTCGGCCGACGCGGGGCCGGTGCTGGTGTTGCGCCAGGTGCGGAACGGGACGAGGAGCTCACCCTCCGCGTCGAAGGCGAGGTAGCCGTGCATCATCGCGGAGACGCCGAGCGCCCCGACCGTGGTGAGGCGCGCGCCGTGGCGCTTCTCGGCGTCGGCGACGAGGTCGGCGTAGGCGGCCTGGAGCCCCTCGTGCACGGCGTCGAGCGAGTACGTCCAGCGGCGGTCGACGAGCCGGTTCTCCCACTCGTGGCTGCCGACGGCGAGGACCACGGACGGGTCGGCCGCGTCCACGAGGCAGGCCTTGATGCGGGTGGAGCCGAGCTCGATCCCGAGGGCGGTCGCGCCGCTCGTGATCGCCTCGGCGGGGGGCCGTCGCTGGTCCATTGCACTCCTCGCTGAGGGCCATGTGACCGTTCACAAAGCCACGGGCCAGCGTAGGCGAAGGCGCGCGCCGTCGGCAAGCGCGGGGCGCGGTCGGCGGGTCTCGCTGCGCCGCTGCGCGGCTGCTCGACCAGCATGTGGCGCGCGATCTCCATGCTGGTCGAGTAGCGCCCGCAGGGCGCGAGCTTCATGTTGGTCGAGTAGCGCCCGCAGGGCGCGTATCGAGACCCGCCATCCGCCGGACCCCCGCCTCAGACCGCCCGTGTCGAGTCCCGCTCCACCAGCACCGGCGGCACCGGCCGGTCGACGGCGGCCGGCTCGCCGCGCAGCTCCGCCAGCACCACGCCGATCGTGCGGCGGCCGACCTCGGCGAAGTCCTGCCGGATCGTCGTCAGCGGCGGCCGGTAGTGCGCGGCCTCGGGCACGTCGTCGAAGCCGACGACACTCAGGTCCTCGGGCGCGCGCACGCCGCGGTCCGCGCAGGCGTGCAGCAGCCCGAGCGCCATCTGGTCGTTCCCGGCGACCACCGCGGTGAGGTCGGCGACCTCGTCGAGCAGCCGCAGCCCCGCCCGGTATCCGGACTCCGCCGTCCAGTCGCCGCCGATCACCGCGGCCGGCTCCAGCCCCGCCTCCGCCATCCGCGCGGTGAACCCGTCGAGGCGGGCGTGCGCCTCCACCCAGTGCTGCGGGCCGGCGAGGTGGGCGATCCGGGTGTGGCCGAGCGCGAGGAGGTGCTCGGCGGCGAGCCGCGCACCCGCGGCCTGGTCGACGAGGAGCCGCGGGTCGGCCCCGCGCCCCGCCGCGCCGAGGGTGACGAACGGCACTCCGATCGCGAGGCTCTCGATCGCCTCGAGCGCGCGCTCCTGCGGCGCGAGCACGACGATCGCCTCGACCGCCTCGCGCTGGAGGTGCTCGAGCGCGGCGGCCAGCGACTCCGCGTCGGGCGCCGCGTTGACCACCGGCACCCGGTAGCCGGCGTCGCGCGCGGCCTGCTCGATCGCGGCCATCGCCGTGGCGGTGCCGTAGAAGCTGTGGCTCTCGGCGGCGAGGATGCCGATCAGCCCGGAGCGGCCGGCCGCGAGAGCCCGGGCTGCGGCGCTGCGCCGGAAGCCGAGGTCGTCGATGGCCGCGAGCACCTTGTCGCGGGTGCGCGGCCGGACCTGCGGGCTGTCGTTGAGCACGCGCGACACCGTCTGGTACGAGACGCCCGCGCTGACCGCGACGTCGCGGATCGTCGGCTGTCTCGGCATGGGGTCACCGTAGCGCCCGGCGCTCGCGGCCGTCGTGGCCCACCGTGCTGGTCGAGCAGCCCCGCAGCGGCCTCCGCATGCTGGTCGAGCAGCCCCGGAGCGGCCTCCGCATGCTGGCCGAGCAGCCCCGCAGGCGCCCCTGCATGCTGGTCGAGCAGCCCCGCAGGGGCGTATCGAGACCCGCCGTCCTCAGCAGGACAGGTCTGCAGACTCGTCTTCTGGCGCTGGTGGATCTCGATACGCCCGCTGCGCGGGCTACTCGATCAGCATGGGGTTCCCCCACTTCCCCGAGGCGATTTCTCCCGTCCGCTCGGCAGAACATCAGCCGAGAGCGTCCGTCATCGCCCATCGGCGACGAGAACCACTCCTGGCTGATGTTCTGCGCGGCCTCCGTCCCGTCGCCCTCGTCCAGCCCCGCTCGCTACGGTGACGCTGAGGATTCACTCACGCAGTCAGGAGCCGGACGTGGAGAACCAGCAGATCGCGGCACTCGTCGCCCTCGTCGTCGCCATCGCGGTGGTCGGATCGGTCATCGCGACCGTCCTGCGGATGCGCGCGGGTGCACCGGGAGCGCGCCCGGCCTCACGGGACGGCGGCTCGACCGCCGCGACGGGCGACGGCACCTCGAGCGGATCGGACACCCGCGACGGCCGTGCCGACGACGGCGGCTCCCCGGACGGCGGCTCGCCGGACAGCGGAGGCTCCGACGGCGGCGGCGGCGGGGGCGGCGACTGAGCCACGGCACCGCCCACCGATTCTGGAGGCCCGCCCCACTTCCGGCTCGCGCAATCACATCCGGCCCGCTGGATCCGCTGATCTCCGCGAGCCGAGGCTCGTTTCCCGTGCCGGAGGGCGACGGGTCCGATCTCCGGCTCGCTGAGTCAGCTCCGGCTCGCGGGATCTGCTGGTTTCCGCGAGCCGAGGCCCGTTCCACGTGCCGGACGTGATGGGTCCGATCTCCGGCTCGCGAAGTCACCTCCGGCTCGCCGAATCTTCTGGTTTCCGCGTGCCGACGGTCGTCCCGCGTGCCGGAGACGACGCCGGCCACGCCGGGCTCGCGGACGCGCCGCCGCGTCAGTGCTGGTGCAGGACCGCCCAGGCGAGCAGCGAGTCCAGCCGCCGGATGTCGGCTCCGCGCCCGAGCTTCACCTTGATGTGCCCGGCCCGCGTCCACAGCTCGACCTCGGAGTTGAGGTCGAACGTGCCCGCGTTCTCGCTCGACCACATGTTGATCGAGCTGTACGGCAGCGAGTAGATCTCGACCTTCTTGCCGGTCAGCCCCTGGGCGTCGCGCACGATGAGCCGCTTCGTGGTGAAGGTGGCGGAGTCGCGGAGCGTGCGGAACGACGCGACCGCCTTCTCCCCTTCCACCAGGAGGGAGTCGACGTCGGCGGGGACCGGGATCTCCTGCGCGAGGGTCCAGGTGAGCAGCGGTGCAGTGTCCATCGCACCACCCTGGCCGAGCGGAGCCGCGACCGCATCCGTCGCTCGCCGGAGTGCCCAGGCTCCGCTGATCCCCGCGGGAGATGCTGGGGCATGCCCCTCGCCGTCCCCGACGCCCTCGTCCCGCTCGCCCTGCGCCTGGCCCGCGCCAACCGCACGTTCGTCAGCGCGGACGGCGCTCGCCGCCGGATCCGCGAGAACGCCCTCCGCCCGGCCCGCTACGGCCCGCCCCCGCGACTGCGACCCGGAGTGCGCGTCGACGTCGAGCAGGTCGGCGGCTGGCCGGTCTACACGATCCGCCCGCGGCGGATCCGCGGCGGGGTCGTCTACGCCCACGGCGGCGGCTGGGTCAACGAGATCGCGCCGCAGCACTGGTGGCTGGCGGCGCGCATCGCCGACGAGGCCTCTGCGGCGGTCACCCTGCCGATCTACCCGCTGGTCCCGTTCGGCACCGCCCTCGAGGCGCGCGACGGCGTCCGTGCGCTGGTGCACCGGAGTCTCGACCGGTACGGCGCGACGGCGCTCGCCGGCGACTCCGCGGGCGGCCAGATCGCTCTGTCGACGGCCCTCGCCCTCCGCGACGAGGGCGTCGTCCTGCCGCTGACCACGCTGATCTCGCCCGCGCTCGATCTCTCCTGGAGCAACCCGCGCATCCCGGAGGTGCAGCCGAGCGATCCGTGGCTCGGCACGCAGGGCGGCCGCGTGCTCGCCGAGCAGTGGCGCGGCGAGCTCGATCTGCTCGACCCGATCGTCAGTCCGCTCTTCGGCGACCTCGCCGGCCTCGGACCGCTGAGCGTCTACACCGGCACCCGCGACGTCCTGAACCCCGACGCGCACGTCCTCGCCGAGAAGGCGGCGGCGGCCGGTGTGCCGTTCGAGCTGCACGAGGCGGTCGGCCAGCTGCACGTGTACCCGCTGGTGCCGACCCGCGCGGGCCGGGAGGCGCAGCACGACCTTGTCGACGGACTCCGGTCGGCGCTCTGACCCCTGACGCGACCTCGGGCTCGCGGAAGCGCCTCCGGCTCGCGAGAATCCCGTGATTCCGCGAGCCGGAGCTGCTTCTGCGTGCCGGAAGACGCCGCGGCGACCTCGGGCTCGCGGAAGCACCTTCGGCTCGTGGAAACGGGCCGATTCTGCGTGCCGAGGCTCGTTCCGCGTGCCGGAGGATGCGGAAGCGACGTCGGGCTCGCGGAAACACCTTCGGCTCGTCGAAACGCCGCGAATGAGCGTGCCGGAGCTCGTTCCGCGAGCCGGAGCTCATCTCTGTCAGCCGGACGGCCCGATCGGCCCTCGGATCCCGGACCCGACGGCGCTCAGGACCCCGCTCGCCGGCCGGTCACACCCCGCCGCCGTGCGCAACTAAGGCTGGAAGCCCCGAATCCGTCGAGAAACGGTCGGATCGGCCCTTCCTGCCTTAGTTGTGCACACGTTCCCGCCGAGACCTACGCGCCCCAGCTCGACTGCGTGCCGCCGACGCGCTCCTCCGCAATGGCCTGCGCGTGCCCGGACACCGCATAGGCCGCCATCGGGTCGGCCGGCAGCCCGCGCTCCGAGCGCCAGGCCGCGAGGGCGGGGCGGACGTCGGAGTAGAAGGCGTCCATGAAGATCCCGTTCGCGCCGAGCACGTCGCCGGCGAGCTGCGCCTCCTCGAGGGCCGCGCGGTCGACGAGCAGCGCGCGCGCCGTCATCTCCTGCACGTTGAGCACCGAGCGGATCTGGCCGGGGATCTTGTCCTCGACGTTGTGGCACTGGTCGAGCATGAAGGCGACGGGCGAGTCCGGGCCGTAGCCGCCGCCGCGCACCACCTCGTAGAGGATGCGGAAGAGCTGGAACGGGTCGGCCGCTCCGACGATCAGGTCGTCGTCGGCGTAGAAGCGCGAGTTGAAGTCGAACGAGCCGAGCTTCCCGAGGCGCAGCAGCTGGGCGACGATGAACTCGATGTTGGTGCCCGGCGCGTGGTGTCCGGTGTCGAGGCAGACCAGCGCGCGGTCGCCGAGCGCGGCGACGTGCGCGTAGGAGGTGCCCCAGTCCGGAACATCCGTGTGGTAGAACGCGGGCTCGAAGAACTTGTACTCCAGGACGAGGCGCTGCTCGGTGCCGAGGCGCTCGTAGATCGCGGCGAGCGAGTCGGCGAGGCGGTCCTGGCGGCCGCGGATGTCCTGCTGGCCCGGGTAGTTGGAGCCGTCGGCGAGCCAGATCTTGAGGTCGCGCGAGCCGGTCGCGTCCATGATGTCGATGCAGGCGAGGTGGTGGTCGATCGCCTTCTGGCGGATCACCGGGTCGGAGTGCGTGAGCGAGCCGAACTTGTAGTCGTCGTCCTGGAAGGTGTTCGAGTTGATCGTGCCCAGTGCGACGCCCTTCGACGCGGCGAACTCGCCCAGCGCCGCGTAGTCGTCCACCTTGTCCCACGGGATGTGCAGCGCGACGCTCGGCGCGAGGCCGGTCAGCTCGTTGACCTTCGCCGCGTCCGAGATCTTCTCCTCGATGGTCCGCGGGGTGCCCGGCGTGCTGAACACCTTGAAGCGGGTACCGGAGTTGCCGAACGCCCACGAGGGCAGTTCGATCGCCTGCTGCTCGAGCTGGCGGAGGATGTCGGGGCTGAGGTCGGTCACGGCGGGGTCCTTCTGTGCGGGGCGATCCGGCCGTGCGGCGGACGCCGACCGGGCGGCACCGTATGAATCGTTTCACAGCGCCGTGGGCCGAGCGTATCGCTCCGCTTCCCGGGCTGTCAAAGGCCTGCAGAGAGGGGGCACGCCTGCGGTGCCGCCGGATGAGATGATTCCCGGATCGCGCGCAGCCCTGCGACCCGCGACGACCCGAGGAGACGATGTGCCGTCCATCAGTGTCCGCGAGGTCGCCGCTCGCGCCGGAGTCTCGGTCGGCACCGTCTCGAACGTGCTGAACCGCCCGGAGAAGGTGGGCGCCGAGTCCGTCCGCCGCGTGCAGTCCGCGATCGCCGAGCTCGGCTTCGTCCGCAACGACGCGGCCCGCCAGCTCCGCGCCGGGCGCAGCCGCAGCATCGGCCTCGTCGTGCTCGACGCCGGCAACCCGTTCTTCGCCGAGCTCGCCCGCGGAGCCCAGGCCCGCGCCGCCGAGGCGGGGCTCTCCGTGCTCCTCGCGAGCACCGACGCCGAGGCCGACCGCGAGGACTCCTACCTCGACCTGTTCGAGGAGCAGCGGGTGAGCGGGGTGCTGATCTCGCCGCAGGGGGAGGGGTCCGCGCGGCTCGACCGCCTCCGGGCCCACGGCATCCCCTGCGTGCTCGTCGACCGGGAGTCGGGGGACAGCGCGTTCTCGTCGGTCGCGGTCGACGACGTCGCCGGCGGGCGGCTCGCGGTCGAGCACCTGCTCGGGCTCGGCAGGCGCCGCATCGCGGTGGTCGGCGGGCCGGAGTCGATCCGCCAGGTCAAGGACCGGTTCGCCGGGGCGCGGGAGGCCGTGGCGGCGGTGCCGGGCGCGACGCTCGAGGTGCTGCCGACGCCGGGGCTCACCGTGCTGGACGGCCGGGCCGCGGGGCGGACGCTCGCCGAGCGCGCTCCCGCCGACCGCCCCGACGCCGTCTTCTGCGCGAACGACCTGCTCGCGGTCGGCGTGCTGCAGGGGCTGATGCTGCTGGGCGAGGTGCGGGTGCCGGAGGACGTGGCGCTGATCGGCTACGACGACATCGCCTTCGCGACCGCGACGATCGTGCCGCTGTCGAGCATTCGCCAGCCGAGCGCCCTGATCGGCGCGACCGCCGTCGAGCTGCTCCTCGAGTCCGAGCCCCGCCAGGTCGTCTTCCAGCCCGAGCTCGTCGTCCGCGCCTCGACCTCCGGCTGACCCGCGCGTCTGCCCCCTCCCGCGAGATGCCACTTGTGCACGCTTTTCACGGCGTGTCGCGTACTCAAGTGGCATCTCGCGGAGACGGGCAGAACGGGGGACCTCCGCCCGGAGGCTGAGCGCGCTGGTAGCGTTTAGTGGGCCGGGTCCAAGAAACGCGGCTTCCCCCTCCTGACGAAAGCCGCCATGACTCTGCGCCGTTCCGCCCTCGCCGCCCTCGCGGCCTCCGCCCTCCTGCTGACCGGCTGCACCGCCGCGTCCGACGGCGACGCCGGGGGAGACTCCAGCACCCCGGTCGCCGACGGCGTCCTCACCTACGCGACCGGCGACGCCGAGCCCACCTGCCTCGACCCGCACGTCGGCGGCAACTACCCGCAGGCGCTGCTCGCGACCCAGGTGCTGGAGTCGCTCGTCTCGCGCAGCGACGACGGCACCATCACCCCGTGGCTCGCGGAGTCGTGGACCGTCTCGGACGACGCGCTCAGCTACGACTTCACCCTCCGCGAGGGCCTGACCTTCACCGACGGCACCCCGCTCGACGCCGACGCGGTCGCCGCGAACATCGAGCACCTGCAGGACCCGGCGACCAAGTCCTCCACCGGCTACCTCGCCGTCGCGAAGGTCGAGTCGGTCACCGCCGTCTCGCCGACCGTCGCCCGCTTCACCCTCAGTGCCCCCGACAGCGCCCTGCTCGAGTCGCTCTCGCAGCCGTGGACCGCGATCGAGTCGCCCACCGGCATCGCCCGCGGCGAGGAGGCCAACTGCGAGGCGCCCGTCGGCACCGGTCCGTTCACGGTGACGGAGTGGGTCAAGCAGGACCACGTGACCCTCACCCGCAACGACGACTACGACGCCGCCACGGGCCCGACCGGCGAGGGCCACGACGGCCCCGCCTACCTCTCGAGCATCACCTGGCGCTTCATCCCCGACTCCGCCACCCGCTACGCGGCACTGCAGGCGGGCGAGGTGGACGTGATCGACAACGCCCAGCCCGACACGCTCGCGGCTGCGACCGACGCCTCCGACCTGGTCGAGATCGACGCGCCCCGCCCCGGCTCGGTGAACCGCCTCGAGCTCAACTCGGGCCAGGCGCCGTTCGACGACCAGAGCGTCCGCGAGGCGTTCATCCGCGCCGTCGGCGTGAACGACGCGATCGACTCCCTCTTCTTCGGCACCGCCGAGCGCTCGTACTCGCCGCTGTCGAGCAGCGAGGCGACCGCCTACTCCGATCCGTCGCTCTTCGAGGACGCCGGCTCGGACGACGAGATCGCCGCCGCGGAGGACCTCCTCACGGCCGCGGGCTGGGTCGACTCCGACGGCGACGGGATCCGCGAGAAGGACGGCGCGCCGCTCGTCCTGCGCCTGCCGGTCAGCACCAACCAGTCGATCCCGGCTGAGCAGTCGCTGTTCGAGCAGATCCAGGCGTCGGCGAAGGTCGCCGGCTTCGACGTGCAGATCAGCCTGCTCGACCTCTCCAGCTGGTACACCGCGCTCGCGGCGAACGAGTACGAGCTGGTCAGCGCGCCGTACACGAAGGTCGGACCGGACGTCCTGCGCACGCTCTACGCGTCCTCCGGCATCACCCCGGCGCCGAGCGGCTACTTCGCCAACCACGCCCAGGTGAACGACCCCGCCCTCGACGCCCTGCTCGAGCAGGCGAGCGCGACCGTCGACGAGACCGAGCGCGCCGACCTCTACTCGCAGGCCCAGCGGATCGTGCTCGAGGGCTACTGGATCCTGCCGCTCTACGACCAGCAGAACCACTACCTGCACCGCTCGGCCGTCCAGGGCGTCGCCGCCCTGGCCACCGTCTCGACCCCCTGGTTCGCGGACGCCTGGCTCTGACGCTCCGCGCCCGCTGGCTTCCGAGGCTCGCGCCCGGAGCGCGCTGGTCGAGCAGCCGCGCAGCGGCCCTGCATGCTGGTCGAGTAGCCGCGGAGCGGCGTATCGAGACCCGCCGTCCTGATCACGGTGGATCTCGATACGCCCTCTGCGAGGGCTACTCGATCAGCATGATCCGCACGCCGGTCGAGCAGCGGCCTCCATGCTGGTCGAGTAGCCGCGAAGCGGCGTATCGAGACCCACCCGCCAGAACCCGCACCCAGGAAGGAGGCCCGATGATCCGCCTCCTCCTCCTCCGCCTCGGCGGCGCGCTCGTGGTGCTCTGGGCGGTCGCGACGGCCGTGTTCTTCCTCATCCGCCTCATCCCCGGCGACCCCGCGCAGGCGATCCTCGGCGGCCCCGGCTCGCAGGCGTCTCCGGAGGCGCTCGCCGCGGTCCGCGAGCAGTACGGCCTCGACCAGCCGCTGCTCGTGCAGTACCTCACCCAGCTCGGCCGCCTCGCCCGCGGCGACCTCGGCACGTCCTACTCCCTGCGCACCCCCGTCGCCGACCTGCTCGCCCAGCAGCTGCCCGGCACCCTCCTCCTCGCCGCGCTCGCGCTCACCCTCGCCTGGATCCTCGCGCTCGCCACCGCGCTCTGGTCCACCCGCGGCGGCCGGGTCGCCGCCGCGATCGGCTCCGGCCTCGAGCTGACCGCTGCCGCCCTTCCGCACTTCTGGCTCGCCACCGTGCTGATCGCCGTCTTCGCGACCGCGCTGCGCTGGTTCCCGCCGGTCAGCACCGGCTCCGCGAACGGCCTCGTCCTGCCCGCGCTGACCCTCGCGATCCCGCTGGCCGGCTTCCTCGGTCAGGTGATGCGCCGCTCCCTGCTCGACGCGCTGGAGTCGCCGTTCGTGCTCGCGGCCCGCGCCCGCGGCGAGGGCGAGCTCGGCATCCGGCTCCGGCACGCCCTGCGCCACGCGGTGCTGCCGGGCGTCTCGCTCTCGGGCTGGGCGTTCGGCTACCTGATCGGCGGCGCGGTGGTGGTCGAGACGATCTTCGCCCGGCCCGGCCTCGGCCGGACGCTGCTGGCCGCGGTGACCGTCCGCGACGTCCCCGTCGTCACCGGCGTGGTCCTCGTCACCGCCCTCGCCTACATCGTCGTCACCCTCGCCACGGACCTCGTCGCCCGCCTCGTCGACCCGCGCCTCGCCGCCGCCCGCCCGCAGGAGGCCCGCGCATGAGCGAGCTCGAGCTGCGCGCCGCCCGCCCCGCGCGCCGGGCCGCCGGCCACCTCCGCGTCGGCGAGCTCCTCGCCCTCGCCTTCGTCGTCCTCCTGCTGCTCGCGGCCGTCGCCCCCGACCTGCTCGCCCCCGTCGACCCGCTCGCCATCGCCCCGCGCGACGCCTTCGACCCGCCCTCAGCCGCGCACCTCCTCGGCACCGACGAATCCGGCCGCGATGTCCTGAGCCGCCTGATCTCCGGCGCCGGCGCCTCCCTCCTGATCGGCGTCAGCGCCACCGCCATCGGCCTCGTGCTGGGCGCGGTGCTGGGCGTCGCCGCGGCGTTCGGCGGCCGCTTCGTCGACGGAGTGATCGGCCGGGTCCTCGAGGTCCTCTTCGCCTTCCCCGCGCTGCTGCTCGCGCTGCTGGTCATCGTGGTCACCGGCCCCGGAGTCGTCCCCGCGACGGTCGCGGTCGGCCTCTCGACCGCGCCCGGCTACGCGCGCATCCTGCGGACCCAGCTGCTCGGCATCCGCGACTCCGGCTACGTCGAGGCGGCGCGGGTGCTCGGCCACTCCGCGCCGCGGATCCTGCTCGCGCACGTCCTGCCGAACACCTTCGGCCCGCTCGCGGTGCTGGCGACGCTCGGCGTCGGCCAGGCGATCGTCTGGGCCTCGGCGCTGAGCTACCTGGGCCTGGGGGCCGAGCCGCCGGCGCCGGAGTGGGGCGCGATGCTCTCCGCGGGCCGCACCTACCTCTCGAGCGCCTGGTGGCTGACGGTGTTCCCGGGGCTCGCGATCGTGCTGACCACGCTCGCGACGACGGTCCTCGGCGGCCGACTGCGAGGCGCTCGGTGAACGCCGCGCGCGCGGGCAGTGCCGCCGTGGTGGAGGACCTCCGCGTCGCCTTCGACGGCGTCGAGGTCGTGCACGGGGTGTCCTTCCGCATCGAGCCGGGGGAGTGCGTCGCGATCGTCGGCGAGTCCGGTTCGGGCAAGAGCGTCACCGCGCGGGCGCTCCTGGGTCTGAGCGGGGGAGCGGCGACCGGCAGCGTCCGGGTCGGCGACCAGGAGGTGATCGGCGCGGGCGCGCGGACGCTGCGCCGCCTCCGCGGTGCCGGCGTCGGCTTCGTGCCGCAGGACGCGCTGCTCTCCCTCGATCCGCTGCGGCCGATCGGCCGCGAGATCGGCGACGTGCTGCGCCTGCATTCCCGGCTGTCCGCGGCGGAGGCGTCGGCGCGGGTGGCCGAGGTGCTCGCGAGCGTCGGCATGCCCGACCCGGAGGAGCGGATGCGCGACCGCTCCGGCGAGCTCTCCGGCGGACTCCGCCAGCGCGCACTGCTGGCCGCCGCGATCGCGCTCGACCCGCCGCTGCTGGTGGCCGACGAGCCGACCACCGCCCTCGACGTCACCGTGCAGGCGCGGGTGCTCGAGCTGTTCGCCGAGCAGAAGGCGCGCGGCCGGGCGCTGCTGCTGGTCTCGCACGACCTCGCCGTCGTCGCCGGGCTCGCCGACCGGATCCTGGTGCTCGCCGACGGCCGGGTCGTCGAGGACGGTCCGGCGGCGCGGGTGCTGCGCTCGCCGGAGTCGGTCCAGGCACGGACGCTCGTCGCCGCGGTCCCGGCCGGGCGGCCGCGCGGCTCGCGGCTGACCGACCCCGAGGCACCCGTCGTCCCGCCCGCGCCGCCCGGCGAGCTGCTGCTGCGCGCGACCGACCTCGTCACCCGCTTCCCCCGTCCCGGCGGCGGCACCCGCACCGCCGTCGACGGCGTCGGCCTCGAGCTGCGCCGCGGCGAGACCCTCGGGCTCGTCGGCGAGTCCGGCTCGGGCAAGAGCACGGTCGCCCGGCTGCTGCTCGCGCTGCGCCGCCCGGATGTCGGGTCGGTCGAGTTCGACGGCGGCCCGTGGTCGGCGGCGACCGAGCGCGCACGGCGACCGCTCCGCCCGCGGATCGGCGCGATCTACCAGGACAGCCTGTCGTCGTTCGACCCGCGCTGGAGCGTCGGCCGGCTGCTCCGCGATGCCGGGGCGGAGTCGGTGCCGGCCCTGCTCGAGAGCGTCGGCCTCGCCGCGTCGCTGGAGCGTCGCTCGCCGCGCACCCTGTCCGGCGGGCAGCGCCAGCGCGTCTCGATCGCGCGCGCCCTGGCGACCCGCCCCGACGTCCTGATCTGCGACGAGCCGGTCTCGGCCCTCGACGTCTCCGTCCAGGCGCAGATCCTCGACCTCCTCGACGACCTCCAGCGCCGCCACGGCCTCGCCCTGCTCCTGATCTCGCACGACCTCGGCGTCATCGCGCACATGAGCGACCGCATCGCCGTGATGCGCGACGGCCGCCTCGTCGAGTCCGGCCCGGCCGCCGCCGTCCTCGGCACCCCGCGCGAGGACTACACCCGCCGCCTCCTGGCCGCCGCCCCCCGCCTCGACCGCCCCTGACGCCTTCGCCGTCGCACGACGTCGGCGGTGGCCGTACATACCCCCTTGCATGCTGGTCGAGGAGCCCCGCAGGGGCGTATCGAGACCCGCGCACCCCAAGGACGTCGGCCTCTTCCCCGCCCTGCGATGGCGCCGGAGGCGCCCCCTCCGCTCGATAGGGCCCGCTCCGCGGGCTGCTCGATCAGCAGAGAGGCGGTCGAACGGTGGGGAGCGCTCGGGCGCTGCAGAACATCAGCTGAGAAGGGGTGGCCTCCGCTGTCAGGGGAGGGACCCTGCTCTCAGCTGATGTTGTGCGCACCGACTGCCGGTCGAGGAGCCCGCAGGGGCGCAGCGCGACCCGCCGTCACCAGCGGAGTGGGTCTGCGTGCTGGAGTTCTGCCGACGGTGGATCTGCTTGGAAGAGACGCCCGCACACATGCTGGTCGAGTAGCCCCGCAGGGGCGTATCGAGACCCACGTCCTCCGGCAGTGGTGCTGCATGCGGGCGGATCTCGATACGCCCGCTGCGCGGGCTACTCGATCAGCATGGGTCACCCGCCCGCCGCTCCCCAGGTGGCCTCCGCCGCCCCCCGCCCGCCGCACCGGTGCCCCCGCAGGGCATCCCTCCGCGCGCCGCCGCGCCGTAGCGTGACTGGCATGACGAACGACCCCGAGGCGCGCGACTTCCTGACCTCCCGCCGGGCCCGGCTGACCCCCGAGCAGGTCGAGCTGCCCGCCGGCGGCAACCGCCGGGTGCCGGGCCTGCGCCGCAGCGAGGTGGCCCAGCTGGCCGGCGTGAGCATCGAGTACTACTCCCGGCTCGAGCGCGGCGACCTCCGCGGCGCGTCCGAGTCGGTGCTGACCGCGCTCGCCGACGCCCTGCGCCTCGACCGCGCCGAGCGCGAGCACCTCTTCGATCTCGCCCGCACCGCCGAGCGCTCGCCGCTGCGCTCCCGCCGGCGCGCGCCCGCCGCCGTCCGGCCGAGCATGCGGCTCGCGGTCGAGTCGATCACCTCGGCCCCCGCCTTCGTCCGCAACGGCCGGCTCGACGTCCTCGTCGAGAACGACCTCTTCCGCGCGCTCTACGCCGACCTCTACGCGCTCCCGGAGCGCCCGGTCAACCTCGCCCGCTTCGCCTTCCTGCAGCGCGAGCTGGCGGAGGCGTTCTACCCGGTCTGGAGCACCGCCGCCGACATCACCGTCGGCATCCTCCGCACCGAGGCCGGCCGCGCCCCGCACGACGCCGAGCTCCAGGCGCTCGTCGGCGAGCTGTCCACACGGAGCGACGAGTTCCGCACCCGCTGGGGCGCCCACGAGGTGCGGCACCACGCCAGCGGCAGCAAGTTCTTCCACCACCCGATCGTCGGCGACCTGCACCTCAGCTACGAGGCGTTCGAGCCGCTCGGCGACCCCGGCCTCGACTTCCTCATCTACAGCGCCGAGCCGGGCTCGCCGAGCGACGACGCCCTGAAGCTGCTCGCGAGCTGGTCGGCGACCCAGAGCGCGCAGACGACCCGGACCGCTCCGACCGCGCACCCCGCCCCCGCCGACAGGACCGCCGAGTGAACCGCCGCACCACCCTCCTCTTCGCGATCGCGGGCGGCGTCGCCGTCGGCAACCTCTACTGGGCCCAGCCGCTGCTCGACTTCCTCGCCACCGACCTCGGCACGAGCACCGGATCCGCGGGCTGGCTCGTCACCGCGACGCAGCTCGGCTACGCCCTCGGCGTGCTCCTCTTCGTCCCGCTCGGCGACGTGCTCGACCGCCGCGTCCTCGTCCCCGCCGCGATGCTCTGCGCCTCTCTCGCCCTGCTCGCCTGCGCGCTCGCCCCGACCTTCGCCGTGCTCGTCGCGACCCTCGCGCTCGTCGGCCTGACCACCGTCGCCGGCCAGATCCTCGCCCCGCTCGCGGGCGACCTCGCCGACGACGCCACCCGCGGCAGGGTCGTCGGCACCGTCGTCTCGGGCATCCTTACCGGCATCCTCGTCTCACGCACGATCAGCGGCCTCATCGCCCAGGCCGCCGGCTGGCGCACCGTCTACGTGGTCGCGGCGGTCGCGGGCGTCGTGCTCGCGGTCCTGCTCGCCCGGGCGATCCCGTCGCTCCCGCCGCGCACCCGCCTGCGCTACCCGGCCCTGATCGCCTCCGTCTTCGCGATCGTCCGCCGCGAGCGCTCGGTGCGCTGGAGCCTCGCCCTCGGCGGCACGTCCTTCGCCGTCTTCACGATGTTCTGGACGTCGCTGACCTTCCTGCTCAGCGCCCCGCCGTTCTCCTTCGACGTCGGCACGATCGGCCTCTTCGGCCTGATCGGCCTCGCCGGTGCGATCGCCGCGCAGCGCGCCGGGCACCTGCACGACCGCGGTCTGGCGCTCCCGGCGATCGGCGTCGCCTGGGCAGCGGTGCTGCTGTCCTTCGTGATCGCGGGCGTCGGAGGCGGCTCGATCGTGGCCGTGATCGTCGCGATCCTGGTGCTCGACGTCGCGATCCAGGGCCACAACATCCTGGTCCAGTCGCGGATGTTCCAGGTCGATCCGTCGGCGCGCAGCCGGCTGAACACCGCGTTCGTCACGACCAACTTCGTCTGCGGCGCGCTCGGCTCGGCCCTCGCGTCCTTCCTCTGGACCCACGGCGGCTGGGGCGCGGTCTGCATCGCCGGCGCCGCGCTGAGCGGCTTCGCGCTCACGGTCTGGCTGCTCGGCCGCCGCTCGGCCCTGGTGCTCCCCGCGGCGCAGCCGGCGGCCTGAGCGCGGCGGTCGGACCCTCGATCCCGTGGGCGTCTCAGCCCAGCCGGTACGCCTCGTCGTCTCCGCTCGTCGAGGTCGGACCGGCACCACCCGGCGAGCGGCCGCCGCGCGAGCGAGGCCCTGCCGGAACGTGTACCGCCAGTGCCTGTCCCGCGCGCCGACCCCGGCCTAGCGTGGCGACGGAGGCGGACGCCCGGCCCGCCGCCACCGCGGAAGAAGGACCCTCATGAACATCGAACCGACGACCCCCACCGCCAAGAACCCGCCCGAGCAGTTCGCCGGCGACATCTGGCTCGACACCATCGTCGTGCCGCACGACGCCGACCAGCGCACCACGATGGCCCGGGTGCGCTTCGCCCCCGGCGCCCGCACCGCCTGGCACTCGCACGCCCGCGGCCAGTACCTGCACGTGACCTCGGGCGTCGCCCGCTTCGGCGGCCGCGACGGCACGATCCTCGAGGTGCACGCCGGCCAGACCCTCTACACCCCGCCCGGCGAGGAGCACTGGCACGCCTCCGCGCCCGGCGTCTTCATGGAGCACCTCGCCGTGCTCGAGGCCGCCGACGACCCGGCGACGACGACGGCCTGGGCCGAGCACATCACCGACGCGGACTACGAGGGCAGCGCAGCCGGAGGCCGCTGACGGACGCAGAACATCGGCTGAGACGCCTGGTCATCGCCCATCGGCGATGAGCCGCATGCTCAGCCGATGTCCTGCAGCGGCAGGCCCCGGTGTGCTACTCGTAGCGCAGCGACTGCACCGGATCCGCCCGTGCCGCCCGCGCGGCCGGCAGTGTCCCCGCCACGAACGCGATCACCATCACCACGAGCACCACCGTCAGGATCGACACCGGGTCGAACGCGATCAGGGTCAGCCCGGGCAGGTCCGAGAGCAGCGAGCCCGAGAGCACCCCGCTCAGCCCGGTCCCCGCCGCCACCGCCAGCAGCGCGCCGATCGCGCTGCCGAGGAAGCCGATGAACGCCGCCTCGATGCTGAAGAGCGCGAACACGCGTCCGCTGCCCATGCCCATCGCCTTCATCAGGCCGATCTCGCGGGTCCGCTCCTGCACGCTCATCAGCAGCGTGTTGACGATGCCGAAGCTCGCCGCCAGCAGCGCGATCACCGCGAAGGCGTTGAGCACCAGCACGATCCCGTCGACGACGGCCTTGATCGTGCCCAGCTGGTCCGCGACCGTGGTGCCGGTGTAGCCGGCGTCCGCGAGGCGGTCCTTCAGCGCGGTGACCTGCTCGTCGTCCGCCGCCGCGTCGAAGCGCACGCTCGCCTGGGCGAAGCGGTCGACCTGATCCGCCGGCACGCCGACGCTCTGCGTCGTGAACAGCGCGTCGGTGAGCGCGTCGTTCGTGACGAGGCCCCCGCCCGCTCCCGCGATGCTCTCCTCCGCGACGCCGACGATCGTCGCCTCGACCACGTGCGGCGTCCGCTGCGCGTCGGTGATGCCGATCGACAGCGTCGTCCCGACGGCCGCCGCGTCGTCCGCGAAGCCGAGCGGCTCGACGTACGACACCGGCAGCACCGCCTGGAGCTGCGTCGACGCGTCGTCGAGGGCGGCCCCCGCGGCGAGCTGGACGGTCTGCCCCTCCACGAGGCTGCCGATCCCGATCACGTACTTCGCGCCGTCGTCGCCGGCCGCCACGTAGTCGGCCGAGATCGACTTCACCGCCTGCACGTCGAGCACGCCCTCGACTCCGGCGAGCGTGTCGAGGTCGGCCGGGGTCAGCGCGACGACGGTCTGCCCGGGAGGCCCCGCCGCCCCGCTCGCGACCGCGTCCGGGTCGTACTCGACCGGCCCGGAGCCGAGGCCCGTCGCCGACTCGGAGGTCTTCGACACGGTCATCACGTCCGAGGCGCCGACCCCGTCGACCGTGTCGTCGATGTAGGCGTTGATGCCGGTGCCGAGCCCGTTGGTGAGGGTCAGGGTGAACGCGCCGACGAAGATCGCGAGGATCGTCAGGAGCGTGCGCGTCCGGGAGCGGAAGGTGTTGGCGATCGCGGTCCCGATCAGGTCGACGGCCTTCATGCGGCCACCGCCGCGGAGTCCTCGACCAGCAGGCCGTCGCGGATCATCAGGCGCCGGTCGCAGCGCGCGGCCAGCTCCTCGTCGTGGGTGACCACGATCAGGGTGATGCCGTTCTCGCGGTTGAGCGCGAAGAGGATGTCCTCGACCACCCCGCCGGTCGTCGTGTCCAGATTGCCGGTCGGCTCGTCCGCGAACAGGATGCGCGGGTTGTTGACGAGCGCGCGGGCGATGACCGTCCGCTGCTTCTGCCCGCCGGAGAGGTCGACGGCCCTGCTGCCGGCCTTGTCGTCGAGCTCGAGCTGGGCCAGCGCGGCGAGGCCGCGGCGCTTGCGCTCCGCCCGGCCGATCCCGGCGATCTTCATCGGCAGCACCACGTTGTCGAGCACCGACGCGTTCGGCGTGAGGAAGAACTGCTGGAACACGAAGCCGAAGGTGCGGTTGCGGGTGACGTCGAGCCGGCGCCCCTTGAGCGTGCTGGTGTCCACTCCCTCGAGCTCGACCACGCCGGTGCTGGGGGCGTCGAGCAGCGCGAGCAGGTGCATCAGGGTCGACTTGCCCGAGCCGCTCTTGCCGACGATGGCGACGCTCTCGCCCTCCTGGATGTCGAAGCTCACGCCCTTCAGCGCCTCGAAGCGGTTCTGGCCTCGGCCGTACGACCTGCGGACGTCTCTCACCGAGATGATGGGCGTGCTCATGGGACTCCCTCCGCCGCCCGGCGGGTTCCGGAGCGGCCCCTCCAGCCTGGGCGGCGCCGCCCGATCGCGCGTCCCTCGCAGGGTGTCCCCGCCGTACCGCGGTCGCGGTAGGCGGAGCACCGCGGCGGGGTGACGCCGCAGCGCGCGCACTCCGCCAGGATGTGGGGATGACGCCGCGGATGCAGGCCCACCCGCGGCTGCGGTCCCGGCTCGGCGACGCCCTCGCGGCCGCGATCGTCGTCGGCGCGGCGTTCGCGCCGTTCCAGGGGTCCGCTCAGCGGCCCTCGGGTCTGCTCGAGTTCGCGATCGTGCTCGCGCCGGCGGTCCTGCTGCCGCTGCGGCGGCGCCGACCGATCCCGGTGCTCGCGGCGATCGTCGTGCTGTCCGCCGCCGCGGCGGTCCTCGGCCTGCTCGCGCCGGGCGTCGTCCTCGCGACGGCGATCGCGATGTTCGCGGTGACGAACCGCAGCTCCCGCCGGGTCGGTCTCGTCGTGACCGGGGTCACGGTGGTCGCGGTGGTGCTCCTGAGCGTCGTCGGCGCGGCGGTGAGCCCGCTCGACGCCCGGGCCGTGCAGTACGCCGTCACGGTGCTCTTCGCGGCGGCCGCCGGCGACGCGACGCGCTCGCGCCGGGAGTACATCGTCGCGGTGACGGAGCGGGCGGAGCGGGCGGAGCAGACCCGGGAGTCGGAGGCGCGGCGCCGCGTCAGCGAGGAGCGGCTGCGCATCGCCCGCGACCTGCACGACGCCGTCGCACATCAGATCTCGGTGATCAGCCTCAACGCCGGTGTCGCGAGCTCCGCCCTCGACTCCCGGCCCGAGAAGGCGCGCGAGGCGCTCAGCACGATCCGCAGCGCGGCCCGCTCGGTCCTCGGCGAGATCGGCGACCTCCTCGAGGTCCTCCGCACCGACGAGGCGGCCGGCACAGCGCCCCAGCCCGGCCTCGACCGCCTCGACGAGCTCGTCCGCCGCTTCGGCGAGGACGGCCTGCAGGTCACCGTGCGCACCGAGGGCGCGCTCGGCCGCGTCCAGGGGGCGGCCGATCTCGTCGCGTACCGCGTGGTTCAGGAGGGACTCACCAACGCCCACAAGCACGGCGCCGAGCACCGCGCGCACGTCCTCGTCGCGGTGTCGGACGAGCGCGTCGAGATCGTCGTGGCGAATCCGGTCGCGGCCGTCGCGGGTCCGGACCCCGAGCGCGGCAGCGGGCACGGACTGCTCGGACTCCGGGAGCGCGTGGCCTCCGTCCGCGGCACGGTGGTGACGGGAGCGACACCGGGCGGCTACCGGGTGGCTGCGTCGCTGCCGCTGCCGCAGTCCGCGGTCGTTCCGTCGGCGTCGCTCCCGCCGGCATCCCCGACCGCGCCGATGCCGTCCCCGTCGATGCCGTCTCCGGAGGAGGACCCGCGATGACCACCGTCCTCGTCGTCGACGACCAGCCCCTGATCCGCCAGGCCGTCACCGACATCCTGAGCAGCGAGAGCGGCATCGAGGTCGTCGGCGAGGCGCGCACCGGCCGCGAGGCGGTCGACCTCGCGACCCGCCTGCGCCCGGACGTCGTCCTGATGGACATCCGCATGCCCGAGCTCGACGGCATCGGCGCCACCGCCCTGATCTGCGCCGACCCGGAGCTCGCGGCGACGAAGGTCCTCATCCTCACGACCTTCGAGGAGGACGAGTACCTGATCGCCGCCCTGCGCGCGGGCGCCGGCGGCTTCCTCGGCAAGGGCGCCGAGCCGGAGGAGATCGCCGCCGCCGTCCGCGCCGTGCACGCCGGCGACAGCCTCCTCTCGCCCGCTGCGACCCGCAGCCTGATCACCCGCTACGTCCTCGCCCCGCAGGCGTCGCCGCCGCTCGTCGAGCCGCCGGAGTTCGCTCAGCTGACCGACCGCGAGCGCGAGGTCCTGCTGCTCGTCGCGCGCGGCCGCTCCAACCAGGAGATCGCGGACGACCTCGTCATCTCCCCGCACACCGCCAAGACCCACGTCAACCGCATCATGACCAAGCTCTCGGCCCACGACCGCGCCCAGCTCGTGATCGCCGCCTACGAGAGCGGCCTGCTGACCCCCGGCGCCTGATGCGCGCGCCGAGGCGTCCTCGAACCGTCGAGGCGTCCCGCAGCACCGGGACGCCTCGACGGGAGCGGGACGTCTCGCGCGCGCGTCACGCCGGAGGCGGCACGCTCACGATGCGGTCGTCCGCCTCGCCCGGCGACCCGCGGCCGTCCGTGTTGCTCGTCACGAACCACAGGTCGCCGTCCGGAGCCGCCACAGCGTCGCGCAGCCGGCCGTACTCGCCGACGGCGTAGTCGGTCGAGACCGACGGATCCGCGACCGGCACCGCGCGCAGCACCTCGCCGCGCAGATTCGCCAGATAGAGCACGCCGTCCAGCTCGGTCATCCCGCTCGGGCTGGCCTCGCCCGGCTCCCACTGCTGCACCGGATCGACGAAGCCGTCCTCGCCGGCGATCCCCTCGACCTCGGGCCAGCCGTAGTTCGCGCCCGGCTCGATCACGTTCAGCTCGTCCCAGGTGTCCTGCCCGAACTCGCTCGCGAAGAGCGTGCCGTCCTCCGCCCAGGCCAGGCCCTGCGGATTGCGGTGCCCGCTGCTCCAGACGAGCGACCCCGGGTGCGGGTTGTCGTCGGGCACGGCGCCGTCGAGCGTCATCCGGAGGATCTTGCCCGAGAGCTCGCCCAGGTCCTGCGCCGCCTCGCGCCGCCCGGCGTCGCCGACGGTCGCGTAGAGCATGCCGTCGGGGCCGATCGCGATCCGCCCGCCGTCATGGGTGCGAGCGGCCGGGATGCCGTCGAGGATCGTCTCCGGCTCGCCGAGCGCGTACGACCCGGCCTCGCCCTCGAGCGCGAACCGCTGGATCCGGTTGCCGTCGGCCGCGGTCGAGTAGGCGAACAGCGTCCGTCCGTCGACGGCCAGCCCGAGCAGCCCGCTCTCGCCCTCGGCGACCACGCCCTCGACGACGCCCACCTCGCGGGCCCCGCCGTCGTCCGCCAGCTCGAGGATCCGTCCGCTGTCCCGCTCGCTGACGAGCGCCGTACCGTCGTCGACGAACGCGACCGACCACGGCGCCTCGAGCCCCTCCGCGACACTGCTCGCGCCGACGAGCTCGCGCGCCTCGGGGCCGGGAGCGGCGGGAGTCGTGCTGCAGGAGGCGAGCCCCACGCCGAGCGCGAGCGTCGCGCCGACGAGGGCCGAGCGGAGGACGGGACCGGTCATCCCCCCAGGCTGCCCGCCGAACCTTCGAGCCTTCTCACTTTCCTGCTGGTCGATCAGCCCCGAAGGGGCGTATCGAGACCCGCGCTCCGCCGGACGGTGGCCGCATGATCGCCCCGATCCACCGCCACCGCTAGCACCCCGACGGATCCCGCACACCCCCACCGCATGTCGGACCCGCGGCGTAGCGTTGCAGAGGTGATGCGCCCCCAGATCAGCACCCTCGGCCAGCTGCGCGCCTCCGGGCACGCGCAGAAGACCCTCCGCACCGAGATCCGCGACAACCTCCTCGACGCCCTCCGCGAGGGCCGCGACCCCTGGCCCGGCCTGCACGGCTTCCAGGACACCGTCATCCCCCAGGTCGAGCGGGCGGTGATCGCCGGGCACGACATCGTGCTCCTCGGCGAGCGCGGCCAGGGCAAGACCCGCCTCCTCCGCACGCTCAACGGCCTGCTCGACGAGTGGACCCCCGTCATCGACGGCTCCGAGCTCGGCGAGCACCCGTACGAGCCGATCACCTCGATCAGCAGGCGCCGGGCGGAGGAGCTCGGCGACGAGCTGCCCGTCGCCTGGCGCAGTCGCGAGGAGCGCTACGTCGAGAAGCTGGCCACGCCGGACACGAGCGTCGCCGACCTCATCGGCGACGTCGACCCGATGAAGGTGGCCGAGGGTCGCAGCCTCGGCGACCCGGAGACCATCCACTTCGGCCTCATCCCGCGCAGCCACCGCGGCATCGTCGCGATCAACGAGCTGCCCGACCTCGCCGAGCGCATCCAGGTCGCGATGCTCAACGTGATGGAGGAGCGCGACATCCAGATCCGCGGCTACGTCCTGCGGCTCCCGCTCGACGTCCTCGTCGTCGCCAGCGCCAACCCCGAGGACTACACGAACCGCGGCCGGATCATCACCCCGCTGAAGGACCGCTTCGGCGCCGAGATCCGCACCCACTACCCGACCGCGCTCGTCGACGAGGTCGCCGTGATCCGCCAGGAGGCCGACCTCGTCGCCATCGTCCCGGACGCGCTGATCGAGATCCTCGCGCGCTTCACGCGGGCCCTGCGCGAGTCGCCCTCGGTCGACCAGCGCAGCGGCGTGAGCGCCCGCTTCGCCATCGCCGGCGCTGAGACCATCGCCGCCGCCGCCCTGCACCGGGCCACCCGCCGCGGTGAGGAGGAGGCGGTCGCCCGCCCGATCGACCTCGAGACCGCGGTCGACGTGCTCGGCGGCAAGATCGAGTTCGAGTCCGGCGAGGAGGGCCGCGAGGACGAGATCCTCGATCACCTCCTCCGGCAGGCCACCGCCGAGACGGTCCGCGCGCACCTCCGCGGGCTGGACCTGACCCCGCTCGTCACCGCCATCGAGAACGGCGCGATGATCACCACCGGCGAGCAGGTGACGGCCGAGGAGTTCCTCGCGGCCCTGCCCGTCCTCGGCGAGTCGACCCTCTACGACGACATCGCCGACCGCCTCGAGGCCGTCGGCGCCGGCCGTCGCGCGGGCGCCGTCGAGCTCGCGCTCGAGGGCCTCTACCTCTCCCGCAAGCTCAGCAAGGAGACGGGCGGGGGCGAGGCCGTCTATGGCTGAGCCACTGGTCATCGGCCTCCCGCTGTCCGCCGGACTCCCGCTGTCCGCCGGACTCCCGCTGCCCGGAGGGCGCTCCCGTGCCTAGGGGCAACCGCCGGCTGGGGCGCGACGCCCGCTACTCCCGCTACGACGGCGGTCCCGACCCGCTCGCCCCGCCCGTCGACCTGGCCGAGGCGCTCGACGCCATCGGCGAGGACGTCATGGCGGGCACCTCGCCCGAGCGCGCGATGCGCGAGTTCCTCCGCCGCGGCGGTCGCGACGGCCAGGGTCTCGACGACCTCGCCGCCCGTGTCGCCGATCGCCGGCGCGAGCTGACGCAGAAGCACGGACTCGACGGCACCCTCCGCGAGGTCCGCGAGCTGCTCGACCGCGCCGTCCTCGCCGAGCGCAAGCAGCTCGCCCGCGACACGCAGATGGACGACGGCGACCGCGCCCTCGCCGAGATCCAGCTCGACAGCCTGCCGCCCTCGCCCGCCGCCGCGGTGTCCGAGCTCTCCGACTACCGCTGGCAGAGCCCGGAGGCGCGCGCCGACTTCGAGAAGATCAAGGAGCTGCTCGGCGCCGAGATGCTCGAGCAGCGCTTCGAGGGCATGAAGCAGGCCCTCGAGAACGCGAGCGACGAGGACCGCGCGGCGATCGACGCGATGCTCCGCGACCTCAACACGCTCCTCGAGGCGCACGCCCGCGGCGAGGACACCCCCGAGCAGTTCGACGCCTTCATGGCGCAGCACGGCGAGTACTTCCCCGAGCGGCCCGAGACCGTCGACGAGCTGATCGACGCCCTGGCCGCCCGCGCCGCCGCGGCCCAGCGGATGCGCAACTCGATGACCCAGCAGCAGCGCGACGAGCTCGACGCCCTCGCCCAGCAGGCCTTCGGCACCCCCGAGCTGATGCAGTCGCTCGGGCAGCTGGACGAGACCCTGCGGGGCCTGCGCCCCGGCGAGGACTGGGGCGGCTCCGAGCGGATGGACGGCGAGCAGGGCCTCGGCCTCGGCGACGGCACCGGCGTCTTCCAGGAGCTCGCCGACCTCGACGCGCTCGCCGACCAGCTCGCGCAGCCGCACGAGCGCTCGAACCTCGACGACCTCGACCTCGACCTGCTCGCCCGCCGCCTCGGCGACGACGCGGCGGTCGACGCGCAGACCCTCAAGCGCCTCGAGAAGGCGCTGCGCGACTCCGGCACCCTGCGCCGCGGCTCGGACGGCGCGCTCACTCTCACTCCGAAGGCCATGCGCCAGCTCGGCAAGGCGCTGCTGCGCGACATCGCCGACACGATCTCCGGCCGGCAGGGCGCGCGCGACGTGCGCCGGGCGGGCGCCGCGGGCGAGCGCTCCGGCGCGACCCGGCAGTGGGAGTTCGGCGACACCGAGGCCTGGGACGTCACCCGCACCCTCACCAACGCGCTCACCCGCGCCGCGGGCGAGGGCCGCGAGACCGGCGCCGGCGTCCGGATCGAGATCGGCGACGTCGAGGTGCAGGAGACGGAGGCGCGGACCCAGGCGTGCGTCGCCCTCCTCGTCGACACCTCGTTCTCGATGGCGATGGACGGCCGCTGGGTGCCGATGAAGCGCACCGCGCTCGCCCTGCACACCCTGATCTCGAGCCGGTTCCGCGGCGACGAGCTGCAGCTGATCGCGTTCGGCCGCCAGGCCGAGGTGATGGAGGTCGAGCAGCTCGTCGGCCTCGACGCGGAGTGGGAGAAGGGCACCAACCTGCACCACGCCCTGCTGCTGGCCAACCGGCACTTCCGCAAGCACCCCAGCGCGCAGCCGGTGCTGCTGATCGTCACCGACGGCGAGCCGACCGCGCACCTCGAGCCCGACGGGCAGATCTTCTTCGACTACCCGCCGGACCCGGTGACGGTCGCCGTCTCCGTCCGCGAGCTCGACGCCTCCACCCGCCTCGGCGCGCACACCACGTTCTTCCGGCTGGGCGACGACCCGGGGCTCGCCCGCTTCATCGACTCGCTGGCGCGGCGCGTCGGCGGCTCGGTCGTGAACCCGGAGGCGGACGACCTCGGTACGGCCGTCGTGTCGTCCTACCTCGGTGCGCGCGGGGCGGCTCCCGGCGGGCGACCGCCCGGCGACGAGCTGTTCGGCCGCGGCTGGGGCTTCTAGAGGGTCGGGTGTCCGGACGCCCGGTGCTCCCGGGCGCCCGGATCGCCGTCCGCGGCTAGAACAGCGGCCACGGCACGGCGGGCATGCTGCCGCGCGGTGCCGGGAAGCGGCCGGAGGAGCGGAGCCGGTCGCAGCGCTTCGCGAACGTCGCGATCTCCTCGTCCAGCAGCAGCTCGGACAGCGCCGCGCCGAGCGGCCCGTCGATCGCCGAGCGCAGCCGCTTCAGCGCCGAGAGCTCGTCGCCGGTCAGCGGCTCGCCGACCCAGCCCCAGAGCACCGTCCGCAGCTTGTGCTCCACGTGGAAGGTCAGCCCGTGGTCGACGCCGTAGCGGTGCCCGCCCGGCATCTCGAGCACGTGCCCGCCCTTGCGGTCCGCGTTGTTGACCACGACGTCGAAGACGGCCATCCGCCGCAGCGCCGCCGAGTCCTCGTGCACGAGCGAGATGTCGCGGTCCTCGGCGTCGCTGCCGTCGAGGACGTGCCGCCAGCCCTCGGGCACCGCGTCCGCCGGCACCAGGTCGACGGCGTCCTGCTCCGGATCGATGTCCTGCCAGAGCTGCACCATGCCGACGCCCAGCGGACCCTCGCGGAGCCAGGTGCGCGGCACGACGTTCCAGCCCAGCGCCTGGGAGGCGAGGTAGGCCGAGACCTCGCGGCCCGCGAGCTGCCCGTCCGGGAAGTCCCAGAGCGGCTTCTCCCCGGCCACCGGCTTGTAGACGACGGAGGTGCCGCCGATGCTGCCGAGGAACGTCGCGTTCGAGGCGACCGTGATCCGGCCGGTCAGCTCCAGCTCGCCGCTCTGCAGCTCGGTGTCGGCGGGCAGCTCGATGCCGGGCTGCTCGGCGCCGGGCAGCTCGTGCTCGGCGGCCGGCTCGGACGCGTCGGTCATGTGAGCGGGCAGTCGTGCCCGTCGGGGTCCATCGGCTCGCCGCAGCGCGGGCAGAGCGGACGGCCGGCGCCGACGATCTCGAGCGTGCGCTTGGCGAAGGCGCGGGCGGTGCCGACCGGGATGCGCACCTGCAGCATCTCGTCGGGCAGCGTGGGGGAGTCGTCGATGCTGAGGTCGTCCTCGTCGTCGCCCTCGACCACCGGGTACGCCTCGATGACGACCTGCGCCGTCGACGGATCCCAGCCGAGGCTGAGGCTGCCGACGCGGAACTCGGCCGCGACCGGCTGGTCGAGCGGCTCGTTGTCGACGAGCTCGGGCGGAGTGCCGGGCGGCACGCTCGCCGGGTTGCCCTCCGCGGACATCAGCTGGTCGAGGATCTCGTCGATCTTCTCCGCGAGCAGCGCCGACTGCTGCTTCTCCAGCCCGACGCTGACGACGCGCGGCCCGGTCCGGGCCTGCAGGTAGAAGGAGCGGGAGCCGGGGGAGCCGATCGTCCCCACGACGACGCGGTCCGGCCAGTCGAATCCGTGCACGATGGGCATGCCCCCAGTCTACGAGCGCCCGCCTGACCCACCCCTGCACGCCGCCGCAGCCGCCCTTGCGGGCGCCGCCCCTTCTCACTGATCGCGCAGCGAAGCCGTTTCGCGTCTCGGTGGTGAGGGAGAGGACGCGAGGCGCCCCTTCCATGTTGGTCGAGTAGCCCCGCAGGGGCGTATCGAGACCCACCACCGTCAGCAGGGCGGTTCTGCAGACTCGCGTTCCGACAGTGCTGGATCTCGATACGCCGCGCCGCGCCTACGCGGGCACCTGCATGCTGATCGAGTAGCCCGCGCAGCGGGCGTATCGAGATCCACCCCGCACAACATCAGCTGAGAGCGGTGTCCCTCCCCCCACAGCCGAGGCCCGCCCCTCTCAGCTGATGTTCTGCGCCGCTACTCGTGCCCCGCCCCGCCCCCGACCGGCGCCTCGGCCTCGGCCGGCGCCGGCGCCCGCAGCCAGCCCAGGTCGCCGGCCTCCGTGTTCATCGCGATCACGTCCGGCCGCCCCGCGCCGTAGCGGATGATCGACACCGACGCCGGCCCGACCGACAACCGCTGGAAGAGATCGAGGTGCATGCCGAGCGCGTCGGCCAGCACCGCCTTGATGATGTCGCCGTGGCTGACCGCCGCCCACACCGCGTTCGCCCCGTGCTCCGCCGTGACCGCCGCGTCGTGCCGTCGGATCGCCGCGACCGCCCGAGCCTGCATCCCCGCGAGCCCCTCACCCCCCGGGAACACCGCCGCCGACGGCTGGTTCTGCACGACCGCCCACATCGGCTCCTTGGCGAGGTCCCGGAGCGAGCGCCCCTGCCAGTCGCCGTAGTCGCACTCGGTGATCCCCTTCTCGATCGGCGTCGCCGGCGAGCCGTCCTGGCGCTCGAGCAGGTACCGCGCCGTCTGCCGGCAGCGCTCGAGCGGACTCGACACGACCGCGGCGAGCGGGACCGCGGCCAGCCGCTCCCCGGTGCGCGCGGCCTGCGTGCGCCCGACGTCGTCGAGCCGGACACCGGCAGTGCGTCCGGCGAGGATCCCGGCGGTGTTGGCCGTGGTGCGCCCGTGACGGACGAGAAGGAGCGTGGGCATGCGGCTCAGCCTAGACACGCCCCCTCTGCGCCTCCTCAGGAGCCCGACCCACCTCCGGCTCGCTGTCCCACCTCCGGCTCGCCGACTCCGCCGATTCCCGCGAGCCGAGCGCGTTCCGACGAGCCGAAGGCCCCCGCGAACCACCTCCGGCTCGTGATCCGTCTCCGGCTCGCAGATTCGGCTCATCCCCGCGAGCCGGAGTCGTATCGACGAGCCGGAGGTGCCGAGCCCTGACCTACGGCTCGCGGTTCCACCCCCGGCTCGCGGAACCCGCCGGTTCGAGCGAGCCGAGCGCGGTTCGACGAGCCCGACACACCCGGAGTCACCTCCGGCTCGCGATCACCGCTTCGGCTCGCCGTATCCGCCGATTCCAGCGAGCCCGGCGGGTACCTACGAGCCGAAGGTCCTCCGCCCGGCTGCCGGCCACTCCTCCCCGCGATTGATGCCGCGCAATCGGACCCTCGCTACCGTTGAGGAGCGGCCGCCCACCGCGGCCCCGTGAACACAGGCACCGAAGGGACTCCCATGGACGGGACGAACGGCACGACGCCCATTGGCACCCCGCAGCACGCGACCGGCACCCCGCAGCACGCGACCGACTCCCCGCAGGACGGCGTCGATCGGCACGACGCGACCGCGGCCGTCGCGAGCCCGAGCACCGCGACCCCGAGCACCGCGACCCCCGCCCCCGCCTGGGCGGCCCCCGATGCCACCGGCCGCCAGGACGAGATCGCCCTCCGCATCCGCGGCCTCCGCAAGCGCTTCGGCGACAAGGAGGCCGTCGCCGGCATCGACCTCGACGTGCCGGCCGGCTCCTTCTTCGGCCTCGTCGGCCCCAACGGCGCCGGCAAGACGACCACCCTCTCGATGGCGACCGCCCTGCTCCGCCCCGACGCGGGCACCGTCACCATCCACGACGTCGACGTCTGGCGCGACACCCTCGAGGCCAAGCGGCTGATCGGCGTGCTCGCCGACGGCGTCAAGCTCTTCGACCGCCTCACCGGCCTGCAGCTGATCACCTACTACGGCCTGCTCTGCGGCATCGACCGCCCGACCGTCCTCGAGCGCGCCGGCGACCTGCTCGCCCTGCTCGGCCTCGATCCCGCCGACCGCACCCTCGTCGTCGACTACTCCGCCGGCATGACCAAGAAGATCGCGCTCGCCTGCGCCCTCGTCCGCGCCCCGCGGCTGCTGGTGCTCGACGAGCCCTTCGAGTCCGTCGACCCGGTCTCCGCCGCGAACATCCGCGACATCCTCACCGGCTACGTCGCCTCCGGCGGCACCGTCATCGTCTCCAGCCACTCCATGGACCTCGTCGAGCGGATGTGCGACCGCGTCGCCGTCATCGCCGACGGCCGGGTCCTCGCCGCCGGAACGCTGGAGGAGGTCCGCGCCGGCTCCAGCCTCGAGGAGCGCTTCGTCGACCTCGTCGGCGGCCGCACCCACCAGGAGGGCCCGGCATGGTTGCGCATCTCCTGAGGCTGCGCCTGCTGCTGCTGCGCAACACGCTCACCCGCAACGTCTGGCAGCTGATCGGTGTGATCTTCGGCGGGCTCTACGCGGTCGGCGTGCTCGGCCTCGTGGTCGTCGGGCTGATCGCGCTCGGCGCCTCCGACCCGGCGTTCGCGAACGTCGCCCTGATCCTCGGCGGCTCCGCGCTGCTGCTGGGCTGGGTCCTCGGTCCGATCTTCGTCTCCGGCTCGGACCAGAGCCTGGACCTGCCGACCCTGGCGACCTTCCCGATCCCGCTGCGCACCCTGATGCTCGGCCTCGCCGCCGCGGGCCTCGCGGGCTTCCCCGGGATCGTCACCTCGCTGGGCGCGCTCGCCTCCGCGGCGGCCTGGTGGAGCAACCCCGTCGGCATCCTCCCCGGCCTCGTCTCGGCGGTCGTCGGCGTCGCCACCTGCGTGGTCGCCTCGCGCCTCATCGGCGCGCTGACCACCGGCCTCGGCTCGAGCCGCCGCTACCGCGAGGTGATCGGCGGCGTCGTCCTGGTCGTCGTGATCCTGCTCGGACCGCTGTTCATCGGACTGACGAACGTGATCAGCGACGGCCTCGACACGCTCCCCGTCGTCGCCTCGGCCCTCGGCTGGTCGCCGCTCGGCGCGATCTGGGGCGTCCCCGGCGCGATCGTCGCGGGGGAGTGGGCGGTCGCCCTCGGCCGCTTCGCGATCGGCGTCGCCACCCTCGCCGTCGTGATCTGGCTCTGGGCCCGCGCGCTGCGGCACGCGCTGGCCGAGCCGGCCGCGTCCTCCTCGCAGGCTGCCTCGGGCGCGCAGGGCATCGGTCTCCTCGGCCGCTTCCCCGGCACCCCGACCGGCGCGATCGCCGCGCGGGCCCTCGGCTACTGGTGGCGCGACCCGCGCTACAGCCGCGGCCTGCTGGTGATCCCCGCGGTCGTCGTGCTGGCCGTCTTCTACAGCGCGCTGCAGGGCGGCGGCTCGATGCTGGTCGTCCTCTCCTCCCTCTTCATCGCCCTGATCTTCGGCGTGACCCTCTGCGCCGACGTCTCCTACGACGGCACCGCCTGGGCCGCGCACGTCAGCTCCGGAGTCGCCGGCTCGGCCGACCGCGCCGGCCGCGTCATCGCCGCCGGCCTGATCGGCGTGCCGGCCGTCCTGATCGTCACCGTCGGCACCTGCCTCTACGCGGGTCGGCCGGAGTCGATCCCCGCCGTCCTCGGCATGTCGCTCGCGCTGGTGCTCAGCGGCTTCGGCGTCTCGAGCGTCGCGTCCGCGCTGGTCGTCTACCCCGTGCCGGCCCCCGGCGACAGCCCGCTGAAGACCCCGCCCGGCTCCGGGATGATCTCGAGCGTCGTGATGCTCGGCAGCATGGGTGCGACCGCCCTGCTCTCGCTGCCCTCGCTGATCCTCGGCACGATCTCGCTGGTCGGCGGCAGCCTCGGCTTCGGTCTCGGCGCGCTCGCCGCCGCCGTGGTCCTCGGCGCCGTGCTCGCCCTCGTCGGCATCCGCCTCGGCGGCCGCATCCTCGACCGCCGCGCCCCGGAGCTGCTGTCAGCCCTGGTGACCATCGGCTGACCCGCGCCCGTCGCCGCCCGCCCCGTCCCCGCCCCGTCCCCACCCCGTCCCCACCCCGTCCCCACCCCCTCTCCACAAGTTGCGGTAGTCGCGCCCCACTACCGCAACTTCTGGAGAGTCGCGCGGCCTCCGCGCTCCGGACCGGGCGGGGACGCGTCGACTACGCGAAAGTTGCGGTAGCCGCCGTCGACTACCGCAACTTCTGGAGGTTCGCGCGGCCCCGCGGGCACGGACCACCCCTCTCACCTCTCCCGCCCTCCCGAAGTTGTCGTACTCGCGCGCCCTGTACGACGACTTCCGAGCACCCGCCGACCTTCCGTGGCCCGCGCGCCGTGTATTCGGTCGAGTACGCGAAAGTTGCGGTACTCGGCGTCGACTACCGCAACTTCCGGAGGGTCGCGCGTCCGCGGGCACGGACGGACGGCCGCGGCCCTCCCGCCCTCCAGAAGTTGTCGTACTCGCGCGCCCAGTACGACGACTTCTGCGCACTCGCCGACCTTCCGTGTCCCGCGCGCCGTGATTCGGTCGAGTACGCAAAAGTTGCGGTACTCGCCGTCGACTACCGCAACTTGTGGAGGGGCGCGAAGCCGGGCAGGCGCCCGGGACCATGGAGACGCGTCGAGTACGCAGTAGTTGCGGTAGTCGCCGTCGACCACCGCAACTTCTGGAGGGTCGCGCGGTCGCGCGGGCGCGGACCGGGCGAGCGGCCGAGAGCGGCCCGGCCGGCGCGGCAGGATGGGGGCATGCGCAGCCTCGAAGTCCTCCTCGACCCGGAGTCGGAGGCCCGGATCCGCGGCCAGTGGGAGGCGCTCGAGGCGGCCGGCATCCCGAGCCTCGCGCTGCACACGTCCGCCAGCAACCGCCCGCACCTCACCCTCCTCGCCGGCCCCGAGCTGGCACCGCCGCCGCCCGGCGCGCTCGGCGAGCTCCCGGCGACCGTCGAGCTCGGCGCCGTGCTGCTGTTCCCGCACGCCGACCGCTTCGTGCTGGCCTGGGGAGCCGTCCGCTCGCCCGCCTTCGACGCCCTGCACGCCCGCGCGACCGAGCTGATGCCCGGCGCCGTGCCCACCTCGCTGCCCGAGTCCTGGACCCCGCACATCAGCGTGTCCCGCCGCCTCCGCGCCGAGCAGCTCGGCCGGGCCGTCCCCCTCCTCGGCGAGCCCTTCCCCGTCGGCCTCGCGAGCATCCGCTTCTGGGACGGCGACACCAAGACCATCACCGACCTCTGACCCCGCCGGTCTCCCGCCGACCCCGCCGACCCCTAGCCCCGCCCGCCCGCTTCCCGTCGACCTCCGGCTCGTGATTCCACTCCCGGCTCGTGGAATCGATCGGTTCCTGCGTGCCGAAGGTGCTTCCGCGTGCCGAAGCCGCGTACCGCCCACCTCCGGCTCGTGATTCGACCTCCGGCTCGTGGAATAGACCGGTTCCTGCGTGCCGAAGGTGCTTCCGCGTGCCGAAGCCGAGTACCGCCGACCTCCGGCTCCTGATTCGACCTCCGGCTCGTGGAATCGACCGGTTCCTGCGTGCCGAAGATGCTTCCGCGTGCCGAAGCCGCGTACCGCCCATCTCCGGCTCGCGATTCCACCTCCGGCTCGCCGAATCGACCGATTTCCGCGTGCCCGAGGCCGTTCCGCGAGCCGAAGGCACCCCGGCGCCCGCCATTCCGCCCGCCCGCCCCTCCTCCCCAACCCCGCACCTGCCGCGACCCTCCCCAGAACGCCGCTCGCCCGGGGCCGCGTCGGAGGCGCCGGGTAGAGTTCCACGGGTGACTGAGCCGACCACGACCGCCCTCTCGACCGCCGAGCGCCCCACCGCGGACGCCCCGGCCGGCTCCTCCGCCGAGGCCCAGGAGATCCTCGAGCGGGTCTTCGGCTACGGCTCGTTCCGCGGTGAGCAGCAGGCCATCGTCGAGCAGGTCATCGGCGGCGGCGACGCGGTCGTGCTGATGCCCACGGGCGGCGGCAAGTCGCTCTGCTACCAGATCCCGTCGATCGTCCGGCCCGGCACCGGCGTCGTCGTCTCGCCGCTGATCGCCCTGATGCAGGACCAGGTCGACGCCCTGCGCGCGAACGGCGTCCGCGCCGAGTTCCTCAACTCCACCCAGGACATGGGCGAGCGCCAGCGCGTCGAGCGCGCCTACCTCGACGGCGAGCTCGACCTCCTCTACGTCGCCCCCGAGCGCCTCGGCAACGAGGGCACCAAGCAGTTCCTCGCCCGCGGCCGCATCGCCCTGTTCGCCATCGACGAGGCGCACTGCGTGAGCCAGTGGGGCCACGACTTCCGCCCCGACTACCTCGCCCTCGGCGAGCTGGCCGAGCGCTGGCCCGACGTCCCGCGCATCGCCCTCACCGCGACCGCCACCGAGGCGACCCACCGCGAGATCACCACCCGCCTGCACCTCGGCGCGGCCCGCCACTTCATCTCCAGCTTCGACCGTCCCAACATCCAGTACCGGATCGTCAACAAGGTCGAGCCGCGCAAGCAGCTGATCGACTTCCTCAAGCGCGAGCACGCCGACGACGCGGGCATCGTCTACGCGCTCTCCCGCAAGAGCGTGGAGGCGACGGCCGAGGCCCTGCGCGCGGCCGGCTTCGACGCGGTCGCGTACCACGCGGGTCTCGACGCCCGGGTCCGAGCCGCCGCGCAGTCGCGCTTCCTCCGCGAGGAGGGCGTCATCGTCTGCGCCACCATCGCCTTCGGCATGGGCATCGACAAGCCGGACGTCCGCTTCGTGGCGCACATCGACCTGCCGAAGTCGGTCGAGGGCTACTACCAGGAGACGGGTCGCGCCGGCCGCGACGGCCTGCCCTCCACCGCCTGGCTCGCCTACGGCCTGCAGGACGTCGTCCAGCAGCGCCGGATGATCGACGAGTCCCCGGGCGACCTCGCGCACCGGCGGCGGATGTCCGCGCACCTCGACGCGATGCTCGCCCTCTCCGAGACGGTGCAGTGCCGCCGGATGAACCTCCTCGCCTACTTCGGCCAGGAGAGCACCCCCTGCGGCAACTGCGACACCTGCCTCGAGCCGCCGGCCTCGTGGGACGGCACGGTCGCCGCGCAGAAGTTCCTCTCGACGGTGGTGCGGCTCAAGCGCGAGCGCAACCAGCAGTTCGGCGCCGGCCACATCATCGACATCCTGCGCGGCAAGACCACCCCGCGGACGACCCAGCACAAGCACGACTCGATCGCGACCTGGGGGATCGGCGCCGACCTCAGCGACACCCAGTGGCGCGGAGTCGCCCGGCAGCTCCTCGCGCAGAGCCTGCTCGGCGTGAACGACGACGGCTTCGGCACGCTCGTGCTCACCCCCGAGTCGTCGTCCGTGCTGAGCGGCGAGCGCAAGGTCGAGCTGCGGCAGGAGCCCGAGCGCCCCGCGCGCTCGAGCGGCTCGTCGCGCTCCGGCCGCTCCACCGTCTCCGACCTCTCGGCCGAGGCGCAGCCCCTGTTCGAGCGGCTCCGGGAGTGGCGCGTCGCCCAGGCCCGCGCGCAGTCGGTCCCGGCCTACGTCGTCTTCAACGATGCGACCCTCCGCGAGATCGCCACGGTCGAGCCGACCACCATCGACGCCCTCAGCGTCATCGGCGGCGTCGGCCAGAAGAAGCTGATCACCTACGGCGCGGCGGTGCTCGCCGTCGTCGCGGGCGAGACTCCCGCGATCGCCGAGCCCGACGAGAACCAGGAGGCGGCCCCCGCGAGGCGTCAGCCCGCGGCGCGGTCGACGGCCGGCCGGTCGTCCGGCGCCCGCCCGTCCTTCGGCGGCGAGCGGTCCGGCCCGCCCGTGTCCTCGGCCCCGCCGGAGGACGACTGGGTCCCGCCGGAGGAGCCCGACGAGGACCCCGGCTGGGACACCTATTGAGCCCGCCGCGGCCCTGAGCCCGAGGCGACGCTGATCTCATGAACGGGCTGACCTCGCGGCGCCGACCCCGCGTCGACGCCGACTCCGCGATGCCTCCCCGCGTCGACGCTTGGTCGGCTGTCGAGCCGAGCTGCGCCGCTCAGGTCCCCGAGCCGACCGTCGCCATCCAGCCGCCGATCACGGTGCAGCCGAACGACAGCGCGAGCCCCGCGATGGGCACCCAGAACGCGATCCGCCGCCGCACCAGCAGCACGATGGAGACTGCGACAGCCGCGAGGAACGGCACCCACACCCCGCCGGCCGCGACGAGCACGCCCCAGCCGATCAGGTCGGTGTCGCAGTCGTTCGAGCCCCCGCAGGCGTCGCTCGCCATCGCGAAGAACAGTCCGAAGTAGGACAGCAGAAGCGTCGCCCCGAGCGCGCACAGGATCAGCACCATCGTCAGCACGAGGTCCCAGACCCGCACCGGGCGCCGCTGCCGGGCCGCAGTCCACGGTGTGCCGGGCCCCGAGGGCCGCGCCGACTCCAGTGCCTGCACCGCCTCCATCGAGGTGGGCGGCCGCCAGTCCGGCCGGCTCTCGCGACGGGGCGGCGGGGGCGGAGGCAGCTGCGGCTCGCTCATGCCCCGAGCCTAGCCACGCCCCACCCGCCACCCCAGGGCTCCGACATGCTGGTCGAGTAGCCGCCGCAGGCGGCGTATCGAGACCCACCCTCCTCAGCAGGCCGGGTCTGCAAGCCAGCCGTTCGACGATGGTGGATCTCGATACGCCCGCTCCGCGGGCTACTCGATCAGCACGTCTCGGCGCATGTGTCCGCTTCCATGCTGGTCGAGCAGCCCCGCAGGGCGTATCGAGACCCGCCCTCCCAGGCACGACGCGTCCGCAGACCCGAGCCTCACCACCGGCGGATCCGCCTCCCGCTCCGCTGGCCGGTTCCGACAACCCGCCCCCGCCCGCTCCCGCCGCCCTTTGTGGCCGCGCGACGGAACGTTTCCGCGATCCGCCGACCCGACCTAGCGTGCAGGAGCACCGCCTCCCGACGCACTGCAGCGACGGGATCGACCGCTCGATCCTCCGCTCCGGCCGATCGCGAGCGGTCCGAGCCGAAGACGGTCGAAGGGATCCTCCTCATGAGCACCACAGCGCCCCGCCCCCACTCCGCCGCCGACGCCGCCGACCGCGCCGGATCGCGCCCCCGGGTCCGCCGCTCCCGCTCCGGCCCGATCACCCCGCCGCCGCCCGTCGACGTGCTCGGCAGCGAGGTCGACGCCCGGCTCGACGAGGACGGCGCCCCCGGCGTCGACGTCGCGGCCCTCGGCGAGCTGCTGCTCGGCGAGTGGCGCGAGCAGCGCCTCGCCACCCGCGCCCTCACCTCCCGCCCCGAGCTGCACCGGACCGACGGCCTCCCGATGGCCGAGCACCGCGCCCGGGTCACGCAGCAGATGAGCATCCTCGCGGCGGAGGGCGGCGTGCACCGCGCCTTCCCGGTCGCGCTCGGCGGCGACGCCGATCACGGCGGCAACATCGCCGGCTTCGAGGAGCTGGTCACCGCCGACCCGTCGCTGCAGATCAAGTCGGGCGTGCAGTGGGGGCTCTTCGGCGCCGCCGTCCTGCACCTCGGCACGCAGCCGCACCACGAGAAGTGGCTGCCGGGCATCATGAGCCTCGAGATCCCCGGCGCCTTCGCGATGACCGAGACCGGGCACGGCTCCGACGTCGCCTCGATCGCGACCTCGGCGACCTTCGACGAGGAGGCCGGCGACTTCGTCCTGACCACCCCGTTCCGCGCCGCATGGAAGGACTACCTCGGAAACGCCGCCGTCGACGGCCGGGCCGCCGTCGTCTTCGCGCAGCTCGTCACCCGCGGCGTGAACCACGGTGTGCACGCGTTCTACGTGCCGATCCGCGACGAGGAGGGCGCGTTCCTCCCCGGCGTCGGCGGCGAGGACGACGGCCTCAAGGGCGGGCTGAACGGCATCGACAACGGCCGCCTGCACTTCGACCACGTCCGCGTGCCGCGCGAGAACCTGCTCAACCGCTACGGCGACGTCGCGGCGGACGGCAGCTACTCCTCGCCGATCGCGAGCCCGGGCCGCCGCTTCTTCACCATGCTCGGCACGCTCGTGCAGGGCCGCGTCTCGCTCGACGGCGCCTCGGTCGCCGCGTCGAAGATCGCGCTGACGATCGCGATCACCTACGGCGACCAGCGCCGGCAGTTCACCGGCGGCGGCGACCGCGAGGAGGTGCTGCTCGACTACCAGCGGCACCAGCGCCGACTGCTGCCGCGCCTGGCGACGACCTACGCGGCGGGCTTCGCGCACGACAGGCTGCTGCGCGCCTTCGACGACGTCTTCTCCGGCAGGAACGACACCGACGAGTCGCGCCAGGATCTCGAGACGCTCGCCGCGGGGCTCAAGGCGCTGTCGACCTGGCACGCCCTCGACACCCTGCAGGAGGCGCGCGAGGCCTGCGGCGGCGCCGGCTTCCTCGCCGAGAACCGGCTCACTCAGCTGCGCGCCGACCTCGACGTCTACGCGACGTTCGAGGGCGACAACACCGTGCTGCTGCAGCTCGTCGCCAAGCGACTGCTGACCGACGTCGGCCGCCGCTTCAAGAACGCGCAGCCGGGGGAGCTGGCCCGCTACGCCGTCGGCCAGGTCGCCGGAGCGACGGTCAACAACTCCGGACTGCGGCGGCTCGCGCAGGTCGTCGCCGACCGCGGCTCGACCGCCCGCTCCGTCGGCCAGCTCCGCGACGAGCAGCGCGAGCTGCTCACGGACCGCGTCGAGAGCATGGTCTCGGGAGTCGCGTCCCACCTGCGCTCGGCGTCGAAGCTGCCCGCCGACGAGGCCGCCCGCCTCTTCAACGCGCACCAGAGCGAGCTGATCGAGGCCGCCCGCGCGCACGCCGAGCTTCTGCAGTGGGAGGCGTTCACCGAGGCGCTCGCCACGATCGAGGACGACGGGACGCGCACGGTGCTGACCTGGCTCCGCGACCTCTTCGGCCTCGAGCTGATCGAGAAGCACCTCGCCTGGTACCTGCTGCACGGCCGGCTCTCGTCGCAGCGGGCGCTCGCGGTGACCTCCTACATCGACCGCCTGCTCGCGCGCCTCCGCCCGCACGCCGGCGACCTGGTCGCCGCGTTCGGCTACCGCCCCGAGCACATCCGCGCGTCGATCGCGAGCGGCGCCGAGTCGACCCGCCAGGAGGAGGCGCACGCCTGGTACGAGGCCGCCCGCGCGGACGGCACCCTCCCCACCCCCGAGAAGTCGCCCAAGCGCTGACCCCCTCCGCGAGATACCACATGTGCACGCGACACGCCGTGAGAAGCGTGCCCAAGTGGCATCTCGCGGCCTGCGTCAGCGCTCCAGGAAGGCCAGGGCGGCGTCGCGCTCGGCGCGGAGCTCGAGGACGGACTCGTCGATCTTGGCGCGCGAGTGGGCGTCGATCTCCAGGCCCGGGATGATGCGCCACTCGCCATCGACCGAGCGGACGGGGAACGAGGAGATCAGGCCCTCCTCCACACCGTAGGAGCCGTCCGACTCGACCGCCGCGGAGGTCCACTCGGTGCCGGTGACCCAGTCGTGCACGTGGTCGATCGCGGCAGACGCGGCCGAGGCGGCGGAAGAGGCTCCGCGCACCTCGATGATCTCGGCGCCGCGCTTGGCGACCCGCGGCTCGAACTCCTCGTGCAGCCAGGCGGTGTCGACGAGGTCGGTCACGGGCCGGCCGTCGACGACTGCGTGGCTGACGTCCGGGTACTGCGAGGCGGAGTGGTTGCCCCAGATCGTGACGCCGGAGACGGCGTCGACCGGAGCGTCGAGCTTCGCGGCGAGCTGCGCGACCGCGCGGTTGTGGTCGAGGCGGGTCATCGCGGTGAAGCGCCCGGCCGGGATGTCCGGGGCGCTCGCGCGGGCGATCCAGGCGTTGGTGTTGGCCGGGTTGCCGACCACGAGCACACGGATGTCGTCGGCGGCGTGCTCGTTCAGCGCGGCGCCCTGCGGACCGAAGATGCCGGCGTTCGCCGCGAGGAGGTCGGCGCGCTCCATGCCTGCCGAGCGCGGGCGGGCGCCGACGAGCAGGGCGACGCTCGCGCCGTCGAACGCGGCGGCCGGGTCGTCGGTGACCTCGATGCCGCGCAGCAGCCCGAACGCGCCGTCCTGGAGCTCGAGCGCGGTGCCGGCCGCGGAGCGCAGGCCGGCGGGGATCTCGAGGAGGCTCAGCCGGACCGGGACGTCGGGCCCGAGGAGCTGCCCGGAGGCGATGCGGAACAGGAGCGCGTAGCCGATCGCGCCCCCCGCTCCCGTGACGGCGACGGTGACGGGGGTGCGCTGCATGCTCATGCGGCCGACGCTAGTCCGGCCGCCTGCGCGCCGCATCGGAAGCGGGGTCCCGAGACGCGCTGCGCGTTGCTCGACCCGCGCAAGGAGCGGCTGTCGCCGCGCTCTCCTCTCGTGCCCGCGCATGCTGTCGCTCTCCCTCGCCGGCGCGCTCCCGTGCATGCTGGTCGAGTAGCCGCGGCATGCGGCGTATCGAGACCCCACCCCTTCGATCCTTGACCGTTAGACCGCTAACCATTAGAGTTCTGAGCATGCAGGAACCCCGCGACCGCCCCACCTCCGGACTCGAGCTCGTCCGCTGGCTCGCGTGGGCGCAGCGCAAGGCCGGCGAGGACTGGATCCGCGCCCGCGAGCTCAGCCACGAGCAGGCCTTCGTCCTCGGCTACCTCGCGCAGACGCCCGGCGTCATCCAGCGCGAGATCGCCGAGGTCAGCCGAACGAGTCCCGCGAGCGTCACGAGCCTCCTGCAGGGGCTCGAGCGCCGCGGTCTCGTCGAGCGGCGCACCGAGGGAGGCGACGACCGCCGCAAGCGGGTCTACGCGACTCCCGCGGGCGCCGAGCTCATCGCCGGGTTCGAGGAGGCCATGCTCGCCGCCGACGAGACCCTCCTCGCACCCCTCGACCCCGAGGAGCGCGCCACCCTGCAGGCGCTCCTGACCAAGATCACCGCGGTCCTCCCGCCCCCCACCCGCTAGGCGTCCGGGCGCTCCGCCCCCGCCTCCCGTTCCGCCCTCCTCGCGCGCCGCTCCCTCGCGCGCCTCCTCACCGCGCCCTCCGCGGTGCCCCGACCGCGCCCTCCTCGGCGCGCCCTCCCTCCTCGCGCCGTGCCGGCGACCCTCGGCGCGCGCTCGACCCTGCCCGGAAGAAGCCCAGCCATGTCCAGCAGCGACACCCCCACCGACACCACCCCCGCCGACACCACGCCCACCACCACCACCCCGCCCCCCGCCGCCCCCGGCACCGACCGCTGGTACCTCTCCTCCGCCCCGATCGTCCGCGCCCTCGTGCACCTCTGCGTGCCGATGGCCGCCGCGATGATCGTCTCCGCCGTCTACAGCGTCATCAACGCCGGCGTCGTCGGCTCGCTGCACGACGCGACCCTGCTCGCCGCGATCACCCTCGGCTCCCCGCTGCTCGGGCTGGTGATGGCCGTCGGCGGAGTCTTCGGCGTCGGCGGCAGCGCGCTCATCTCGCGCCTGCTCGGCGCCTCCGAGCGCGACCCCGAGAAGGCGGGCGAGATCAAGCACGTCGCCTCCTTCGCGCTCTGGGGCTCGATCCTCACCGGCGCCGTCCTCGGCGGCCTCGGCCTGCTCCTGCTCGGTCCGCTGGTCGCCCTCCTCGGCGCGGACTCCACCACGGCCGCCGCGACCGGCGCCTTCACCGCGGTCACCCTCGCCTTCGTGCCCGTGCTCGCCGCCTCGTTCTGCCTCGAGCAGCTGGTGCGGGCGGAGGGCGCGGCCCGCCAGGTCATGATCGGCCTGCTCCTCTCGACCGTCGCGAACCTCGTCCTCGACGTCCTCTTCATCCTGGTGCTGCACCTCGGAGTCGCCGGGGCGGCGCTCGCCGTGGGCCTCGCCAACCTGCTCGTCGTCGGCTACTTCGCCCTCTGGCTCCAGCGCCGGAGCGAGCACATCGACCTCTCGCCGCGCTGGTTCACCCTGCGCGCGAGCGTGCTGAAGCCCGTCTTCGGCGTCGGCGCCGGCGAGCTGCTGCAGTCGGGCTTCCTGATCGTGACCGCGCTCGTGCTCAACAACCTCGCCGCGGCCTACGGCGACGGACCGCTCGCGGCCATGGGCGTCGCGGTCCGCATCGCCCAGGTCCCCGAGTTCCTGGTGATGGGCATCACCCTCGGCGTGCTGCCGCTGCTCGCCTACTCCTACGGCAAGGGCGACCGCGAGCGCCTGCGCGCGGCGGTCCGCGGGGCCGCCGTCGCGGTCGGGACGATCACCGTGCTCGCGGCCGCCGCCCTCTGGCTGCTGCACGAGCCGGTGCTCGCGGTCTTCGCCGACGACCCCGCCGTGCTGACCCTCGGCGCCGTGGTGCTCGCGGCGCAGCTCGTGGCGATGATCGCGAACGGCTTCGCGGGGCTGCTCACCTCGCTGTTCCAAGCCACCGGCCGCGCGCTCGCCGCGACGACCATGTCGCTCACCCAGGGCGTGCTCTTCGTCCCGGTCGTGCTGCTCGGGAACCTCTGGTTCGGACTCGGCGGCATCATCTGGGCGCTGACCGCCACCGAGGTGCTCGTCCTCGTCGCCGGAGCCGTGCTCTGGCTCGCCTCCCGCCGCGCCATCGACCGCGGCCTGGCCGAGGGTGACGCCGAGCGCGCCGAGGCGGTCCTCGAGCAGGCCTGACGCCGCCCCGGATGCGCAACCCCCGGGCGCATCCGGGGCCGGGCCGCGTGAAATCGCCTTCCCCGACCCTGATCGTCAGTAGTGTGCGGCCCATGCGCACTCTGTACCCCGAGATCGAGCCCTTCCACACCGGGATGCTCGACGTCGGCGACGGCCACGAGATCTACTGGGAGGCCTCGGGCAATCCCGAGGGCAAGCCCGTCGTCTTCCTGCACGGCGGACCGGGCGCCGGCGCCTCGGCCACCCACCGCCGCCTGTTCGACCCGGAGAAGTACCGGATCGTGCTCCTCGACCAGCGGATGTGCGGCCGCTCCACCCCGCACGCGAGCGAGCCGGACGCCGACCTCTCCACCAACACCACCTGGTACCTCGTCTCCGATCTCGAGAAGCTCCGCGAGCACCTCGACATCGAGCGCTGGCAGGTCTTCGGCGGCTCCTGGGGCTCCACGCTGGCCCTCGCCTACGCCGAGTCGCACCCCGAGCGCGTCACCGAGATCGTCCTCCGCGGGATCTTCACCCTCCGCCGGGCCGAACTCGAGTGGTTCTACGAGGGCGGCGCCGCCGCGGTCTACCCGGACCTCTGGGAGGGCTACACCTCGGTGATCCCGGCGGGCACGAGCGGCAGTCTGATCGGGGCCTACTACCGGCTGCTGCACGACGCCGACCCGGCCGTGCACGGCCCCGCCGGCGTCGCCTGGACCACCTGGGAGTCCTCGACCATCACGCTCCTGCAGAAGCCGGAGATGATCGAGGCCTGGTCCGACCCCGCCTTCGCCCTGGCCTTCGCGCGGATCGAGAACCACTACTTCGTGCACAAGGGCTGGCTGGAGGAGGGGCAGCTGATCCGCGACGTCGGCGTGCTCCGCGGCATCCCGGCCGTCATCGTCCAGGGCCGCTACGACATGTGCACGCCCGCGTTCACCGCGTGGGACCTGCACAGGGCCTGGCCCGAGGCGGACTTCCACCTGATCCCGGACGCCGGCCACGCGTTCGACGAGCCGGGCATCCTCGACGCCCTGATCGAGGCGACCGACCGCTTCGCCTCCTGAGGCGATCGGCGGCCCCGTCCCGCCCGGCCGGCGGGGCGGACTAGCCTGGGCGGATGCGCGCGGACGACGGCAACGGGATGGACGGCTGGCCCACGGGCCGCCTCCTCGCCACCGCGTCCCGGATGGTCGAGCACGCCTGGCACGGCGCGCTCGCCGAGATCGGCCTCACCCACGCGGGCCTGGTCGTGCTGCACCTGCTGCAAGCAGGGCCGGCCGCGCAGAAGGAGCTGGCCGCCTCCGCGCACGTCGAGGTGCAGACCATGTCGCGCACGATCGAGCGCCTCGAGCGCGAGGGGCACGTCTCCCGCGTGAGCGACTCCGCCGACCGCCGTCGGCAGCTGGTGTCGCTGACGGACAAGGGCCGCGAGGCCTGGCAGCGCGCGCACCGGCTCGAGGTCGACATGCTGCCCGGGACCCTCGATCACGGTCCGCTGCGCGAGGCGCTGCTCGACATCATCCGCGACGCGAGCGAGTCGCGCTGGGGCTGATCCGCCCGAGCCGTCCGGGCCGTCCGCAACCCCGGGCAGCGTGTCCTCGGTCGGCGCTAGTTTGACCGCATGACCTTCAACGACGACTCCCAGCTCAGCGGCGGCAAGGTCCGCCGGCGCGGCCGCACCACCGGCATCGCGGTCGGCGGAGGCGCCGTGGGCGTCGTCGTCCTCGCCCTGCTCTCGCAGCTGCTCGGGGTCGACCTGTCCGGGCTCGGCGGTCTCGTCGGCGGTGGCGGCGGATCCTCGCCGGAGCAGATCACCAGCACGGCCGTCGCCTGCGACAGCGGCGCCGATGCCAACGCCGAGGTCGACTGCCGGCTCGAAGGCGCGGCGGAGTCGCTCGACCGCTACTGGGCCGGCGCGGCGGGCTCCGTCGGGGCGACCTACACGACGACCGGCGGAGTGATCGTCTTCGAGGACCAGACCAGCACGGGCTGCGGCAACGCCACCGCCGCGGTGGGCCCGTTCTACTGCCCGCCGGACCAGACGATCTACCTCGACACCGACTTCTTCGACGAGCTGCGCACCCGCTTCGACACCTCGGGCGGCTCGCTCGCGCAGATGTACATCCTGGCTCACGAGTGGGGCCACCACATCCAGAGCCTGACCGGCGCGATGGAGTCGGCCGACCGCAGCGGCACCGGCCCCGACTCCGACTCCGTGCGCCTCGAGCTGCAGGCCGACTGCTACGCCGGCGCCTGGGTCGGAGACGCCTCGACCGTGCCCGACGAGACCGGGACTCCCTATCTGAAGCCCGTGACGCAGGAGCAGTACCGCGACGCCCTGAGTGCCGCCGCGGCCGTCGGCGACGACCGCATCCAGGAGCAGGCGACCGGCACCGTCGACCCCGAGGGCTGGACCCACGGCTCCGCCGAGCAGCGCCAGCGCTGGTTCCAGGCCGGCTTCGACGCCGACGCCACCGCCTGCGACACCTTCGCCGTCGCGGGCTCCGCCCTCTGACCCCACCCCGCAGCGGCCCCGCGTTCATGCTGGTCGAGCAGCCCCGAAGGGGCGTATCGAGACCCACCGTCTCAGACACGGTGGATCTACTTGGAAAGGGATGGTGACCTTTCACGCGGTTCTGGGGGTGAGGGTGACGTCGTAGCCGAGGGTCGC
>NZ_JALGRS010000005.1:0-367114 GCF_022815565.1 Rathayibacter sp. VKM Ac-2926 | reverse complement strand
CAACCACAACGAGCCAGCCACAAGATCCTTTCCCCGCCCTGCACTGGCGCCGAAGGCGCCCCCTCCGCTCGATACGCGCGCTGTGCGCGCTACTCGATCAGCATGGAGGGGCGCCACCGCCGCGTGATGATCAGCAGGAAGGGGCGCCACCGGCGCGTGATCCGCGGGCTGCCCATGCTGGTCGAGTAGCCGCGCAGCGGCGTATCGAGACCCGCCCCTCCTGGTGGCAGGGGATCTCGATACGCGCGCTGCGCGCGCTACTCGATCAGCAGGGCCGACGCGCTCAGAGCGCCGCGTCGCGCTCCTGCGCGCGCAGGGCGCGCTCGACGCCGGCCAGGTTCTCGATCACGAGGCGGCGCAGCGCCGGCACGTCGGGGTTCGCGTCGAGCCACGCGCGGGTGGCGTCGACGATCGCGGGCGTCGGCGTCGCCGCCGGGTAGAAGCCGACGACGAGGTACTCCGCGATCTTGTAGCTCTTCGCGTCCCACAGCGAGCGGAGGGCGTCGAAGTACACCGGCACCATGGCCTCGAGGACGGCGGGGTCGCTGGTGTGCTGGAAGCCGAGACCCGTCGCGCGCACGATGGTGTTCGGCGCCGAGTCGTCGAGCGTCACCGAGTCCCAGGCCGCGCGCTTGGCCTCCGCCGTCGGGATCGCCGCGCGGGCGTTCGCCGCGGACTGCGCACCGGTCGCCGTGTTGTCGGCCGCGAGCGCCGCGTCGATGTCCGAGGCGTCCGCCCGTCCGCCGGCCACGAGCGCGATCAGCAGCTCCCAGGAGAGGTCGGTGTCGATCTCGAGCCCCGGCAACGTCGTGGTCCCGTCGCGCAGCGCCTGCACCGCGTCCAGGTGCGCGGGCGTCGTGGCGACCGCGGCGAGCACCTTCACGAACTGGAACTGCGCGTCGCTGCCGGCCTCGGCGCCCTGCGCCAGCGTCCACAGCCGGTCGCCCACCTCCGCGAGGACCTCGTCGCGGTGCTCCGGCGCGACGTACTGCGAGGCGGTGCTCACGAGCTGGCCGAGGACCGTGCGCAGCGTCGTCGACTCGGTCTCGGTCGCGATGTTGCCGAGCACGAGGCGGACGAAGTCGCGCGGCGCCGACTCGGCGTCGCGGGTCGCGTCCCAGACCGAGCCCCAGACCAGCGAGCGCGCGAGCGGGCTGCTGATGCTCGCGAGGTGCTCGATCGCGACGGCGAGCGAGGCGTCGTCGAGCCGGATCTTCGCGTAGGCGAGGTCGTCGTCGTTGAGCAGCACCAGCGCGGGGCGGGTGCGGCCGATCAGCTCGGGCACCTCGGTGCGCTCGCCGTCCACGTCGAGCTCGAGACGGTCGATGCGCACGAGGCGGTCGCCCTCGAAGTCGTAGAGGCCGATCGCGAGGCGGTGCGGGCGGATCGTCGGGTAGTCGGCGACCGCGCTCTGCAGGATCGCGAACGAGGCGATGGCGCCCTCCTCGTCGACCACGATCTCGGGCCGGAGCGTGTTCACGCCGGCCGTCTCGAGCCACTGCGCCGACCACTCGGTCAGGTCGCGGCCGCTGGTCGCCTCGAGCTCGACCAGCAGGTCGCGCAGCTCGGTGTTCGAGAACGCGTGCTTCACGAAGTACTCGTGCACGCCGGCGAGGAACTCCTTCTCGCCGACCCAGGCCACCAGCTGCTTGAGCACCGAGGCGCCCTTGGCGTAGGTGATGCCGTCGAAGTTGACCTGGACGTCCTCGAGGTCGTTGATCGTCGCGACGATCGGGTGCGTCGAGGGCAGCTGGTCCTGGCGGTAGGCCCAGCTCTTCTCCATCGCGGCGAAGGTGGTCCAGGCCTCGGTCCACTCGGTCGCCTCGGCCGTCGCGAGGGTGGAGGCGTACTCGGCGAACGACTCGTTCAGCCAGAGGTCGTTCCACCACTTCATGGTCACCAGGTCGCCGAACCACATGTGCGCGAGCTCGTGCAGGATCGTGACGACCCGGCGCTCCTTGACCGCGTCGGTCACCTTGGACCGGAAGACGTAGGTCTCGGTGAAGGTGACCGCTCCCGCGTTCTCCATCGCGCCCGCGTTGAACTCCGGCACGAAGAGCTGGTCGTACTTCGCGAACGGGTACGGCACCCCGAACTTCTCCTCGTAGAAGGCGAAGCCCTGCTTGGTCTTCTCGAAGACGTAGTCCGCGTCGAGGAACGGCGCGAGCGAGGCGCGGGCGAAGACGCCGAGCGGGACGGTGCGGCCGTCGGAGGAGACCAGCGAGTCGGTCTCGACGACGTAGGGGCCCGCGATGAGCGCGGTGATGTAGGAGGAGATCCGCGGAGTGGGCTCGAAGCTCCAGGTCGCGACGCCGTCGCCGGCGGGCACGGGCTCGGGGGTGGGCTGGTTCGAGACGACCTGCCAGGCGGCGGGCGCGGTCACCGTGAAGGAGAAGGCGGCCTTGAGGTCGGGCTGCTCGAACACCGCGAAGACGCGGCGCGAGTCCGGGACCTCGAACTGCGAGTAGAGGTAGACCTCGCCGTCGACCGGGTCGACGAAGCGGTGCAGGCCCTCGCCGGTGTTCGTGTAGAGCGCATCGGCGTCGACGCGCAGCACGTTCTCGGCGGCCAGCGAGTCGAGGCGGATCCGCACGCCGTCGGCGACGTCGGCCGGATCGAGCTCCACGCCGTTCAGCGTGACCGAGTGCACGGTCCTCGTGATCGCGTCGATGAAGGAGGAGGCCCCCTCCGTCGCGGTGAAGCGCACGGTCGTGGTGCTGCGGAAGGTCTCTGCCCCCCGCGTCAGGTCGAGGGCGACGTCGTAGGCGTCGACCTGGATCAGCGAGGCGCGCTCCTGCGCTTCGCTCCGGGTGAGGTTGTCTCCAGGCACAGGGTGCTCCATCCGTTCGTCTCGGCGCTGCCGCTTCGGCGCCGGGGTGCGGGCGCCACCGATCCACCCTAGGGCCGCGCCGCACCCGCGCACCCGAGAGGCGCCGAGAGGCGTAGCGTTGCCTCATGACCGCCGTTGACTTCTGGTTCGATCCCTCCTGCCCCTGGGCCTGGATGACCTCCCGTTTCGTGGACGAGGTGACGGAGGGGCGCGACCTCGACGTCACCTGGCACATCATGAGCCTCGCCGTGCTCAACGAGGACCAGGACGTGAGCGACGACTACCGCGCGTTCTTCCCGCGCGCCCTGCGCTACACCCGCCTCGTCGCCGCCGTCGGCGAGCGCGAGGGCCAGGAGAAGGTCAAGCCGCTCTACGACGCACTGGGCACGCGGATCCACAACGGTGGCCGCACGGACGTCGACGCGGTCATCGCCGAGTCGCTCGCCGAGGTCGGCCTCGACGCGAGCCTCGCCGCCTTCGCCGACACCGACGAGTACGACGAGCCGATGCGCGCCTCGCACTTCGACGGCATCGGCCGGGTCGGCCAGGACGTCGGCACGCCGGTCATCGCGATCGGCGACATCGCCTTCTTCGGACCGGTCATCTCGCCGATCCCGCGTGGCGAGCAGGCGCTCTCGCTCTGGGACGGCCTCGTCGCCGTGGCCTCGTACGACGGCTTCTTCGAGCTCAAGCGCTCGCGCACCCGCGACCCGATCTTCGACTGAACCGCGATCCGCGTCGGCGGCCCGGTCCTCGGCTGAGGACCGGGCCGCCGCGCGAGCGGTACCCTGACTCCCGGCCCCGGATCCACGGGCCACGAACGGCTTTCCGGAGGACGAGCGCGTGCGCATCCACATCGCAACGGACCACGCCGGGCTGGACTTCAGCCGGCACCTGATCGAGCACCTCGGTGCCGCCGGCCACGACGTGGTCGACCACGGCCCCACCTCGTACGACCCGCTCGACGACTACCCCTCGTTCTGCATCAACGCGGCCGCCGCGGTCGTGCGCGACCAGGAGGCCGGCGTCGAGGCGCTCGGCATCGTCTTCGGCGGCTCGGGCAACGGCGAGCAGATCGCGGCCAACAAGGTCGCGGGCGTCCGCGCCGCGCTGGTCTGGAGCCTCAGCACCGCGGTGCTCGCCCGGCAGCACAACGACGCCAACGTGATCTCGATCGGAGCGCGCCAGCACTCGGTCGAGGAGGCGACGGACTTCATCGACGCCTTCGTCGCCGAGCCGTTCTCCTTCGAGGAGCGCCATGTGCGCCGCATCGCGCAGCTCGCGGAGTACGAGGCCACGGGCGACATCGCCGGCCGCACGGTCGACTCCGCCGCGAGCGGTCGCTAGGTGCCCGAGGGCCACTCCGTCCATCGCATCGCGCTGCAGTTCGAGCGCGACATCGTCGGCCACTCCGTCGCGACCAGCAGCCCGCAGGGCCGGTTCGTCGAGGGCGCCGCGCTGCTGGACGGCCGGACCGTGCTCGAGTCGACCGCGGTCGGCAAGCACCTGCTGCTGCGCTTCGAGGGCGACGCGACGCTGCACGTGCACCTCGGCCTCTACGGCGCCTGGGACTTCCTCGGCCACGTCTCGCCGCTGTTCGACGACGGCAAGGCGGGCAGCAGCATCGGCGCCCCGCGCCGCCGCCGAGCGGTCCGACTGTCGGAGACCGAGCACGAGACCGACAGCGATCTCGAGGAGTTCCCGCCAGCGCCGATCGGCGCCGTGCGCGTGCGCATTAAGACGGAGGAGACGGTCGCCGACCTGCGCGGCCCGACGGCCTGCGAGGTGATGGACGACGCGCAGGTGGAGGCGCTGCTCGCCCGGCTCGGCCCGGACCCTGCGGCGGACGACTCCGACGAGGCGCGCGACCGCTTCGTGAACCGCCTGCGCAAGACGGCCACGCCGGTGGGGCTCGTGCTGATGGACCAGTCGGTCGTCAGCGGGATCGGCAACATCTATCGCGCCGAGCTGCTCTACCGCGCCGGACTCGACCCGCACACGCCGGGCAAGCTGGTGCCGCTCGAGCTCGCGCGCGAGCTCTGGGCCGACTGGGCGCTCCTGCTCGAGGACGGCATCCGGACCGGGATGATGATCACCCGCCGGGGCCTGACGAAGACGCAGCGCTCCGCCGCCGTGCGCAGCCGGGCCGAGCGCAACTACGTCTACAAGCGCGAGGGACTGCCCTGCCGGGTCTGCGGCACGAACGTCCTGCTCGAGGAGATCGGTGCACGCAAGCTCTACTGGTGCCCGGTGTGCCAGTCGTGACCGCCTGAAGTGCCCGTGACGAGCGACGACCGAGAGGATCCCGTGACCCCGAGCCTGCTCCTGCGCACCGCGCGGCTCCTCGGCCGCGACGAGCCGGTGTCCGTGCTGCTCCGCGACGGCCGGATCGAGGCCATCGCTCCGGACGGCGCGCTCGACGCCACCCGCACGGGCGACGCCGAGGTGCGCGACCTCGACGGCCGCTGGCTGCTGCCCGGGCTCTGGGACGAGCACGTGCACTTCTCCCAGTGGTCGATGACCGCGCCCCGCCTGGACGTCTCGACGGCGCGGTCGGCAGCGGAGGCGGTCGAGGCGGTCCGTGCGCGGCTCGCCCTGGCACCGGACTCGCCGGCGACCCTCGTCGGCTTCGGCTTCCGCGACGGGCTCTGGCCCGATCTGCCGACGACCGCCCTGCTCGACGCGGTGGCGCCGGAGCGACCGGTGGTGCTCGTCAGCGGCGACCTGCACTGCGCCTGGGTGAACTCCGCGGCGCTGCGCCGCTACGGCTTCCCCGCTCAGGACGACATCCTCCGCGAGGAGCCCTGCTTCCGCCTCGTCACGGCACTCGGTGCGCTGAGCGACGACGAGCTCGACGAGCTGGCCGACGAGGCGGCGCGCCGCGCGGCCGCTCGCGGAGTCGTTGGGGTCGTCGACCTCGAGATGCGCTGGAACGCGGGGGACTGGACGCGGCGGATCGCCCGCGGCACCCGCTCGCTGCGCGTTGACATCGGCGTCTACCGCGACCACCTCGACCGGGCGATCGCGGAGGGGCTGCGCACCGGGGACGAGGTCGAGGGCGGCGAGGGCCTGCTCCGGATGGGGCCGCTCAAAGTGCTGATCGACGGCTCGCTGAACACCCGGACCGCGTACTGTGTGCACCCGTACGCCGGGCACGAGGGCAGCGGCGTCCTCACCGTGGACCCCGTCGAGCTCGACGAGCTGCTCGCGCGTGCCGCCGCGGCGGGCATCCGCCCGACGGTGCACGCGATCGGCGACGCGGCCGCGACGGTCGCGCTCGACGCCCTGGCCAAGGTCGGCGGCGGCCGCATCGAGCACGCGCAGCTGCTCTCCGACGCCGACCTCCCGCGCTTCGCCGAGCTCGGCGTCGTCGCGGGAGTGCAGCCGGCGCATGCGCTGGACGACCGGGAGGTCGCCGACCGCTACTGGGAGGGCCGGACCGGCCGGGCCTTCGCGCTGCGCTCGCTGATCGACTCCGGAGCAACGGTCGTGCTCGGCTCGGACGCGCCGGTCGCACCGCTCGACCCCTGGGTGGCGATCGCCGCCGCCGTCTCCCGCGCCCGGGACGGCGACGAGCCGTGGCACCCGGAGCAGCGGGTCACGATCGCGGAGGCGCTCGTCGCGTCGACCCGCACCCGGCGGCTCGCTCCGCAGGCGGGAGACAACGCCGATCTGATCGTCGTCGAGCGCGACCCGCTCGCCTCCGACGGCGAGCAGCTGCGCTCGATGCCCGTCGCCGCGACGCTGCTCGCCGGACGCGTGACGCACGAGGTCTGACCGGGTCCGGAACGACGGACGGCCCGCCGGATCCGAGGATCCGACGGGCCGTCGCGGCGTGGGAGGCGCGTGCTCAGCTCTCGCTGACGTGCGCGAAGAGGAACCAGCGGTCCTTCTCGAGGCCGCGGCCGATCTCGATCGCGACGTCCTGGCTGCTCGCGTCGATGTCGGCGAGCTCGGCGATCGCAGTGTTGACCGTGGTGATCGCGACGTCCATCAGGCCGATGACCTCGACGATGGCGTTCTCGGAGCGCTGGAAGCCCGGGGTGAGCGGGGCGGTCTGCGTGGCCGACGCGACGGTCTGGATGCGGGCGTCGACGGGGAGGCCGAGGGCGACGACGCGCTCGGCGGCCAGGTCGGCCCATTCGATCGCGTGGCCGACGACGACGTCGAGCAGCTCGTGCACGCCGATGAAGTTGGCGCCGCGCACGTGCCAGTGCGCCTGCTTGCTGTTGACGGCCAGGGCGGTCATCTCGACGACGACCGGGCTGAGGAACTGGGCGACTCCGGATGCGACATCCGGGTTCGACGAGGTGAGCGACGTGACGGATGCAGTGGACATCGTCTGTTCCTTTCGAGAGGGGCTGACTGATCGTCAACACTACGCCGCAGCCCAGTGTTCGCAAGGAAGTGCAGGCTCGGCTAAGGCGGGAGAAGGAGAGCCTGGCCTGTGCCGGCCCGGCACGTGCGGTGCGCTTCCGAGACGGAACCGGGGGTCAGCCCCCGCGTCACCGCGAAGGGTCGCCGGTACCCTCGAGAGGATGTCCGCGCGCCCGCGAGGACCGGGGGAGGAGACTCGCGTGCCCGCAGCGCCGACCGCCCTCGGTGAGGCCTCCGCGGCGTACCTCCGGCTCTGGCGCGAGCTGCCCCGCGAGGCCCTGTCGCTCCTGCTCGCCGTGCCGCTGGCGCTGGCGGGTGCGTTCGCGACCGGAGTCGCCCTCGCTCTGGGCCTCGGCCTGATCGGCGTGCTGATCGGCGCGGTCTTCCTCCCGCTGGCGCTGCACACCGCCCGGGGCTTCGGTCGGGCGACCCGAGCGCTCGACCGGCTCGCCGGCCGCCCCCGGATCGACGAGCCGCAGTGGCGCCGCCCGCCCGCCTCGGTCGCGCCCGCCACCTTCGCCCTCTACGGCCCGGTCGTCGACGGGCACTACTGGCTCGCGCTGCTGCACACGCTCGTCGTGGCGCCGCTGCTCGCGCTCGTCTTCGCGGCGGTCCTCGGGCTCTGGAGCTGGGCCGGCCTCGGCTCGCTGACGGCGCTGCTCGCCGGCGACTCCTCGGCGATCGTCCGGCTCGTCTCCGGGCAGTCGAGCGCAGTCCTCGGCGTTCCCGGGCCGCCCACGGCCTTCCTGGTGCTGGCCGATGTCGCGCTCGTCGTCCTGTTCCTCGCGACGCTGCCGTTCGTCACCCGCGGGCTCACCCTCGCGCGATTCCTCGTCGATCGGCTGCTGCTCGGGCCCTGGGGCTCGGAGGCGCTGCAGCGCGAGGTCGCGGAGCTCAGCGTCTCCCGCGGTGCGGCGGTCGCCGCCGAGGACCGGGCGCTGCGCCGGCTCGAGCGCGACATCCACGACGGTCCGCAGCAGCGGCTGATCCGGGTGCAGATGGACCTCGGATCCGCTCTGAACCGGGTGCGCTCCGATCCCGACTCGGCGGCGGCGCTGATCGACGAGGCGCGCGAGCACGTCCGCTCGGCGCTCGACGAGCTGCGCGCGCTCTCCCGGGGAGTCGCGCCGCCGATCCTGCAGGACCGGGGCTTCACCGCTGCGGTGCACTCGCTGGCGGCCCTGAGCCCGGTGCCCGTCGAGGTGCTGGTCGAGCATCCGGTGACGGAGGTGCCGCCCGAGGTCGAGCGCAGCGTCTACTTCGTCGTCGCGGAGCTGCTCGCGAACGCGTCGAAGCACGCGTCGGCTCGCTCGATCCGCCTGCACCTCGACGTGCGGGGGACGGGCGGACCGGAGCGCTGGCTGGACGTCTGGGTCGTCGACGACGGCGTCGGCGGCGCCTCGCCCCTGCCCGGTCACGGGCTCGAGGGGGTCGCCGGGCGCGTCAGCGGGCTGCGCGGGCTGTTCACCGTCGATTCGCCCCCGGGCGGCCCGACCACGGTGGGTGTGCACGTGCCGTTCCTGCCCGCACCGCCGCCCGCCCTATCCTGAGGGCGTGCCGCCCGCCTCACCGATCCGCGTCGCCCTCGCCGAGGACTCCGTCCTCCTGCGCGAGGGCCTGGTCCGACTGTTCGAGGACGCCGGCTTCTCCGTCGTCGGAGCCCACGGCGACGCCGAGGGGCTGCTCGCGGCGGTCGCTGCGGAGCCGTCCTCGGTGGACGTGGCCGTGCTCGACGTCCGCATGCCGCCCACCTTCCGCGACGAGGGCGTCCGCGCGGCCCTCGACCTCCGGCGCCTGCACCCGCGGATCGCCGTGCTCCTGCTCAGCCAGTACGTCGAGGTGACCTACGCGCACGAGCTGCTCGGCTCGGGCGAGGGCGGCATGGGCTACCTGCTCAAGGACCGCGTCGCCTCGGTGGAGGAGCTGCGCGACGCCGTCGAGCGCGTCGCGGCGGGCGGGACGGTGCTCGATCCGCAGGTCGTCGCCTCGCTGCTCCAGCGCAACCGCGACCCGCTGGCGCTCCTGACCCCGCGCGAGCGCGAGGTGCTCGAGGCGATGGCCGAGGGGCGCACGAACGCGGGCATCGCCGCCGCGCTCTTCATCGGCGTCGGCGCGGTCGAGAAGAACGTCACCTCGATCTTCCAGAAGCTCGGACTCGAGGACTCCGGCTCGGACCACCGCCGCGTGCTCGCGGTCCTCGCCTGGCTCCGCGCCGCGCGCTGAGCCCCGATCGCGCGCCGCGCCTTCCGCGTAGCCGCTGCGCGTCTCGCCGGTGAGGGAAGAATGCTGCGGCGGCCTTCCCATGCTGGTCGAGTAGCCCCGAAGGGGCGTATCGAGACCCACCGTCGTCAGCAGGTCGGGTCTGCAGACTCCGGTCCTGACGCTGGTGGATCTCGATACGCCGCGCTGCGCGGGCTGCTCGATCAGCATCGGCCTCCGACGCGGAAGAGACAGTCCCCGCGCCTACTTCAGCGCCGTGCGCTCCGTGTCGTAGAGCGCCTTGACCTGGTCGGCGGTGAGGGCCTTGTCCCAGACCCGGATCTTCGCGAAGGTGCCCTTCGCGTAGTTGCCGGGGCCCGAGGTGAGCTCGACCGCGCCGACCGTGAAGTCGCCGGCGTTCGGGTTCAGGCCCTCGGTGAAGAGGTACGGGTTCTTCGCGTAGGTCGCGCCCTTGTTGTCGACGAAGCGCGGGTAGGCGACGGAGGTGCCGTCCAGGTAGGAGACCGCGTAGGTGCCGTCGTAGGTGCCGACGTGCAGCTGCCAGGTGTTCCGAGTGAACGTGTTCCCCGAGGCCGAGTAGTCGCGGGAGTACGGATAGCCGGGGGTCGGGCCGCCGGTCCGCGAGACATGGAAGGCCGATCGCTCGTCGCCGCCGTAGAGGCCGAGGTCGTAGAAGAGGCCGTAGGAGCGGCCCGCGCGCTCGCCGTGCTCGTTCCAGGCGCCGGCGACGTAGCCGGTGCTGTCGTCGGTCATGTAGACCCAGCTCGCGACGGTGACCGCGTTGCCCGTGGCGCCGATCGTCAGGCGTCCCGCCGACTCCTGCGGCACCCGGAGGAAGCTCGTCCCGGTCATCGAGATCCCGGAGCCCCAGGGCGTCGAGGTGGTCGTGGCCTTGGTCTTGCCCGCCTGGAGCAGCGGCAGGTCGTTCGCGGTGGAGTAGTACGGCGCGGCGGACTGGGTGAAGTCCCACTGCGCGAGCGGCGCCGGGACGCCGGGCGCGGTGGGGGGAGTGGTGGGCGTCGCCGTCGGGGTCGGTGTCGCGGTCGGGGTGGCCGTGGGGGTCGCCGTCGGTGTCACGGTCGGCGTCGCGGTGGCGGTCGGGGTCGCCGTGGGCGTCGGGGTCTTCGTCGGGGTCGCGGTGGGCGTCGGAGTCGCGGTCGGCGGCGTCGTCGGTGCCGTGGCCGAGACGGTCAGCGCGATCGAGCCGCTGCTGCCGATGTTGCCGGCGGCGTCGCGGGCCTTGGCGATGATCACGTGCGAGGCCACGGCGAGGCTCGAGGTGGTGAGCGACCAGTCGCCGGAGGCCTGCTGCACGGCGTTCCCGACCCGGGTGGAGCCGGACCAGAAGGAGAGGGCGGTGACTCCGGTGTCGTCCGACGCGGTGGCGACGAGCGTCACGGTCCGCGGGACGGTGCTCCCGGTGGCGGGCGAGGTGATCCGCGCGGTCGGCTTCGTCGTGTCGGGCTTCGGCGAGCCCGTGGCGGTCGGCGTGGCGCTGGGGCTCGGTGCGGTCGTCGGGCTCGCGGTCGGCGAGGGAGTGGTCGTCGCAGTGGGCGTCGCCGACGGGATCGGGGTCTGCGTGGGGGAGGGGCTCACCGTCGGGACGGGGGTCGAGCCGGTGTTATGCACGGTGACGCGCGTGGCGGCGCTGTTGCCGATGTTCCCCGCCGCGTCCTTGCCCTTGGCCACGAAGACGTGCGAGCCCTCGGCCAGCGTCCGCGTGTCGAGCGGCAGCGTCCAGACTCCCGCCTGCACGGTGGCGTAGCCCAGACGGCGGGTGCCCTCCCAGAATGAGAGCTGAGTGGTCCCGACCGCGTCCGTTGCCGTCGCCTTCAGGGAGATCGTCCCCGAGACCGTCGATCCGCTCACCGGAGCGGTGATGCTCACGACCGGCTTCACCGTGTCGGCGGCGGCGCTCGCCGAGCTGCCGGGCGCGGTGGCCGCCATCGGCACCAGGAGGAGGGCTGCGAGCGCTCCCATGATCGTCGCCCGTGCGGTACGTCGTCGCATTGCAGTCCCCTTGTTCCGTCGGTCACGGAAATCCCCCCGGACCGGGGTCAGCCTAGGTCGTGCCGCCTCCTCCGCGCGTGCCCCGGACGGGGACAGATCGTGGTCGGGGTCCGACGACCGGCCAGGATCGCCGCCCGGGCGGTGACCGACGCCCCTGCGACACTGGGATCCGGCGACCGCACCGTCCGCCGAGGAGGAGGACCGATCGCATGGCACCAGGAGCGCACCCGGACGCCCGATTGATCGCTCTGCCGAGCGGATCCCCGGTCGTCGCCGACTCGGCCTGGGTCGCCCCGGGCGCGACCCTCGTCGGAGCGGTGGTGCTGGAGGAGGAGTCGAGCGTCTGGTACGGCGCCGTCCTCCGCGCGGAGAAGGCGCGCATCCGGATCGGCCGCGGCAGCAACCTGCAGGACGGCGTGATCGTGCACGTGGACGAGGGGTTCGACGCGAGCCTCGGCTCGGGTGTCTCGGTCGGGCACAACGCCGTGCTGCACGGCTGCACCCTCGAGTCCGACGTGCTCGTCGGGATGAACGCGACCGTCCTGAACGGGGCGGTGATCGGCTCCGGGTCGCTCGTGGCCGCCGGCGCCGTGGTGCTCGAGGGCACCGTCGTGCCGCCGGGCTCCCTCGTCGCGGGCGTTCCGGCGAAGGTGCGCCGCGAGCTGTCCGAGCAGGAGCGGGACGGGATCCGCCGCAACGCCGCGTCCTACCTCGTCCTGGCCGATCTGCATCGGGGAGCGGCCGGCGGCGGGACCGACTGAGGCGGTCAGGGAGCGCCAGGGGATCGATCGGCGCCAGAAGTTTCCGCCTCTGCGGTGAGGGTCTCTACCGTTCGGGAACAGGTTCCGCCGCGTCACTCCCGGTGCGCGGTCGCCGCCCTCGGATCGACGGCTCGCCGATCGATCGGACACCTCTGTCTCCGTCCCACTCTTCCCGAGGAGAATCGTGTCCCCGCACCGACCCCGCCGTTCCCCCCTGATCGTCCTCGGCCTCGCCGCGGCCGTGCTCGCGGGAGGGGCGATCGCCCCCGCCGCCGCCGCGACACCGTCCGAGCTGTCCGTCGTCGCCTTCGGCGATTCGATCACCCGAGCCGCCGCGACCTGCGGCACGGAGGAGGACTGCCCGGTCAACTCCTGGTCGACCGGATCCGCGCCCGAGGTCCGCTCCATCGCGACCCGCCTCCAGGAGGTGGCTCCGCAGCGCACGGTCACGACCGACAACCGCGCGAAGTCCGGCAGCCGCATCGCCGAGGTCTCCGCGGCGGTCACGGCGGCACAGGCGGCCGGGGCCGCTCCGGATGTGGTCACGCTCCTCATCGGCGGCAACGACCTCTGCAGCCCCGACGTCCCGGCCGGGCCGGACGGCTACGCGATGACGCCCGCCGCGGACTTCTCCGCCTCGGCGTCGAGTCTGCTCCGGCAGATCAGCTCGGCCTGGCCCCGGGCGACCGTGCTGCTCGGGTCGGTGCCGGACATCGGGTCCGAGTGGGAGGTCGTCCAGGGCACACCGGGCAAGCTGATCTGGGGACTGTTCAGCATCTGCCGGACCACGCGCGGGGCCAAGGCCGACAACCACGTCCAGAGGGGGGCCGCCTTCGAGGCGGCGGTCGCCGCAGCCGAGGAGCGCACGGATCGGTACAACGAGGCTCTGGCCGCGGCCTGCTCCGCAGCGGGCCCCCAGTGCGTCTGGGACGGCGGTGCCCTGACCAGGACCCCTGTCACGAAGGACGTCCTCTCGACGGTCGACTACTTCCACCCGAACGTCGCCGGCCAGGCGCTGGTCGCGAGCGTCCTGTGGGGCCCGGAGGCGGTTCCCGCGTGGGCGGTCCCGCACTCCGCAGGCGCTCCGGCCCCGGCTCCGGCGGACCTCCCGACGCTCGACGAGATCGGCATCGCCGATTCGACCAGCGGCGCCCCGGACGACTCGAGGACCCGGGTCGGCATGCGCGAGAACGTGACCGAGCGCGTGACGCTCGGCCGTCCGGCCGGAGCGCAGTCGTCCGAGGGGAGTCCGTCTCCGGCGGACCTCCAGCAGACCGCCGTCGGCGGCCGCTAGCTGAGGGGAGGCGCACCGGATCGGAGTGCGCCGAGTGGTCGAGAAGGTGCACCGGTCGTCGATGTGCGCCAGGTGATCAAAGACCGACAACTGCTCAATGAATGCCAGTCGAGTCGATCCGTGCCACAAGTTGGCGGCCGGCGGAGGAGCGGAAATACCTTTCACCACGAGGTTCAGCCGGCGTCGTCCGCTGCCCTCCTCGCGGTCGGTCGACCGCTGGAGCCGACGGTCGAACGACCGTGCTCCGCCCTCCTTCATCACCGTCCTTGAGAAGAGCCATGTCCCTCCGTTCCCGCCTGTCCACCGTCGCTCTCGCGGCACTGCTCCTCGCCGGAGGAGCAGCCGCCCCGTCCGCCACCGCCGCCGAGGCCCCCGCGCTCTCGGTCGCCTCGTTCGGCGACTCGATCACCCGCGCCGCCACCACCTGCGGAGGCCGGGGCGACTGCCCCGCCAACTCCTGGGCCACCGGCTCCGCACCCGCGGTGCACTCGGTCGCCACCCGCCTCCAGGAGCTGAACCCGGGTCGCACCGTCACGTCGACGAACTTCGCCAAGTCGGGCAGCCGGATCGCGGCAGTCGCCTCGGCGGTGTCCGCCGCGGCGGCCGCCGGGGCCCGGCCCGACGTCGTGACGCTGCTCATCGGCGGCAACGACCTCTGCCATCCCGATCTCCGGGCCGCCGCCGACGGCTACGCGATGACGCCCGCCGACGCGTTCGCCGCGTCCGCGACGAGTGCGCTGCAGCGGATCAGGTCCGCCTGGCCGGAGGCGACCGTCCTCGTCGGGTCGGTCCCGGACGTGGCGTCCGAGTGGGCCGCGGTGCAGACCGGCGCGGGCGCGAGGACCTGGCCGTCGGCCAAGCTGTGCCGGACGACGCGCGGGGCCCTCGCCGACAACGTCGTCCAGACCGGTGACGCCTTCACGTCGACGGTGGCCGCCGCGGCCGAGCGCACGCGGCAGTACGACGACGCGCTCGCCTCGGCGTGCGCGGCCGAGGGCCCGCACTGCGTCTGGGACGGCGGCGCCCTCAGCCGCACGGAGATCAGCCCCGAGATCGTCTCGAGCGTCGACTCCTTCCACCCGAACGTCCAGGGCCAGGCCCTGATCGCGCGGGTGCTCTGGGGTCCCGCGGCGGTCCCCGCCTGGGCCGCGCGCCTCACCCAGGGCGCTCCGGTCTCCCCGCCGGTGCCGGCGGTCACCGGCGCGCCGGTCCCGACGACGCCCACTCCGACGATGACTCCCGCCCCGACGACCACCCCGTCGTCGAAGACCACCCCCGCGCCGAAGGCCACTCCGGCCCCGACCGGCGCGCGTCGGGCGACGAAGACCGTGACTCCTGCGCGGCCCACGACCCCGGCACCCGCAGCGACCCGCGCTCCGGCGTCCGGCTCGACCCCGAGCACGACTACGAGCCGAGGCCTCGCCGGCACGAAGGACACGACCGCGCCGACGGTGCGCATCACCGGCCCGGTCGCCGGCGGCTCGGTCTCGGGGAACGTCGCCCTGGCCGCCGTCTCCGACGACGACACCGCGTCGCTCGTCTTCTCGAGCGAGGGTCGCCGCCTCGGCTCGGCGAAGCACGCGGCGAACGGCGGCTGGACGCTGACCGTGTCGACCAGGGGCTTCCCGAAGGGCGAGCACGATCTCGTCGCCACCGCGACCGACCGCTCGGGCAACACGGGGACGAGTGCCCCCGTCACCGTCACGGTCCGCTGACCAGCAGGGGCCGCCGTCAAGCGCCCAGGGGACCGCGGTGGTCCTCATCGGAGCGGTGCAGGACGCACCGAAGGATTCGACCCGTGCCGCGCCTCACCTATGGGGGGAGCAGGCCGGTCGTGAGGCGGTATCGCGGTGCTGCGCCGTCGGCCAGGCTCTGAACAGCCGGCACCGCCGGAGTGGCCGGGCTCCCTGAGCGGCACTTCTCCGGGCGGATCCGGCGGTTCCCCTCCCCGTCCCCCGGTAGCCCGGTCGACGGAGCCCGCGCCCCCGCCTCGCTCCGCCGCCGCGGCACCACGTCGCCCCACGAGAGCAGAGTCATGCCCCCGCGCCCGGCCCGCCGTTCCCCCCTGTCCGTCCTCCTCCTCATCGCCCTCCTCGTCGGCGCGGCCGCGGTGCCCGCCGCGGCCGCCGAACCGGCCCCGACCCTGTCGGTCGTCTCCTTCGGCGACTCGATCACCCGTGGCGCCTCGAGCTGCGGCACCCGCGCCGACTGCCCGGTCAACTCCTGGTCGACGGGAACCGCGAGTGCGGTCCGCTCGATCGCCACCCGCCTCCAGGAGGTGAACCCGGGCAGCGTCGTCACCACGGCGAACTACGCCAAGTCGGGGAGCCGGATCAACGCCGTCGCCTCGACCGTGACCGCTGCCGCCTCGGCCGGCGCGGACCCCGACGTCGTCACCCTCCTGGTGGGCGGGAACGACCTCTGCCACCCCGACCTCACGGGCGCCGCCGACGGGTACGCGATGACTCCCGCCGCGTCCTTCAGCGCGTCGGCGTCGAGCCTGCTGCGTCAGATCGGCTCGACCTGGCCGGAGGCGACGGTCCTCGTCGGCTCGATGCCGGACATCGCGTCCGAGTGGGCGGGCTTGCGCGGGGGACCGGCCGAGGCGGGCTGGCCCGCGAACCGGCTCTGCCGCACGACCCGCGGGGCGACGGCCGACAACGTCGTCCAGACCGGTGACGCGTACACCGCGGCGGTCGCCGCAGCGGCGCAGCGCACCCGTCAGTTCAACGACGCCCTCGCCGCGGCCTGCTCCGCCGTCGGCTCCCGCTGCGTCTGGGACGACGGCGCCTTCACCGCCGCCACCGTCTCGCCCGACATCGTGTCCACCGTCGACTACTTCCACCCCAACGCCCGCGGCCAGGCCCTCATCGCCGACATCCTCTGGGGACCCGAGGCCGTGCCCGACTGGGCGGCGTCCGAGCCGACGTCGACGCCCGTGCCGTCCGCGCCGCCGACCGCTGAGCCGACGAGCGTGCCGACGCCCAGCGCCTCCCCGGCACCGACAGCCGTCCCCGAGCCGACCGATCCTGCCGAGACCCCGACCGCGACCCCCACCCCGACCCCCACCCCGACGTCCTCCCCGACCACCACCCCGACTCCGTCTCCGGCCGCGACTGCTACGCCGACCGCGACTGCCACGCCGACCGCGACTCCGACCGCGACCCCGACTGCGACTCCGATCGCCACCCCGAGTCCGACTGCAACCGCGACTCCGACTGCATCGCCGACGCCGACGCCGACTCCGACCGCGACCGCGACTCCGACTCCGACTGCCTCTCCGACCCCGACGCACACGCCGACGCCGACGCCGACTCCGGCCCGAGACACGGCCGCACCGTCCTCGCGCGTCACCAGCCCGACCGCGGGCAGTACCGTCGTCGGAACGGTCACCCTCGTCGCGGTCGCGGACGCCGACACCACGTCCCTGGTCTTCTGGACGGGCAGCACGCGGATCGGGACGGCGAAGAAGGCGGCCGACGGCACCTGGAAGCTGACCGTCTCCACCAAGGGCTTCCCCAAGGGCGAGCACCAGGTCGTGGCGAAGGCGTCGGACGCCGCGGGCAACACCGCGACGAGCGCCCCGGTCGCCGTCACCGTTCGCTGAGCTCCGCCGCCCAGCTGATCGAGTAGCCCTCGCAGAGGGCGTGTCGAGATCCGTCCCTGCTGAGGACGGTGGGTCTCGATACGCCGCTGTGCGGCTACTCGACCAGCAAGGGGAAGCCGCCCGATCGAGGTCTGCCAGCCCATGCTGATCGAGTAGCCCTCGCAGAGGGCGTATCGAGATCCGTCCCTGCTGAGGACGGTGGGTCTCGATACGCCGCTGCGCGGCTACTCGACCAGCAAGAAGGAAGAAAGAATCGGAGGGGCTGACGAGAATCGAACTCGCATCATCTGTTTGGAAGACAGAGGCTTTACCACTAAGCTACAGCCCCGAAATCGGCAGTCCGGAGAACCCGCCGCGGGCCGCCCTCTCGGGCGAGGCCCGTCGTCTCGACCGGGCACCAGGACACTGTAGTACACGAGGCGAAGCGGCGGCGACGCCGACCCGCGACGCCGCCCCCGCGCGCCTGTTCCGGCCGCAGGAGTGCGGTGCAGTACACTTGCGAAGGCCATTTCGGCGTGTCGCGCCAGTGACCGTGCAGGAAGGGCTCGACGAGAGTCCTCATCGGCACGGTGCACCGGCCCGCGCAACCGGGGCGTAGCTCAGCTTGGCTAGAGCGCCCGCTTTGGGAGCGGGAGGTCGCAGGTTCGAATCCTGTCGCCCCGACCACGAGTACTCATCGTGACGACATCGACCCGTGACGACCGGTCACACGGCGCCGACACCAACCAGCACAGGAGATCCCCTCACGTGAAGACCACGGTAGAAAAGCTGAGCCCGACCCGCGTCAAGCTCGCGATTTCGGTCACCCCGGACGAGCTCGGCCCCAGCATCACCCACGCCTACGGCCACATCGCCGAGCAGATCAACGTCCCCGGCTTCCGCAAGGGCAAGGTCCCGCCGGCGATCGTCGACCAGCGGGTCGGCAAGGCCGCCGTCCTCGAGCACGCCGTCAACGAGGGGCTCGACGGCTTCTACCGCGAGGCCGTCCGCGAGACCGAGGTGCGCCCCCTGGGCCGCCCGCAGGCCGACATCGTCGCCTGGCCGAGCGACAAGGACTTCACCGGTGACCTCGAGCTCGCCATCGAGGTCGACGTCCGCCCCGAGATCACCGTCCCGGCCTACGACGGCCTCGAGCTCACGGTCGACGCGGCCGAGGTGACCGACGCCGACGTCGACGCCGAGCTCGACAAGCTCCGCAGCCGCTTCGGCACGCTCGTCACCGTCGACCGCCCCGCGACGACCGGCGACTTCGCGCAGATCGACCTCATCGCGACCATCGACGGCGTCGAGGTCGACACGGCCAACGCCATCTCCTACGAGCTCGGCTCGGGCGAGCTGATCGAGGGCATCGACGAGGCGCTCGACTCGCTCACCGCGGGGGAGAGCACCACGTTCACCGCACCGCTGCTCGGTGGCGACCACGCCGGCCAGCAGGCCGAGATCGCCGTCACGCTCACCGCCGTCAAGGAGCGCGAGCTCCCCGACGCCGACGACGACTTCGCGCAGATCGCCAGCGAGTTCGACACCATCGCCGAGCTGCGCGACTCGCTCAAGGAGCAGGCCGCCCAGCAGAAGACCTTCGGTCAGGGCGGCCAGGCGCGCGAGAAGCTCGTCGAGGCCCTCCTCGGCCTCGTCGAGGTCCCCGTCCCCGCCGCGCTCGTCGAGGACGAGGTGCACCGCCACCTCGAGGGCGAGAACCGCCTCGAGGACGCCGAGCACCGCGCCGAGGTCACCGAGGCGAGCGAGAAGACCTTCAAGACTCAGATCCTCCTCGACCACGTCGTCGAGCAGGAGAAGGTCCAGGTCAGCCAGGACGAGCTCACGCAGTACCTCATCCAGGGTGCGGCGCAGTACGGCATGGAGCCGAACGAGTTCATCAAGATCCTGTCCGAGAACAACCAGATCGGCCAGATGGTCGGCGAGGTCGCCCGCAACAAGGCGCTCGCCATCGTCCTGGGCAAGGCGAAGGTCACCGACACTGAGGGCAACGCCGTCGACCTGACCGCGTTCACCGCCGTCCCCGGGGACGACGCGGACGAGTCCGCCGACGACGCCGCGACCGACGAGGTCGACGCGCCCGCCGCCGAGTCCGTCGAGGAGGCCGTCGTCGAGGAGGCCCCCGCCGCCGCCGAGGCACCCGCCGCCGAGGAGGAGCCCGCGCCGGCCCCCAAGAAGAAGCGCGCCCCCGCGAAGAAGAAGGCTCCGGCCGCCGAGGAGACTCCGGCCGCCGAGTAGTCCTCGACGCGAGAACGACAGGAGCCGCCCCCGGATCACCGGGGGCGGCTCTCGTCGTCCCGGCCCGAGTCCGCGCCCGGGTCCCGCCCGCAGTCCGCCCCGGGCGAACACCGGCCGCTCCGGCTCCGCCCCCGGCGAACACGGCCGGGTCGCCCGGGTGCCGTCCGATAGATTCGCCTCCGAAGCGACAACTGAAACGGAGCGACACATGGCCGATATGGCGATGCCCAACAGTGTTTTCGACCGCCTTCTCAAGGACCGGATCATCTGGCTCGGTTCTGAGGTGCGCGACGAGAATGCGAACGAGATCGCAGCGAAGCTCCTGCTCCTCGCGGCCGAGGACGCCGAGAAGGACATCTTCCTGTACATCAACTCGCCCGGCGGCTCGATCACCGCGGGAATGGCGATCTACGACACGATGCAGTTCGTGCCGAACGACATCGTGACGGTCGGCATCGGCATGGCGGCGTCCATGGGTCAGCTCCTGCTCACCGCGGGGACCCAGGGCAAGCGCTACATCACGCCGAACGCCCGCGTCCTGCTGCACCAGCCGCACGGCGGGTTCGGCGGCACCGCGTCCGACATCCAGACCCAGGCGCAGCTGATCCTCGACATGAAGAAGCGCCTCGCCGAGATCACCGCGAAGGCGACCGGCAAGACCGTCGAGCAGGTCAACGAGGACGGCGACCGCGACCGCTGGTTCAGCGCCGAGGAGGCCCTGGCCTACGGCTTCGTCGACCACATCCGCTCCTCGGCGACCGACGTCGCCGGCGGCGGCGGAACCGCCACCGACAGCTGAGCACCCCGACGCGCCGAGAGATCAGGAAGAGACAATGAACACACCCACCTTCGGCGGGACGGCCTTCGGCTCCGGAGCCGCGCCCTCCTCCCGCTACATCCTCCCCACGTTCGAGGAGCGCACGGCCTACGGCTACAAGCGCCAGGACCCCTACGCGAAGCTCTTCGAGGACCGCATCATCTTCCTCGGCGTGCAGGTCGACGACGCGTCCGCGGACGACATCATGGCCCAGCTCCTCGTGCTCGAGAGCCAGGACCCGGACCGCGACATCGTGATGTACATCAACTCGCCCGGTGGCTCCTTCACCGCGATGACGGCGATCTACGACACGATGCAGTACATCCGCCCGCACATCCAGACCGTCGTCCTCGGTCAGGCCGCATCGGCCGCAGCGGTGCTCACCGCGGCGGGCACGCCCGGCAAGCGCCTGGCGCTGCCGAACGCGCGCATCCTGATCCACCAGCCGGCCGTGCAGCAGGGCGGTGGCCAGGCCTCGGACATCGAGATCCAGGCCGCCGAGATCATGCGCATGCGCGAGTGGCTCGAGAAGACGCTGTCCTTCCACTCCAACCGCTCCCCGGAGCAGGTCAAGAAGGACATCGACCGCGACAAGATCCTCGGCGCCGACGACGCGCTCGAGTACGGACTGATCGACCAGATCCTGACCAGCCGCAAGGGCGTTCCCGCCCTCACGGTCTGACCTCGGGAGACCGACCGATCGTCGAAGGGCCGGGAGGCGGAGCGATCCGCCGCCCGGCCCTTCCGCGTGCCGGCGGGCGGATCCGCGCCGCCGGACCGTAGCAAACCGACACGGACGGGGCAATGGTCCGCCGATCCGGCCCGCCTGCCGAGCCCCCTCGGCTCAGCGGCTAGGCTCGGTCCTGAGTTCGGCGGTTCCGCATGACCGCCCTCTGCGAGACGCTCGACGGCACCGCCGCCCGAGAGCACCGACGCACGACAAGGAAGTGGGGCATCCCCGTGGCACGTATTGGCGAAAGCGCCGACCTGCTGAAGTGCTCGTTCTGCGGCAAGAGCCAGAAGCAGGTCCAGCAGCTCATCGCCGGTCCCGGCGTCTACATCTGCGACGAGTGCGTCGAGCTGTGCAACGAGATCATCGAGGAGCGCCTCTCCGAGTCGAGCGAGGAGACGAGCCACGAGTTCGACCTCCCGAAGCCGAAGGAGATCTACGGCTTCCTCGAGGAGTACGTGATCGGCCAGGAGCAGGCCAAGCGCGCCCTCGCCGTCGCGGTCTACAACCACTACAAGCGCGTGCGAGTGCGCAACACCATCACCGCCGCGGACGCGATCCACGACGAGATCGAGATCGCCAAGAGCAACATCCTGCTGATCGGCCCCACCGGCTGCGGCAAGACCTATCTCGCGCAGACGCTGGCGAAGCGGTTGAACGTCCCGTTCGCCGTGGCCGACGCGACGGCGCTGACCGAGGCGGGCTACGTCGGCGAGGACGTCGAGAACATCCTGCTCAAGCTGATCCAGGCCGCGGACTACGACGTCAAGCGGGCCGAGACCGGCATCATCTACATCGACGAGGTCGACAAGATCGCCCGCAAGGCCGAGAACCCGTCGATCACGCGCGACGTCTCGGGCGAGGGCGTGCAGCAGGCGCTGCTGAAGATCCTCGAGGGCACCGTCGCCTCCGTGCCGCCGCAGGGCGGCCGGAAGCACCCGCACCAGGAGTTCATCCAGATCGACACGACGAACGTGCTGTTCATCGTGGCCGGCGCCTTCGCCGGGCTGGAGGACATCATCTCCTCGCGCGCGGGCAAGCGCGGCATCGGCTTCGGCGCCCCGCTGCACAACAAGCAGGACGAGATCAACATCTTCAGCGAGGTGCTCCCGGAGGACCTGCACAAGTTCGGGCTCATCCCCGAGTTCATCGGCCGCCTCCCGGTGGTCACCACCGTCACGCAGCTCGACCAGGTCGCGCTGATGCAGATCCTGACCGAGCCGCGCAACGCGCTGGTCAAGCAGTACCAGCGGATGTTCGAGATCGACGGGGTCGAGCTCGAGTTCGACCGCGGCGCCCTCGAGGCGATCGCCGATCTCGCCGTGCTGCGCCAGACCGGCGCCCGCGGCCTCCGCGCCATCCTCGAGGAGGTGCTCGGCCCGATCATGTTCGAGGTGCCGTCCTCCGACGAGGTCGCCCGCGTGGTCGTCACCCGCGCCGCGGTGCTCGACAACGCCGCGCCGACCATCGTGCCGCACGCTCCCCGCCGCCAGGAGAAGAGCGCCTGAGTCGCCTCCGCCGGGCCGTCGCGTGACCAGTTCGCGCTGATTGGCCCGGCGTTCGTGCGCCCGGGCGCGACGCGGTTCCCTACTCTGGCGGAGCGCATCGCCGATGCGTCCGCCGGCCCAGCGCTCGGCCGGGTCAGCGACCGGAGGCACCGTCATCGTCCAGCCGCTCCTCGCCGGGATCGTCGCCGCGCTCACCGGCTTCTCCAGCTCCTTCGCGATCGTCCTCGCGGGCGTCGTCGCCGTCGGCGCCACCGATGCTCAGGCAGCGTCTGGTCTGCTCGCGGTCTGCGTGCTGCAGGGCGTGCTCTGCATCGCGCTGAGTGTGCGCTACCGGGTGCCGATGACCTTCGCCTGGAGCACCCCGGGCGCCGCGCTGCTCGCCGCCACCGCGACCCTGCCCGGGGGCTTCGACCGCGCGGTCGGCGCGTTCCTCGTCGCGTCCGCGCTGATCGTCGTGACCGGGCTCTGGCCGGCGCTCGGGAGGCTCGTGGCGCGCATCCCGCGGCCGCTCGCCAACGCGATGCTCGCCGGCATCCTGTTCCCGCTCGTGCTGGCGCCCGTGCGGGCCGCGGTCGAGATCCCGCTGCTCGCGCTGCCGGTCATCGCGCTCTGGCTGATCCTGCTCCGCCTGCTGCCGCGCTGGGCGGTGCCGGCGGCGATCGCGCTCGCGATCGTGCTGCTGCTCATCACGGACGGCGCCGCCCTCGCCGGCGCGCCGCTGCTGCCGGTCCCCGAGTTCGTCGTGCCGGTCTTCGAGATCGGCGCGATGGTCGGCATCGGGCTGCCGCTCTACGTCGTCACGATGGCGGGGCAGAACATCCCCGGCATCGCGGTGCTGTCGAGCTTCGGCTTCGAGGCGCACTCCCGTCCGGCGATCGTGTCGAGCGGCCTCGCCTCCGGCGTCTCCGCGGTGTTCGGGGGAGTGCCGGTCAACTACGCGGCGCTGAGTGCTGCTCTGACCGCGGGTCCGGAGGCCTCGCCGCAACCGGAGAAGCGGTGGATCGCCTCGGTCTCGGCGGGAGCGTCCTATCTGGTGCTCGGCGCGGTCGCGGGAGCGGCCGCAGCGCTCGTCTCCTCCGCCAGTCCGCTGCTGATCGAGGCGGTCGCCGGGCTGGCGCTGCTCGGCGTGTTCGTCTCGTCGGTGCAGGCCGCGGTCGAGGACGCGCGACTGCGCCTCCCGGCCGCCTCGACCCTGCTCGTCACCGCGTCCGGCATCGCGGTCGCGGGGATCGGCTCCGCGTTCTGGGGCCTGGTGGTGGGGCTGGTCGTGCTGGCCTGGCTGCACCCGCGTCGGGTGGCCCGCCACTCCTGACCCCCGGGACGAGCCCTCGGATCAGGCGAGTCCGCGGCGCCGCAGCAGGGGCTCGGTGCGCGCGTCGCGCCCGCGGAACTCCCGATAGGCGACGAGCGGGTCGCGCGAGCCGCCGATCTCGAGGATCCGCCGCCGGAACCGCTCGCCGGCCGCGCGGTCGAGTCCGCCGTTCTCCTCGAACCACTCGACGGTGTCGGCGTCGAGGATCTCGCTCCAGATGTAGGAGTAGTAGCCCGCGGAGTAGCCGCCCGAGAAGACGTGCTTGAAGTACGTGCTGCGGTAGCGCGGCGGGATCGCAGGGACCAGCAGCCCGGCGGCCTCCAGCGCGCGCGTCTCGAACTCCACGACGTCGGCACGGTCGGCGGAGGCCGACGTCTCGTGCCAGGCGAGGTCGAGCAGAGCGGCGGCCAGGTACTCCGTGGTCGCGAAGCCCTCGCCCCAGAGCGCCGCCGCCTCGAGCTGCTCGACGACGGCGGCCGGCAGTGGCTCGCCGGTCTCGACGTGCCGCGCGTAGACGGGCAGCAGCTCCGGGTGCCGGATCCACATCTCGTTGACCTGGCTCGGGAACTCGACGAAGTCGCGGAAGACGCTCGTGCCGCCGAACCGCGGGTAGCGCGTGGTCGCGAAGAGTCCGTGCAGCGCGTGCCCGAACTCGTGGAAGAGGGTCTCGACCTCGTCGAGGCTGAGCAGCGCGGGCTCCCCGTCGCCGGGCGCCGAGATGTTCAGCGTGTTCACGACGACGGCGGAGTCGCCGAGCAGCGTCGTCCGGGTCCGGAGCGAGTTCATCCAGGCGCCGCCGCGCTTGGAGTCGCGCGTGAACGGGTCGAAGAGGAACAGACCGAGCGGGGTGCCGTCCTCCTCAGCGACCTCGAAGACACGGACGTGCGCGCTGTGCCCGACCAGGTCGGGCCGCTCCGCGAACCGGACGCCGTAGAGCCCGGTCGCGGCGGCGAAGACGCCCTCGCGCAGGACGCGCTCGAGCTCGAAGTACGGCCGGAGCGCGCTGGAGTCGACGGCGTAGCGGGCGGTGCGCACGCGCTCCTCGTAGTAGGCCCGGTCCCACGCCTCGAGCGTGAAGCGCGGCCGGCTCGCGGCGTCCTCTTCCCTGTCGGCCTGCTGCTGCATCTGCGCGAGCTCGGCGCGGGCGTTCCGGGCGGCGGGGATCGCGAGCTCCTCGAGGAGGGCGCGGACGCGCTCGGGCGTCCCGGCCGTCTGGCCCGAGATCACGAACGCGGCGTGCGAGGAGTGGCCGAGCAGCGCGGCGCGCTCGGCGCGCAGGGCGACGATGTCGAGCAGGACTTCCCGATTGTCGTTCAGTCCGCCCTCCCCGGCGCGGCCGAGGGAGGCGCGCACGATCCGCTCGCGGACGGAGCGATCGCGCAGGCGGGCGAGCCACGGGTGCCCGGAGTAGAGGGGAAGCGTCACGAGGTGGCCGTCGGCGCCGCGGTCCGCGGCGGCACGGGCGGCGGCGGAGATCTCGGAGGCGTCGAGTCCGTCCAGCTGCTCGGCGCGCTCCAGCAGCACGGCCCGCTCGTTGGTATCGGCGAGCAGGTTCTTGTCGAATCGGGTGGTGAGGCTCGACAGCCGCTCGTTCAGCGCGCTGAGCCGGGTCTTGCCGGCGTCGTCGAGGAGGGCGCCCGCGCGCTCGAAGCGCAGGAGGACGCGCTCCAGCAGGTAGGCGGTCTCGTCGTCGAGGTCGAGCGCCGCCTCGCGGTCGGCGAGCGAGCGGACCCGGGCGTAGAGGCGCGGGTCGAGGGTGATCGCGTCGTCGTGCGCGGAGAGCAGGGGAGCGAGCTCCTCCTCGACGGCGTCGGTCAGCGGCGTGCGATCGGAGGCGCCCACCGTGAAGAAGACCGCGCTGACCCGGCGCAGCTCCCGCCCGGAGCGCTCGAGCGCCACCAGCGTGTTCTCGACCGTCGGCTCGTCGGGGGAGGAGGCGATGGCCTCGATCTCCGCACGGTGCCGCCGCAGCGCCTCCTCGAAGGCCGGGCGGTACGCCTCCGGCTCGACCGCCGCGAAGTCGGGCAGCCCGTGCGGCAGCCCGCTCGGCTCGAGGAGGACGGCGACGGCGGCGGAGGTGCTCATCTAGCGAGCCTAGAGCCGCCGCCGCCGTCCGCTCATGCTGATCGAGTAGCGCGCGCAGCGCGCGTCTCGAGATCCACGCCGTCAGCCGCTCAGCCCCAGTCGTCGTCCTCGCCCTCGACGCGGCCCTGCGGCTGGGTGATGTAGGCGGCGTCCTCGTCCGGGCGGTAGGTGATGGTGGTGCCGTCGTCGAGCTCGAGCACCGGCTTGCCCTCGAGCCAGGTCAGCGTCCAGCGCCAGGCGGAGCTGTCGGTGCCGGCGGAGGCGAGCTCGCCCTCCACGTCGCGGACGGCGGTGACGACGATCTCGGGCAGGGTGGACGGCGTGTCTCCGCCGACCGGCCAGCGCGTTCCGAGCTGCATGGGGTGTTCCTCTCGAGAAGAGGGGGAGCGGGCCGCAGCCCGCCCCCCGGGTGATCAGGCGGTCGGCTCGGTCTCGAGCTCGATCTGCACGGCCAGCGCGTCGCCCTCGGCGAAGTCGAGCGCGGAGATCCGGCCGACGGCCGCGAGGTCGCCCGCGGCGAGTCGCAGCGACGCCACCAGCTCGGCCGGCGCGGTGACGACGGCGGAGCGGGCCGGCGTCTTCTGCGAGGCCTTCGCATCGGTCTTCGCCCGGCGGATCGCGGTCAGCACGGTGCTGGCCGCGCTGAGAACGGCCGGGTCGCCGCCGAGAGCGGCCTGCTCCGGCCACGGCTGCACGTGCACCGAGCCGTCGTGCGACCAGGACCAGGTCTCCTCGACCGCGAACGGGATGAACGGCGCGAACAGCCGCTGCAGGACGTCCAGCGCACGGTGCAGGGCGGCGGCCGCGGACGCGCCGTCCTCGCCGTACGCGCGCTCCTTCACCAGCTCCAGGTAGTCGTCGCAGAACGTCCAGAAGAACGCCTCGGTGATCTCGAGCGCACGGGCATGGTCGTAGTTCTCCAGCGCCGTCGTGGCGTCGGCCACCACGCCGTCGAGGGCGGCGAGCATACTCAGGTCGAGCGGGTCGCTGACCGTCGCGCCCTCCGGCAGCGGGAAGCCGTGGATGAACTTCGCCGCGTTGAGCACCTTGATCGCCAGACGGCGGCCGATCTTGATCTGCGTCGGGTTCTGCGGGTCGAACGCCGCGTCCGTGCCCAGGCGCGAGGAGGCGGCCCAGTAGCGCACCGCGTCCGAGCCGTGCTGCTCGAGCATGCCGGCCGGAGTGACGACGTTGCCCTTCGACTTCGACATCTTCTTGCGGTCGGGGTCGACGATGAAGCCGGAGACCGTCGCGGTGCTCCACGGCGCGCGGCCGTCCTCGAGCTGCGAGCGCAGCAGGGTCGAGAAGAGCCAGGTGCGGATGATGTCCTGCCCCTGGGGGCGGAGGTCGTAGGGCGCGACCAGCTGCCAGAGCTCGTCGTCGCGCTCCCAGCCGCCGGCGAGCTGCGGGGTGAGCGAGGAGGTCGCCCAGGTGTCCATCACGTCGAGCTCGCCCTGGAAGCCGCCGGCCAGGCCGCGCTGGTCCTCCGAGTAGCCGGGGGCGGCGTCCGAGGACGGGTCGACGGGCAGCGCCGACTCCTCGGGGACGATCGGCGCGTCGAACACCGGGTTGCCGTCGCCGTCGAGCGGGTACCAGACCGGGATCGGCACGCCGAAGAAGCGCTGGCGCGAGATCAGCCAGTCGCCGGCGAGGCCGTTCACCCAGTTCTCGTAGCGGACGCGCATGAACTCGGGCACGAACCGCACGTCGCGGCCGAGCTCGAGCAGGCGCTCCTTGAGCGCCGCGTCGCGGGCGCCGTTGACGATGTACCACTGGCGGGTCGAGACGATCTCGAGCGGCTTGTCGCCCTTCTCGAAGAACTTCACCGGGTGCACGATCGGGCGGGGCTCGCCGACCATCTCGCCCGACTCGGTGAGCAGCGCGACCACGGTCTGCTTCGCGGAGAACACGGTCTTGCCGGCGAGCTGCGCGTAGGCGGCCCGGCCGGCCTCGCTCTCGATGGCGGCGGGCGCCTCGGAGATCAGGCGGCCGTCGAAGCCGATGACAGCGCGGTTGGGCAGATCGAGCTCGCGCCACCAGACGACGTCGGTCAGGTCGCCGAAGGTGCAGATCATCGCGATGCCCGAGCCCTTGTCCTTCTGAGCGAGGTGGTGCGCGAGCACCGGCACCTCGACGTCGAAGAGCGGGGTGCGCACGGTCGTGCCGAAGAGCGCCTGGTAGCGCTCGTCGTCCGGGTGCGCCACGAGCGCGACGCAGGCGGGCAGCAGCTCGGGGCGGGTCGTCTCGATGAAGACGTCCTCGGCGCCGTCGCGGTGGAAGCCGATGCGGTGGTACGCGCCGGGCTGGTCCTTGTCCTCCAGCTCGGCCTGAGCGACCGCGGTGCGGAAGGTGATGTCCCAGAGGGTCGGCGCCTGCGCCTGGTAGGCCTCGCCGCGCGCCAGGTTGCGGAGGAAGGCGCGCTGCGAGGCGGCCTGCGACTCCTCGCCGATGGTGCGGTAGCTCTGCGTCCAGTCGACCGAGAGGCCGAGGGTGCGCCAGAGGTCCTCGAACTGCTTCTCGTCCTCGACGGTGAGGCGCTCGCAGAGCTCGATGAAGTTGCGGCGCGAGATCGGCTTCTGGTCGGCCGCCTTGCTGCTCTTGTTGTCGCCGCCCTCGAACGGCGGCACGAAGCCGGGCGTGTAGGGGAGGGTCGGGTCGCAGCGGACGCCGTAGTAGTTCTGCACCCGGCGCTCGGTGGGCAGGCCGTTGTCGTCCCAGCCCATCGGGTAGAAGACGCTCTTGCCGCGCATGCGCTGGAAGCGGGCGACGACGTCGGTGTGCGTGTAGGAGAAGACGTGCCCGATGTGCAGCGAGCCGGAGGCGGTCGGCGGCGGGGTGTCGATCGAGTAGACGTCCGCGCGGGAGAGGCCGGTGCGATCGAACCGGTAGGTGCCGTCCGTCTGCCAGACGAGGCCCCACTTGCTCTCGAGGCCCTCGAGGGCGGGCTTGGCGGGGAGGCGGTCGGCGACGGTCATGGTTCTCCGGTTCGATATGGGCGGCACCGCGTCGGTGGTGATGATGCCTGGGTGGGGGCTCTCGGAGCGTGTCGCTCACCGGCCGCGACGATCCTACCGCGGGGCCGGGAAGCCGCGACGGGCGGGCGCGGTCAGCCGACGACGGGCGCGAAACCGCGGCAGACCGGCGTCAGCGCCTCGTCGAGGTAGGGCACCAGCTCCCCGCGGGTCGGCCCCGCGGCCGCCCAGGCCTGCACCGCGGCGACCGCCGCCCCGACGCTCGCGTAGGCGATCGCGTGCGCCACATGGGCCGGCAGCGGACGTCCGGCCCGCGCTCGCACGAACTCCGCGACGATCGCCGCCTGCCGAGCGAGCCGCGAGAGAGCCGACGCCTGCAGCTCGTGCACGCTGCCGATCAGCTCGGTCTGGGTCAGCGCCCACGGCACGCTCGACGGACCGAAGCCCGCGCCGACCGCGAGCAGCGCGCCGCGCAGAGCGTCCATCGTCGACGCGTCCGGGGAGGCCGTCTCGAGCGCCGCCGGCAGCTCGGCCAGCCGGTCGTCGACGAGCACCCAGAAGACGTCGCTCTTCGAGGCGAAGTAGTTGAAGAAGGTGTTGCGCGAGACGCCGGCGCGCTGGGCGATCTGCTCGACCGTCGTGCCCGCGTAGCTCTGCTCGACGAAGAGATCGAGAGCCGCGTCCTCGAGCATGGAGCGCGACGACGCCCGCGGCCGTCCGCGACCCGCTCCCGCTGTCCGCGCCATGACCGCCTCCGCCCCTGTCCGGCGACCGCCGACGCGCTAGGATAACGGCTGGACGACTTCGACCCGGCCATCACCGGTGAGTCTCCGGAAGAACAGCCCGGCCCCGGCCGCGGCCCAGTAGACCCGGACGGGTACGGCCCGTGACAGCCGATCGAGTGGGAGCGACCAGGGACAGCCCGTGAGGGCCGGTCCTGGGCGGTTCAAGCGAGGTGGTACCGCGACCCGGCCCGGGGTCTGAGATCCGGGCGGGCCGTCCTCGTGCAGACCAGCAGCACTGCCAGGAGACCGCACGTGACCTACCCCCTGACCCCGCCCACCCCCCGCGATGCCGAGAGCGCCGGAGACGACGCGAGCACCGGCGTCCCCGCGAGCACCGGCTCCGCCTTCGGCCGCGGCGTCCCCGCGTCGCCGCGGTTCCCGCAGATCGAGGAGAAGGTCCTCGCCTACTGGAAGGCCGACGACACCTTCCAGGAGTCGATCCGCTCCCGCGAGGGCGCTCAGGAGTGGGTGTTCTACGACGGCCCGCCCTTCGCCAACGGCCTGCCGCACTACGGGCACCTGCTGACCGGCTACGCCAAGGACGTCTTCCCCCGCTTCCAGACGATGCGCGGCAAGCAGGTGCACCGCCGCTTCGGCTGGGACACGCACGGCCTGCCCGCCGAGCTCGAGGCGGAGCGGCAGCTCGGCATCACCGACAAGTCGCAGATCGAGGAGATGGGCGTCGCCGCGTTCAACGCCGCCGCCAAGGAGTCGGTGCTGCGCTACACGGGGGAGTGGCAGGACTACGTCACCCGCCAGGCGCGCTGGGTCGACTTCGACAACGACTACAAGACCCTCGACCCCACCTTCATGGAGTCCGTGATCTGGGCCTTCAAGCGGCTCTACGACAAGGGCCTCGCCTACGAGGGCCACCGCGTGCTGCCGTACTGCTGGCGCGACCAGACGCCGCTCTCGAACCACGAGCTGCGGATGGACGACGACGTCTACAAGATGCGCCAGGACCAGACGGTCACGGTCACCTTCCCCCTCGTCGGCGAGACCGCCGAGGCGCTCAACCTCACCGCCGTCCGCGCCCTCGCCTGGACGACGACCCCGTGGACGCTGCCCACCAACGCCGCGCTCGCCGTCGGCCCCGACATCGAGTACGCCGTGCTGGCGGCCGGCCCGAACGGCGCCGCCGACGGCAAGGGCGAGCCGGAGGAGCGCGAGCTCTCGGCCGAGTACCTCCTCGCCATCGACCAGGTCGGCGCCTACGCCAAGGACCTCGGCTACGAGGACGCCGAGTCGGCGCTGGCCGCCGTCTCGCGCACGCACCGCGGCCGCGAGCTCGAGGGCATCAGCTACGACCGCCTCTGGGACCACTACGCCGACACCGAGCAGTGGGGCACGCAGAACGCGTGGCGCATCCTCGTCGCCGACTACGTGACCACCAGCGAGGGCACCGGCATCGTGCACCAGGCGCCGGCCTACGGCGAGGACGACCAGAAGGTCTGCGAGGCGGCGGGGATCCCCGTCATCATCTCCGTCGACGACGGCGGTCGCTTCCTGCCGCAGATCAGCGAGGTCGCCGGCCTGCAGGTCTTCGAGGCCAACAAGCCGCTGACGCAGCTCCTCAAGGCGCAGCACCGCCTGCTCCGCCAGGCCAGCTACGAGCACAGCTACCCGCACTGCTGGCGCTGCCGCAACCCGCTGATCTACAAGGCCGTCTCGAGCTGGTTCGTCCGCGTCACCGCGATCCGCGACCGGATGGAGGAGCTGAACCAGGAGATCACCTGGGTCCCCGAGAACGTCAAGGACGGCCAGTTCGGCAAGTGGCTCTCCGGAGCGCGCGACTGGTCGATCAGCCGCAACCGCTACTTCGGCTCGCCGATCCCGGTCTGGAAGAGCGACGACCCCGACTACCCGCGCATCGACGTCTACGGCTCGCTCGACGAGCTCGAGCGCGACTTCGGCGTGCGCCCGGAGGACCTGCACCGTCCGTACATCGACGAGCTCACCCGCCCGAACCCCGACGACCCGACCGGCCGCTCGACGATGCGCCGCATCAGCGACGTGCTCGACGTGTGGTTCGACTCCGGCTCGATGCCGTTCGCGCAGGTGCACTACCCGTTCGAGAACTCCGACTGGTTCGACTCGCACAACCCCGCCGACTTCATCGTCGAGTACATCGGGCAGACCCGCGGCTGGTTCTACACGCTGCACGTGCTCTCGACCGCGCTCTTCGACCGGCCGGCCTTCCGCAACGTCGTCAGCCACGGCATCGTCCTCGGCAACGACGGGCAGAAGATGTCCAAGTCGCTGCGCAACTACCCGGACGTCGCCGAGGTCTTCGACCGCGACGGCTCCGACGCCATGCGCTGGTTCCTGATGTCGAGCCCGGTGCTGCGCGGCGGCAACCTCGTCGTCACCGAGGAGGGAATCCGCGAGGGCGTGCGCCAGGTGCTGCTGCCGCTCTGGAACACCTGGTACTTCTTCTCGCTCTACGCCAACGCCTCCGTCGACGCCGCGGGTGAGGGCTACAGCGCGAGCCGCCGCACCGACTCCGAGGACGTGCTCGACCGCTACCTGCTGGCCAAGACGCACGACCTGATCGAGACCGTCACCGGCCGTCTCGAGGCGCTCGACTCGACCCTCGCGGCGGCCGCGCTCCGCGACTTCGCCGACGTGCTGACCAACTGGTACGTCCGCCGCTCGCGCGACCGCTTCTGGCAGGGCGTCGACGCCGAGGGCCGCGGCACGGAGGCGTTCGACACGCTCTTCACCGTGCTCGAGACCGTCTGCCGGGTGGCCGCGCCGCTGCTCCCGCTGATGACCGAGGAGATCTGGCAGGGCCTGACCGGCGGCCGGAGCGTGCACCTGGCCGACTGGCCGGACGCCGCCGAGTTCCCTGTCGACGAGTCGCTCGTGCACGCGATGGACGCCGTCCGCGGCATCTCCTCCACCGCGCTGTCGCTGCGCAAGCAGGCCGGCCTCCGGGTCCGCCTGCCGCTCGCGCGGCTCACGGTCGTCGTCGACGACGCCGCCGAGCTGGCGCCGTTCGAGGCGATCCTGCGCGACGAGCTGAACGTCAAGGAGGTGTCGCTGGTCCCGCTGGTCGAGTCCAGCGCGGCCGACTACGGCGTCACCTCGCGCCTCTCCGTCAACGCGCGCGCCGCGGGCCCCCGCCTCGGCAAGGGCGTGCAGACCGTCATCAAGGCCGCGAAGGCCGGCGACTGGAGCGAGACCGACGGCGTCGTCACCGCCGGCGGCGTCGAGCTGGTCGAGGGCGAGTACGAGCTGACCCTGGAGGTCGGCGGCTCGGGAGCCGACGACCGCGCGATCGCGCTGCTGCCGCGCGGCGGCTTCGTGCTGCTCGACACGGCGACCACGCCGGAGCTGGAGGCCGAGGGCCTGGCCCGCGACCTGATCCGCGCCGTGCAGGACGCCCGCAAGGCCGCCGGCTTCGAGGTCAGCGACCGCATCGAGCTCGAGATCGTCCTCGACGAGATGAGCATGGCGGCTCTCGAGCCGCACGCGCTCTGGATCGCCGAGGAGACCCTCGCGACCGGCTTCGGGTTCGCCGCGCTCACCACTGCGCTGGAGGGCGGCGAGGGTGCGATCGCCTTCGGGCCCGCCGGCACCGCCATCATCCGCGTCGAGAAGGTGGAGGCCTTCGATGTCTGACAAGGACCGCTACTCCGAGGAGGACGCCCGGCTCGCGCGTGAGGCGGCCGACGCCGTCTACGCGAGCCTGCTGAAGCGGCTCGGCGAGGCGAGCCCCCGCCCGCGGCTCGCACCGACGCGGCGGGCCGTCGACTACATGGGCGACCCGCAGCAGGCCTACCCCGTCATCCAGGTCGCCGGCACCAACGGCAAGACCTCGACCAGCCGGATGATCGAGAGCCTGCTCCGCGCCCACGGGCTGCGGGTCGGCCTCTTCACCAGCCCGCACCTCGAGCGCTTCAACGAGCGGATCGTCATCGACGGCGCGCCGATCTCCGACCTCAGCCTCGCCACGAACTGGCTCGACGTCGAGCCCTACCTCACCATGACCGACGCCGAGCTCGTCGGCCGGGGCGAGAGCACGCTCTCGTTCTTCGAGGCGCTCACCGTGCTGGCCTACGCGGCCTTCGCGGACGCTCCGGTCGACGTCGCGGTGATCGAGGTCGGCATGGGCGGCGAGTGGGACTCGACGAACGTCGCGGACGCGCAGGTCGCGGTCTTCACGCCGATCGCGCTCGACCACACCCGGCAGCTCGGAGCGACGATCGAGGAGATCGCCCGCACCAAGTCCGGCATCGTGAAGCCCGCTGCCGCCGTGGTGTCGGCGAAGCAGACCCCTGAGGCGGAGGCGGTGCTGCGGCAGGCGGCCGAGCTGACCGAGTCGACGATCGTGTTCGAGGGCGCCGACTTCGACGTCGAGTCGACCACGGTCGCCGTGGGCGGCCAGCTCGTCTCCGTCCGCGGTCTCGTCACCCGCTACGAGCAGCTGCTGCTGCCGTTCTTCGGCGACCACCAGGCCGAGAACGCGGCGGTCGCGATCGCCGCGGTCGAGACGTTCCTCGGCGGCGGCACGCAGGAGCTGACCGGGAACGTCCTCGAGGAGGGCTTCGCCGCCGCGACCTCGCCGGGCCGCCTCCAGATCGTCGGCCAGTCGCCGCGCACGGTCGTCGATGCGGCGCACAATCCGCACGGCGCGGCCTCCCTCGCCTCCGCGATCGAGCGCTACTTCGACTTCGACCGCGTCACCGCGGTCCTCGGCGTCCTCGCCGAGAAGGACGCGGAGGGCATCCTGCGCGCGCTCCTGCCGGTCGTCGACGAGCTCATCGTCACGACCGCCCCGAGCGAGCGCGGAGTCCCGGCCGAGGAGCTCGCCGCCCTCGCGCGCACCGTGTTCCCCGCGGAGTCGGTCCGCGTCGCGGAGGATCCGGACGGCGCGCTCACCGCGGGCCGCCTCCTCGCCGCCCGCACGGACAAGGGCGCCCTGCTCGTGACCGGATCGATCACCCTCGTCGGACGGACGATGACGGTCGCGCGCGACGAGAACTGGCTGGGCGCGTGAGGGCCGGCCGGCCCCGCCGCACCCGGACCGTCCGCGAGAGCCTCGGCTCGATCGTCCTCGGCTTCGAGGCCGTCATCGTCTTCCTCGCGACACTCGTCGCCTTCGGGCTGAAGGCCGCCGATCCGGTGATCGTCCTGGTCGGGGGAGCGGTCGTCTGCCTCGCCCTCGTCGCGACCCTCGGCCTGCTGAACCGGCCGGCCGGCTTCCGGATCGGCTGGGTCCTCCAGTTCGTTATCGTGGCCACCGGTGCCCTGGTGCCGATCATGTTCGTCATTGGCGCGGCGTTCGTCGCCCTGTGGACCTACTGCATGGTCACCGGCACCAAGCTCGACACCCAGGACCGCCGCGCGGCGGACGGGCCCACCGACCCCACCCCCACCGAAGGAGACCGCTGAACCATGGCCATCCAGGAGACCCTCGTCCTCGTCAAGCCCGACGGAGTCGCCCGCAACCTCACCGGCGAGATCCTCCGCCGCATCGAGGCGAAGGGCTACTCCCTCGTCGACATCAAGCTCGTCGAGGCCGACCGCGAGCTGCTCGCCGCCCACTACGCCGAGCACGAGGGCAAGCCGTTCTACGAGCCCCTCGTCGAGTTCATGGAGAGCGGCCCCATCGTCGCCCTCCGCATCGCCGGCGACCGCGTCATCGAGGGCTTCCGCTCCCTCGCCGGCACGACCGACCCCACCACCGCCGCCCCCGGCACCATCCGCGGCGACCTCGGCCGCGACTGGGGCCTCAAGGTCCAGCAGAACCTGGTGCACGGCTCCGACTCCGCTGAATCCGCGGAGCGCGAGCTCGCGCTCTGGTTCGCCTGAAAGGCGAACCTCCGCGCGAGTTCGCGCTCCGCGGTGTTTCGCGATGATCCGCGAAACCGCGGTCGGCTCTCATAGGCGGGCGCGTTCCGCAGAGCGTCCTGCGCTCGGCGACGGGAAAGCGCTGACACGCGCTTTCCCGGATGCGCCTCCGAGGCGGTCGCCCGCGTGCTCAGGTCCTTCGGCGAGAGCTGCCCGAGCGGGCTGGTCCTCTGAGGTGAGGACGGGAGCGCACATGCTGATCGAGTAGCCCGCGCAGCGGGCGTATCGAGATCCACCGTTGTCAGCAGGCTGGTCTGCAGACTCCCGTCCGGACGACGGTGGGTCTCGATACGCCGCTGCGCGGCTACTCGACCAGCAAGGAAGGGCGCGCCCCGCGGCGTGGCCCCCGCATGCTGTCGGCAGTGCGATGGCCTTCACGCATGCTGTCGGCAGTGGGCTGGCCCCCGTGCATGCTGATCGAGCAGCCCGCGGAGCGGGCGTGTCGAGATCCTCCGCCTCCCGGGGGCGGCGTCGGGAGTCAACCCGTCAGCGTCAGAGGTAGGACAGCACGTCCAGGCGGACCTGGGCCATCACGGCGATCGCCAGGTAGCAGACGATGGTGATGAACGGCACCCAGCCGTAAGCGGCGCCGGCGAAGCGGCGGACCGCGGCGGGGACCGGGAACACGCCCTCGCGGAGGTTGCGGAGGGTCACCAGCCAGAAGCCGGGGATGACGACGGCCCAGGTGAGCATGCACCAGGGGCAGAGCGTCCCGAGGGCGAAGATGCTCGTCGCGATCAGCCAGCCGACGAAGGCGAGCGCGAAGACGAAGCCGAGGTTGAACAGCGCCCAGAACCAGCGGTCGAAGCGCGCCCCCGCGAGCAGCCCGGCACCCACGACGATCGGCGCGATCCACGCGGCGACGCCGATCAGCGGATTCGGAAAGCCGAAGATCGCGCCCTGCGCCGACTTCAGGTTGGCGCTGCACTGCACGAGCAGGCTGAAGTCGCAGCCGAGGGCCTCCGACGACCCGCTCAGCGAGGTGAACTTGTCGAGCGTCAGCGTGAACGCGGCGACCCAGCCGATCACGCCGAGCACGATCAGGAGCACCGCGAAGAGGACCGGACGCTGCTGGGTGGGGGCGCTCGGCACCTCGGGATCGCTGGACACCGGGGGATTATGGCACGCGGCGAATCGGCGGCTCTGGGAATGCGTGCGATAATCGGAGCCGTCGGCCCGGAAGATCCCGCACCGACGCGAAGAAGGTTTACCGGGCGAGCACCGGGCCACAGGAGATCGACAGCGTTCCGCGAATGAGCGCGACGCATCTCCACGTGTCGGATAGTCAGTTCCGAGGAGAAGCTGCAACCGGAGTCCTGCGCCACGTGAGCGACGGGACCGGGGGAGCGGAAGGATTCGCGGCGGGCCGAGGCCCGTCGCTCGAGAACAGCATCCGGGTCGACGGCGCGGCGCACGACCCGGCCGAGGAGTGCACCAGGAATGGTGGAAGACAACAGCACGGGCGGATCCGAACCGGACCGCGACGAGCCCCGCAGCGGGGCCAGGAAGATCAGTCGCCTCTTCGGTGGCCGTCGGACGAACCGACGGGCCGGATCGAGCGCATCAGCGACAGGGGAAACGATCATCGACACGAACGACGCCGAGCAGAACGGGTCGGACACCGCCGCCCCGGACACGGCAGCCCAGGACACCGAGCAGACCACCGCGCCGGACGCGAGCGCCGAGCCCGGCGAGACGGAAGGGCCGGCCTCGACCGGCGCCGCCTTCTTCACCGCCGGCCCGGAGTCGCCGGCCGACGCCGAGCAGTCCGCGACGGAGGAGTCCGCTCCCCGCCGCCCGCCGCTGCCGAGCACGTCGCTACTCTTCCAGGCGCCGATCCTGCCCGACTACGTCCAGCTGACCCCACTCCCGCCCCGGGGCGCCCCGCTCGGCGTCCGCGAGGAGCGCGACGAGCCGGAGGAGGAGCAGGGCTCCGTCCGCCGCCGCTCGCGCCGCCGCAGCGGCGAGAGCGACCGCGGCGGCTCCGACGACCCCGAGAACACCGTCGTCCGGGTCCGTCAGCCGCGCGAGCAGCGCGAGCCCCGCGAGGCGCGCGAGCCGGAGCTCATCACCGAGCCGCAGCGCATCAAGGGCTCGACCCGCCTCGAGGCCAAGAAGCAGCGCCGCCGCGACGGCCGCGACGCCGGCCGCCGCCGCACGGTCGTCACCGAGTCCGAGTTCCTCGCCCGCCGGGAGGCCGTCGACCGCGTCATGGTCGTCCGCTCGAAGGAGGACAGCATCCGCATCGGCGTGCTCGAGGACGGCGTCCTCGCCGAGCACTACGTCGCCCGCTCGCAGGAGGCGTCGCTGATCGGCAACGTCTACCTCGGCCGCGTGCAGAACGTCCTGCCCAGCATGGAGGCGGCCTTCGTCGACATCGGGCGCGGCCGCAACGCCGTGCTCTACTCCGGCGAGGTCGACTGGGACGCCGCGAACAACGCCGGCGGCCCCCGCCGCATCGAGCTCGCGCTCAAGCCCGGCGACCGCGTGCTCGTCCAGGTCACCAAGGACCCGGTCGGCCACAAGGGCGCCCGCCTCACCAGCCAGATCTCGCTCCCGGGCCGCTACCTCGTCTACGTGCCCAACGGCTCGATGAACGGCATCTCGCGCAAGCTCCCGGACACCGAGCGCGCGCGCCTCAAGAAGATCCTCAAGGAGGTCCTCCCCGAGAACGTGGGCGTCATCGTCCGCACCGCCGCCGAGGGCGCTACGGAGGAGCAGCTCACGGTCGACGTCGAGCGCCTCACCGCGCAGTGGACCGCGCTCAGCACCAAGGCCGCGACCGGCCAGGCGCCGGCGCTGCTGCACAGCGAGCCCGACCTGCTGATCAAGATCGTCCGCGACGTCTTCAACGAGGACTTCGAGAAGATGGTGATCGCCGGCGACGACGCCCGCGAGACCATCGAGCTCTACCTCAGCCAGGTCGCCCCCGACCTGCTCGAGCGGGTGCAGGTCTACTCGGGCGAGCAGGACGCGTTCGACGAGTTCCGCATCACCGAGCAGATCGAGAAGGCCCTCGAGCGCAAGGTCTGGCTGCCCAGCGGCGGCTCGCTCGTGATCGACCGCACCGAGGCCATGACGGTCGTCGACGTGAACACCGGCAAGTTCGTCGGCTCCGGCGGCAATCTCGAGGAGACGGTCACCAAGAACAACCTCGAGGCAGCGGAGGAGATCGTCCGCCAGCTCCGGCTGCGCGACATCGGCGGCATCATCGTCGTCGACTTCATCGACATGGTGCTCGAGTCCAACCGCGATCTCGTGCTCCGGCGCCTGGTCGAGTGCCTGAGCCGCGACCGGACGAAGCACCAGGTCGCCGAGGTCACCTCGCTCGGCCTCGTGCAGATGACCCGCAAGAAGCTCGGCCTCGGCCTCCTCGAGACCTTCAGCGAGAACTGCGAGGTCTGCGCGGGCCGCGGCGTCATCGTCCAGCACGACCCGGTGGTCAAGCACCGCTCGACCGCTGCTCCGCAGCAGGAGCGCCGCCGCGGCGGCAAGCCGGCCGGCGAGCAGCCCTCGAACGGCCGCAACGGCTCGGCCGGTCAGAACGGCTACAGCGCCCAGAACGGCGCCGGCGCGCAGAACGGCTCCAAGCCGGTCAGCACCCACGCCATCACCGACGACGCCAAGAACGCGCTCGCGCAGATCGCGGCGAGCACGATCCACCCGGCCGCCGTCCGGCACGCCGCGGAGGAGGCCGTCGCCCTCGTCGACGAGGCCACGACCACCGCGGAGACGCAGCCGGCCGAGCAGCAGGCCGACCCGTCCGCCGAGCAGTCGGGCGAGCAGTCCGCGGAGCGTCAGGGCGAGTCGTCCGGCCGCCGCGAGCGTCCCGCCCGGGGCGAGCGCCGTCGCCGGGGCCGCGACCGCGAGCCGCGCCAGGAGACGCCGGAGTCCGGCGAGCAGCAGGAGTCCGCTCCCGCCGCCCGCGAGACGGCCCAGGAGCCCGCGGCGCAGGAGCCCGCGGCTCAGCCCGTCGCGGCCGAGGCCCCTGCGGCCCAGGCCCCGGTGGTCCCGATCCTCGACATCCCGATCCCGCCCGCTCCGGTCGTGACCGAGCGCCGGGTGCCCAGCGCCGTCGCCGAGCACCTGCTCGACTCCGTCCTGGACGCGCTGCCCGCACCCAAGCAGCCCGGCCAGGGCCGCGCCAAGAGCCGTCGCGTCACCACGGCGGCGCTCACCGGGATCGCGGTCGTGCCCGAGCAGACGCCGCGCCGCGCGCAGTAGCGCGACCAGCGACGATCAGTGGGGCCCGGTGCCCGGCGAGAGCCGGCGCCGGGCCCTCTCCGCGTCCCGGTCCCGGCCCTTCACGCGCAGGCCGCTGTCGCGGAGCCGCTCGACCAGCTCCCGGCTGCCCACGGGCACGGCGCCCGCCGCGAGCAGCTCCTCGCGACGCGCGGCGGGCACGTCGTAGTGATCGAGGTCGAAGCCGCGCTCGGGCAGCCCGACGAGGCGCGCGAAGGCGTGCAGCTCCTCCAGGGAGGAGTCGCTGACGAGGTGGGCCCAGAGCGTGTCGTGGGCGGGCCAGCGCGCCGCGTCGAGGAGGATCGCCATCCGTCGATCGTAGGCGGCGCGCCTGCCCGATCCGCGGCAAGGCCTGCACTATCGTGACGGGGTCGTCGGTCGAGCGGCACCCCCTCCGGGGCGGTGCGCGTTTGACCGGGGAGCACGGATCCCGTACTCTTGACCGTTGGTGTGGCGCGATCCATGTGCTCACGCAGATTTCCGTTGCCGCTCGGTCCCTCACGGGATGCGAGCCGCGGTGCCGGTCCCCTCGTCCCGTACGAGAGACGGGTACGACCGGGAAGACCGGGGTACGACCCCGTCCTTACAAGCCCCGGACAGCGCTCACGCGCCGTCCAGATGAGAAAACAGGTACGAGAAGTGGTTTACGCAGTTGTGCGCGCCGGTGGCCGGCAGGAGAAGGTCGAGGTCGGCACCATCGTGACGATGGACCGCATCAAGGCCGACGAGAACGGCACCGTGCAGCTGGCTGCCGTGCTCCTCGTCGACGGGGACTCCATCACCTCGGACGCCGCGGCGCTCGAGAAGGTGTCGGTCACGGCCGAGGTGCTCGAGGAGCTCCGCGGTCCGAAGATCATCATCCAGAAGTTCAAGAACAAGACCGGGTACAAGAAGCGCCAGGGGCACCGTCAGGACCTCACGCGCGTCAAGGTCACGGGCATCAAGTAACACCCACACTTCGCTGATCTGCGGCGGGAGCCATCGCTCCGCAGAGCATCAGCACGGGGCTGCGGCCCCCCGGTCTCGAGGAGATGAGAAATGGCACACAAGAAGGGCGCAAGCTCCACCCGCAACGGTCGCGACTCGAACGCGCAGCGTCTCGGCGTGAAGCGCTTCGGCGGTCAGGTCGTCAGCGCGGGCGAGATCATCGTCCGCCAGCGCGGCACCCACTTCCACCCCGGCGTCAACGTCGGTCGTGGCGGCGACGACACCCTGTTCGCCCTCTCGGCCGGTGCGGTCGAGTTCGGCCAGAAGGGCGGCCGCAAGGTCGTCAACATCGTGGTGGCCGCCGCTTAGGCAGCTCTCCTCGGCCGAGCAGGCACAGGACGCAAGGGGCGGGCTTCGGCTCGCCCCTTGCGCGTTGCTGCGGCATCCTCACCGCGAGCCCCGTGCTCGTGAGCGCCGCGCACCTCGGCACCCGGCGTCGGACACTCCGACGCTCCCACCTCCCCATCGGACGGAACACACCATGGTCACCTTCGTCGACAACGTCACGCTGCACCTGCGCGCCGGGCACGGCGGCAACGGCTGCGTCTCCGTCCGCCGCGAGAAGTTCAAGCCGCTGGCCGGCCCAGACGGCGGCAACGGCGGTCACGGCGGCGACATCGTCCTCGTCGCCGATGCGCAGACCACCACGCTGCTCGCCTTCCACCGGCACCCGCACCGCTCCTCGGCCAACGGCGGCCCCGGGATGGGCGACCACCGCGCCGGCGGCAACGGCGACCTCCTCGAGCTGATGGTCCCGGTCGGGACCGTCGTCAAGTCGCCCACGGGCGAGGAGCTGCTCGACATGGACGAGCCGGGGCTCCGCTTCGTCATCGCCCCCGGCGGCCAGGGCGGCCTCGGCAACGCCTCGCTGGCGACCACCAAGCGCAAGGCCCCCGGGTTCGCGCTGCTCGGCACTCCCGGCTGGGAGGGCGACGTCGTCCTCGAGCTGAAGACCGTCGCCGACGTCGCGCTCGTGGGCTTCCCCTCGGCCGGCAAGTCCAGCCTCGTCGCGGCCATCTCGGCGGCGAAGCCGAAGATCGCCGACTACCCGTTCACCACCCTCGCCCCCAACCTCGGCGTCGTCCAGGCGGGGGAGTCGCGCTACACCGTCGCCGACGTCCCCGGCCTGATCGAGGGTGCGAGCGAGGGCAAGGGCCTGGGCCTGGAGTTCCTCCGCCACGTCGAGCGCTGCACCGCTCTCGTGCACGTGCTCGACTGCGCCACGCTCGAGCCGGGCCGCGACCCGCTGACCGACCTCGACATCATCCTCGGCGAGCTGGCCGCGTACCCGGTCGGCGACGGCCAGGTGCCGCTTCTCGAGCGCCCGCAGCTGATCGCTTTGAACAAGGTCGACGTGCCGGAGGCCCAGGAGCTCGCCGACTTCGTGCGCGCCGACCTCGAGGCCCGCGGCTACCGCGTCTTCGAGATCTCGACCGTTTCCCACTCGGGACTGCGCCAGCTGACCTTCGCCCTCGGCGAGATCGTCGAGCAGCACCGTCTCGCCCTCGCGGCCGAGCCCAAGGTCGAGCGGATCACCATCCGCCCGCGCGCCGTCGACGAGAAGGACTACGAGATCCGCGTCGAGGGCGGCTCCTACGGCAACGTCTACCGCGTGCTCGGCACCAAGCCGCAGCGCTGGGTCGCGCAGACCGACTTCACCAACGACGAGGCCGTCGGCTTCCTCGCCGACCGCCTCGCGAAGCTGGGCGTCGAGAACGGCCTCTTCTCGGCCGGGGCCGTCGCCGGCTCCACCGTCGTCATCGGCCCGGGCGACGGCGTCGTCTTCGACTGGGAGCCCACGCTCACCTCGACGGCGGAGCTGATCACCGCCCCGCGCGGCACCGACCTCCGCCTCGAGGAGAACAACCGCAAGACCCGCGCCGAGCGTCGCGACAACTACCTCGAGCGGATGGACGCCAAGGCGGCCGCCCGCGCCGAGCTCGACCGCGAGCGCCAGGGCGGCGTCTGGCGCGTCTCCGACGAGGACGACCTGGTGGGCGACGCCGAGGAGGTCTGACTCCTCGGCACCGCCCTCGGCGAGGCGCCGTCGGCGAATACACTGGCCGGATGCCGCAGACGACCCTCGACAGCTCCGTCCTGACCGAGCGGTTCGCCGCCTCCCGCACGGCCTCGCGGTCCCTGCGCAGCGCGACGACCGACCTCAAGAACCGCGCCCTGCTCGCGATCGCCGACGCCGTCCGCGGATCCGTCGAGCGGGTCGTCCCGGCGAACGGGCTCGACCTCGCGAACGGCCGGGAGAACGGCATGAGCGCCGGGCTGCAGGACCGTCTCCGTCTCGACGAGGCGCGCCTCGGCTCGCTCGCCGACGCCGTGGTCGCGGTCGCCGGTCTCGTCGACCCGGTCGGCCAGACGGTCCGAGGCTCGAACCTGCCCAACGGCGCCTCGCTCACCCAGGTGCGCGTGCCCTTCGGCGTCGTCGGCGCCATCTACGAGGCGCGCCCCAACGTCACGATCGACATCGCCGCCCTCGCCCTCAAGAGCGGCAACGCGGTGATCCTGCGCGGTGGCAGCGCGGCCGAGAACACCAACCGGGTCCTCGTCGAGCTGCTGCAGGAGGCGGTCGCCTCGGTCGGCCTGCCCGCGGAGCTGATCCAGACGGTGGACGACTTCGGGCGCGAGGGCGCGAAGGCGCTGATGCGCGCCCGCGGCTACGTCGACGTCCTGGTGCCCCGCGGCAGCGCCGGCCTCATCGAGTCCGTCGTGACCGAGTCGACCGTCCCGGTGATCGAGACGGGCGCCGGAGTGGTGCACGTCTTCCTCGACGCCAGCGCCGACGAGCAGTGGGCCGTCGACATCGTGCACAACGCCAAGACCCAGCGCCCGAGCACCTGCAACGCTCTCGAGACGCTGCTCGTGCACCGGGACGCCGCCGAGCGGCTCCTGCCGCCCGTCCTCGGCCGCCTCGCCGCCGCCGGAGTGACCGTGCACGGCGACGAGCGGGTCCGCGCGATCGTCGCCGATGCGGTGCCCGCCAGCGAGGAGGACTGGACGGCCGAGTACTACTCGCTCGACATCGCGGTCGCCGTCGTCGACGATCTCGACGCGGCGATGGACCACATCGCCCGCTACTCCACCCACCACACCGAGTCGATCGTCACGAACGACCTGCGCAGCGCCGAGCGCTTCCTCGCCGAGGTCGACTCCGCGGTGGTGATGGTGAACGCCTCCACCCGCTTCACCGACGGCGGCGAGTTCGGCTTCGGAGCGGAGGTCGGCATCTCGACGCAGAAGCTGCACGCCCGCGGCCCGATGGGACTGCCCGAGCTGACGAGCACGAAGTGGCTGCTGCGCGGGTCCGGTCAGGTCCGCTCCTAGCGCCGCACCCGGCTCGCGGCGGTGTCCGGGTAGACTCGACGACGCCCTGAGTGGGCGATCCCGATTCCAAGGAGCACCGCATGTCCCTCGTGACGACCGTCCTCGCTGAAGCAGCGCACACCGAGCTGCCGATGCCGACCATCGTCTACGGGCTGATCGCCGTCGTCGCCTTCACCGCGCTCGGCTTCGTCACGTGGAGCTACCGCGACGTCGCCAACCGCCACTCGCACAAGACCGGTGCCGGCTCCCACGACTCCCACGGCCACGGCCACTAGTCCGGCGGCCCTGCGATCGTGACGTCCGCCGCGAGCGGAGACCCGCGGCGTCCGCGCATCGGCGTGATGGGTGGCACCTTCGACCCGATCCACCACGGGCACCTCGTCGCCGCCTCCGAGGTGGCGCAGTCCTTCGACCTCGACGAGGTCGTCTTCGTGCCGACCGGCCGGCCGTGGCACAAGAAGACGGTCACGCCGCCGGAGCACCGCTATCTGATGACGGTCATCGCGACCGCGTCCAACCCGCGCTTCACCGTCAGCCGCGTCGACATCGACCGCATCGGCACGACGTACACGATCGACACGCTCCGCGACATCCACCTCGCGCACCCCGACGCCGAGCTGTTCTTCATCACGGGAGCCGACGCCGTCGAGCAGATCCTGAGCTGGAAGGACTACGACGAGCTCTGGGAGCTGGCGCACTTCGTCGCCGTCAGCCGGCCGGGTCACGCGCTGTCCGTTTCGGGATTGCCGGCTCAGGACGTATCCTTGTTGGAAATTCCGGCGCTAGCGATTTCCTCGACGGACTGTCGGAGCCGCGTGAACCGGGGTGATCCGGTCTGGTATCTGGTTCCCGACGGTGTCGTCCAGTACATCTCGAAGCACCACCTGTATCGGAGCACGCCATGACAGTTCAGCACGAGGGCGCGCCGCTCACCCGGCGCGAGATCCGCGAGCGCGAGCGAGCCGCGGCCGGCGCCGCGCCCGCCGCCGCACCGACGACCTCCCGCCGCGCCGCGACCGCGTCCGTCACCGCCGCGGGCGAGATGCCCGTCCTCACCGCGACCCAGGCTCTGCGCGTCCCCGTCGTCGCGCCGACTCCTGCCGCCGAGCCCGAGCTGAGCACCTCCGCCATCGAGGTCGTGCTGCCCGAGGGCGTCGACCGCAGCACGCTCACCCGCCGCGAGCTCCGCGCGCTGCTCGCCCAGCAGCAGGCGGAGCAGGTCGCTGCGACCCCTGAGGCCGCGCCCGTCGACGCCGCGCAGGAGTCGGCGAAGGCCGAGCCTGACGCCGTCGCGGAGGCGACCGCCGCCGAGGCGTCCGCTCCCGAGGCGTCCGACGTCGAGCAGCCGGCCGACGAGTCCGAGCAGTCGAACGACGAGCCCGAGCAGCCCAAGCTCAACACCGCCCTCTTCGCCACCGTCGGCACGCTCGACATCGCGGACGAGAAGGCCACAGAGATCACCGGCAGCTTCCACCCGCCGATCGAGCACCTGGCCATCACCGACGAGCTCGACAGCAAGTCCAAGGAGGAGGTCGACGCCTCCTTCGACTCCCTCATCGCGAGCGGAGTCGCCGCGACGGGCGCCGTCACCACGACGAACGCCCTGATCCTGCCGACCGCGGGCGACGCGTCTCCGGTCCGCACGGACACGGGGGAGGTGCTCGTCACGGGCTCCTTCGACCTGCCGCGCAGCCTCGGCTCCACCGGTCAGCACCCCAACCTCTACGACTCGCCCGATGTCGACCGCTACGTCGACCGCATCGACCGCGAGCAGCCCGCCTCCGACTCGGAGCCCGTCCGGGCGTCGAGCGCCGTCTCCACGCACGCCGCGGGCACCGCGATGATCGCCCCGCAGAAGCGCCGCGCCGTCAGCGTCCCCGTCGTGCTGGCCATCACCGCCGCCGTGCTGCTGGTCGCCTCGATCGCGCTGTTCATCGGCGGCTTCGTCCTCAACATCTTCTGATCCACCACCGACACTGAAGGCTTCATGACTGCGACCGCTTCCGCCCGCGCCCTGCTCGACCTCGCGGCCACCGCCGCCGACTCCAAGGGCGGGGAGGACCTCGTCGCACTCGACGTCTCGGGACCGCTGCCGCTCGTCGACATCTTCTTCCTGGTGACGGGGCGCTCCGAGCGCAACGTCGTCGCCATCGCCAACGAGGTGGAGGACCGCCTCAACGAGTCCGGAGCCAAGCTCCTGCGCCGCGAGGGCCGCGCCGAGGGACGCTGGATCCTGCTCGACTTCGGCGACCTCGTCGTCCACGTCTTCCACGAGGAGGACCGGATGTACTACTCGCTGGAGCGCCTCTGGAAGGACTGCCCCGTGGTCCCGATCACGCTGGCGAACGCCGTTCCCGCCGACTCCGCGGCCTCCTCGAACTGAGGAACACGCCCGGCGTCGCCGCTCGATTTCACTCCACGCGCTTCGTGTTGTAGTTTATTCGAGTTGCTTCCGCCGGGCGGAGGAGCGGGCCGCAAGGCCGGTACCTCGAGTCCGAGAAGCGCACCAAGGGTCCGTGGCGCAGCTGGTAGCGCACCTGCATGGCATGCAGGGGGTCAGGGGTTCGAATCCCCTCGGATCCACCGCAAGGCAGAGAGCCCCGCACTTCTCCGGAAGCGCGGGGCTTCTCTCGTCTCCGGACGGCGCGCGAGCGGTATCGGCTGGCGCTGGAGAGCTGAGTGCTCCGCCAGAATGGCGGGATGCCGACTCCGACCGCGCCGCGCGGCCTCATCACCCAGTTCTCGATCGTCGACGCGCTGCTGGCCGGTCTGTTCGACGGGGTCGTGACGCGCGCCGAGGCCGACGAGGCCGGCGACTTCGGATTGGGCTGCGGCGACCACATGGAGGGCGAGCTGGTCGTGCTCGACGGCGTGCACCGGCTGTTCCGCGGCGACGGCTCGGTCGTCGTCCTCGAGCCGGAGGACACGATCGCGTTCGCCGAGCTGGCGCGGTTCGCTCCGGACAGCACGGAGACGGTCGAGGCGGTGCCGTCGCTCGACGCCCTGCTGACGGCGGTGCGGCGGACGGTGCCGAGCCCGAACGTGTTCGTCGGCGTCCGGCTCCGCGGCCGCATCGGGCACCTGACGCTGCGGCAGCCGATCGCCCAGGTGAAGCCGTACCTCCGCCTGGCGGACGCGATGCGCGACCAGCGCGAGGTGCACCTGAGCGATGTCGAGGGCACGATCGTCGGCTTCTACGGCCCCAAGCCGTTCCAGGGGATCAGCGTCGCCGGGCTGCACACCCACTTCGTCGACTCGAGCGGCTCCGTCGGCGGCCACGTCCTCGCAGCGTCCGGGCTGAGCGGCGAGCTGGCGGTCGAGCAGTACGCCGGGCTCACCGTGCGCCTCCCGGAGTCGGAGGACTTCCTCGCCGCGGACCTCGACGACGAGGTCGGCAGCTCCGACGCCGCCATCCGCGCCGTCGAGACCGACCACGCGCACTGAGGCGCACTCCGGCGGGGGAGCGGCGGCCCTACCCTGGACGCATGCCCACGCTGCGCGACGTCCACGCCGTCATCGACCGTCTCTGGCCCGAGGGGGCCGCGGAGGACTGGGACGCTCCCGGTCTCGTCACCGGTGACCCGGCTGCGCAGGTCGAGCGGATCCTCCTCGCGGTCGACGTCGTCGCCGACACCGTCTCCGAGGCCGCCGACGGCGGCTACCAGCTCCTCCTGGCCCACCACCCGCTCCTGCTCCGCGGGGTCACCTCGATCGCGGAGGACGGCTACAAGGGCCGCCTGCTCGCCGAGCTGATCCGGCACGGCTGCGCCCTCGTCTCCGCGCACACCAACGCGGACATCGTGGCGGACGGCGTCTCCGACGTGATCGCGACGCGGCTCGGGCTCACCGGCACGACGCCGCTGGTCCCCGGCGAGGACCCGTCGGTCGGCCTCGGCCGCGTCGGCGACCTCGCCGAGGAGGTCACGCTCGGCCGTCTGGCCCGCGCCGTGGCCGAGCTGCTGCCCGCGACCGCCGGGGGAGTCCGTGCCGCCGGCGACTACGAGGCGCCCGTCCGTCGGGTCTCGCTCTGCGGCGGAGCCGGGGACTCCCTCCTCGACAGCCCTGCGGTCCGCACGAGCGACGTCTACATCACGGCCGACCTCCGGCACCACCCGGCGTCGGAGGCGCGCGAGAAGGCCCGCCACGGCACCGGACCGGCGCTCCTCGACGTCTCGCACTGGGCGAGCGAGTGGCTCTGGCTCGACGTCGCCGCCGAGGCCCTGCGCACCGCGCTGCCGGGGGTCGTCGTCGACGTCAGCGAGACCCGCACCGACCCCTGGGATTTCGCCATCGTCCACTGACGCTCCGCGAGCGCGCGAGAATGGAGCCGGCACGCCCACCCTCCGTGCCGGGAACGAGGACCGCGACGTGATTGCCAGCCCCGCCGACCAGCGAGAGCTCCTGACTCTGCAGAGTCTCGACACGAGGGGCAACCAGCTCCGTCACGCCGTCGCCACCCTGCCGCAGATCGCGGCGATCAAGGCGATGCAGACCCGCGACAACGAGACCCGCCGCACCCTCGCGGAGCGCAACGGCCGCCTGGAGGACGCCCGCACCGAGCTCGGCCGCATCGAGTCCGACGTCGAGGTCGTCGACAAGCGCCTCGCCCGCGACCGCGACCGGCTCCAGACCGCGTCGTCCGCGAAGGACATCGCCGCGCTCGAGGGCGAGATCACCTCGCTGGTCAAGCGCCGCGGCGACCTCGAGGACATCGAGCTGACGCTGATGGAGCGGATCGAGGGCATCGAGGCCGAGGTCGCCGCCGCCCAGGCCGAGCGCGACGAGGTCGTCGCCGGCATCGCGACCCTCGCCGAGGAGCGCGACGCCCAGGCCGAGAAGCTCGCCGGCAAGCAGGAGGCGCTCGCCCGCGACCGCGCCTCGCTCGTCGAGAAGATCCCGGCCGACCTGGTGGAGCTCTACGAGAAGCAGCGCGCCCGCTACGGCGTCGGCGCTGCGCTCCTGCGCGGCAAGGTGTCGGAGGGGAGCGGCGTCGCCCTCACCGAGTCCGACCTCGCCTGGATCCGCACCACCGCGCCCGACCAGGTCGTGCTCTGCCCCGACAGCGGCTGCATCCTCGTCCGCGGCGACGAGTCGACGCTCGCCTGACCCGGCCCGTACACTGGTTCCGCGAACGGGCCGGCAAGACGGTCGCGTCGCCGGGGTGAGAGCCCCGGCGCCGAGGAACGTCCGGGCTCCGCAGAGCAGGGCGGTGGGTAACACCCACCCGGGGCGACCCGCGAGACAGTGCCACAGAGAACAGACCGCCACGGGCCCCGGCCCGCGGTAAGGGTGAAACGGTGGTGTAAGAGACCACCAGGGGCCGGAGTGATCCGGTCCGCTCGGTAAACCTCGCCCGGAGCAAGGTCAGACAGAGGACGATGCGGCTGCTCGTCGGGTCCTCGGGTAGACCGCTGGAGGGTCACGGCGACGTGCCCCCGAGAGAGATGGCCGTCCAGCGCCCGCCGAGAGGCGCGGCGTGAACAGAACCCGGCGTATCAGCCTGCCCCTTCGCCCCGAAATGCCCCGCTTCGCGGGGCATTTCGTGTCTCGGGGCAGGCTGGTGCTTGTTACCGCGGCGGTCCCCGCCCGCCGCGGCGCGGTCGGCTCGAGCGGAGGGTCGCGTTCCGCAGAGCGTCCCGCGTCCGGCTCCGGAGAAACGCTGGCACGCGTTTCTCCGGCTCGCCTCGGCCCTGCTTCCGCATGCTCCTGAAGAGCGCCGTCCGCCCGTGCATGCTGATCGAGTAGCCCTCGGAGAGGGCGTATCGAGATCCCGCCCTGCTGGACGAGTGCCTGGGACCGCCGTTCGGTGACGTCGGTCTCGATACGCCGCTGCGCGGCTACTCGACCAGCAAGAGGGAGGCGGGCCCGTCCGGGCAGGAGGGGCGCCACGTCAGTCGCGCAAAAGGTTCGCCGCTATCATGCTGATCGAGTAGCCCTCGGAGAGGGCGTATCGAGATCCCGCCCTGCTGGACGCGGGCGTGAGGCTGCCGTTCGGTGACGTGGGTCTCGATACGCCGCTGCGCGGCTACTCGACCAGCATGGAGGGGGCGGGCCTCAGAGGCGCCGACCCTGCAGACCGCCCTCGCGCAGCGAGGCTCACCGGCGAAACGCGTGCCAGCGTTTCGTCGTAGCCGAAGGCGAGACGCCCTGCGGAACGCGGCCACCTGTCGGGGCCGACGCCGCCGCGGCGGGCGGTGACCGCCGCGGAAGGAGGTACCGCCTCAGCGGCGCACGCCGCCGCCTGCCAGGGCCGCGGCGCCGAGGATGCCCGCGTTGTTCCGCAGGGCGGCCGGGACGATCGGGGTGCGCAGGTCGAGCAGGGGCAGGAACTCCTCGTGGTGCTTCGAGATGCCGCCGCCGACGATGATCAGGTCCGGCCAGAGGAGCGCCTCGAGGTGGGAGTAGTAGCGCTGCAGGCGCTTGGCCCAGTGCTTGTAGTCGAGGTCGTCCCGCTCCTTCGCGGCGAAGGACGCCTTCTTCTCGTAGTCGCCGCCGTGGATCTCGAGGTGGCCGAGCTCGGCGTTGGGGATGAGGACGCCGTCGTAGATCTGCGCGGTGCCGATGCCGGTGCCGAGCGTGGTCATCAGGACCAGGCCCTTCTTGTCCTTCGCCGCGCCGAAGCGCGACTCGGCGTAGCCGGCGGCATCGGCGTCGTTCACGAAGAAGATGTCGCGGCCGATGGCGTCCTCGAACAGCTTCTCGGCCTCGAGGCCGATCCACTCGTCCGAGACGTTCGCGGCGGACATGGTGCGCCCGTGCACCACGGCGGCCGGGAAGCAGATCCCCACCGGGGTGTCGGCCGGTGCGTCCGGGAGCATGCCCAGGATCTGCTGCACCGTGGCGACGATGTCCTTCGGGCGGCCGCCCTCGGGGGTGGCGACCTTCATCCGGTCGCTCAGGAGGGCGCCCTCGCCGAGGTCGACGTACGCCCCCTTGATGCCGGTCCCTCCGATGTCGATTCCGATCGCGGTCGCAGCAGCAGTCATACCGGCCATGCTAGCGAGGCGCGAGGGGGAGCGACCGGCGACCGGCCCCGGCGTAGAATCGCGACATGTCTGACGGTGATGCGAACTCCTGGTGGTACAACCTCAAGTCCGGCGCGGTGGAGCAGGGCTTCCAGTCCCCGTCCGTCGACCGCGCGGGCCCCTACTCGTCCCGCGAGGAGGCGTCGCACGCCCTCGAGAAGATGCGCGAGAACACCCGCCGCTGGGACGAGGAGGACGCGGAGGATCGCTGATCCCGCGCTGAACCGGGTCGCGCCCCGCTACTCGTAGCTGTGCTCGGCTCCGGGGTACGCGCCGGCCTCGACGTCCTCGCGGAACGCGGTCACCGCGCCGGTGAGGACACCGCGCAGGTCGGCGTACTGCTTGACGAAGCGCGGCACGCGGCCGGTGGTCAGCCCGGCGAAGTCGGTCCACACGAGCAGCTGACCGTCCACGTGCGGGCCGGCACCGACGCCGATCGTCGGGATGCTGAGCTCCTCGGTGACCCGGCGGGCGGCCTCGCTCGGCACCATCTCGAGCACGACGGCGAACGCGCCGGCGTCCTGGACGGCGCGGGCGTCGGCGAGCAGCTGCTCGATCCCCTCGCCGCGGCCCTGGATCATGTGCCCGCCGAGGCCGTGCTCGCTCTGCGGGGTGAAGCCGATGTGCGCCATCACCGGGATGCCGGCCTCGACGATCCGCCGGATCTGCTCCGCGGAGCGGACGCCGCCCTCGAGCTTCACGGCGTGCGCGTGCGTCTCCTTCATGAAGCGGAAGGCGGTGTGCAGCGCGTCGTCCGGGCCCGACTCGTAGGAGCCGAAGGGCAGGTCGGCGACGACGAACGCGCGCTCGACGGCGCCCGCGACGGCCCGGGCCAGCGGGATCAGCTCGTCCACCGTGACCGGCAGGGTCGTGTCGTAGCCGAGCACGGTGTTGCCGGCGGAGTCGCCCACGAGCAGGAAGTCGATGCCCGCCTGGTCGAAGATGCGGGCCGTGAGCACGTCGTAGCTGGTGAGCCCGGTGATCCGCACCCCCGAGTCCTTCGCGGTCTGGAAGTGCCGGGTTCTCACGCGTTTCACGGGCTGCGCTGACATGCGGTCGAGTCTATCGGCGCCCCGTCGGGGCTCCGCGGGGAACGGCCGGGCGCCCAGCAGGGGAGGGGCGGAGCCACTAGCCTGGGAGCGAAACAGGAAGGGCCTTGATGGACAAGCAACGGGACTTCGTTCTTCGCACCATTGAAGAGCGAGGGATCAAATTCGTTCGCCTCTGGTTCACGGACGTCGTCGGCACGCTCAAGTCGGTCGCGATCGCGCCGGCCGAGGTCGAGGGGGCGTTCGCCGAGGGTCTCGGCTTCGACGGCTCCGCGATCGAGGGACTCACCCGCTCGTTCGAGGCCGACGTCCTCGCGCACCCGGATCCGTCGACCTTCCAGATCCTGCCGTGGCGCGGCGAGATCGATCCGACGGCGCGGATGTTCTGCGACATCACCACGCCGGACGGCCAGCCCGCCGTCGCCGACCCGCGGAACGTGCTCAAGCGCACGCTCGCGAAGGCGGCCGAGCGCGGCTTCACGTTCTACACGCACCCCGAGATCGAGTTCTACCTGCTGAAGTCGTCGACCTTCGGCGCGGAGGGGCCCGAGCCCGTCGACTCCGCTGGCTACTTCGACAACGTCCCCGGCGGCACGGCGCACGACTTCCGCCGCCGCTCGGTCCGGATGCTCGAGGACCTCGGCATCTCGGTCGAGTTCAGCCACCACGAGGCGGGCCCCGGCCAGAACGAGATCGACCTCCGCTACGCGGACGCGCTGACCACGGCCGACAACATCATGACCTTCCGAACGGTCATCAAGGAGGTGGCGATCGAGCAGGGCGTCTACGCGACCTTCATGCCCAAGCCGCTCTCCGGCCACCCCGGCTCGGGCATGCACACGCACCTCTCGCTCTTCGAGGGCGACATGAACGTGTTCTACGAGCAGGGCGCGCAGTACCAGCTGTCCAAGCTCGGCCGCCAGTTCATCGCCGGGCTGCTCAAGCACGCGCCCGAGATCACCGCGGTGACGAACCAGTTCGTCAACTCGTACAAGCGGCTCTGGGGCGGCGACGAGGCGCCGAGCTACGTGTCGTGGGGCCACAACAACCGCTCCGCGCTCGTCCGCGTGCCGCTGTACAAGCCCAACAAGGGCCAGTCCTCGCGCATCGAGTACCGCGCGCTCGACTCGGCCGCGAACCCCTACCTCGCCTACTCGCTGCTGCTGGCCGCGGGACTCAAGGGCATCGAGGAGGGCTACGAGCTCCCCGCCGAGGCCGAGGACAACGTCTGGACGCTGTCGGACGCCGAGCGCCGTGCCCTGGGCTACAGCCCGCTGCCGGCGAGCCTCGACCGCGCGATCTCGCTGATGGAGGAGTCGGAGCTCGTCGCCGAGACCCTCGGCGAGCAGGTGTTCAACTTCGTGCTGCTCAACAAGCGGAAGGACTGGGCCGAGTACCGCGCCCAGGTCACCCCGTACGAGCTGCGCAGCAACCTCGAGATGCTCTGACCCCTCGCGCCATGCCCCGCGAACGCACGCTGAGCGAGGTCGCCCGCCTCGGTTTCGCCGCACTCGGCGAGACCGGGGCGCGGCTCGCCGAGGCGGAGGAGCTCGCGGGCCGCTCGCTTGAGTCGGTGGTGCCGGCCTTCGCGACGGTGGCCGATCCCGACGCGGCGCTCGGCGCGCTGCTCGATCTGCTGCGCAGTCACCGCGGCCGGATGGATGCGGTGCTCGCGGACGACGCCGCGATCACGCGGCTGCTGCTCGTCCTGGGGGCGTCCTCCGGTCTCGCGGACTTCCTGCAGCGCCGGCCCGACGAGCTCGCCGGCTTCCTCGACCCCGTCCGGGTCCTTCCTGGTCGCGGCGAGCTCAAGCAGGAGCTGCTCGACTCGGTCGGCGCCGTCGACGGTGTCGCGGCGCTGCACGAGGAGGACGGCTGGACGGCCCTGCGGGTCCGCTACCGCCGACTGCTCACCCGCGTCGTCGTGCACGATCTCGGCCAGGCGGATCCCGTCGCGGCGATCGATCGCGTCGCCCGGACCCTCGCCGACCTCGCGGGGGCGGCACTGGAGGCGTCGCTCGCCGTGGCGCGCGCCGACCTGATCGCGGGCTCCGGACCCGGTCGCTTCTCTCGCGAGGAGGTCGTGGCGACCCGCTTCGCCGTCATCGGGATGGGCAAGGCCGGCGCCTCCGAGCTCAACTACGTCAGCGACGTCGACGTCATCTTCGTGGCCGAGGGCGACCCCGAGCGCGGCCTCTCGAACGCCCGCGCGATCGACATCGCGACTCGGCTCGCCGTCCTGCTGATGCGCGGCACCTCCGCGCTCGCGCTCGAGCCGGAGCTCTGGGAGGTCGACCCCAACCTGCGGCCGGAGGGGAAGCAGGGCGCGCTCGTGCGGACCCTGGAATCGCACATCACCTACTACGACCGCTGGGCCAAGAGCTGGGAGTTCCAGGCCCTGCTGAAGGCCCGCCCGCTCGCGGGCGACCTCGAGCTCGGCCGCGCCTACGTCGACGCCGTCGCGCCAAAGGTCTGGTCGAGCGCGTCGCGGGAGAACTTCGTCGAGTCGGTGCAGCGGATGCGCGAGCGCGTCACCGAGAACATCCCGCAGAACGACGTCCACTACCAGATCAAGCTCGGACCGGGCGGGCTGCGCGACATCGAGTTCACGGTCCAGCTGCTCCAGCTCGTGCACGGCCAGACCGACGACGAGATCCACATGCCGGGCACCCTGCTGGCCCTCGGTGCTCTCGCCGACCGCGGCTACATCGGCCGCGCGGCGGCGGAGGAGTTCGCGCAGGACTACCGCGCACTGCGCCTGCTCGAGCACCGGCTCCAGCTGCGCAGGCTCCGGCGCACCCACCTGATGCCGCGGGACGAGCACGAGCTGCGCACCCTGGCCCGGGCGAGCGGCCTCGCCCGCAGCGCCGAGGAGCTCCTCGTCGTCTGGAACTCCATCAAGCACCGGGTGCGCGGGCTGCACGAGCGGCTGTTCTACCGCCCGCTGCTCTCCGCGGTGGCGGCGCTGCCCGACGGCGGGATCGAGCTGTCGACCGGTCAGGCGGAGGCGCGACTGGCGGCGATCGGCTTCGCGGACGCCCGTGGCGCCCTCGGCCACATCGCCGCGATGACGTCGGGCGTCTCGCGCCGCGCGAGCATCCAGCGCCACCTCGTCCCCGTCATGCTGCAGTGGTTCGCCGACGGAGCCGACCCCGACTACGGACTCCTCGCCTTCCGGCGCCTCAGCGACACCCTCGGTGGCACGCCCTGGTTCCTCCGGATGCTGCGCGACTCCTCCGGGGCCGCGAAGCGCCTGACGACGGTCCTCTCCGGCTCGCGCTTCGTCGGCGAGCTGCTCGACCGCATCCCGGAGTCGGCGGCGTGGCTCGAGGACGACGAGGCCCTGCGTCCCCGCAGTGCCGACCGGCTGGCGGAGGAGGTGCGCGCGGTTCTCGCGCGCCACGACACTCCCGAGGCCGTCGCCACGGCGCTGCGGGGCATGCGCCGCCGAGAGGTGCTCCGCACCGCGATGGGCGGCGTCCTCGGCCTCAGCACCATCGAGGAGATCGCGACCAGCCTCTCCGACATCATCTCCGCGCTCCTGGGCGGCGTGCTCGCTGCCGTCCGCCGCTCGAGCACCGGTCGCCGCGGATCTGCCGCGGAGTTCGCCGTGATCGGCATGGGGCGCTACGGGGGAGCGGAGCTGGGCTTCGGCTCCGACGCGGATGTGATGTACGTGCAGCGACCGGGCGAGGTGGATCCGCACGAGGCGCAGCTCTACGCGCAGTTCCTGGTCGCCGAGCTCGTGCGCCTGACGGAGGACTCGCGCCTGCCGCTCGACCTCGACGCCGATCTGCGGCCCGAGGGCAAGAACGGTCCGCTGGTGCGCTCCCTCGACTCCTACCGCGCCTACTACGCCCGGTGGTCGCTGACGTGGGAGGCGCAGGCACTGCTGCGGGCTCGCGGGGTGGCCGGTGACGCGGCGCTGATCGCCGACTTCGAGGAGCTGGCCGACGGCGTCCGCTACCCGGCCGCGATCTCGGACCGCGACATCCGCGAGGTGAAGCGGATCAAGGCCCGCGTCGAGAGCGAGCGGCTGCCGCAGGGCGCCGACCCGAAGCGCCACCTCAAGCTCGGCCGCGGCTCACTCAGCGACGTCGAGTGGCTGGTGCAGCTGCTGCAGCTGCAGCACGCGCGCACGATCCCCGCGCTGCGGACGACCTCGACGCTGACCGCGCTGAGCGTGGCGCAGGAGGCGGAGCTGATCTCGCCGCCCGACGCGGAGCGGCTGCGCGCGGCCTGGCTCCTCGCCTCGCGGGTGCGCTCGGCGATGACCCTGTTCACCGACCGCACCGCCGACGTGCTGCCGGCCGACCGCCGCCAGCTGGACGGCGTGGCACGGCTCCTGGAGTACCCCGCCGATTCGGCGACGCAGCTCGAGGACGACTACCTCGGCGTCACCCGCCGGGCCCGCGCCGTCTTCGAGCGCCGCTTCTACGGCCCGGTCGAGGTCGACGCACCCACCTACCGCTGACGCCCGCGGGTCCGTCCGGGAACGCGGAAGGGCCGCTCCTCCGGAGAGGAACGGCCCTTCGAGCAGGGCGCGAGCCCTGCGGTGCGTCGGATCAGACGCCGTAGTACAGCTCGAACTCGAAGGGGTGCGGGCGCTGCGCGAGGGGCTTGATCTCCTTCTCGCGCTTGTAGTCGATCCAGGTCTCGATGAGCTCCTGGGTGAACACGCCGCCCTGGAGCAGGAAGTCGTGGTCTACTTCTGCAGGCCGCGTGCGTTGCGCTAACGAATCGGCTCGAGCCGCATCGGCCTGAGAATTCATCAGCACCGATGCGGTGGGGCCTGGCCGCCTGACACGAAATGGCTCACGCAAGATCATTCTTCATGTAGCTCGTGCGCTCTGCGTTCCGGATCGGTCTGTTGCAAACGCCTTCTGAAGGAAGTCCGCCGAGTCAAAATGCTTGTAGCCCAAGGGAAGAGGCTCTGAAAAATCCTCGACTACTGTCCCCGCGTGCCAGACGCTCCCAAAGAACCATTTTCGAACCCCAACCTTCCGCAGTCGAGAGCGCTTCGTCGAACGCGAGACTTTATCGGTTTCGGCCATCATGTACCTTTCTTTGTACCGGACTTCTTTGTCAGGTGATGTTCCGCGCGAACACGGCCGAGCCAGCTTCCACCGGCCATCACTAGATTGAGCACCGCGGCGGCCAGGAGCATGAGCCAGGCCTGGTCCGGGTCGAACGTGCCAATTTTAGCGCCACTTCGCTGACCGATTGCTAGTACCACTCCGAGAACAGCGATGACGGCCGTGAAGATCGGCACAATCCTGGAAGGCATCTGGGGACGTCGGTGGTCCTTGCCTGCATCAAACCCGGCGAGAGCGGCAGCGGCGATCGGAACGGCGCACAGGAGGCCGATGAGCGGAAGATCGTTGATCGGGACCCCAACCGGCGTGATTTGGTGACGTGCAGCGATCGCCGCGACGAGGCCGACTGTCGCCGCTGCGGCAAACATGGGGGACGCGAGCGAGCCCGGCGAACGTTCCTCGAAGTCCGCGCTCATGAAAATCCTTGGGGCGGGTAACGCGCGAACGTATCCGGGCCACGAGGGACCAAGGGGTATCAAGTCCGCAATAGCTGCGTCCCTGAAGTACACGTGCATGCGCCGTTGCCCCTCCGGCTTACTCACGTCGCCTGGAAGGCCGTCCACGATGTGGTGCTGACCCCAAATCCCGGAGGATGAGTAGTAGGTACCCTCCGGGCCCTGCATCTCGAGATGGTAGCTACGCGTCAGGCGGAGATTACCAATTTCGAAGTAAAGCCGAGACGGCCGAACTCCCGCTGCCAGACGGATGTGCTCCCATATTCGAGTAACTCCATCAAGAAGCTCGGCGCCTCGTCCAGAGGGTACCCCATGCACATCTGTCGTGACAGGTTGAGCAACTCTGCGCTCTAGGCGGACACGAAGCACGTCTGGCCATGCTCGCTCGCTTAATTGCTTGCGCGAGAAAGAAATGCAGAGCGGCAGCACTCCGTTCAGTCTGTCAAAAAGGTTCTGAAGTTGCGTGAGGGCGGTCTCGTCAATTGGTTCTTCCGTGTCAATCTCTTCCGAAACAGATTTTATTAAACTGAAAACTTCTGTTACCTGATGTTCAGGCGATGGCGATGCGGAAGTAAGTACCGCGATCACCAGCGACTCAATCCTGGAGCAGTATTGATCAAGAAATTCAGGTGCAACCATGCGAGCAATTCTTCGCATCACGGCGATTTCAAATACAATAACGTTAGAATGAGAAACCGTCGAGATGCGTTTATCGTCGATGCCATAGGCTTTCAGACCACTCGCATGATGCCCTTTTTTAGGAAATTGTAATGGCACTAAGAAGGAAGTCTCTACGACTGCCGCCTGTTCAGTAGCAACTTGCACTCTTAGACTGAATGTAGTGTCCACCATAATCGAGGTATGAGCTGGAGATACTCGCTCCGAAATGCGCTCAACGACCCCTGCGGGCTCGACGACACAGTTTAGGAATAAGGTGAGTTGTTCAGGTTTCAGTACATCGTCGCCATTGCGGGGAACAAGTCGCTCAAGCTCGTCGCGGTCAAAGGTGAAGTCCTGCAACGAAGCAATAGAAGATTTTTTTACAAAAGTTCGTTGTTTAAATCGAACCATCGAGTAAGCAACACCTGAGATGATGAAGCAAACCGCAACCACGAAGACAAAGATTGGATCACTTTGAGGCTTCGAAGTCGGGAACATGAGAACACTGACATTGCCAGCAGCAAGAAAAAAACTGAAACCGAAGGCAGCACATAGCGCAGCCCACAAAAAACGCCATTTTGTCATGTATCTCCTCGTTCCAAACTAACTCGCGCAAGGTTAGCGGTCTTGGCGCTGGGCAATGACCGTTGTAGACATGCAGTCTCTTCAGGTACTTGAGGCAGTGGCGAAAGTAGGCGTTGCGCCGAGTCGTACCAAACGCTCTGAAGGCGATTCAGGTGATTTTGGAGGTGCAAGGCGGTTTACTGAATGATAGCCCCCACGCCCCATCGGAGGCTTGGGTCAGAAAGTAAAGCCTTCCATTCAGCACAACATGGGTCATAAGTTGGCCTCGTAGCCGGACAGGGTATTGCTCAGTCTGAGCGAGACGGGCGGTTGGCCGGGCTACAGGTGCTGACAGCTGTTATACAATTGAGGAACGCAATCATGTGCTGGCGCGCCTCACGAGCCGTCTGCGTTTGGGGGCTCGTCGAAATGCGAAGATCGCTGTCCTCTAGGGCAGGGTTCGGGTTCGCGAGCGGATCCAATGAGGCTGATTTGCAGTGCGGGAGACTCTAACAATTAGCAGTTGAATGCTGGAGCCGGAACGCTTATTCACGCACCCAAACGCGAAGAAGCAGGTGGAAAAATTCGGCTGAGGGCAGTTGAGGGGACCTCTAAATTATTAAAGCAGCGTTGGCTGGACACTGCGACCGCTTGGGATGAACGCGGTGATCGAATATTCAGACCAGTCGCCCGAAGTTGGGTAGTGGTGCTGGAAGTGGATACGCCGGTACCCAATGCGCTTATCAACGCGAGGGGCGCGATCCCACGTCACGCGCGTCCGGGGCAACGTGAGACTCCTGGCCGCATAAATGCATTGACTGTTCGAACCGAGGGATGTCAACGATGGAGCGCAAGTAACGATGGATTGCGCACTCGACCGACTGAAGGATGAGCGCGCTACTGACGTGCCTGTACTCCGGCACTTCGTGACGTGTCCGCGATGAGTCCCTTTTCTTTAGAAGCACGTCGAAGGGCGAAAGAACATCGATCCGCTTGCGGCGCAGCTATCACGCCGACTCCGGTGCGCAAACACGACACGCCTAAGGGGAGTGGGCCAGTCACTCTTCGTCGGGTAGACGGCGGCCTCCATGAGGCGGCGATTGCCGCCTCGCGCACCGGTCAAGTGGACCTCCTTCGAAATAGCGAGACGCCCTCGGTCCGGTGGCCAAATTTTACGAACGCCGGCAGTGATTCCGACTGGCTTGCTGACTGATGGAACCGCAACATGAATAGGTCAGGAGTTAATTTGCAGATTCCGACCGTTTGGCCGTGAGCCTCCGCCGAGCGCAATGGATAGTAGTTGCGGATCGCGTCGCAGTGTACCGAGTGTTAGCCCGATCCCCCTCGCATCCAGCACCCCCGTCACAGATTCGCGTCTCTGGTGATCGCTTGCGGCCTCTACCCTGCGCCGTCCGTGCTTACGGTCGGTGCGGCGCGGTCGACTTCGTCGCAGCATCGGCAAGGAGACGTTGAACGCCCCCCGAGCGCAGTGCTCGGGGGGCGCTTTCCGTGTTCATTCGGTCCGTCTGCGGACTATACCCGCTTCTGGCCCGTCTTCTAGCTAGACGCCGTAGTACAGCTCGAACTCGAAGGGGTGCGGGCGCTGCGCGAGGGGCTTGATCTCCTTCTCGCGCTTGTAGTCGATCCAGGTCTCGATGAGCTCCTGGGTGAACACGCCGCCCTGGAGCAGGAAGTCGTGGTCGGCCTCGAGGGCGGCCAGGGCCTCCTCGAGCGAGGCGGGGACCTGCGGGATGAGCTTGGCCTCCTCCGGGGGCAGCTCGTACAGGTCCTTGTCGACCGGCTCGTGCGGCTCGATGCGGTTCTTGATGCCGTCGAGGCCCGCCATCAGCTGCGCGGCGAACGCGAGGTACGGGTTGCCCGAGGCGTCGGGCGCGCGGAACTCGATGCGCTTGGCCTTCGGGTTCGTGCCGGTGATCGGGATGCGGATCGACGCGGAGCGGTTGCCGGCCGAGTAGACCAGGTTGACCGGCGCCTCGAAGCCCGGGATCAGGCGGTGGTACGAGTTGACCGTCGGGTTCGTGAACGCGAGGACCGCGGGGGCGTGCTTGAGCAGGCCGCCGATGTACCAGCGCGCGACGTCCGAGAGTCCGCCGTAGCCGTTCTCGTCGTAGAACAGGGGCTTGCCGTCGTTCCAGAGCGACTGGTGGGTGTGCATGCCCGAGCCGTTGTCGCCGAAGAGGGGCTTCGGCATGAACGTGGCGGTCTTGCCCCACTGCTCGGCCGTGTTCTTGACGATGTACTTGAACTTCAGGATGTCGTCCGCGGAGTGGACCATCGTGTCGAAGCGGTAGTTGATTTCCGCCTGGCCGCCGGTGCCCACCTCGTGGTGCGAGCGCTCGAGGATGAGGCCGGCGTCGATCAGCTTGAGGCAGATGTCGTCGCGGAGGTCGGCCTGCTTGTCGACCGGGCTGACCGGGAAGTAGCCGCCCTTGTAGGGGGTCTTGTTGCCGAGGTTGCCGCCCTCTTCGACGCGGCCCGAGTTCCAGGCGCCCTCGACGGAGTCGACGGAGTGGAACGCGGAGTTCTGGGTGACCTCGTAGCGCACGTCGTCGAAGATGTAGAACTCGGCCTCGGGGGCGAAGAACGCGGTGTCGGCGATGCCGGTCGACGCGAGGTACTTCTCGGCCTTCTTGGCGACCTGGCGCGGGTCCTTCGAGTAGATCTCGCCGTTGCGCGGGTTGTAGATGTCGAAGACGATGATCAGCGTGCGCTCGACGCGGAACGGGTCCACGTAGGCGGTGGTCACGTCAGGGATCAGCTGCATGTCCGATTCGTGGATGTTCGCGAATCCGCGGATCGAGGACCCGTCGAAGAGCTGGCCGACGGAGAAGAACTCCTCGTCGACCGTCGAGGCGGGGATGTTGAAGTGCTGCTGGACACCGGGGAGATCGGTGAACCGGATGTCGAGGAACTTGACGTCCGTGTCCTTGATGAACTTGAGCACCTCGGAAGAATCTTTAAACATGCAAAGGTCTCCAATGGCGTAACGGGTGGCTGCAGACGCAGCCGTTCCACAGTAGTCACCGGCGGTTACCCCGCCGTGTCCCTCGTGTTTCGGGCGTGTTACACGGGGTCCCGCCGGGCGGGTCGCGGCCGGCCTCCGCTCCCGGCGGGCGCGCGGGCTGCGCGGGTAGCATCGGAGGATGCCAGCACCCGAGCGCAGGACCTTCGCCGACGTCGCCCCGAGCACGCGGCCGGGGGAGCGGCTCGGGCTCCCCGAGACCGGCCGGATGTCGATCGCCCGGCCCGGTCGCCGCTTCGCCGCCCTCGCCGTCGACTTCGCGATCGTCGCGCTGCTGTCCTTCGTCTTCTTCGGCTACGACCGCTGGGCGAGCATCATCCTCTTCGTGGTGCTGCAGGCGGTGTTCATCCCGACCATCGGCGGGAGCATCGGCCACCGGCTGCTGGGTCTGCGCGTCGTCCGCCTCGGCGGCGGCTGGGTCGGCGTCTGGCGTCCGCTGGTGCGGTCGGTGCTCCTCGCCGTGCTCGTCCCCGCCCTCGTCTGGGACTCGGACCAGCGCGGCTTCCACGACAAGGTCGCGGGCACGGTGCTCGTCCGCTACTGATCGGGCCGTCGCCCGGGAACGACGAACGGGCCGGCGGGAGTGATCCCGGCCGGCCCGTTCGTGTGCTCGTCCCGTGCGTCAGCGGGAGCGCTGCGGCCGCACCTTGAAGGGGTCGACGCCCTTGGGGATCGGCAGCGAGGTGTTCAGCGAGGCGAGGCGGTTCTTGACGGCCAGCACCTCCGCCTTGGTCAGCACCTTCTTCGTCTTCGCGAGGGCGCGGGGCACCTTGTGCAGCGGGACGGCGCCCTCGTCAGGGCCGACGTTCACGAAGGTGACGGGGACGTTGGGGAGGATGCGGGTCACCTTGCGGCGCTCGTCCTCGAGCATGCGCTTGGTGCGGCCGGTCGGGCCCTCCGCGATCAGCACGACACCGCCGCGGCCGACGGCGCGGTAGACCGCGTCCTGCGTCTTGCCGTTGACGGCGACCGGCATCTCGCCGCCGGTCCAGGTGCCGCGGAGTCCGCTGCGCAGGACGGCGCCCACGGCGCCCGGCTGCCCGGCGATCTGCCCGTAGGCGGCGCGCTCGGCGCGGCGGGAGAGGACCGCGAGTCCGGCGACGAGTCCGGCCATCACGCCGACGACGATCCAGAGCGCGATGACGAAGCCGTTGCCGTCGCCGAGGAGGACGCCGAGGAGGATCCCGATCAGGATCGGGACCAGCAGCGCCAGCAGGATGATCCAGACCGCGCTGCTGTCGTAGCGGCGGGTCATCTGGAACACCTGCCACATCTGCTTGAGACGTCCTGGTTCCTTGACCGCCTTCGTCGACGGTTCCGTGCTGCGTGCCATTCCTCCAGGATACCGAGCGGACCCGGTGGGGGAGACCGATCCGAGCGGATCCGCCGGACCTCCCCTCCTCCCCAGCGACGGCACACCGGATCCGTCCACCGATCGGGCCTCCGCCGCCCCGGCGAGCCGGCTCGCTCGACACCCTCGGAGCATGGCAGCGAGCGATGAGAGCGAACGGAGCGGCGGACAGCCGCTCGAGGGGGTCGCCGGTCACGCCGTGGTGGGCTCCGGAGCGCTCGGGCCGGTCGTCCACGACGGCGACGGCCGGTTCCTGAACGCTCTCCTGCTCTCGCAGGAGCGGGCGGAGGGCGCGCTGGGGTCGGGGATCGAGCGGCTCGCGCCGCACGAGCATCGGCAGCGCCTCGTCGACGTCGGGGTGCACGCCGATGGAGCCGTCCTCCTCACCACCCCGGCCGTCGTCTCGACCCTCGAGCAGGTGCTCGAGTCCGGTGCGGTGCTGCCGCCGGGGGTCGTCGTCACCCTCCTCGCGCCGGTCGTCGGCGCCCTGCGGGACGCGGCGGCGTCGGGAGTCCACCCGCTTCCCGGTGCCGAGGCGATCGGAGTGACGGAGGAGGGGCGTCCGGTGCTGCTGCTCACCGAGGCGCCGACGGGATCGACCGAGGCCGACGTCGTGGCCGCGGTGATCGGGCTCCTCGGACGCTGCCGTCGGAGTTGCCCCGCCTGGCGGGGGAGCCCGCGGGACGACGACGACCTCGCGGCGCTGGAGGCGCTCCTCTACCGCTCCGCGGCGCCGTTGCCCCTCCGCGCGGTTCACCGGACAGAGACGGCGGCCGACCGGGAGCGGTCGAGCGGGGTCGTCGAGAGCCCGCCTGCGCGACACCGCCGCACGCATCCGCTGGACGGCTGGCGCGATCGGGTGCGCGCGCTGGTGGTCGGCCGCCGCGGCCCCCTCGTGACCGCGGCCGTCGTCCTCGTCGGCGCGCTGGTGATGACGGGCCTCGGCCCAGACCGGAGCACGGGAGCGGAGACGGCCGCGTCGACGCGGACGCCGGCACCGAGTCCCGTCGCCCCGACGAGGCCGGTACCGGCGACCGCGCCAGCGACCGCGGGAGCGACACCGACACCGCCGGTGAGAGCCACGGCGACGCAGACACGGCCACCGGCACCGGCGCCGCCGAGGGCCGCGCCACCGACGGTCCGGCCGCCGAGCGCGGAGCTCGGGGCGGAGGAGGCGGCGACGGCCCTTCTCGCGGCGGCCCGGCACTGCGGTGGCTCGGAGAGCGCCTGCGCGGAGGCGCTGACCACCCCCGACTCGCCGATCCGCGCCGACGGGGGCTCCGCGTTCGCAGCGCTCCGGACGTTGGCCTCCGCCGTCATCGCGGTGCGCGTGGACGTGAACGGCGCCTCCGCCGTGGTCGCCGTCGGTCCGGATCCGGGAACGACGACGGCCTCCGTCCTGATGATCAGGACGGAGGCCGCCTGGCTTCTCCGCGACGTCTTCACCGACGGGGGCCGCTAGTGCGGCGCGTCAGCGTGGCGACGTCAGATGCCGAGGTCGTTCTCGAACGAGCCCTCCTCGAGGCGCTCCTTGATGGCCACCAGGAAGCGGGCCGCGTCGGCGCCGTCGACCGTGCGGTGGTCGTAGGAGAGGGCGAGGAACACGGTCGAGCGGATCGCGATCGCGTCGCTGCCGTCGACCTGCACGACGGCCGGCTTCTTCGTGACGATGCCGGTGCCGAGGATCGCGGTCTGCGGCAGGAACACGACGGGCGTGTCGAACAGCGCGCCGCGCGAGCCGGTGTTCGTCAGCGTGAAGGTGCCACCGGCCAGCTCGTCGGGCTTGAGCTTGTTGTTGCGGGTGCGCTCCGCGAGGTCGCCGATGGTGCTGGCGATCTGCGCGAGCGTGAGCTCCGACGCGTTCTTCAGGACCGGCGTGAGGAGGCCGCGCTCGGTGTCGACCGCGATGCTGATGTTCTCGTGGTCCGGGTAGACGATCGAGTCGCCGTCGAGCGTCGAGTTGATCACCGGGTAGGCCTTGAGGGCCTCGGCGGCCGCGAGGGCGAAGAACGGCAGGAAGGACAGCTTGGCACCGGTCTTCTCGTTGAAGGTCTTCTTGACCGAGTCGCGGAAGCGGGCGACGGCGGTGACGTCGACCTCGACGACCGAGGTGAGCTGGGCGGTCGACTGCATCGACTCGACGGCGCGCTGCGCGAGCACCTTGCGCAGGCGGGTCATCGGCTGCGTCGTGCCGCGCAGGGGCGAGGTCTCGAGCGGCGTGCGAGCGGCCTTCGCGGCGGCGGCGGCCGGAGCCGAGACCGGGGCGGGAGCCGATTTGGCGGCCTCGACGGCGTCGAGCACGTCCTGCTTGCGGATGCGCCCGCCGACACCGGTGCCGGTGAGGGTGGAGAGGTCGATGCCGTTCTCGCCGGCGAGCTTGCGCACCAGCGGGGTGACGTAGCCGGGGTTCGAGTCGGTGGGCTCGGGGGTCGCGGCCGGCGCGGGGGCGGCGGCGGCGGGGGCCGGAGCGGCGGCGGCGGGAGCCGGGACCGACGGAGCGGGGGCGGACGCCTCCGGAGCGGCGGGCTTCTCGGCGGCGGGGGCCGGCTCGGGCTCGGCGGGGGCCGGAGCCTCCTCCTCGGTCTCCGCATCGACGGACGGGGTGGCCTCGTCGGTCGGCTCGGTCTCGGCGGCCTCGGCCTCGGGAGACTCCTCGGCGGCCGGCTCCTCGGCGGGGGCTTCGGGCGCGGACGTGGCTCCGGAGCCGTCGCCGATGCGCACCAGCTCGGCGCCGACCTCGACGGTCTCGTCCTCCTGGACGAGGATCTCCTCGATGACACCGGCGACGGGCGAAGGGATCTCGGTGTCGACCTTGTCGGTCGAGACCTCGAGCAGCGGCTCGTCGACCTCGACGCGGTCGCCGACGTTCTTCAGCCAGCGGGTGACCGTTCCTTCCGTGACACTCTCTCCGAGTGCCGGGAGGCTGACGGATTCGCTCATGAGCCTGTCTCCTTAAGACGCTTGTGTACGTGGTTTCAGTTTAGTGAGGCGGGAACGGCCGGTCGCCGTCCCGCGATGGTCCTAGAGGGCGTGCAGCGGCTTCCCCGCCAGCGCGAGGTGCGCCTCGCCGAGCGCCTCGTTCTGGGTCGGGTGCGCGTGCACGAAGGGGGCGACGTCCTCGGGGTGCGCCTCCCAGTTCACGATGAGCTGGGCCTCGCCGATCAGCTCGCCGACGCGGGCGCCGATCATGTGCACGCCGACGACGGGCCCGTCGACGACGCGCACGACCTTGACGGAGCCGGCGGTGCCGATGATCGTGCTCTTCGCGTTGCCGCCGAGACCGTAGTCGTAGCTCGCGACACGCTCGGCGCCGTACTCGGCGACGGCCCGCGCCTCGGTCAGACCGACGGACGCCACCTCGGGGTCGCTGTAGGTGACCTTCGGGATGTTGAGGTCGGCCACCGTCTGCGGCTTCAGGCCGGCGAGCTCCTCGGCGACGAAGATCCCCTGCTGGAAGCTGCGGTGGGCGAGCTGCAGGCCGGGCACGATGTCGCCGACGGCGTAGACGCCGGGGACCGAGGTCTGCAGGCGCTCGTCGGTGATCACGTAGCCCCGGTCGAGCGTGACGCCGATCTCCTCGAGGCCGAGCCCGGCGGTGACCGGGCCGCGGCCGACCGCGACGAGGAGGAGGTCGCCCTCGACGCTCGCCCCGCTCTCGAGCGAGACCGAGACGCCGTCGTCGGTCTGGACGACGCCGGTGACGCGCGAGCCGAGGGTGAAGGAGATCCCGCGCTTGCGGAAGGCGCGCTCGAACTGCTTGCTGACGCTCTCGTCCTCGTTCGGCACGAGGTGGGGGAGCGCCTCGACGATCGACACCTCGGCACCGAAGGAGCGCCAGACGCTGGCGAACTCCACGCCGATGACACCGCCGCCGAGCACGACGACCCGCTCGGGGACGTGGTCGAGCTCGAGGGCCTGGTCGCTGGTGATCACTCGGCCGCCGATCTCGATGCCCGGGAGGGTGCGCGAGGCGGAGCCGGTCGCGACGACGATCGAGCCGCCGTGCAGCACGTGCTCGCCGACCGTGACGGTCGTCGGCCCGGTCAGCCGGCCCTCGCCGGAGACGACGGTGATGCCGCGGGCGGAGACGAGGCTCTGCAGGCCCTTGTACTTGCCGGCGACGACGCCCTCGCGGTAGCGCGTGACGCCGGGGACGTCGATGCCCTGGAAGCCGGCGAGGACGCCGTACTTCTGCGCGTCCCGGGCGCCGTCGGCGAGCTCGGCGGCGTGCAGGAGGGCTTTGGTCGGGACGCAGCCGCGGTGCAGGCAGGTGCCGCCGAGCTTGTCGCGCTCGACGATCGCCACGCTCATCCCGAGCTGGGTCGCGCGCAGAGCCGCCGCGTACCCGCCGCTGCCACCTCCGAGCACGACCAGGTCGTAGCGCTCTTCCGACACCCAGTGACTCCCTTGCGACGTGCGGTTCCCCTCGCCTCCGCGGATCTCCGCGCCTGTGCGCGGGCCGGTCGGAGGGGGGACGAGGCGGGAGATCCCGCCCCGTCGACCCTACTACGCGCTCGCCAGGCCCTCGGCCAGGGCGAGGAGGGCGCGGACCGAGACCCCGGTGGGGCCGGTGCCGGTGAAGCCGTACCCGCCGCCGCCGTTGTTCGCCGGGCCGGCGATGTCGAGGTGCACCCAGGGGATGCGCGCCGCGTCCGGGCCCTCGCCACGGGTGCCGACGAACTCCTGGAGGAAGTGCGCGGCGATCAGCATGCCGCCGGCGGTGTTGCCCGGCTTGATGTTGGCGATGTCGGCGATCTCGGAGTTGAGCAGCGGGCGGAGCTCCGCGGGGAGCGGCATGTGCCAGAAGAGCTCGCCCGTGCTGCGCGCCGACTCCAGCACGGAGGCGATCAGCTCGTCGTCGCCGAACACGCCGGTGTAGCGGTTGCCGAGCGCGACGACGGCGGCGCCGGTCAGCGTCGCGACGTCGACGATCGCGTCGGGCTGCTCCTCGCTCGCGGCGACGAGGCCGTCGGCGAGCACGAGGCGGCCCTCGGCGTCCGTGTTGAGGACCTCGACGGTCTTCCCGCCGCGGATCGTGAGCACGTCGTTCGGGCGGATGGCCGTGCCGGAGGGCATGTTCTCGGCGATGCAGAGCCAAGCGGTGACCCGCACCGGCAGGCGGAGCTCGGCGACCGCGCGCACGACCGCGTAGACCGTCGCCGCGCCGGTCATGTCGTCCTTCATGCCGATCATCGAGGCCGGCGGCTTGAGGGAGAGTCCGCCGCTGTCGAAGGTGATGCCCTTGCCGACCAGCGCGAGGTGCTTCGGCGCCGCCGACTCCGGCGTCTTCTCGGGCGTGTAGGCGATCTTGACGAGGCGCGGCGGGCGGGACGAGCCGCTGCCGACACCGAGGATGCCGCCGAAGCCGTCGCGCTCGAGCGCCGACTCGTCCCAGACCGTGACCTCGAGGGGGAGCCCTTCGACGCCCTCCTGCACGGCCTCGGCCAGGGTCTGCGGGTAGAGGTGCGACGGCGGGGCGTTGACCAGGTCCTTCACGGCGGACACGGCGCGACCGACGACCTGCGCGCGCTCGAGGACGGCCGCGTCGGCGGACTCGTCGGAGGTCACGAGGAGCACGCGCTCGACGGGAGCCTTCGCGGCGTCGAGGGTGCTGTGCCGGAAGGCGGTGTAGCTGTAGGAGCCGAGCGCGGCTCCCTCGGCGACGGCCGCGAGCGCGTCCTCGTCTCCGGTGGGCAGGGCGAGGGCGACCGAGGCGGTGCCGGCGAGGCTGCGGACCGCGAGTCCGGCGGCGGTGCGCAGCACGGTGGCGCTCGGCTCCGCGGAGCCCAGGCCGACGAGGACGACCACGCCGGCGCGGACGGAGGAGGGGACCCGCGTCAGCGACTCCGCGGAGCCGGTCACCCCGAGCGCGGGGAGCGCGGCGACGAGGTCGTCGAAGCCGTCGACGCCGACGAGACGGGGGCCGTCCGGTCCGGGCGCGACGCCGAGGACGAGAGCGCCGGTGTCGAGATCGGAGGCGGGAACGGTCGTGTACTCGAGAGAGGAGAGGGGCATGAGCGCAATGCTAGGCGCGGCCGGGACGGCGCTCGGCCGCCCCGTCGCGGCTGTTCGCTCAGGGCTCAGCGCCGCCGGGGAGCCGCCCCGGTGGGCCGTCTAGGCTGGATCGCATGCCGGATCCTGCAGACCTCTTCGCGATCGAGGGCGACCTCGCCGACGTCCCGCGGGGCCTCCACCTCGTGGCCGGCCTCACCGGGTTCGCCGATGCCGGAGGTGCGGTCGGCCAGCTCGCCGAGCACCTGCACGGGACGCTCGAGCACCGGACCGTCGTCGAGTTCGATCCCGACCAGCTGCTCGACTACCGCGCACGACGGCCGATCATCACCTTCGATCAGGACCACCTCACCGACTACACCCCGGCGAGCCTCCGCCTCTCGCTCGCGCACGACGAGCTGCACCAGCCGTTCCTCCTGCTCACCGGGTTCGAGCCGGACTACCAGTGGGAGCGCTTCACCCGGGCGGTGCTCGAGCTCATCGATCGGCTCGAGGTCGCGAGCACCACCTGGGTGCACGCGATCCCGATGCCCGTCCCGCACACCCGGCCGGTCGGCGTGACGGTCAGCGGCAACCGCGAGGACCTGATCGAGGCCATGTCGGTCTGGAAGCCGGTCACCCAGGTGCCCGCGAACGTCCTGCACCTGCTCGAGCTCCGCCTCTACGACCGGGCTCTCCCGGCCGTCGGCTTCGCCCTGCTGATCCCGCACTACCTCTCCGACACCGCCTACCCCCAGGCGGCCGTCGCCGCGCTCGAGAGCATCTCGGCGTCGACGGGGCTGATCTTCCCGACCGACAGCCTCCGCGAGAGCGGCCGCGAGTTCCTCTCGAAGGTCGACGAGCAGGTCGGCTCGAACGAGGAGCTGCAGAAGCTCGTCGCGGCCCTCGAGTCCCGGCACGACACCTACATGGAGGGGACGAGCCTGCGCTCGCCGCTCACCGACGAGGACGGCTTCGTCCCGACCGCCGACGCGCTCGCGGCCGAGCTGGAGAAGTTCCTGGCCATCAAGCGGCCCGGCGAGGAGCCCACGGCCCAATAGCAGGCGGCCCGCGCTTGGTAGTCTCTGCCGAGTGCGATCTCGTCGAGCCTGGTTCGTCTTCGGTGCCGGTGCCTTCGCGTACCTGGTCGCCGTCCTCGACCGCACGACGCTCGGAGTAGCGGGCGTCGACGCGGCGGAGCGGTTCGGCATCTCGGCCGCGATGCTCTCCTCGCTCGCCGTCGTCCAGCTGATCGTCTACGCCGGCATGCAGATCCCGGTCGGCATCCTCATCGACCGCTTCGGCCCGAAGACGCTGATCCTCAGCGGGACAGCGCTGATGATGGTCGGCCAGATCGTCCTGGCCTTCGCGCCGTCCCTCGGCGTCGCCATCGTCGGACGGATCCTGGTGGGTGCGGGCGACGCCGCGATCTTCACCTCGGTGATCAGACTGACCGTGACCTGGTTCAGCGGACCGATCGTCCCGCAGCTCTCGCAGTGGATCGGCAACATCGGCCAGGTCGGCCAGATCCTCTCCGCCCTGCCGTTCGCCGCGATCCTGCACGCGGCGGGCTGGACTCCCGCCTTCCTCTCCGTCGCCGGGATCGGCGCCGTCGCGTTCCTCGGCGTGCTCCTGCTGATCACCGACATCCCGCCGCGGACCGAGCCGATCGTCCTGGTGCCGCCGACGCTCCGCGCGACGATCACGCAACTGGGCGTGAGCCTGCGCCGGCCGGGCACACAGCTCGGCTTCTGGTCGCACTTCGTGACGCAGTCCTCCGGCACCGTGTTCACACTGCTCTGGGGCTACCCGTTCCTCGTGTACGCCATCGGCCTCGAGCCGGGCGTCGCCGCTCCGACGCTGACGATCGTCGTGGTCGCCGGCATCGTCGTCGGCCCGATCCTCGGCGTCCTCACCGCCCGGCACCCGATGCGGCGGAGCAACCTCGTGCTCGGCATCGTCTCGGCGATGGCGGTGGCGTGGACCGTCGTCCTGCTCTGGCCCGGCGTGCCGCCGTACTGGCTGATCGTCCTGCTGCTGATCGTCATCGGCGCCGGCGGGCCGGGATCGATGATCGGCTTCGACTTCGCGCGCACCTTCAACCCGTCCCGGAGCCTCGGCGCCGCGAACGGCGTGGTGAACGTCGGCGGCTTCCTCGCGAGCTTCACGATGATGTTCCTGATGGGGCTGCTGCTCGACTCGCTGGCAGGGCCGGGCGCGGACTCCGCCCGGCTCTACTCGATGGACCACTTCCGGCTCGCCTGGTGCATCCAGTACGTCGTCGTCGGCCTCGGAGTGATCGGACTGGTCACCGCTCGCCGCAGGACGCGGCGCCGGCTCGCCGAGGACGAGGGAATAACGGTGGCCCCTCTGTGGGTTGCATTGAACGACCGTCTCCGTCGTGGCCGCGCAGGACGCTGACCGTCGGACCCGCCCTTCCCCGTCCTTCCGCGAGGCCCCGCATGGTCTCGCGTCGGACTCCTCCCGGAGTGCCGAAGCCCTGAGCGCACGGCCGCACTACTCAGGCGTGCAATAATTGTCAATAGGACCCGTTCGGGTCGAGGAGCACGGCGCCCACGTCGGGCGTGCGATCCCCTCGACTTGACATGGGTCCTCGTAATGCCCACCGACGGACGACGCCTCCCGGCCTCGCCCGCAGCCGGGACGCAACGGATGGAGAGGTGCCGCCATGGCCACCAGAGCTACCAAGACCGCAACGCTCGACGCCGTCGACGACGACGTGACGACGACCAAGAAGCCCGCCGCGCGCAAGCCGGCGGCCAAGACCACGCGCGCCCGCGCCACCACCAAGGCCGCGGCCCCCGCTGCGGCGGAGGAGGAGCCCACCGAGCCCGAGGACGTCGACGGCGACGCCGACGCCGAGGAGGAGACCGCGGTCGTGGTCGAGGAGACCGAGACCGAGGCCAAGGACGACACCGAGACGCCGGTCGTCGCGGCCGCCGCTCCGGCCGAGCCGCTGCCCAGCGGCGCGCTCGTCCTCTCCTTCGGCGGCGACGACGACGAGGTCCCCGTCTACTCGACGGCGATCACCGGCGCCACGGCCGACCCGGTCAAGGACTACCTGAAGCAGATCGGCAAGGTCGCGCTCCTGAACGCGGCCGAGGAGGTCGAGCTCGCGATGCGCATCGAGGCGGGCCTCTTCGCCGAGGACAAGCTCGCGAACTCGAGCGACCTCAGCCCGGAGCTCGTCCGCGAGCTGCGCTGGGTCGCGAAGGACGGGCAGCGGGCCAAGAGCCACCTGCTCGGCGCGAACCTCCGCCTCGTGGTCAGCCTCGCCAAGCGCTACACCGGCCGCGGCATGCAGTTCCTGGACCTGATCCAGGAGGGCAACCTCGGTCTGATCCGCGCGGTGGAGAAGTTCGACTACACCAAGGGCTTCAAGTTCTCGACATACGCGACGTGGTGGATCCGCCAGGCGATCACCCGCGCGATGGCCGACCAGGCCCGCACCATCCGCATCCCCGTGCACATGGTCGAGGTCATCAACAAGCTCGCCCGCGTCCAGCGCCAGATGCTGCAGGACCTGGGCCGCGAGCCCACGCCCGAGGAGCTCTCCCGAGAGCTCGACATGACCCCCGAGAAGGTCATCGAGGTGCAGAAGTACGGCCGCGAGCCGATCTCGCTGCACACCCCCCTGGGTGAGGACGGCGACAGCGAGTTCGGCGACCTCATCGAGGACACCGAGGCGGTCGTGCCGGCCGACGCGGTGGGCTTCACGATGCTGCAGAAGCAGCTCGAGTCGCTGCTCGACTCCCTCTCCGAGCGCGAGGCCGGCGTGATCCGCATGCGCTTCGGCCTGGGCGACGGCATGCCCAAGACGCTCGACCAGATCGGCGACACCTTCGGCGTGACGCGCGAGCGCATCCGCCAGATCGAGTCCAAGACGATGGCCAAGCTCCGCCACCCGTCCCGCTCGCAGTCGCTCCGCGACTACCTCGAGTAAGCCGGTGATCCGCTACGCGCCGGCGGTCCTCCTCGGGAGGGCCGCCCGGTTCGCAGCGCGCGTCCGCAAGCCCGGCGGAGGCTCCGCCGTGCCCGGACTCGTCGTGAACCGCCTCGCGCCGGGCTTCCTCCCGGCCGTGCTCGACGGCTTCACCGACGGCCTCGTCGTCGTCACCGGCTCGGCCGGGAAGTCGACGACGACCAAGATGCTCGTGGCGGTGCTCCGTGCCCACGGGCTGCGGGTCTTCACCAACCCCTCCACCGCGAACATCGCGCAGGGACTGACCTCCGCGCTGCTCGAGCGCACCGACCTCCGCGGGCGGATCGACGCGGACATCGCCGTCCTGGAGATGGACGAGGGACACGGCGCCCGGCTCGCGCCGCGGATGAGCCCGCGCGTCGTGCTGCTCACCAACGTGGTCGTCGACCAGATCGACCGCTTCTTCGACCCGGCCATGGTCGCCCGGATGCTCGCGACCATCGCGACCCGGGCCACTGGCCCCGTCGTCCTCAATGCGGACGACCGCCACGTCGCCGACATCGCGACGAGCCTGCCCAGCGATCGCCTGCGCTGGTACGGCACCTCGTCCGCCGTCCGCGACGCGGCTGTCGGGGGGCTCGGCTACGCGGCCGACGCCGAGGGCCAGGAGGGTCGTGCGACGACCGTCGTCGAGAGCACGGCCGGTGCCGCCGCGACGATCCGGAGCGACGGCGACGTCCTCGATGTCCGCCTGCCCGCTCGCGGCGTGCACTACGCGGTCGACGCCGCCTCGGCGGTCTCCGCGGCCCGCGCGATCCTCGGCACCCGCTTCCTCCCGGCGACGACCGCCTCCGCGCTCTCGTCGATCGACCCCGTGTTCGGGCGCGGCGAGATCGTGACGGTGCGCGGCCAGGAGGTCGAGTTCGTCCTGGTGCAGAACCCGGCGAGCTACCGCCTCAACATCGCGGAGATCCCCGAGGGCACCGAGCAGATCATGCTCGCCGTCGGCTCCGACGTCCGTGACCCGTCCTACTTCTGGCCGGTCGACACCGCCCGCCTCGGGCGGGTCCGGGTCGTCTCCGGCTCGAAGGCGCACGAGGCCGCGCTGCAGCTGCGCTACGACGGCGTCGCGATCGACGCGGTCGACGACGATCTCGGTCGTGCGCTCGACGCCTTCCTCGCGCTGCCCGCTCCGAGCCACGGGCGGAAGACGATCGTCTTCTCCGCCGACTCGATGCGGCGCACCCGCGCCCACCTCCAGCTCGCCTCCAACCGCGAGGAGACCGCGTGACCACCCTGTTGATCGGCGTGCTCGCCCCCGACGTCCTGGACAGCAACGGCGATGCGGCGAACGCCCGCGTCCTCGCGGCACGCGCCGGCTGGGCCGGTCTCGACGCCCGCCTCCTGGCGCTGCGCGAGGAGGCCGACTTCGCCGAGCGGCCCGACGTGCTCGTGGCCGGCACGGGAGCGGACGAGGACCTGCCCGCCGTGCTCGACCTCCTCCGCGCCGTCGGCGACACGGTCCAGGGCTGGGTGCGCGACGAGACCGAGGTCGTCGCCGTCGGCGCGGGCTGGGAGCTCCTCGCCGAGTCGTTCGCGACGTCCGAGGCCGTCATCGCCGGCATCGGGGTCCTCCCCGGTCGTGCCGTGACCTCCGAGCGCACGACCGACGACCTCGTCGTCGAGTCCGCGTCGGGCGTCCTCGTCGGCTTCGAGAACCACGCCCGCCGTTTCGAGGGCATCGATCCCGCGCACGTCCTCGGCCGGGTGCTGCACGGCACCGGTGACGGCGGGGGAGCGGAGGGCTACGCCGCAGGTCGGCTCCTCGGCACGCACCTCCACGGCCCCGTGCTCGCGAAGAACCCCGCCCTCGCGGACGCGATCCTGACCCGGGTGGCCGGGCGGCACGGTCTGGCCTACTCGATGCAGGACGAGCGGATCCGTGCGGCGGATGAGACAGCTCGAGCCGCCCGCGAAGTGATCGCGAAGCGGCTCGGAGTCGGCCGGTAGGGAGTCCCGCTCCCCACCGGCGAAGGGCGGGCTGACTAGGGGCGCTGCTCCTCGAAGAGGCGCGCCGACTCGTCGTGCCAGCTCTGGGCGATGCTGGAGAGCTTCTCCTGGTACTTCTTGCCGTGGTGCGCGCAGAACAGCAGCTCGCCGCTGTTCACCACGACACGGATGTAGGCCTGGGCTCCGCAGCTGTCGCAGCGGTCTGCCGCGGAGAGCTGCTGCGATCCAGCGAGCTCGTCCACGCCGTTCTGGGTTGCTGTGGTCGACATGACGTGGCCTCCTGCGCTCGGGTCTTCGACTTCGGTGGACTCGGCCTCTCAGCTCCGTCCTTCCCTTGGTCCAACCATCAAAGCACGCGGATGTTTCCCGGCAGAGTCGATCCCGTGGCATTTCGCTCTGCGCGTAGGTCCCCCGCCGCACTTCCCAGCCCGCGAGCACCGTGATCGCGCTCCGCCGCGCCGCGGCCGGGGTGTCGTCCCTCGAACCTAGACTGATCGGATGGCCTCCACCGACTACTCCGCACGGCACCTCTCCGTCCTCGAAGGCCTCGAGGCGGTGCGCAAGCGTCCCGGCATGTACATCGGGTCGACGGACTCCCGCGGGCTGATGCACTGCCTCTGGGAGGTCATCGACAACTCCGTCGACGAGGCCCTGGCCGGCCACGGCACCGAGATCAGCGTGGTGCTGCACGAGGACGGCAGCGTCGAGGTCCGCGACCGCGCCCGCGGCATCCCGGTCGACATCGAGCCCAAGACCGGGCTCACCGGCGTCGAGGTCGTCTTCACCAAGCTGCACGCGGGCGGCAAGTTCGGCTCCGGCTCCTACGCCGCCTCGGGCGGCCTGCACGGCGTGGGCGCCTCGGTCGTGAACGCGCTGTCGGAGCGGCTGGACGTTGAGGTCGACCGCGACGGCCGCACTTACCGGATGTCCTTCCATCGCGGCGAGCCCGGCCGCTTCGCGGACTCGGGCGAGCCGACCCCGGACGCTCCGTTCTCGCCGTTCGAGAACGGCTCCGAGCTGGAGATCGTCGGCAAGGTGAAGAGGGGCGTCACCGGGACGCGGGTCCGCTACTGGGCGGACCGGCAGATCTTCACCAAGGGCGCCGCCTTCCAGACCGACGACCTCGTCACCCGGGCCCGGCAGACCGCCTTCCTGGTGCCGGGGCTCACGATCGACATCGTCGACGACCGCGAGGAGGAGCGCCGCGCCGAGATGTTCCGCTACGACGGCGGCATCTCGGAGTTCGTCGAGTTCCTCGCTCCGGACGCGGCCGTCACCGACGTGCTGCGGCTCACCGGCAGCGGCACCTTCACCGAGACCGTGCCGGTGCTCACCCCCGGCGGCGCGATGGTTCCCACCGAGGTGGAGCGCACCTGCGAGGTCGACATCGCGCTGCGCTGGGGCACCGGCTACGAGACGGTGCTGCGCAGCTTCGTCAACATCATCTCGACGCCCAAGGGCGGCACCCACCAGACCGGCTTCGAGCAGGGGCTGCTGAAGCTGCTCCGCGCGCAGGTCGAGGCGAACGCCCGCAAGCTCAAGGCCGGCTCGGACAAGCTGGAGAAGGACGACGCGCTCGCTGGTCTCACCGCGGTGCTGACCGTGCGCCTGCCCGAGCCGCAGTTCGAGGGCCAGACGAAGGAGGTGCTCGGCACGCCGGCCGTGCGCGCGATCGTCGCGCAGACGATCACCTCGACCCTCGGCGCCGTGTTCGCCTCGACGAAGCGCGAGGACAAGGCGCAGATGTCGCAGCTGCTCGAGAAGCTCGTCGCCGAGATGAAGTCGCGGATCTCGGCCCGCGCGCACAAGGAGACGCAGCGCCGCAAGAACGCGCTCGAGTCCTCCTCGCTGCCGGCCAAGCTCGTCGACTGCCGCAGCAACGACGTGGAGAACAGCGAGCTGTTCATCGTCGAGGGCGACTCGGCGCTGGGCACCGCGAAGCTCGCCCGCAACAGCGAGTACCAGGCGCTGCTGCCGATCCGCGGCAAGATCCTCAACGTGCAGAAGGCGAGCATCGCCGACATGCTCTCGAACACCGAGTGCGCCTCGATGATCCAGGTGATCGGGGCCGGGTCCGGCCGCTCCTTCGAGCTGCCGGCCGCGCGCTACGGGAAGATCATCCTGATGAGCGACGCCGACGTCGACGGCGCGCACATCCGCACGCTCCTGCTCACGCTGTTCTTCCGCTACATGCGGCCGCTGGTCGAGGCCGGCCGGGTCTTCGCCGCGGTGCCGCCGCTGCACCGCGTCGTGGTGATGAACTCCGGCAAGAAGCCGAACGAGACGATCTACACCTACTCCGAGAAGGAGCTGCAGGGCGTCCTCGCCGGGCTGTCGAAGGCGAACCGGCGCTACCAGGACCCCATCCAGCGCTACAAGGGCCTCGGCGAGATGGACGCCGACCAGCTCGCGCTGACGACGATGGACCGCTCGCGGCGGACGCTGCGCCGGGTCAAGGTGTCGGACGCGGAGAACGCGGGCCGGGTCTTCGAGCTGCTGATGGGCAACGAGGTGGCGCCGCGCAAGGACTTCATCGTCCGCGGCTCCGAGACGCTCTCGCGCGACCGCATCGACGTCTGAGGCCCGTCCCGCGCCGGGGCGGCGCGGGACGACGGTCTAGAACTGCTCGGGGGCCGCGCCGATGCTGGCGACCGGGGCCGCGAGGGCGACGCCGGAGCCGTCGCGCTTCATCCCGGAGTCCGGGAGCGCCGCGACGCTGCCGTCGGCCTCGAGCGCGTGCGCCGGGCCGGGGCCGACCCAGGCGACGCCGAGGGCGGTCTCGCCCTTGAGGAAGCGCTGGGCGCGGACGCCGCCGGTCGCGCGGCCCTTGGGCGGGAACTCCGAGAACGCCGACACCTTGGCGCTGCCGGTGTCGGTGCCGGTGAGGGCCCAGCTGTCGACGGCGACGGTCGCGACGACCGTCTCGTCGCGCTCGGACTCGGGGACGACCGCGAAGGAGACGACCTCGTCGGTCTCGCTGATCTTGACGCCGGCCATGCCCGCCGCGGTCCGGCCCTGCGGACGCACCGCCGAGGCGGAGAAGCGCAGCAGCTGGGCCTCGCCGGTGACGAAGACGAGCTCGTCCTCGTCGGCCGACGGCGCGGCGCCGACGACCGCGTCCTTCGGCCGCAGAGCGATCAGCTCGATGTCCGGGCGGTTGGGCAGGTCGCCCGGGGCGACGCGCTTGACCGTGCCCTGCAGGGTGCCCAGGGCGATCGGGCGCGGGTCGTCGAGGGCGACCAGGGCGAGGACGCGCTCGTCCTTCGCCAGGTGGGTCAGGTAGTCGCTCATCCGGACGCCCGCGCCGAGCTGCACCGAGGAGGACGGGACGGACGGGACGTCGACGGGGGAGAAGCGCAGCAGGCGGCCGGCGGTCGTCACCGCGCCGATCTCGGCGCGCGTGGTGGTGTCGATCGTGCTGAGCACCGCGTCGTGCTTGCTGCGGCGGGTCGCGCGCTCGGGGTGCGGCGCGGCCTCCGGGTCGCGGTCGATGCGCACCATCCGCCCGGTGGTGCTCAGCAGCACCCGGCAGGGCAGGTCGGCGATCTCGAGGACGGCGGCGGTCTTGCGTCCGGTCGTGGCGACGGAGGGGCGCGCCTCGGTGAGCAGCGTCCGGCGCGGCGTGCCGAGGCGCTGCGCGACGTCGTCGAGCTCGTCGGACACGAGCGCCTCGAGGCGGCTGCGGCTGGCCAGCAGCGCCTCGAGCTCGGCGATGTCGGCGAGCAGGGTGTCGCGCTCGGTCTCGAGCTCGATCCGGGAGAACCTCGTCAGGCGGCGCAGCTGCAGCTCGAGGATGTAGTCGGCCTGGATCGTGCTGAGGTCGAAGACCTCGATCAGCCGGGCCCGGGCGGCGGCGGTGTCGTCGCTCGCGCGGATCAGCTGGATGACCTCGTCGATGTCGAGGATCGCGATCAGCAGTCCCTCGACCAGGTGCAGCCGCTCCTGGCGCTTGCGGAGACGGTAGCGGGAGCGGCGGGTCACCACGGTCAGGCGGTGGCCGACGTAGACCTGCAGCAGCTCCTTGAGGCCGAGCGTGCGCGGCTGGCCGTCGACGAGCGCGACGTTGTTGATCGAGAAGGCGTCCTCGAGCGGGGTGTAGCGGTACAGCTGCTCGAGCACCGCCTCCGGGCTGAAGCCGGTCTTGATCCCGATCACGAGGCGGAGGCCGTTGTCGCGGTCGGTGAGATCGGTGACGTCGGCGATCCCGCTGAGCTTCTTGTTCTGGACGCCGTCCTTGATCTTGTCGATGACCTTCTCGGCGCCGACGAGGTAGGGCAGCTCGGTGACGACCAGGCCGGACTTCCGGGCGGTGATGCTCTCGACCGAGACGCGGGCGCGGGTCTTGAAGCTGCCGCGGCCGGTCGCGTAGGCGTCGCGGACGCCGGCGAGCCCGACGATCGTGCCGCCGCTGGGGAAGTCCGGGCCGGGGACGAACGACATCAGATCGTCAAGCGAGGCGTCGGGGTGCGCGATCAGGTGCCGCGCCGCTCCGATCACCTCGATCAGGTTGTGCGGGGCCATGTTGGTGGCCATGCCGACCGCGATGCCGCTCGCACCGTTGACGAGGAGGTTCGGGAACGCCGCGGGGAGCACCTCGGGCTGGTCGTGCGAGTTGTCGTAGTTGGGGACGAAGTCGACGACGTCCTCGTCGAGGTGCTCGGTCATCGCCGTCGCCGCGGCGGCGAGGCGGGCCTCGGTGTAGCGGGCGGCGGCGGGGCCGTCGTCGAGCGAGCCGAAGTTGCCGTGGCCGTCGACGAGCGGGACCCGGAGCGTGAACGGCTGCGCGAGACGCACGAGCGAGTCGTAGATCGAGGCGTCGCCGTGCGGGTGCAGCTTGCCCATCACCTCGCCGACGACGCGGGCCGACTTCACGTGGCCGCGATCGGGGCGCAGGCCCATCTCGCTCATCATGTAGAGGATGCGGCGCTGCACCGGCTTCAAGCCGTCGCGGGCGTCGGGCAGGGCGCGGGAGTAGATCACCGAGTAGGCGTACTCGAGGAACGACCCCTCCATCTCGGCCGAGACGTCGACGTCCTCGATGCGCTCGGTCAGGGAGGATCCGGAGGGAGGGGGTGCAGCGTTCATGTCTCACTTCGGTAGCGGGCGCGGGCACGGCGGGGCACGCTCCGCGGAGGGGCGCAGCGTGCGAAACTGGGCGCGATGACCCCCATGCTACCGGCCGTCCCCGCCGGGCGGCGGAGCCTCGCCGACGTCCTCCCCGGCGCTCTCGACGCCCTCCTCGGCCGCCCGGGGACCTTCGGCTCGCCGCGCGTCGAGCGGATCGTCGTCGTCCTCGTCGACGGGCTCGGGGCGGCCAACCTGCGGCAGCGCGCCGGGCACGCCCGCACGCTCGCGCCCGCGCTCACCAAGGCCACGACCCTCGCCTCCGGCTTCCCGACGACGACCGCGGCGGCCCTCGCCAGCCTCACCACGGGCCGGCGCCCGGGGGAGCACGGGATGGTCGGCTACCGCGTGCTCGACCGGGCGCACGACCGCCTGGTGAACCAGCTCTCCGGCTGGGACGACCGGATGGTCCCCGAGCAGTGGCAGCCGCACCCCACCGTCTTCGAGCGCGCCGTCGAGGCGGGTGTCGCGGCGAGCGTCATCGGCGCCGCCCGCTACGCGCACTCGGGGCTCACCCGCGCGATCCTGCGCGGCGCCGAGTACCGGGTCGCCGGGGGAGTCGCCGAGCGCTTCGCCGCGGCGCGCGATCTGCTCGACCGCGGCGGCCGGCAGCTCGTCTACCTCTACGTCCCCGAGCTCGACATGACCGCGCACGCCCGCGGCTGGGAGTCGCCGGAGTGGACGACGGCACTGGAGCAGCTCGACGGCGAGGTCGCGGCGTTCGTCCGCGGACTCTCCGGGCGCGAGGGCGTGCTCGTCACCGCCGACCACGGCGTGCTGGACGTGCCCGCCTCGTCGCACGTGCTCGTCCGGGAGCCCGCAATGCTCGAGGGTGTCCGCCACCTGGCCGGCGAGCCGCGCTGCCTGCAGCTGCACCTCGAGGCCGGGATCGATCCCGCGGTGGTCGCGGCGCGCTGGAGCGAGGCGGAGGGCTCCCGCGCCTGGATCGCGACCCGTGACGAGGTCGCGGCGAGCGGCTGGTTCGGCGAGATCGGCGCTCCGGCGGCGGAGCGGATGGGCGACGTCTTCGTCGCCGCCCGCAAGGCGATCGCCTACTACTCGGCGGAGGACGCATCCGGCCGGTCGATGATCGGCCAGCACGGCTCGCTCACCCCCGAGGAGACCCAGGTGCCGCTGCTCGGCTTCGGCGCGCTCTCCGGGATCTGAGTCCCGGGAGCGCGCTCGCCCTCTCAGGCGTCGACCGGTCAGGCGTCGACCGGTCAGTCGTCGCTGCGGGCCCCGAAGACGATCTCGTCCCAGCTGGGGATGGCGGCACGGCCGCGGCGCATCGAGGTGCGTCCGCTCGCGGCGGGGTGCTCGGCAGCGGGTGCTGCGGGGCGCTCGGGCTCGGGGGCCTTCGGGGCGACGACCGCGGGCGCCTCCGGCTGCGGCTCCTCGCGCACCCGCGCCGAGGAGGCGTGGTCGCGCTCGCCGCGACGGCGCCGGAGCGCGTCGAGGAGGTCGGCCGTGTCGTTGAGGTTGCGCTCGCGCTGCTCGGTCGTGCTGGTCACCGGGCGGGGGAGCGTGGAGACCGGACGCGGCGTGTCCGAGAGGGCCGGCTGCGGCTCGGTGTCGGAGGGCCGGGAGGCGGCGGGTCGCGAGTGCGGGAGACGCGAGGGCCCCTGGCGCTCGGAGCCCGCTCGCTCGGAGCCCGCACGCTCGGAGCCCGTGCGCTCGGAGCCCGTGCGCTCGGGGCGCGACGGCTCCGCGGGCTTCGCGAACGCGTCGGTGTCGAAGCGGGTCGCCAGCTCGTCGACCGCGGCGGGGATGACGGCGCGCAGGCGCGGGATCAGCGTCGGCCTGATCTCGCCCTGCTGCGAGAGCGTGGTCGCCTCGGCGGTGAGGGGGGAGAGGAGCGCCTTCTTGGGGTCGAAGCGCCAGCGGGCGTCGTGGTCGATCTCGTCGGAGCGGAAGAGCAGCTTGACGACCCAGCCCTCCTCCTCCTTCCAGCTCGACCACTGCTCGCCGTCGGCACCGAGGGCGCCCAGGCGCTCGCGGATGACGTCGCCGAAGGGCGTGCCCTCCTCGAGCGGGTCGGGGTCGGCGCTGGTGTAGACGCGGACCGCCAGGGCGGAGGCGACGATGTGCTCGCGCTCGGCCGTGACCGGGCCCTCGAAGCGCGCGACGTAGTCGAGGTCGGCGCCGGTGAGCTCGGCGACCTCCTCGGCGGAGAGGCCCGAGCGGATGTGCGACTGGATCTCGCGGGGCGACACGCGCTTCTCCCGCGGGGGCAGCGAGTGCACGCGCGGGCGCAGCTGGCTCTGCAGCGTCTCGTCGATGCGGACGGAGAACCGCTCACCGCCGTCCGAGACGAGGACGAGCGATCCGCTCTCGACGCCGATCACCTTCAGTTCCATCATCGTGCTGGACCTCCTTCTGGCCGCGGACGAGCCCGTGCCTGCCGCGAACCGGCTCAGGATCGCACGCCGACGGGCCGTTCCCCGGGAATACCGCGGGCGGGTCGAAAGTTGGTGCGGAGGAGGGCGCGGCAGCGGCTGTCAAGACGCGTTCGAAGCGGTTTGCGCATCGATACTTCTTGATGCACACTGTCCCCGCCGATTTGTTGAACGACTGAATTTAAGAAGTGGATGGGAATGGCTACGGACTACGACGCCCCCCGCAAGACCGATGACGACTCCGAGTCGATCGAGGCCCTGAAGGAGCGAGTCCCCGACAAGATGTCCGGTGTCGTCGACGTCGATGACGCCGACAACCCGGGCGGATTCGAACTGCCCGGTGCCGATCTGTCCGACCTCGATCTGGACGTCGTGGTCCTTCCGCCGCAGGCGGACGAGTTCACGTGCGTCAGCTGCTTCCTGGTGAAGCACCGCTCGCAGATCGACCACGAGGAGAAGCTCGGCCCGATCTGCCTGGAGTGCGCCGCCTAGGCCTCTCCCGGCTCCGAAAGACCAGCGCCCCGTCGCCGTGATCCCTCCCGGATCGCGGCGACGACGTCGTTGGGGCGCCTGCTCGACAGCAGCCAGTACGGCGTCGGGTCGGCGGGGTCCTCGATCGGGACCCGGACGACGTCGCGCACCCAGCCGCGGATGACGAGGAACGCCCTGGCGTCCAACCGCGGTCCGCGCTGAGCGAACGCCCGCTCGCCGGTGAAGGCGACCGCGTCGCCCACCAGCTCGAGCGGGATGTGCGCGCGGCCGGCCCGCAGCTCGCCGTCGACGACCTCGATGGTCGGCGACGTGGCGAGCAGCGTGCCGACGGTGCCGCCGTAGAGCACCAGCGCGACGAGGAAGCCGACGGACAGGTTGATCGGCGCGAAGACCAGGATGCTGGCGGGGATCACGAGGGCGGTGGAGACGAAGAGCCAGGGCGCGGGCCACAGCCTCTCTCGGTAGGACGGCATGTCCCTATTGCATCAGACGATTGGTCTACCCTCGTCACGTGAACGAAACCGTCGACGTCCCGATCCGCGCGGACGAGGTCCCGTTCTACGCCCACCCCGGTGACGCCGGAGCCGATCTGCGCTCCACGGAGGAGCTCGTGCTCGCTCCCGGCGAGCGGGCGAGCGTCGGCACCGGGGTCTCGATCGCCCTGCCCGACGGTCATGTCGGCTTCGTCGTGCCGCGCAGCGGGCTGGCCTTCAAGCACGGCCTCACGATCGTGAACGCGCCCGGCACCATCGACGCCGGCTACCGCGGCGAGATCCGCGTGGCCCTCCTGAACACCGACGCCCGCGAGCCGTACCGCATCGCCGCGGGCGACCGGATCGCGCAGCTCGTCATCCTGCCCGTCGTCCGGGCCCGCTTCACCGCCGTCGAGGAGCTGCCGGACTCCGTCCGCGGCACCGGCGGCTTCGGCTCGACCGGCTACGCCACCGCAGCACCAGCAGACGCCCGCACCAACGAGGAGAACGCATGAGCGACATCCAGCCCGCCGGCACCGAGGACGCGGCCGTCGAGACCGCCGCGCAGGACTTCGAGAAGTCCGCGCCCGCCGACCGCGCGGAGGCCGGCCCGCTCGACGAGCGCGAGGCCAACCCGGTCCGCCCCTACATCGACCTCGGCGGGGTGAAGGTGCTGCCCCGCGAGGGCATGCACATCCGCCTCGAGGTCGAGGAGGCGACCAAGCGCGTCATCGCCGTCGGCCTCGACTACGCCGGGTCCACCCTCCAGGTGCAGCCGTTCGCGGCACCGCGCTCCTCGGGTCTCTGGCACGAGATCCGCGGGCAGATCGCGGAGCAGATCGGCCGCCAGGGCGGCAGCACCGAGGAGCGCGAGGGCGTCTTCGGCCCGGAGATCGTCGCGCAGCTCCCGCTGGCCGGCGGCGGCGTGCGCGTCGCGCGCTTCGTCGGCGTCGACGGTCCGCGCTGGTTCCTCCGCGGCGTGATCGCCGGCGCGGGGGCCACCGACGAGCAGGCCGCGGCCGCCGTCGAGGACCTCTTCCGCAGTGTCGTCGTGGTGCGCGGCTCCGGCCCGATGCCCCCGCGCGACCTCATCCCGCTCAAGATGCCGGACAGCGGCCAGACCCAGCAGAGCGCGAGCTGAGCGGGATGGGCGCCGAGGGCGACCAGCAGCCCGAGCGCGACGGGCGGTCGGAGCACACCGGCCCGTCCGAGCGCGAGGGGCAGCCGGAGCGTCCCGAGGTCGGTGAGGCGATCGCGAAGGCCGCCCGCCGCTCCGGACTCGGCGTCGTCGCCGACGGCGAGCCGTTCGACGGCCGCGCGCTGCTCGGCTCGATGGGCGGCGTCCGCGGCATCCTCGAGGCCGTCGTGCCCGGAGTCGCCTTCGTCCTCCTCTTCACGATCACGGGAGAGCTCGTGCTCTCGCTGGTCGCCTCCGTCGGGATGGCCGTGCTGTTCACCGTCGCGCGGATCCTCGGGCGCACCCCGGTCATCCAGGCGGTCGGCGGTCTGCTCGGCGTCGTGATCTCGGCCGCCCTCGCGCTGATCACCGGCCGCGCGGTCGACAACTTCGTGCCCGGTCTGATCACCAACCTCGTCTACGGCCTCGTCTTCCTGGTGTCGGTGCTCGCGCGCTGGCCCCTGATCGGCGTCGCGGCCGGCTACCTGATGGGCGACGGCACGGCCTGGCGGAACGACCGCCGGAAGCGCCGGCTCTTCTCGCTGCTGACGCTCGCCTGGGCGGCCCTGTTCTTCGTCCGGCTCGCGGTGCAGTACCCGCTCTTCCTCGCCGGCGACGCCACGGCCCTGGGCACCTGGAAGCTCGTGCTCGGCCTGCCCCTCTATGCGCCGCTGCTGGTGCTCACCGTCCTGGCCGTGCGCGCGGAGTACCGCGGCGCGGCGGAGCGGGACGAGGCGGCTCCGCCCGCCGAACGCGCGTAGAGTTGTCTCGACGTCAAGATAAATAGTTAGGTCCTCCTTGGTGGCGGGGCGCTGTGCGCGGTCGCCAAGATGGAGACGGATATGTGGGTGCGCCCGTCGGCGGAGCCCACGTCAGCGAAGGAGAGGGCGACGTGTCCGCGGTAGACAGCTTTGGATCGAAAGACAACCTGAAGGTCGGCTCGACCGACTACGAGGTGTTCCGCATCGACCGGGTCCCCGGTCACGAGAAGCTCCCGTTCAGCCTGAAGGTGCTGCTCGAGAACCTGCTCCGCACGGAGGACGGCGCCAACATCACGGCCGATCACATCCGCGCCCTGGGCGAGTGGGTCCCGGAGTCGGAGCCCGACACCGAGATCCAGTTCACGCCCGCGCGCGTCGTGATGCAGGACTTCACCGGTGTGCCCTGCATCGTCGACCTCGCCACCATGCGCGAGGCCGTCGCGGCCCTCGGTGGAGACGCGAACAGGATCAACCCGCTCGCGCCCGCCGAGATGGTCATCGACCACTCGGTCATCGCGGACCTCTTCGGCACCCCCGACGCCCTCGAGCGCAACGTCGAGCTCGAGTACGAGCGGAACGGCGAGCGCTACCAGTTCCTCCGCTGGGGCCAGACCGCGTTCGACGACTTCAAGGTCGTCCCGCCCGGAACGGGCATCGTCCACCAGGTCAACATCGAGTACCTGGCGCGCGTCACCATGACCCGCGAGGTCGGCGGCGTCCTCCGCGCCTACCCCGACACCTGCGTCGGCACCGACTCGCACACCACCATGGTGAACGGCCTCGGCGTGCTCGGCTGGGGCGTCGGCGGCATCGAGGCCGAGGCGGCCATGCTCGGCCAGCCCGTGTCGATGCTCATCCCCAAGGTCGTCGGCTTCAAGCTCTCCGGTGCCATCCCGGCCGGCGTGACCGCCACCGACGTCGTCCTGACGATCACCGAGATGCTGCGCAAGCACGGCGTCGTCGGCAAGTTCGTCGAGTTCTACGGCGCCGGCGTCGCCCAGGTGCCGCTCGCCAACCGCGCCACCATCGGCAACATGAGCCCCGAGTTCGGCTCCACCGCCGCGATGTTCCCCATCGACGACGTGACCCTCGACTACCTGCGCCTCACCGGCCGCAGCGACGAGCAGATCGCCCTGGTCGAGCAGTACTCCAAGCTGCAGAAGCTCTGGCACGACCCCGCGGTCGAGCCGGTCTTCAGCGAGTACCTCGAGCTGGACCTCAGCACGGTCGTCCCCTCGATCGCCGGGCCGAAGCGCCCGCAGGACCGCATCGAGCTCACCTCGGCGAAGACGCAGTTCGAGTCGGACCTTAACAACTACACTGACGTCACCCACGACATCGTCGACCTCACCCTCGCCGAGTCGTTCCCCGCGTCGGACCCGGGCGAGCTCCAGCCGCAGGACGAGTACAGCTCGCACTCGCACACCCACCGCTCGCACGCGCCGACCACCGCGTCGAAGCCGACGACCGTCGAGCTGGGCGAGGGCCACGAGAGCTTCACCATCGACCACGGCGCCGTCGCGATCGCCGCGATCACCTCGTGCACCAACACGTCGAACCCCTCGGTGATGCTCGCGGCCGGCCTGCTGGCCCGCAACGCCGCGCAGAAGGGCCTCAAGGCCAAGCCGTGGGTCAAGACCACGCTGGCGCCGGGCTCGAAGGTCGTCACCGACTACTACGAGAAGGCCGGGCTCACCGAGTCGCTCGAGGCCCTCGGCTTCTTCACCGTCGGCTACGGCTGCACCACCTGCATCGGCAACTCCGGCCCGCTGCTCGAGGAGATCTCGACCGCGGTGCAGGAGAACGACCTCGCCGTCACGGCCGTCCTCTCGGGCAACCGCAACTTCGAGGGCCGCATCAACCCCGACGTGAAGATGAACTACCTGGCGAGCCCGCCGCTCGTCATCGCCTACGCGCTCGCCGGCTCGATGAACTTCGACTTCGAGGTCGACGCCCTGGGCACCGACACCGACGGCAACGACGTCTTCCTCAAGGACATCTGGCCCGACGCGGCCGAGGTGCAGGCGACGATCGACTCCTCGATCGACAAGTCGATGTTCGACACGCAGTACGCCGGCGTGTTCGACGGCGACGAGCGCTGGCGCTCGCTGCAGACCCCCGAGGGCTCGATCTTCGAGTGGGACGAGGACTCCACCTACGTGCGGAAGCCCCCGTACTTCGACGGCATGACGATGGAGACGACCCCGGTCACCGACATCGCCGACGCCCGCGTGCTCGCCAAGCTGGGCGACTCGGTCACCACCGACCACATCAGCCCCGCCGGCTCGATCAAGGCCGACAGCCCGGCCGGTCAGTACCTCGCCGAGCACAGCGTGGACCGCAAGGACTACAACTCCTACGGCTCGCGCCGCGGCAACCACGAGGTGATGATCCGCGGCACGTTCGCGAACATCCGCCTGCGCAACCAGCTCCTGGACAACGTGGAGGGCGGCTACACCCGCGACTTCACGCAGGAGGGCGGCCCGCAGTCGTTCATCTACGACGCGTCGCAGAACTACCAGGCGCAGGGCACCCCGCTGGTGATCCTCGGCGGCAAGGAGTACGGCTCCGGCTCGTCGCGCGACTGGGCGGCGAAGGGCACCAGCCTCCTGGGCGTCAAGGCGGTCATCGTCGAGAGCTTCGAGCGGATCCACCGCTCGAACCTGATCGGCATGGGCGTCGTCCCGCTGCAGTTCCCGCAGGGCGAGACCTGGGCCTCGCTCGGGCTCGACGGCACGGAGTCGATCAGCATCTCGGGCATCGAGGCGCTGAACGAGGGCGTGACCCCGAAGACGGTCCACGTCGTCGCCACGCCGACGTCCGACTCGCCCGAGGGCAAGCAGCCGATCGAGTTCGACGCGGTCGTCCGCATCGACACCCCCGGTGAGGCGGACTACTACCGCAACGGCGGGATCCTGCAGTACGTGCTGCGCTCCCTGGTCTGATTCCGAGCAGATCTGCGCGCCTCCCTGCAAGCCGGGGAGGCGCGCACCTGTTCCACCGGACCCCGTGCGTAGACTCGGGAGACGTCCACACCCCTCAGACATCCCCCGGAAAGGCGGCGCGAATGGCTGTTCTCGAGACCATCTCCGGACCGCGCGACCTCGACCGCCTGACCCGGACCGAGCTCGAGACGCTGGCGCTGGAGATCCGCGACTTCCTCGTGCGCGAGGTGTCCAAGACCGGCGGCCACCTCGGCCCGAATCTCGGCGTCGTCGAGACGACCATCGCGATCCACCGGGTCTTCGACTCGCCGCACGACGCGATCATCTTCGACACGGGGCACCAGTCCTACGTGCACAAGCTGCTGACCGGGCGCCAGGACTTCTCCGGCCTCCGCCAGCGCGGCGGACTCGCCGGCTATCCGCAGCGCTCCGAGTCGCCGCACGACATCGTCGAGAGCTCGCACGCGTCCAGCTCGCTGTCCTGGGCGGACGGCATCTCCCGCGCCTTCACGATGACCGGCCAGACCGATCGCCACGTGGTCGCCGTCGTCGGCGACGGCGCGCTCACCGGCGGGATGACCTGGGAGGCGCTGAACAACATCAGCGACGACAACTCCCGCGGGCTCGTCATCGTCGTCAACGACAACGGCCGCTCCTACGCCCCGACCATCGGCGGCATGGCGCGCTTCCTCAACGGCGTCCGCACCCGGCGCACCTACCGGACGCTGCACCGCGGCTCCCGCGCCGTCTCCGAGCGCCTGGGCGGCCCCGCGGCCGCGGTCTACCGCGGTGTGCGCGGCGGCCTGCACGGCTTCCTCAGCCGCTTCATCAACAACGAGGCGCTGTACTCCAACCTCGACATCAAGTACCTCGGCCCGATCGACGGACACGACCTCACCGCGATGGAGGAGGCGCTCCAGCAGGCCAAGGACTACGGCACGCCCGTGATCGTGCACGCGATCACGCAGAAGGGCAAGGGCTTCGAGCCCGCCGTCCAGGACCTCGCCGACCAGTTCCACGCGGTCGGCCAGATCGATCCCGAGACCGGCGAGCCGCTCAGCGCGAGCGGCGCCCGCTCCTGGACCTCGGTCTTCGCGGAGGAGATCGTCACCCTCGCGGACGAGGACCCGACGATCGTCGGCATCACCGCCGCGATGCTCCGCCCGGTCGGCCTCGACCGCCTCGCCGAGAAGTACCCGGACCGCGTGTTCGACGTCGGCATCGCCGAGCAGCACGCCGTGACCTCGGCCGCAGGCCTCGCCTTCGGCGGTCTGCACCCGGTCGTCGCGCTCTACGCGACCTTCGTCAACCGCGCCTTCGACCAGGTGCTGATGGACGTGGCGCTGCACCGCGCCGGCGTCACCTTCGTGCTCGACCGCGCCGGGGTCACCGGCCCGGACGGCCCGAGCCACCACGGCATGTGGGACCTCGCGATCCTCCAGGTCGTCCCGAACATCCGCCTCGCCGCGCCCCGGGACTCCGTCCGGCTGCGCGAGGAGCTGCGGGAGGCCGTCGGCGTGAAGGACGCCCCCACGGTCGTGCGCTTCTCCAAGGGCAACGTCGGCGACGAGATCGACGCGCTCGAGCGCCTCGACGACGGCGTGGACGTGCTGCTGCGCTCGGAGCGGCAGGACGTGCTGATCGTCACCGTCGGCCCGATGGCCGCGATGGGCCTCGACGTCGCGCAGCGGCTCGCCGCGCAGGGCATCGGCGCCACCGTCGTCGATCCGCGCTGGGTCGTGCCGGTCCCGCGCAGCGTCATCGATCTGGCGGCCGAGCACCGCCTCGTGATCTCGATCGAGGACGGCGTCCGCGTCGGCGGCATCGGCACCCGGATCCGCCAGGACCTCCGCGAGGCCGGCGTCGACACGGCCGTCACCGAGCTGGGGCTGCCGGACCAGTTCCTCGACCACGCCAAGCGCGAGGAGATCCTCGAGGACGTCGGACTGACTCCGCAGCACATCGCCCGGGACGTCGTCGCCCAGGTGCTCGGCAGCAAGATCCCGGTCGCGCGCCCGCTGCCCGAAGAGGTCGCGGCGCACGACGACGCGCGCAAGGACTGAGCGCGCACCACGCACGGGAGAGGGCGCCCACCGGACCGGTGGCGCCCTCCTGCGTTCTCGCCGTCCCTGCGGCTACTGGACGCCGCGGATGGCCGGGTCGTGGAACGTGCCGCCGAAGGCGCGCTCGCTCGCGCCCACGCGGTCGAGGTAGGGCGTCAGGCCGCCCATCTGGAACGGGTAGCCGGCGCCGAGGATGAGGCAGAGGTCGATGTCCTCCGCGGCGTGCACGACGTCGTCGTCCAGCATCCGCTTCACCTCGTCGGCGAGGCCGGTCTCGACGCGAAGCCGCAGCTCCTCGGCGGTCATCGGGTCGGAGCCGCCCTTGACGATGGCGACGGCGCGCTTGTCCACGCCCTTCACCCGGCCCTTGGCGTCGCGCTCGAAGACGTGGCCGAGCTCCGCCAGGCGGTGCAGGTTGGCGCTGTCGTAGAAGCGGTCCGGGAAGGCGGCGTGGTGGGTGTCGAGCACGTGCGCGCCGACCTTGAGGCCGACGAGCTCGAGCAGCTCGAACGGCGTCATCGGCAGGCCGAACGGCTCGAGCGAGGCCTCGACGACCTCGAAGGGAGTGCCGGTGTCGACGGCGTGCATCGCCTCGCCGAGGACCTTGGCCAGCACGCGGTTGACCACGAAGCCGGGGGTGTCGCGGGTGATGACCGCGTTCTTCTTCAGCTTCGCGGCCGTGACCATCGCCGTCGACAGCGTCTCGTCGTCGGTCTGCGGCGTGTTCACGACCTCGATCAGCGGCATCACGGCCACCGGGTTGAAGAAGTGGAAGCCGACCAGGCGCTCCGGGTGCTGCAGCCGCTCGCCGATCCGCTCGACCGAGAGCGAGGAGGTGTTGGTCGCGAGGACGGCGGTGGGGGAGACGTAGCGCTCGATGTCGGCGAAGACCTCCTGCTTGACGGAGAGCTCCTCGAAGACGGCCTCGATGATCCAGTCGGCGTCGGCGAAGTCGGCGCGGTCGGTGGTGCCGGTGACGAGACCGCGGAGGCGGTTCGCGTCGTCCGGCGAGAGGCGGCCCTTGGCGAGCAGGGTGTCGATCTCGCCGACGATGCTCGCGACGCCGCGGTCCACCCGCTCCTGGTCGAGGTCGGTGATGACGACCGGCACCTGGAGGCGGCGGACGAAGAGCAGCGCGAACTGCGTGGCCATGAGACCCGCGCCGATGACGCCGACCTTGGTGACCGGCTTGGCGAGGCTCTTGTCCGGCGCGCCGGCGGGGCGCTTGGCCCGCTTCTGCACCAGGTCGAAGGCGTAGATGCTCGCGCGGAACTGATCCCCGGAGACGAGGTCGGCCAGCGCCTCGTCCTCGGCGGCGAAGCCCTCCTCGCGGGTGCTGCTCTTGGCGGCCTTCAGCAGGTCGAGCGCGCGGTAGGGCGACGCGGCGACGGTGCCGATCTTCGACTCGAGCTGCTTGCGGGCGATCGCGATCGCGGCGTCCCACTTGACCAGGCGCTCGATCTTCCCGGGCACGTTCGGCCGCTTCACCTCGACGGTCCCGCCGAGGACGCCGTCGGCCCAGACCAGCGAGTTCTCGAGGAAGCTCGCGGAGGGGAAGATCGCGTCGGCGATGCCGAGGTCGAAGACGTCCTGGCCCTTGAGGGTCCGGTTGTTCTTCAGCGGGTTCTCGACGATCACCTTGAGCGCGTTCTCGATGCCGATCAGGTTCGGCAGCAGCCAGGCGCCGCCCCAGCCGGGGATGATGCCGAGGAAGACCTCGGGCAGCCCGAGCGCGGGGATCGAGGCGTCGACGGTGCGGTAGTCGGCGTTCAGCGCGATCTCGGTGCCGCCGCCGAGCGCGAGCCCGTTGATGAAGACGAACGAGGGGACGCCGAGCTCGGACAGCAGGCCGAGGGTCGTGTGCCCGAGGCGCGCCAGCTGGCGGCCGATCTCGTGGCTCGGGATGCTGCCGACCTTGCTGAGGTCGGCGCCGGCGGCGAGGATGAACGGCTTGCCGGTCACGCCGACCGCCTGGATCTCACCGGCCTTCGCGCGCGCCTGCTGGGCGAGCAGCACGTCGGCCAGCTCGAACAGCCCGGCGGGGCCGAAGGTGCTCGGCCGGGTGTGGTCGCGGTCGTTGTCGAGCGTGATCAGCGCCAGGACGCGGCCGCTGGGGAGCGGGACGTCGCGGACGTAGGAGTGGGTGACGACCTCGCCCTCGGCGAGTTCGACCAGGTCCTCGAATCCTTCGAGCATGGGTCAGCGTCCCTTCCGTCGTGCGCGCTTGCCGTCGAAGTGCGGGTTCTCCCAGATGACCGAGCCGCCCTGGCCGAGACCGACGCACATCGCGGTCAGGCCGTAGCGGACCTCGGGGTGCGCCTCGAACTGGCGGGCGAGCTGGATCATCAGCCGGACGCCCGAGGAGGCGAGCGGGTGGCCGATCGCGATCGCGCCGCCGTACTCGTTGACCCGCGGATCGTCGTCGTCGATGCCGAAGTGGTCGAGGAAGGAGAGCACCTGCACGGCGAACGCCTCGTTGAGCTCGAAGAGGCCGATGTCCTCGATGCCGAGCCCGGCCTTCTTCAGCGCCTTCTCGGTCGAGGGGACCGGGCCGATGCCCATGATCTCGGGCTCGACGCCGGCGAAGGCGAAGCTGACCAGGCGCATCTTCTCGGGCAGGCCCAGCTCCTTCGCGGCGTCGGCGCTGGCCAGCAGCGAGACGGCGGCGCCGTCGTTGAGACCGGAGGAGTTGCCGGCGGTCACGCGACCGTGGGGGCGGAACGGGGTGCGCAGATTCGCCAGCCCCTCGAGCGTGGTCTCGGGGCGGGGCGCCTCGTCGGCGGTGGCGAGGCCCCAGCCGGCGGCGCTGCGGGTGGCGACCGGGACGAGATCGGGCTGGATGTCGCCGTTGCGGTAGGCCTCGGCCAGCTTCTGCTGGCTGCGCAGGGCGTAGTGGTCGGAGCGGCTCTTGGTGAGCTGCGGGAAGCGGTCGTGGATCTTCTCCGCGGTCTTGCCCATGTTGAGGGCCTCCTCGCCGACCAGGCGCTCCGAGAGGAAGCGCGGGTTGGGGTCGGCGTTGAAGCCCATCGGGTGGCGGCCCATGTGCTCGACGCCGCCGGCGATCACGACGTCGTAGGCGCCGAAGGCGATGCCGCCGGCGGTCGTGGTGACTGAGGTCATCGCTCCCGCGCACATCCGGTCGATCGCGTAGCCGGGGACCGAGCGCGGCAGGCCCGCGAGGAGCGCGGCGGTGCGGCCGAGGGTCAGGCCCTGGTCGCCCTGCTGGGTGGTCGCGGCGATGGCGACCTCGTCCACGCGCTCCTTGGGCAGGGCGGTGTTGCGCTCCAGCAGACCGATCATGGCCTTGACGACGAGGTCGTCGGCCCGGGTCTGCCAGTACATGCCCTTCTCACCGGCTCGCCCGAACGGAGTACGGACTCCGTCGACGAACACGACTTCGGATCTCTCGGCCACAGTGCCTCCTGAAAACGGGACGCCCTCTCGGAAACCGGACGTCCTTCCGATCGTAGGAAGGCGGCGACGGGCGCCGGAATCCTTTGCTTCTTCCTACGAAGCGGGTTCCGTGCCCTCGACGGGTGCTTGCCCGGCTTCCACAAACGCGGTGGCGAGCGAGCCGGCGGTCGCGTCGATCTGCCAGGAGCGGGCACCGGCGCGCTCCAGCTCGGCGGCGACGGAGTCCCGGTCGAGCGGCTCCGGCGGGTTCCAGGCGAGGCGGCGGACCAGCTCGGGCGTGAGCAGGTTCTCGACCGGGAGCGAGAGCAGCTCGGCGATCTCGCCGACGACGGCGCGGGCGGCCTTCAGCCTGGCATCGGCGACCGGGTTGCGGTCGCCCCAGGCGCGCGGCGGCGGCAGGGTGTCGGCGGCGGGACGGACGGGGCCGGGCAGGTCCTCGGTGCTCTGACCGCGCTCGATCGCGGCCCACCAGCGCTCGACCTCGCCGCGGCTGGCGCGGCCGGTGAAGTCGCGGCGGCCGGAGAGCTGGCCGAGGCTCGTGGGGACGTTGCGCGACACGGCGATGATCGAGGAGTCGGGGATCAGCCGGCCGGGCGCGATGTCGCGCTCGCGAGCGAAGGCGTCGCGGGTCAGCCAGAGCTCGCGGGCGATGGCGAGGGCGCGGGGCCCGCGCAGGGCGTGCATGCCGGAGAGGCGGCGCCACGGCTCGGCCGGGACCGGCTTGGGCTGCCGTGCCAGGGTCGCCTCGAACTCCTCGCGGGCGATCCGGGTCTTGCGGGCCTCGACGAGCATCTCGGCCATCCGGTCGCGCAGGTCGGGCAGCAGCTCGACGTCCTTCGCGGCGTAGACCAGCCAGCTCTGGGGGAGGGGGCGGGTCGACCAGTCGGCGGCCGAGTGCTCCTTGGCGAGGTGGATGCCGAGCAGGTCCTCGACGACCGCGCCGAGACCGACCTTGGGCAGGCCGAGCAGGCGGGCGGCGAGCTCGGTGTCGAAGATGCGCACCGGGTCGAGGCCGACCTCGCGCAGGCAGGCGAGGTCCTGGCTGGCGGCGTGCAGGATCCACTCCTCTTCGCCGATCGCCGCCTGGAGGGCGTCCATCCGGCCGATCGCGGGCGGGTCGAAGAGGAACGCTCCGGCGCCGCGGCGGTAGACCTGGATCAGGTACGCGCGCTGCGAGTAGGTGAAGCCGGAGGCGCGCTCGGCGTCGACGGCGACGGGACCCTCGCCGGCGGCGAGGGCGTCGACCGCGGCGAGGAACTCGTCGGGGGTGGAGAGGACACGGTAATCAGTCACGGTTGTTCCGTCGGAAGGCGAGCGAGGTCACGCCGTCGCCCGATACGGGCGGGAGGCCCGCGAGCATGCACAACAGCTCCCCCCAGCCTTCCACGTGGGGAGCGAGCTGCGCATCCTCGGGGCTCCAGGAGGCCCGGATCTCGATCTGCGCGCCGTCGCCCTGGGCGGCGAGCTCGCCGAATCCGGTGGAGAGGACCTTGGTCGCGGTGCCGGAGGCGGCGGTGTAGAAGGCGCCGCGGACCTCGAGCGCGTCCATCAGCCAGGACCAGGCGACCTCGGCGAGGAAGGGATCGGTGCCGATCTCGATCTCGAGCGGGGCCTGGGCGAAGCAGACGACGCGGAACGGGCCGCCCCACTGCTCCGGCTCCTCGGGGTCGTAGAGCAGGATGAAGCGCCCGGTGCCCAGCTCGGAGTCGCGGCCGTGGGCGCGCGGCGAGACGTCGCCGGAGAGGGCGACGGCGTAGGGCGCGAGTCCGGCCGGCGAGGCGATCTCGGAGACGGTGAGCTCGGAGCGGGTCGTCGCCCGGCGCAGGGAGTCGACCGCGGCGCGGAACTCCTCCGGGAGCTGGGACGGCGCTGGGAATTCGGGCACGCTCGCAGACTAGAGTTCCCGCATGCTCGAAGCCCGCAGGCACGCCGCGGAGAGCGCGCACACCGGTGTCGTCCTCGCCGCGGTCCTCGCGGCCCCCGCCCTCGCCGCTCTGACGGCCCTCGGCGGCGCCGCGCTCGGGACGGCCTTCCTCCGCGGAGTGGTCACTCCGCCCTCCCGGCGCGCGCAGGACGTGCGGGTCCTCGCCGTGCGGCCGGACGTGCACGAGATCGAGCTGTCGGCGTCGGTCGACACCGCGGTCCGCGGCGGCTTCAGCCTCTGGTTCGACCACGGGCGCGGGCACGCGCGGATCGGGCGGCTGCTCGCGACCGGGCGCGGCCGGGTCGTGCGGGAGCTCGGGCAGGTCGACCGCGGGACGCTGCGGCCCGGCGCCCGCGGGCGGCTGAACGGCTGGCTGCTGCTCTCGCCGCGCGAGACCGGGCTGCCGTTCACGGCGGAGGAGGTGCCGACGCAGTTCGGGGCGGCTCCGGCCTGGCTCTTCCCGGCCGAGGAGGACGGCGGCGTCTGGGCGATCCACGTGCACGGCCGCGCGACGACCCGCGAGGAGACGCTGCGCGGGATCGCGGCGTTCCACCGGGCGGGGGTCACCTCGCTGGTCGTCTCGTACCGTAACGACGGCGACGCTCCGGAGAGCCCGGACCGGCGCTACGCGCTGGGGGAGACGGAGTGGCGCGACGTCGACGCCGCGATCCGGTTCGCCGAGCGGCGCGGCGCGCGCCGGGTCGTGCTCGTCGGCTGGTCGATGGGCGGTGCGATCGTGCTGCAGACCGCGCTGCGCTCGAGCCGCCGCGAGCTGATCGCCGGGCTGGTGCTCGACTCGCCGGTGATCGACTGGCGGGTGACCCTGCGGAAGCAGGCGCGGCTGAACCGGATCCCGGCGCCGATCGCGGCGCTCGCGCTCACGGCGATGCAGCGGCCGTGGTCGGCCGCGCTGACCGGGCAGAGCAGTCACATCCCGCTGGCGGCGATGGATCTGGTCGAGCGGGCCGCCGAGCTGACCGTGCCGGTCCTCCTGCTGCACAGCGTCGACGACGACTTCGTGCCGAGCGGCCCGTCCGAGGCCCTCGCGGCGGCGCGCCCCGATCTGGTGGACCTCGTGCGCTTCCACGGGGCGGGGCACACCCGGCTCTGGAACGACGACCCGGAGCTCTGGGAGTCGTCGGTCGAGCGCTGGCTGGCGGAGCGGGCGCTCAGCCGGTCCGGGTCCAGCGCGCGTAGGTGAAGCCGGCGTCGTCCGCGGCGAGCGACGTCAGGGCGTAGGCGTCGTCGATCCGCCGGCCGGTCGACGCGACGGGGAGGCCCGGCAGCACGACGCGAGGCGCGGTCGTCAGGCAGAGCTCGTCGACGCGGCCGGAGGCGAGGAACTGGCCCGACAGCGAGGCGCCGCCCTCGCAGACGACCCGCTCGAGGCCGAGGGCGTGCAGGGCCGCGAGGATCGCGTCGACGCTCATCCGCCCGCCGGTCGCGGGCACCGGGACCACCTCGACGCCGCGGGGGAGATCGGCCGGCGTCGCTCGCCCCTCCGGCAGCAGCAGGAGCACGCGGGCGCCCTCCTGCACTTCGAGGCGGTGGCCGGCCAGGTCTCCGGAGGAGGAGACGATGGCGAGCGGCGCGCGCTGGGGCACGCGGTAGCCCTCCGCGCGGACGCTCGCGGCGCCGACGAGGACGACGTCGGCCTGAGCGCGGATGACCCCGAGGATCGTGCGGTCGACGCGGTTGGTCAGCGTCTCGCTGGTGCCGTCGGAGCCGATGCTGGAGCCGTTGACGCTCGCGATCATGTTGAGCCGCACGCGGACGGCGGCGCCGGGGAGGTAGGCCGCCTCGATCGCCGCTCGCGCGCCGTCCTCGCCGAGGCGGATCGGCTCGCCGGCGGGGACGAGCGGCTGCAGGATCACGGTGCCGGGCTCTCGCGCCGGGCTCAGGCGGCCAGGTGGGCGCGGATCTGGCGCTTGGTGCGGCCGAGCAGCGCGCTCATCCCGCGCAGCCGCAGCGGCGAGACCGCCTCGGACAGGCCGATGGTCTGCGGGAAGTCGTCGGGAACCGCGAGCACCTGCTCGGGCGTCAGGCCGTCCAGGCCCTGGGCGAGGATCGAGGCGAAGCCGCGGGTGGTCGGCGCCTCGCGCGGCGCGGTCGCGTGCAGGTGGATCACGTCGCCGTCGAACTCGACGACGATGAAGACCGGCGACTGGCACTCCTCGACCCGCTCGAACAGGTCGGGGTGATCGCGGTAGCGCTCGGGCAGCTCGGGGAGGTCGTTGGAGAACTCGAGGAGGAGCTGGAGGCGCTCGGGCTTCTCGAGGGCGAGGAACTCCTCGCGGATCTCGCGGAGCGCGGGGCCGAGCAGGTCGGTGGCGGGGGTGTCGGTGGTCATCGCTTCCATTCTTCCCTACGCGGGGACGACGGGGCAGGACGCCGAGGGCCCCGGCACAGGTGTGCACGGGGCCCTCGGGTCACGGTCGGAGCCGGTCGATCAGCGGGGCGCGGGGGCCTCGCCGGGCTCGGCGCCCTGGACGATCGGGACACGGACGGCGCTGCCCCACTCGGTCCAGGAGCCGTCGTAGTTCTTGACGCCCTCGAAGCCGAGGAGGTGGGTGAGCACGAACCAGGTGTGCGAGGAGCGCTCGCCGATCCGGCAGTAGGCGATGACGGTGTCGCCGTCGGCGAGGCCGGCGCCGTCGCGGTAGATGCCGTTCAGCTCGTCGAGGGAGCGGAAGGTGCCGTCCTCCGCCGCGGCCTTGCCCCACGGCACGTTCTGCGCGCTGGGGATGTGGCCGGCGCGCAGGGCGCCCTCCTCCGGGTAGGCCGGCGCGGTGGTGCGGGCGCCGGAGAACTCCTCGGGGGAGCGGACGTCGATCAGCGGGTTGCCGAAGTGGGCGAGCACGTCCTCCTTGAAGGCGCGGATGTCCTCGTCGCGGCGCTCGACCGCCGGGTACTCGGCCGCGGCCGGGCTCGAGGCGTCGGTCGTGGTCGGCCGGCCGTCGGCGATCCACTTGTCGCGGCCGCCGTCGAGCAGGCGGACGTCCTCGTGGCCGAAGAGGGTGAAGACCCAGAGGGCGTAGGCGGCCCACCAGTTGTTCTTGTCGCCGTAGATGACGACCGTGCTGTCGCGGGCGATGCCCTTGGCGCCGACGAGCGCGGCGAAGGCGGCGCCGTCGATGTAGTCGCGCTGCACCGGGTCGTTGAGTTCGGTGTGCCAGTCGATCTTGACCGAGCCGGGGATGTGGCCGGTCTCGTAGAGCAGGACGTCCTCGTCGGACTCCACGACCACGAGGCCGGGGGTGCCGAGGCGCTGCTCGAGCCACTCGCCGCTGACGAGCCGTTCGGGGTGCGCGTAGGCGGCGAACTTCGGCGACGGGTCGAGTTCAACGGGCAAGGGGGACCTCCAGGATGGTGCGCGGGGCGCAGACGTGGTTCTCGGATGGGCGGCGGTGCGGGCGGGCTACGCTGGAGACCGCCCTCAGCGACAGTACGCGCCCTCGTGCGCGGGTGCACGGACGGCCCCGTAAGAGTTCGACACAGTGCCGCCGGCGTCCGCCGACGTGCGGCTCGACACAGTACTGCGACCCTGGATGCGAGACCGCGTGACCCCCGACGACGTCCGTTCGACGAGCAGCCTGACCGCGCGCTCGCCGCAGATCAGCGGCCACGAGATCGCCTCGACCCTGGTGCCGCCGCGGCAGTTCGAGGGCGCGACCTTCGAGAGCTACCGGCCGGACCCGGAGTACCCCTCGCAGGCGGAGGCCGTCGAGGCGCTGCGGGCGTTCGCGGCCGGCGGCGGATCCAAGGGCGGCGGCGGGTTCCTCGGCTTCGGCCGGAGGAAGGCGCCCGCGGTGAAGCCCGGCGTCTACCTCGACGGCGGCTTCGGCGTCGGCAAGACCCACCTGCTCGCGGCGATCTGGCACGCGGTGCCCGGCCGCACCTACTTCGGCACCTTCATCGAGTACACCGCCCTGGTCGGCGCCCTCGGCTACGCGGCGACCGTGTCCCTCCTCAAGGGATCGGCGCTGCTCTGCATCGACGAGTTCGAGCTGGACGACCCGGGCGACACGATGCTGATGACCCGGCTGCTGGGCGAGCTGGTCGCCTCCGGCACCCGCATCGCGGCGACCTCGAACACCCCGCCGAACGCGCTGGGCGAGGGGCGCTTCGCCGCCGCGGACTTCCTCCGCGAGATCCACGCGATGGCGGAGCACTTCCAGACGATGCGGATCGACGGCACCGACTACCGCCGCCGCGACATCGAGGGCCACGCGGTCACCCGCTCGGACAGCGAGATCGACGAGCTCGTCGCCACGGCCCCCTCCGGCGCCGTCGTCACCGACGACTCCTTCCGCGCCGCGGTCGACCACCTCGGCTCGGTGCACCCCTCGCGCTACATCAAGGTGATCGACGGGGTCGACGCCATCGTGCTCCGCGACGTCGCCACCCTCACCGACCAGACGGACGCGCTCCGCCTCGTCGCCTTCATCGATCGCGTCTACGACGCGCAGATCCCGGTGCTGGCCTCCGGCGTCGCGCTGGACGAGGTCTTCGGCGGCGACATGCTCAGCGGCGGCTACCGCAAGAAGTACCTCCGCTCGATGTCGCGCCTGATCGCGCTGACCTCGATGCGGCCGTTCGCCTGACGACGGGCTGACGCGACGCGTCGGTCCTCCGCGGCATCTCCGCGGCTCGTGCGCGGGGGATCCGCGGCGCGCTGTAACGCACTGTTCACACGGGAGCCGTGCTCGTAACATCCGCGAAACCTCGTGCCGCACGGGTCGTAACGTCGCGCGGCCAGACTGTCGGCTACCCGAGGTGACCCGACACCCCGCGTCCTCCGAGACGCCGTGTCTTCGGGGTCGTGCAGCGACTGCCGGCCCTCATCGGGCTCTGCACTGCCCTCACTCACGACTCCTGCACGACTCTGCTTACTCACGAGAGGTTCAACAATGGATCAAGGCAATACCGCGTTCCTGCTCCTGGCGGCGGCGCTGGTCCTGCTCATGACCCCCGGGCTCGCCTTCTTCTACGGCGGTCTGGTCCGAGCGAAGAGCGTCATCAGCATGATGATGCTGAGCTTCGGCGCGATGGGCCTGATCGGCGTGCTGTGGGTGCTCTACGGCTACGCGATCACCTTCTCCAACGCCGGCGTGGGCGACTTCGTCGGCATCGACGGCGTCCTCGGCATCGACCTCAGCCAGCTCGGCCTCGCCGGTGCCTACGCCGAGGCCCGCGGTGACATCGAGTCCGCATACCCGACGCTCGCCTTCGCGGCCTTCCAGGCCACCTTCGCGATCATCACCGTCGCGCTCATCTCCGGTGCGATCGCCGATCGCGCCAAGTTCGGCGCGTGGATGGTCTTCGCCGGCGTCTGGGCGACCATCGTCTACTTCCCGGTCGCCTCGTGGGTGTTCAACTTCGCCCTCGACCCCGAGACCGGCGCCACCTCGGACGGCGGCTGGATCGCCTACAACGTCGGTGCGATCGACTTCGCCGGCGGCACCGCGGTGCACATCAACGCCGGTGCGGCGGCCCTCGCCCTCGCCCTGGTCCTCGGCAAGCGCGTCAACTTCACCAAGGGTGCGCACCAGCCGCACAACCCGCCGTTCGTGCTCCTCGGCGCCGGCCTCCTCTGGTTCGGCTGGTTCGGCTTCAACGCCGGCTCCGAGCTCGCCGCCGACGGCATCGCCGCGATCGCCTTCCTCAACACCATCGCCGCTCCGGCCGCCGCCATCATCGGCTGGCTGATCATCGAGAAGATCAAGGACGGCAAGCCCACCTCGATCGGCGCCGCCTCCGGTGCCGTCGCGGGCCTCGTCGCGATCACCCCGGCCTGCGCCGTGCTCTCGCCCTTCTGGGCGATCGTGCTCGGCCTGATCACCGGTGCCGTCTGCGCCCTGGCGATCGACCTCAAGTACAAGCTCGGCTACGACGACTCGCTCGACGTGGTCGGCGTGCACCTCGTCGGCGGTCTGATCGGAACGCTCTACATCGGCTTCTTCGGCACCGATGTCGGCCTCTTCCTCACCGGCGACGCCAGCCAGCTCGGCAAGCAGGCCCTCGCGGCCTTCACCGTCCTGATCTACTCCTTCGTCCTCACCTACGCGATCGGCTGGGTCATCCAGAAGACGATCGGCTTCCGCGTGAAGAACGAGGACGAGATCGCCGGCATCGACACCGCCATCCACGGCGAGGCGGGCTACGTCCTCGCGGACTAGTCCTCCCGCTGCCTCGTCGCGCTCGCCGCGACACCCCGGTGGAGCCGGCTCTTCGGAGCCGGCTCCTTCCGTTTCCGGGCTAGGGTTTTCAGGTGCCCTCCTCACGCTCCGTCGTGTCCCTGCTCCTCCGACTGCTCGGCCGCGCGAGCGCCCCGCGCGCCGACGCCGGTGCCCCCGCGCAGCGGCCGTACCTGAGCACCACGGCGCCCACGCCGGGCGCGAACGGCATCGGCAGGACCTCCGAGGTCGACCCGACCCGGCTGCGCCGCGTCCACCTCGGCTACGCGCCGACGCCGGACGGCGATCCCGACCCGGGCGAGGTCGTCTGGACCTGGGTGCCCTACGAGGAGGACGACGGCCGCGGCAAGGACCGCCCCGTCCTCGTCCTCGCGGTCGAGAAGGCCGGCACGGCGCTGGCGATCCGGCTGAGCTCGAAGAAGCACGACGGCTACCTCGCGGTCGGCGCGGGGCCCTGGGATCCGGAGGGGCGGCCGAGCTTCGCGGATCCGGAGCGGGTCTTCCGCGTGCACCCCGCGGGGATGCGGCGCGAGGGCGCGGCGCTCGAGCGTGCGCGGTTCGACGCGGTCGCGCGGGTCGTCTCGGCACGCTACGGCTGGCGCTGAGCCGGCGCCGACCTCCGGCGGCCCCGCCTAAGCGGTCGGGGCGATGCGCACGAGCTCCGGGTACTTGGCCGTGCGGCCGTCTCCGGAGGACGTGCCGGTGAGCCGGCGGCGCAGCCACGGCGCGACGTGGGTGCGGTAGTACTGCGCGGAGCCTCCGCTCGCTGCGGTCGGCCGCTCGGGCGCCTCCTGGGCAGCGGGCGGGACAGGGAGGCCGAGCGAGCCGAGCACGCGGGCGCTGACGCGGTGGTGACCGCGCGGGCCGAGGTGCAGGCGGTCCTCGGACCAGAGCGACGGGTCGGCGAAGGCCGGGTCGGTCCAGTTGTCGGCGACGACGATGTCCTGACGCTGCTGCGTGCGGCGCAGGACGGCCGAGGTGAGGGCGTCGCCGCGGCGCTTGATCAGGCGGCCGAGCGGGAGCCGCGCGGACGGGTCCGGGGCGGAGAGGGCGATCAGAACGACGCCCTCGGCGTCGCAGCGGGCGAGGACCTCGAGGTAGCGGTCCGCGATGCGCTCGATGTCGGCGCGTGGTCGGAGCATGTCGTTGCCGCCGCCGTTGAAGGAGAGGTGGGTCGGCCGCAGGGCGAGCGCGGGCTCGAGCTGCTCGTCGACGATCGGGTCGATGAGGCGGCCGCGAATGGCGAGGTTGGCGTACTCGATCGGCTCGCCGAGCGCATCCGCCCAGCTCTGCGCGGTGAGGTCGGCCCAGCCGCGGGCGGTGCCGTCGGGGAGCTCGTCGCCGACGCCCTCCGAGAAGGAGTCGCCGATCGAGACGAAGCGGACGGCGGTCATCGGCGCGGCGATCGGGGCGGGGTTCCGGTGCGGGGCATCGTCGCACTGTAGCCCGGGAAAGCGTGTACCGTCGGCCGCATGGATCAGGACTCGCCGACCTCCGTCGAACTGCCGGACGGGGTCGGGCGCCTCGTGCTCACCGATCCGGACACGCCGCCGAAGGACTCGCCGCGGCCGTATCTGCATCCGCTGCGGACGCCCGCCGGGCGCGTCGTCAGCGATCTGCGGCCCGCCGACCACGACTGGCATCTCGGGCTGTCGCTCGCGGTGTCGAACGTCACGATCGGGGACGCCGAGCTCGACACGAACCTGTGGGGCGGGCCGACCTGGCTGACGGGGACCGGCTACCGGCAGGTGGACAACAACGGGTCGCAGCGGCCGGAGGGCGCGGACCCGGGGGATCTCGCGCTGGGGTGGTTCGATGCGCGCGGGTGGCGCTTCCTCGACGAGCGGCGGCGGCTGAGCGTGCGGCGGCTCGGGGACGTGACGGTGCTGCGGGTCGAGAGCCGCTGGCGCGCGCTCGGGGAGCGGCTGGTCTTCGGGTCGCCGACCACGGCGGGGCGGCCGGACGCGGGCTACGGCGGGCTGTTCCTGCGGCTGGACCCGTCGTTCGAGGGAAGCACGGTGAGCGGGCCGGACGGGGCCGTCGCGGAGCCGATGGGGGTCGTGTCGCGCTGGCTCGCGGTGGCGGACGGGAGCGCGACGGTCGCGCTGCGGGCGGACGAGGGCAGTCCCGTCGATCCGTCGACGTGGTTCGTGCGGACGAGCGGGACGCCGATGCTGTGCGCGGCGCCGTTCTTCGGCGAGACGTGGACGTTGGACGCGGGGGCGGAGGCGAGCTGGAGCTGGCAGCTGCTGCTCGCGGATCGGGTGCTGGGTGCGGAGGAGATCGAGGCGATCTGGGGGCGGCGCGGCTGAGTGCTGGCGGGGCGGGTCTCGATACGCCGCTGCGCGGCTACTCGACCAGCATGAAGGCGGCTGCGCGGCTGCTCGACCAGCATGAAGGGCCGCTGCGCGGGTGGTCGGACAGCAGGAGCCGAGGGGGCGGTGGCCCCGGGACGAGGAGGAGTGGACATGGAGCGGACCGGGAGGCTGGTGCTGCACGGCGCGCGGAAGGTCGACGCGGGCGGGACGGTCGAGGAGTTCTGGCTGGTCGCGGTCGACGGGGTGATCGTCGAGGTCGGGGCCGGGCGGGGCTGGGAGCGGGCGGCGGACGGTGCTCGGGTGCACGACGCGAGCGGGCTGACCGCGACTCCGGGGTTCGTCGATCTGCACGTGCACGGCGGGGCGGGCCGCAGCTTCGACGAGGGTGCGGACGGGATGCGGGCGGGGCTCGCGCTGCATCGCACGCACGGGACGACGCGCTCGCTGGTGAGCCTGGTGTCGGCTCCGCTCGCGCAGCTGGAGGCCTCGCTCGACGCGGTCGCCTCGCTGGCGGCGGAGGATCCGCTGGTCCTCGGCGCGCACCTGGAGGGGCCGTTCCTCGCGCCGTCGCGCTGCGGGGCGCACGACCCGGAGGCGCTGATCGCGCCGACGGCCGAGGCGGTCGAGCGGCTGCTCGGCGCGGCCCGCGGGAGTCTCCGGCAGATCACGATCGCTCCCGAGCTGCCGGGGGCCCTCGCGGCGATCGAGCGGCTCACCGAGGCGGGGGTCGTCGTCGCGGTGGGACACACGGAGGCGGACGCGGCGACGACGCGCGCGGCGATCGAGCGCGGGGCGCGGCTGGTCACCCACGCCTTCAACGCGATGCCGGGCATCGGGCACCGCGCGCCGGGGCCGATCCCGGTGGCGCTGGCCGACCATCGGGTGGTGCTGGAGCTGATCCTTGACGGCGAGCACGTGGACGCGGACGTCGCCCGGATCGCCTTCGCGTCGGCGCCCGGACGGATCGCGCTGGTCACCGACGCGATGGCGGCGGCGGGAGCGGGCGACGGTGCGCACCGGATCGGCCGGCTGCGCGTCGATGTGCGAGGCGGCGTCGCCCGGCTGGAGGGCACGGAGACACTCGCCGGCTCGACACTGACGCTCGACGCGGCGCTCCGGCGCGCGGCCGGGGCGGTCGGCCTGGGGCTCGAGGCAGCGGTCGGCGCGGTCACCGCGACTCCGGCGCGCGTGCTGGGAGCCGAGGGCGCGCTCGGCGCGCTCGCGGTGGGCCGGGCGGCGGACGTGGTGCTTCTGGACGACGCGCTGCAGGTGCGGGCCGTCTGGGCCGCCGGCGGGCCGATCGCGACGGCCTAGAGCCTCCGCAGGGCGAGGTGCAGGGGCGCGCCGTCCCGCAGGTCGACCGAGAGGGTGCGCGGGTCGATCTGGAGCGCTCCGGGCGTGCCCTCCTCGAGCTCGACGTCGATCGGCAGCCGCACGAGCACGCGCTCGCCGAGGCGTGCCGCCGCCGCGTCGAGGGGACTGCGGAGCAGGCACTCGACGGACTCCGGGCTCCAGGAGAGCGACTCGACCCGGAGGGCGCCGCGCAGGTGCAGGCCGGTGATCCGTCCCGCCGCCCAGCGGTCGGGCAGTGCGGGCAGCAGGTGCAGCGTCGTGCCGTCCGAGCGGGTGAGCATCTGCGCGACCAGGGCGGGCAGGCCGCCCGCGGCGTCGACGTTGAAGATCGCGTCGGCGTCGTGGGTGGGCATCATGTTCGGGCGCCAGTGCAGGCGGGCGAGCCAGTCGACGCACTGCAGTGCCGCCTCGGCGTCGCCGAGCGTGGCGGCGGCGACGCCGGCCTGCACGAGTCCGAACGCCATCTCCATCCGGCCGGGCGGGGCGGTCGGCTCCTCGGCGCGCCAGCGCAGCCGGGCGCGGACGGCCTCGAGGGCCGCGGCACCGAGCAGGGGATCGGCGGTCGCCGGGTCGCCCTCGTACCACCAGGGGTAGAAGTGCGAGGCGTGCCGGTGCTCCGGCCGGTCGGTGAGCGCCGGGTCCTGCCACTCCGCCAGCTGCCCGTCGGGGCTGATGCGGTAGCCGGGGAGCCGCGAGGCGAGCGCCTCCCACTCGGCGGCGGCACCGGGATCGCGGGGCGCGACCAGCCGCTCGATGCGCGCGGCGATCAGCAGCGCGTCCCGGACCATCGCGACCTCGGAGGTGGCGTCCCGGGTGATCGGGGTCCGCTGGTCGCCCGGGTGGTTCTCGGGGGAGTAGCCGGGAGAGACGTGCGCCGTCCCGTCCAGGTCGATCACCAGGGCGTGCCGGTAGCAGGCGACGACCTCGCGGGCGAAGGGCCGGGCCCAGCCGCGCAGGAACTCCTCATCGCCGGTGCTCGACCAGTGGTCCCAGGCGAGGCGGAGGATCCAGCCGCCGCCGCCGAGCCAGTACTGCAGCGGGTACTCGGCGGTGAAGTGGTTGGCGCGGCCGTGCCCGGAGATGCGGGTGGGCAGCAGGAAGCCGGGCGCGCCGAGGATCCGCTCGGCGTTGAGGCGGTAGTCGTCCTCGAACTCGGCGACGGCGGTGAAGAACGAGCGCAGCAGCTCGGGGGTGCCGGTGGTGCCGAGCGAGGCGACGCCGCCGTTCTGCACGTTCCCGTTGAGCGTGTAATCCGAGGACCAGGCCGGCGCCCAGGAGCCGGCCCAGACGCCCTGCAGGCTGGCGGGCAGCTCGCCGGTCGCCGCGATGATCGCGTGCCGGCCGGCGGCGAAGGCGCGCTCGACGAGCTCGTCGCTCGCCGCGGGGTCGGCGCGCACCTCCTCGATGCTGCGCGGGGTCGCGGCGCCGAGGGAGAAGGAGCAGGCGCCGACGAGCCGCTCGTGGGGGGTGGTCGCGGCGGGGTAGCGGGCGAGGACCGGCGGAGTGACGGGCGCGGGCGCGGTCGAGGTCACCGAGACCCGCAGCTCCAGCTCCAGCTCGCGGGCGCCGGAGACGCGCCAGGCGGGCCAGGTCGCGTCGCGCTCCCTCACGGCGGACTCCTGGCCCCGCAAGAGGCGCGCGACGACGAGGGCGGAGCGGAAGCCGGTCGCGCGGGGGTGCCGGGGCACGGTCTCGAGGGCGAGGGTCTCGCCGCCGTCGACCGCGCGGACGAGGGCGTGCTCGCGGTGGTCCCGCGGCGCGTCGGGGCCGAGGTCGGGCTCGGTCGGCTCGTCGGCCGGGGCGAGCCGGAGCAGGCCGGAGAAGGGCGAGTCCGCGTGCACCGAGACGAGGAGCCGGTCCGCCGCGCGGTCGGCCCGGACGTTGACCGTGAGTCCCGTCGGGAGGGTCACGGCGGCAGAGCCCGCCGCGTAGTCGACGGAGCGCTCGCGGGTGCCGACGGACGACCCGGTCGCCAGCTCGAGCCGGAGGACTCCCGCGGGCACCAGGGGGTCGGCGTCGAGGAGCGCGCCGTCGTGCCCCTCCTCGGCCCAGGCGCGGGTGTGCCACTCCTCGATCCGCTCCGCGTCGGCGTCGCTGACGGGCGCCCGGTCGAGCAGCGCGCGGATCGCCGGCAGCAGCGGGGCGAGCAGCGGCGGCCCGACCAGCGGGTCGACCGGCAGGCGGAGCCGCTCGTGCGAGAGCGAGACGACCGCGCCTCCGCCGTCTCCCTCGCCGTCGGGGCCCTCGTACAGCGCCGCACCGGTCGTCCCGGTGCCGACCATCAGCCCCGTCTCCCAGCCGGTGGCGGCGGTGCTGCCGTGGAAGCCTCCGGAGCCGGCCGTGCCGTGGTGAGAGCCGTCGGCGCTCATGGGGGTGCTCATCGGGGCGCGATCGCGAGTCGCAGGCGGCGCGGCTCGGCCGTGGAGCCGCCGAGCAGGATCCGGGTGCCGGCGATGCGGTCGGCGCCGCCGACGTACGTGAACATCTCGCCGTCGTCGAAGACCGGCGGCACGCCGTCCCCGGGTTCGGTGTCGATCGACAGCACGGCCGCGTCGGTGGCGACGGTCGCGTAGGTTCCGTCGAGCCACCAGCCGTCCTCGAGCGCCGCGGCGCCCGACACGAGTGCGTCGCCGTCGACGACGAGCTCCAGCGCGTAGCGCGTCTCGAGGCCGGTGAAGGAGACCCGCACGTCGATGCCCGTCTCGTCGACCTCGACCGCCACCTCCGTCCGCAGCTCGACGTCGAAGCGCTCGCGCCGGGCGAAGTCCATCACCGAGAAGAAGCGGCCCTCGCTGTCCGGGACGGCGGTGACCGCGGGCGCGCCGGCGCCCAGGGTGTCGTAGTAGCCGGAGACCCGCCGCTCGACGAGCACCGCGCCGCGCTCGGTCGGCTCGAGGGACTGCGGTCGGGCGCAGCCGAGCGAGAAGAACGCGGGCGAGACGCGCAGCGAGCGCAGGACCAGCCCATGCGCGCGCGCCCGGAGCAGGGTCGCGGAGTTGGCGAGGCCGGAGCCGATCCGGCCGGTGCTCGCGAAGTCGCTGCCGGCCGAGACGGACACGGAGAGCGCGCCCTCGCGGCGGCGGAGCAGCCGGCTGACCGGATAGCTGCGCGTGACCGAGCCGGGCGTCGTGGCCGGCTCGGGCAGGAGTCCGCCGATCTCCGGGCGGCGCAGCAGCTCGGCGAGGTGCCGCTCCGGCTCGCGCAGCGTCCGGCCGAGGATCTGCCCGACGATCCGGGCGGCATCGCCGTCAGCGTGCTCCAGCGCGAGCAGGCGGTAGGGCGAGAGCAGGTTCTCGACGTCGTAGGGGATGGTCTGGTCCTGGCGGCGGGAGTGCACGCACTCGATCTCGCCGTCGTCCTCGACCAGGCCGGCGATCGCGCGGAGGTTCCGCCGCACCGGCTCCAGCAGGGACGGCCGATCGAGGTCGTGCGCCAGCGTCAGCAGGCTCGGGTTCGTGACCTCGGTGGCGTAGACGGCGCTGCGCTCGCTGTACTGCCCGTCGGCGTCGATGTCGACGCCCTCGGCCAGCCAGGCGTAGGCGCGGTCGAGCAGCGCGGCGGCGAGGGCGCCGGACGCGCCGCCCGCCGAGCGCCCGCCGTGCACGTGGACCGCGAGGGCGGCGAGGGCGCTCGCCAGCTCCCAGCGGTGGTTCGGCGTGTGCACGCCGCCCGCCAGCATCGCGGGCGAGGCGGCGACCGCGACGGCGGCGAGACCGGCGCGCACCTGCTCGAACCCTGCGGGCCGGTACCGGTCGAGCAGCTCGACGCAGCCGCAGAGGTCGTTGATCGTGAACGCGGTGTCGGGCGGCGAGGCGAGGTTGCCGCTGCTCGAGAACAGGCCGCTGTCGAGCTGCTGGGCGGCGAGGTGCCGCAGGTACGTCTCGGCGGCGTCCCGCGACTCCGGGCCCGCGTCGTCCTCCGCGATCGCCAGGGCGACCAGGGAGGTGATGGCGCGCATGGTCGGGCGCGGGCCGAGCCCGGTCAGCGGCTGCCGGGCGCGCGCGACGAACTCGTCGCCGCGCACGCGGGCGTCCGCGATCAGCCGGGCGGCGTAGGGGGCGTCGTCGACGGTGATCACGGGGTCTCCTCGGGGGAAGGAACGGAAGCGGGGGAGAGGCGCAGGCTCACGACCTCGAACGGCCGCAGCTCGAGCGCGATCCTGCCGGGGTCGACGCCCAGCAGCGCCGTCCCCTCGGCGTCGCGGTCGAGCAGGTCGACCTCGCGGACGCCGCTGAGCGGATGCGCGACGACCAGCGCCGTGCGGACGCGCCCGCCCAGGGCCTCGTGCAGCCGCACGATCACGTCGCCGCTGCGGTCGGCGGCGAGCGTGACCGTGTCGACGACCACGGCCGGGTCCTCGACGACGACGAGCGCCTCCGGGATCGACCCGCCGAGGACGACGCGCGGCGCGGTGCTCGCGGCGAAGCCGGCCCGGACGGCGTCGGCGATGCCGGGCGCGACGGTGATCGTGCTGAGGAACGCGTGCTCGCCCTGGTCCGCCTCCGGATCGGGGAAGGTCGGCGCGCGCAGCAGGGACTGGCGGACCACGGTGCTGACGCGGCCGTCGTCGATCGTGCGCTGCACGTCGTAGCCGTAGACCGCGTCGGAGGCCACGGCGACGCCGAAGCCCGGCTCGCCGACGTGCAGCCAGCGGTGCGCGCAGATCTCGTACTTCGCCGCCTCCCAGCTGGTGTTGGTGTGCACGGGGCGGCGGACGTGGCCGAACTGCGTCTCGGCCGAGGAGTGCTCGGCGTGCACGTCGAGCGGGAAGGCGAGCTTGAGCAGCTTCCGCCGCTCGTGCCAGTCGACGACCGTGCGGATCCGGACCGCGGGCTCGCGCGGATCGAGGGCGATCGTCTGGGTCGCCGTGCTGCCGCCGCACCCGAAGGTCCGGCGGACGACGACGCTCGCGCCGTCCTCGCCGAGCTCGACCGTGCCGTCGACGAGGTCGACGACGGTGTCACGGTAGGCGGCGTCGAGGTCCCAGGCGTCCCACTGGTTCGGCTCGTCGCGGTGCAGCTGCAGCAGGTTCGCGACGCGACCGGCGGGCAGCAGCTCGCGCCCGGAGTCGCGGTCGAGGACGCTCGAGAGGAGCCCCTGCGCGGTGACGGCGACGACGAGGCGCGGCGACTCGAGGACGAAGCCCTCGCCCTCGGCGCGCACGAAGAGACCCTCGGCGGCCGCCACCACAGCCTCCACCGCGGCCCCGCCCCGCGCCGGTACCCCGCCGACGACGACGGGCGCCGCGTTCAGCGCGATCCGCCGCTCGCCCGGCCCGACGAGCACCGCGAGCCGCTCGTCGATCATCCGCTCCAGGGCCGCCGTCACCTCGGCGTGCGTGCGCTCGGCCTCACGGTGCACCCAGGCGATCGCGGTGCCGGGGAGGATGTCGTGGAACTGCAGGAGCAGCACCCGCCGCCAGAGCGCGTCGAGCTCGTCGAACGGGAACGGCACGCCGTGGCGCAGGAACGCGACGCTCGCCCAGTGCTCCGCCTCGGCCAGCAGCCGCTCGTTGCGGCGGTTGCCCTGCTTGGTGCGGGCCTGCGAGGTGAGGATGCCGCGGTGGAACTCGAGGTACATCTCGCCGGACCAGACCGGCGGGTCGGCGTACTCGGCCTCCGCGGCCTCGAAGAAGTCGTGCGCGGAGGAGAACTCGAGGCGCGGCGAGCCCTCGAGATCGGACTGCAGCCGCGCGAGCGCCATCATCTCGCGGGTCGGTCCGCCGCCGCCGTCGCCGTAGCCGAACGGCATCAGCGAGCGGGTCGCCCGCCCGTGCTCCTGGAAGTTGCGGACGATGCGGGCCAGCTCGGTCGGCCGGAGGTCACCGCTGTAGGTGTTCGAGGGCGGGAAGTGCGTGAAGATCCGCGAGCCGTCGAGCCCCTCCCAGACGAAGGAGTGGTGCGGCATCGCGTTGGTCTCGTTCCAGCACATCTTCTGCGTGAAGAACCAGCGCAGCCCCGCCTTCCGCAGCAGCTGCGGCAGCGCGGCCGGGTAGCCGAAGGAGTCCGGCAGCCAGCCGACCTCGCTGATCGCGCCGAACTCCTCCTGGAAGAACCGCGCGCCCTGCTGCAGCTGGCGCACCAGCGACTCGCCGGAGGGCATGGTGACGTCGGACTCGACCCACATGTTGCCGACCGGGACGAAGCGGCTCTCGCGGACCCGCTCGACGATGCGGGCGAAGATCCCGGGGTGGTGCTCCTTCATCCAGGCGAACTGCTGGGCGGAGGAGCAGGTGAAGACGGCCTCCGGGTCGCGGTCCATCAGATCGAGCACGTTGGAGAAGGTGCGCGCGCACTTGCGGACGGTCTCGCGGGTCGGCCAGAGCCAGGCGGAGTCGATGTGCGCGTGGCCGGTGGCCGAGATCCGGTGCGCGGAGTGCGCGGCCGGGGCGGCGAGCAGCGGCGCGATCACCGCGCGCGCATCGGCGACGGTGCCGGCGAGGTCGTCGGGGTCGAGGACGTTGAGAGCCCCGGTCAGCCCGGCGAGGATCTCGTGCCGGCGCGGTTCGGTGGACGGCAGCTCGTCGTGCAGCCCGCGCAGGACGCTCAGCTCGAGGCCGAGGCGCTCGGCGACGGTGTCGACCAGCACGACGGAGAAGCGGCCGAGCCGGTAGAGCGGCTCGACGGGCGCGGTCGCGCGGTCGCCGAACGGGGTGGGCGAGAAGCCGCCCGGGCCGGCGAAGTCGTTCCCGCCGGTGAGGTCGGGGTTGGACGCGCCCTCCACCCAGACGAGGAACTCCTCGCCGGGGGCCGCGTCGAGCGGCACGTGGTGGTTGCGCGGCTCGAGGCCCTTGAGCACCCGGCCGTCCGCGGCGCGGGCCAGGCCCTCGCACTGGAAGCCGGGCTTGGCCCGGTCGAAGCCGAGGTCGAGCGAGAGCTCGATCCGGAACCGGTCGCCCGGGTCGCTCCACAGGGCGGGCACCGTCCCGGTCACCCGGAACCAGGTGGTGTCCCAGGGGGCGCCCCACGGCGCTCCCGGCTCGATCGTCTCGTACGCGTTCCGCGGGTCGGTCGCGGTCTCGACGCCGACCGGCTCGCCGACCGCCGTCCACGCGGCGACGGCGAGCGGGATCCGCTCGGCCGTCACCGCGAGGGGGAGGCGCTCGGCGAGGAAGCGGTCGACGCGGGCGGCGGCCTTGGTTTCGTCGTGGTGCATCTCTAGTCCCGCAGCCCCGCATTGATGTCGGACCCGGTGATGTACTTCTGGAACACCAGGTAGATCGCCACCAGCGGCAGCATCGAGAGCACCGAGGCCGAGAGCAGGATCGCCCAGTCGATGTTCTGCGCGCCGATCAGCTGGCGCAGCGCGATCTGCAGGGTGAAGTTCTTCGGGTCGCTGAGGATGATCAGCGGGAAGATGTAGTCGTTCCAGCGCCACTGGAACGAGATGATCGACAGCGTCAGGATGATCGGCTTCGACAGCGGCAGCATGATCCGGAAGAAGATCGACAGCTCGCGCGCCCCGTCGATCCGTGCGGCGTCGAGCAGCTCGTCCGGCACCGTGATGAAGAACTGCCGGAACATGAAGACGCCGGTCGGGGTGAGGATCGACGGCATGATGATGCCCATCAGGGTGTTGTACATGCCGAGGTCGCGCACCACGGTGAAGACCGGGTTGAGGATGACCTCGCCGGGCAGCATCGTCGTCGCGAGGATGCAGAGCGCCAGCACGCTCAGCCACGGCGACTTGTACTTCGCCAGGGCGTAGCCGGTCGTCGCGCTGAAGAAGACGGTGAGCAGTGTGGTCAGCGTCGCGACCACGAAGGTGTTCGAGAAGTAGCGGACGAAGTCGACCCGCTCCAGCGCGCGCTGGTAGCCGTCGAGGGTCCACTCCCGCGGCAGCAGCGTGAGCGGGTAGGTGAAGAGGTCGCCGCCGCCCTTGAAGGAGCTGAGCAGGAACCAGAGCAGCGGGAAGAGCGTGAGGATCGCGATCGCCCAGAGCATCGCGGTCGGGCCGATCGAGCGGCGGAACTCGCCGGTCTTCTTCCGGGTCATCGGCGCGGGCGCGGCCGGCGTGCGCTTCGCGCGGGTGGTGCGGGCGGGGGCGGGGGTCGTGGTCACCATGCCTGGCTCCTCTTGCTGATGGCGAGCTGGACGGCGGCGATGATCAGCAGGATCACCAGCAGCACCATCGAGGCGGCGCTGGCGTAGCCGACGTTCGACTGCGCGAATCCGGTCTGGAAGATGTACTGGACGATGAGCTGGTTCTCGGTGCCCGGGCCGCCGTTGTTGAGGGCCTGGATCATCGCGAACTCCTTCATGTGCCCGAGCGTCGAGAGCAGGACCACGAGCAGCGTGGTCGGCGCGATGCCGGGGAGGGTGATCGAGACGAAGCGCTGCCAGGGGTTCGCGCCGTCGAGCTCGGCCGCCTCGTAGTGCGAGGTCGGCACGTTGTTCAGCGCCGCGATGAACAGCAGCATGTTGAACGCCGCGCCGCCCCACGCGGACGCGAGGATCACGACGAACAGCGAGAGGTCGGCGTTCGAGGACCACGGCACGGCGCCGCCGCCGAGCGAGGTGATGGCGAAGTTGACGAAGCCGAAGCTCTCGCCGAACATCCAGCGCCAGATGACGCCCGCGACGATGGGGGACACCAGCCAGGGCAGGAAGAAGATGATGCGGGCGCCGATCTTGCCCTTGGCCCGCGCGTTGTTCAGCGCCACGGCCATCAGCAGCGAGAGGCCGCAGGCGAACGGCACCGAGAACAGCGCGTAGACGAGCGTGCGGCCGACCGCGGCGTAGAAGACCGGGTCCTGCGCGAGCGCCGTGTAGTTGTCGAGCCCGACGAACTCGATGTCGCCGAAGCCCCGGTACGAGGTGAAGGAGTACATCACGCCGAGCGCGCCCGGCCAGACGAAGAAGAGGGCGAAGAGGATCGCGACGCCGACCGTCAGCAGCACGGTGCTGACGACGTAGCGGGGGCGGCGCACGGGGCGCCGGCGCGAGCCCTTCGATCCGCGACCCGCGCCGGGGACCGTGAGGACCGCCTCCGGTGGCGAGGACGGCGTGACGAGCGGCTGGACGGTCATGGTGCTCTCCTGATCGGTGGTCCTGCGAGGGGGAGGGCGGTGCGGGGAGGATCCCGCACCGCCCGGTGGGGGGACCTACTCGCCGAGGGCGGCCTGGGTCGTCGACAGGATGTTGTCGATGGTCTCGTCGACGCTCTGCTGGTCGTTGAGGTACTTGATCGTCTCGTCCTTGAGCGGCTCCGACTGGAGGAACTTGCCCTCGTAGCCGCCGATCAGCTGGTCGACGGTCTGCAGCGAGGAGACGGCGGGCGAGGCCGCGATCTCGGCGTTGTAGAGCGCGAAGGCGTCCTGGTTGGCCGGGTAGTTCATCTCGAGGCCGGTGACGGCGGGCAGGCATCCGGCGATCTCGCAGTACGCGGAGTACTGCTCGGGCTGGTAGAGCCAGTCGATGAACTTCTGGGCCTCCTCCTCCTGCCCCGTGCCGTCGAAGGCGACGATCCACGAGGCGGCGCCGTAGTTGGTCGCCTTGACGGGCTGCTGCGGGGTCGGCACCGAGGCCCACTCGAACTGGGTGATGTTGGACTGGAAGTCCGCGATCTGCCAGACGCCGGAGTAGTAGGAGACGACCTGGCCGCTCTTGAAGGTCGCGCTGGCGTCCTCGCCCGCGGTCCAGACCGACTTGGGCATGAAGCCGTCGTCGTTGAGCTTCTTGAAGTACTCCAGCGCCGTCTTGGTCTCGTCGTTGGCGGTGAAGGTGCCGCCGTCGTCGACGATGCCCTCGCTGCCGAACTCGTAGAGGAACGAGCGGAGGCGGTGCGCGGAGTTGTCCATCACCATGCCGTACTGCGCGCCGGTGGCCGCCTGGACCTCCTCGGACTTGGCGACGAACTCGTCCCAGGTCCAGCTCTGCGTCGCGTCGGTGGGGTACGAGACGCCCGCCTCGTCGAAGAGCGACTTGTTGATGAACATGCCGACCGAGGTGAGGCTGGTGGGCAGAGCCTTGACCTTGCCGTCCTCGGGGTCCGGCACGGCGAGCAGCGGCAGGATGTCCTGGTCCTCGGCGATCTGCGAGAGATCGAGGATCTGGTCCTTCCACAGCGGGTCGACGTTGGCGGCCGCAGCGAGGGCCGGCAGGTCGTTCGCCTGGGCGCTGTTGCGCAGGCGGGTCGTCAGGTCGTCGCCCGGGACGTCCACGATCTCGACCTCGACACCGGTCTGCTCCTGGTAGAGATCGGCCATCTTCTGGTAGCCGCCGCCCTGGGTGCCGTCGCCGGAGAGGACGAACTGGAGGGGCTCGGAGGCGCCGGCTCCGGAGGAGCCGTTCGCGCACCCGGCGAGAGAAGCGATCAGCACTCCCGTGCCGAGGAGCGCCAGGGTGGCGCGTGCTGTCTTCTTCAACGGAACACCTTTCATGTGTCTGTCAGTCGACGAGGCGCGGGCGCTTCGTCGTCGAGGCGGTAGTGCTTTCTTATCAATACGAGACATATAGGTCAACAGATATCTCCGAGGCGCGTGAAGTCGTGATCGGGCCGTAACTCGCGGAAACAGCGCCGTAACGCGGAGATGTGCGAGGGGCCGCATCCCGCGCCAGCCGCCTTGTCCCCCGGGCCGAGAGGTGCTTTCATGCCACTGTGAAGAATAATCCTCCCCGAGCCGCAGCCCACCTCGTCGGTGTCGACGTGGGCGGGACCAAGACGCACGTCCGCCTGCTCGACACGGCCGGCGCGGAGGAGGACCTGGTCCTCCCCTCGAGCGCCTGGCGCTCGGGCGAGCTCTTCGCCGACCCCGAGAACCTGCCGCGTCTGGCCGGCGTGCTGCTGCGCCTGCGCCCGCTCGCCGAGGACGCCGTGGTGGTCCTCGGCGTGCACGGCTGCGACACCCCCGGGCAGATGCGCGAGGCGACGGCGACTCTGTCGCTGCACCTCGGCCGCCCGGTGACGGTCGTCAACGACGCCGAGCTGCTCGGCTTCGCGGAGCAGGAGGAGCCGAGCATCCAGATGATCGTCGGCACCGGCGCCGTGATCTGCGGAACGACCATCGACGGCACGCGGATCACGGTCGACGGCCACGGCTGGCCGCTCGGCGACCGGGGCAGCGCGCACGACCTGGTGTCGACGGCGCTGCGCGAGACGCTGGTGGCCTGCGACCGCGGCATCGCCTCCGACGGCGGGGCGCCGGACCCGCTGATCGGCGCCGTCCTCACCGCCTTCGGCGCGAGCGACGCGGCCACCCTCGCCGCCGAGGCGACGCGCATCGCGGGCGGCGCGGCCTGGGGGGCGTTCGCCCCGCTCGTCTTCGAGCAGGCGGCCTCGGGCTCGTCGCTCGCCGAGCGGATCCTGGAGGACGCCGCCCGTGCGCTCGCGGCGGGCGTCGCCTCGCTCGTGCGCCGCGGCGCGATCGGCTCGCTCGTCGTCGCGGGCGGCGGCGTGATCGTGAACCAGCCCGCCTATGAGCGGCGGATCCGCGAGCGGCTGGCCGAGGAGGCCCCGCAGCTCGGCTTCGTCGTCGTGCGGCGCCCGCCGGTGGTCGGCGCGATGGCGCACGCCCACGCCCTGGCGGCCGCCGAGCGCACGCTCTCGGAGGTGGCCTCGTGAGCATCATCGGTCCGACGACGGGCAGGACGGGCTTCGCCCCGGGGACCTCGGTCCGCGTCGTCGACTCCTTCGCCGAGGCCTCGCGCGCCGCGGCCGACCTGGTCGCCGAGCGGGTCCTCGCCGACCCGCGCGCGGTGCTCGGCGTCGCGACCGGCTCGACGCCCTCGCTGCTCTACCGCGAGCTCGCCGAGCGGGTCGCGGCGGGCCGGCTCGACTTCACCGGGGTGAGCGCCTTCGCGCTCGACGAGTACGTGGGGCTCGACCCCGGGCATCCCGAGAGCTACCGCGCGGTCCTCGACCGCGAGGTGCGCGTGCCGCTCGGCGTGGGCGCCGTGCACGTCCCGGACGGCACCCGCGCGGACGGCGAGCAGGCGGGCCGGGACTACGACGCCGCGATCCGGGCGGCCGGTGGCGTCGAGCTGCAGATCCTCGGCATCGGCGGCAACGGCCACATCGGCTTCAACGAGCCCGGCACCCCGCACGACGTCGGCACGCACGTCGTGCGGCTCGAGCGCAGCACCCGGGAGGCGAACGCGCGGTTCTTCGACGGGCGGATCGATCTGGTCCCGGAGTCGGCGATCACGCAGGGGATCGCGACGATCCTCGCCGCGCGCTCGCTGGTGCTGCTCGCTTCGGGCGCGGCCAAGGCGGACGCCGTCGCGCGCGCGCTGCTCGGCCCGGTCGACGTCGACTGCCCGGCCTCGGCGCTGCAGGGCCATCCGGACGTCACGGTGCTGCTCGACCGCGAGGCGGCCGCGGTGCTGGAGCGGGAGCTCGGCTGAACCGGGCCCTCAGCTGAGGTAGGTCGCCGTGCGCGAGCGGGCGATGATCAGCTGCGCGACGCCGACCAGCGCCGCATCGGCGCCCAGCTCGGCGGTGACGATGCGCGGCGGGATGGTGATCCGGCCGACGAGGCGACGGGTCACCTCCTGGATCGCGTACTCGGGCTGGCGTGAGAGGTGGCCGGCCAGCACGATCAGCTCGGGATCGAGCACCGTGCAGAGCGCGATGCAGGACAGGCCGATGTAGTCGAAGATCTCGCCCGCCGGTGCGAGGGCCCCCTCGTCGCCCGCCGCGGCCGCGTCGAGCAGGGCCTCGAGCGGGTTCGTCGCGTCCGCCGCGTGCTCGCGCGCGTAGCTCCGGGAGATCCCGGCGATCCGCGACTCCAGGTCGCCCTGGGTCGTGTACGGCCGCTCCAGGTGCGAGCGCTCGGTGACCAGGTAGCCGATCTCTCCCGCGGCCGAGCGCGAGCCGCGCAGCAGCGCGCCGTCGTGCACGATGCCGGCGCCGACTCCGACGCCGAGGACGTAGGTGGCGAGGCTCTGCGCGCCGCGGCCGGCGCCGCGGGACCACTCGCCGAAGCCGATGGCGTTCGCGTCGTTCTCGACCAGCACCGGCACGCCGACGCGCGCCTTGAGGATGCTGCCGAGCATGACGTCGCTCCAGCCGAGCTCGATCGTGTTGGTGACCCGGCCCTCCGGTCCGTGCACGATGCCCGGGATGGTGACGCCGACGCCGGCGCAGGGCTTGCGGATCCGCTTCGACGCGGCCATCAGCAGGTCGACCGTCTCGATGGTGCCGGCGAGGCGGCGGTCGGCGTCGGAGCCGTCGCCGGAGAGGTCGAAGGCGAGGACCTCGTCGCGCACGGTCTTGCCGTCGAAGTCGACGAGGCGGCCGTGCGCCTGCGTCTCGGAGACCTCGATCGCGGCGACCACGCGGGCGTCGCCGGCGTAGCGGTAGAGCGAGGACGGCCGGCCGCCGGAGGAGCGCTCGCGGCCGTCGAGGACGATGACGCCCTCGCCGAGCAGCGCTGAGCAGAGCCGCTCGACGGTCGCGGGGCTGAGGCCGGTGTGGCGCGCGATGGCGCTGCGGGAGGAGGGGCCGTGCAGGCGGAGGGCGTCGACGATCGCCGTCCGGTTGATCTCGGTGACGACGCGGGTCGTCGCGGTGCGCGGAACCTTCATCCGACCCTCCCTCGCGGAGTTTCCCAGCATAGTGATGCGGATCGGCGCGCTCGTGCGCGGTGCGGTCAGCGCCGGTGCCACCACCGGCGGCGGGGCCGCGCGGGCTCCTGCGGCTCGGGCGCTGCGAACCGCGCGTTCCGGCGCTCGGTCCAGGCGGAGACCTCCGCGTCGATGTCGCGGAGCGGCGTGACCACCGGGGGGCCGCCGAGCAGCTGGCGGCGCGCCTCGACGACGCGCTTGTTGAAGTCGGCGAGCACTGCGCGCACCTCGGACTCGCGGATCAGGCGGTCGAGCTGCTCGTCCAGCCGCCGGTCCTCGGCGCGGAGCAGGAACGCGGCGGGACCGATGCCGGTGAGGTTCTCGCGCTCGATCTTGCGGCGGATCCACCAGTCCGGGTCGTGGTGCTCGCCGAGCCCCTCGAGCGGCTTGCCCGCGCCCGGCAGGCCGTCAAACTCGCCGCGGCGGATGGCCTGCTGGATCGACGTCTCGATGAACGCGGCACGGTCCTCGGGATTCTCGGGGAGGGAGCCGGTGCGCTCGTCACCGGTCTCCGGGCGGCCGCCGGTCGCGCGCTCCGCGGCGTAGCGAGCGGCGCGATCCCTGGCTTCGGACATGGGGACCTCCTCTCCCTCCAGGCTAGAAGACCCCCGCCGAGGAGGGGTACCGTGCGGTGGCATGCGCGACCTCGTCTACTACATCGCCACCTCGCTCGACGGCTTCCTCGCGGATCCTGAGGGGGACGTCTCCGCGTTCCCGACCGCGCCGGAGACCCTCGCCGACCTCTTCGAGCGCTACCCGGAGACCTGCCCGGCGCACCTGCGGGCGGCGCTCGGCGTCACGGCCGGGCCGCGCCGCTTCGACACCGTGCTGCTCGGCCGCCGCAGCCACGCCCCCGCGGTCGACGCCGGGCTCGTCGACGGTGCGTACCCGCACCTGCGCCAGATCGTGGTGACCCACGGCGAACTGCCCGCCTCCGACCGGGTGGAGACGATGGCGGGCGACGTGCGCGCGCAGGTCGCGGCGCTCAAGCGGGAGCCCGGGCGCGATGTCTGGCTCTGCGGCGGCGGCGACCTCGCCGCGCAGCTGATCGAGGAGATCGACGAGATTCAGGTGAAGATCTCGCCCGTGCTGCTGGGCGCGGGGGTCCCGCTCTTCGGCGGGCTCGCGCAGCCGGTGGCGCTCGAGGCCGTCGACCTGCGCGCGCTGCCCGGCGGAGTGGCGCTGGCGACCTACCGCAGGCGCGACAGCGGTCAGTTGTAGGACCGCACCGACACGTTCTGGCCGAGGGCCGTCCAGTCGAGACCGGGGAAGTCCTCCGGCACGACGCCGTCGGGATGCACCCGCACCACCACCGAGGTGCGCTGCGACACCTCCAGGTCGCCCCCTCCGCCGCAGCCGCTCACGGGCCCGTCGTCACCGTCGATGATCACGCAGTGGTCGTCACCGCGGATCGACGAGCCGAGATAGACGTCCACGCCCTCGGCGCTGCCGACGAAGCGCACGGAATCCGGTTCGATCTGCTCACTCACGTCGCCGAGATCCGGCAGCACGTCCCGCTCGTCCCGCGTCCGGTCGAAGTCCGAGTAGGGCGTCGGTCCCGCGCACCCCGCGAGCAGCGGCAGGGCGAGCAGCGCGATCGCCGCGGCGGCGACTCTGTGCGGGTGGTTCCGTGGAATCGCGTCCCCCTCGTGCTCCGGTGTGCTCACCCTAGGCGGCTTCGAGGGGCGTGGACGGTAAGCGGAGCGGCTCCGGCTCGCGAAAGCGCGTCGGGCTCGTCGGAACGGCCGGTTTCAGCGAGCCGGGGCCGGATTCACGAGCCGAAGGTGGGCGTGCCGGTTCACGGGCCGCCGAGCCAGTGGTCGATGCGGTGGTGGTCGGGGGTGAAGCCGTGCTCGACGCCCCAGAGGACGGCCTGGGTGCGGCTGGAGGCGCCGATCTTGCCGTAGACGCTGCGGATGTAGGACTTGACCGTGTTGGGGCTGAGGTAGGTGAGGGCGGCGACGTCGGCGTTGCTCTTGCCCTGGGTGATCAGGGCGAGGATCTCGGACTCGCGGTCGGTGATGCCCTCGTGGCGGCCGGGCCAGTCGAGGCCGGGGGCGGTGCCGGCGCGGCGGGGCGGCTCGCTGACGACGAGCTCGCCGGAGCGCACGGCCTCGAGGGCGGCGACGAGCTCGCGGGCGGGCAGGGTCTTGGAGAGGTAGCCGCGCACGCCCTGGTCGAGGGCGTCGGCGACGAGGTCGGGGTGGAAGTTCCAGGTGTAGACGACGACGTGCTCGGCGCGCGGGTTGCGGACGAGGTCGGCGAGCTCCTGCAGGTCCGACTCCGGCTGGGCGAACGAGTCGTAGAGCACGATGTCGATCCGGTCGGAGAGCGCGGCGTTCGCGTCGATCTCGGCGACGACGACGCGGTCGCGGTAGTGGTCGAACATGTGCGCGAGGCCCTTGAGGACGACGTCGTAGTCGTCGACCAGGGCGACGGTCAGGGGCGCCGGCATGCTCTGTCCATCCACGGACCGTACCGCGCGACCGGGCTCCGTGACTACACCCCCAGGGGTGTACCGGCCACCCCTTCGCGACTGCTTGGGTTGCCCATCGGCTCAGCGACCGCAGAGCCCCACCGCACGGTCCGCCGTGCTCGACAGGAAGGTGACGCCCGTGCTCGGACTCATCATCAGCCTCATCGTCGTCGGCCTCATCGCCGGCGCTCTCGCCCGCCTCATCGTCCCGGGACGCCAGAACATCAGCATCCTGATGACCATCGTGCTGGGGATCGTCGGATCCTTCGTCGGCGGCTTCCTCGGCTTCCTGATCTTCCAGCACGACCCGATGGAGGGCTTCCTCCAGCCGGCCGGGATCATCGGCTCCATCATCGGCGCCGTCATCGTGCTGTTCCTCTACACCCGCTTCGGCGGACGCGCCCGCAGCCGCGCCTGATCGGATGCGGAACGACACGACGCCGGCCCGGAAACACTCCCGGGCCGGCGTCGTCGTGCGCGCGGAGCGCGAGCGGTGCCGCTACTCGAGCAGCTTGCCCGCGGTGGCGACCTCGCGGATCAGCGCCTGGATCTCCTCCGGGACCGCGGGGATGTCCTCGCGGGTGATGCCGGTGGACGGCGACCAGACCAGGTTCACCTGCAGCGCCGGGTCGATGTCCGGGTAGTCGCTGCGGTTGTGGCAGCCGCGGCTCTCGCGGCGCTCCAGCGCGGCCTCGAGGGTGGCCCGCGCCGCCATCGCCGCCGACTTCAGGTCGAAGGCGTGCGCCAGGTCCTGGAAGCCCGCGATGTCCGGGTGGATGCCGATGTCGGCGATGCGCGCCTCGATCGCGTCCAGCTCGGCGAGACCGGCCAGCAGGCCCGCCTCGTCGCGGACGACGCCGGCGTGCTCGGTCATGGTGTTGCGGATCGCGCGCTGCAGGGCCCGCACGTTCTCCTCGCCGTCGGCGGCGAGCAGGTCCGCGATCTCGTCGCGGGCGACCTGCACCGACGCGGCGGAGCGGGTCTGCGCGGTCAGCGACGCGGAGTACTCCGCCGCCGCCTGGCCGACGATCCGGCCGAAGACGAGCAGCTCGATCAGCGAGTTGCCGCCGAGGCGGTTCGCGCCGTGCAGTCCGCTGGACGCCTCGCCGATGGCGTAGAGGCCGGGGACGTCGGTGCTGTGGTCGTCCGAGCGGACCCAGACGCCGCCCATCGAGTAGTGCGCCGTCGGGGCGATCTCGATCGGGTCCTTCGTGATGTCGAGCATCTGCAGCTCGAGCATCGTCTGGTAGACGCGGGGGAGGCGGGTCATGATCGTCTCGCGCGGGAGATGCGAGACGTCGAGCCAGACGCCGCCGTTCGGCGTGCCGCGGCCCTCCTTGATCTCGGTGTAGCAGGCGAGCGCGACGCGGTCGCGGGTGGAGAGCTCCATCCGCTCGGGGTCGTACTTGCCCATGAAGCGCTCGCCGAGGCCGTTGCGGAGGATGCCGCCCTCGCCGCGGGCCGCCTCGGAGATCAGCGTGCCGGCCGCGTTCTCGGGCTCGATGATGCCCGACGGGTGGAACTGCACCAGCTCGGGGTCGCGCAGGCGACCGCCGGCCTCGACGGCCAGGCGGAACGAGTCGCCGGTGTTCTCGTCGCGGCGCGAGGAGGTGCGGCGCCAGATGCGGTTGTGGCCGCCGGCGGCGAGGATCACCGCATCGGCGTGGATGAGGTAGCGGGTGCCGTCGACGAGGTCGAAGCCGTAGGCGCCGAAGACGGCGCCGTCCTCGTTGACCAGGATCCGCGTCACGTAGACGGTGTCGAGGATCGGGATGTCGAGCTGCGCGGCCCGGTTGACCAGGGTGCGCTGGATCTCGAGGCCGGTGTAGTCGCCGGCGAACGCGGTGCGGCGGTAGGTGTGCGCGCCGAAGAAGCGCTGCGAGATGCGGCCGTCGTCCTCGCGGGCGAACGGCATGCCGTAGCGCTCGAGGTCCTGGATGCCGCGGGCGGCGTTCGAGGTGACGATCTCGACGGTGTGCGGATTGGCGAGCTGGTAGGACTCGGTGATGGTGTCGGCCGCGTGCTGCTGCCAGCTGTCGTCGGGGTCCATCGTGGCGAGGGCGGCGTTGATGCCGCCGGCGGCGAGCGAGGTGTGGGCGTCCGACTTCGAGCGCTTGCCCAGCGCGAGGACGTCGACGCCGGCCTCGGCCAGCTCGATCGCGGCGCGGAGTCCCGAGCCGCCGGTGCCGATGACGAGGACGGAGGTGGAGATCCGGCGCTCCGCCGTGGCAGTGGGTGCTGAAGTGGTCATGACTCCACGCTAGGCAGGGCGCTTCGATTACTCCAATGCATAATGCTGGGGCCGGGCATGCGCTTACGCTATGGGTGTGAACTTCGAGCAGCTGTCCGGATTCGTCGAGGTCGCGCGCCTCGGGAGCTTCACCCGCGCGGCCGAGGAGCTGCACCTCGCGCAGCCCTCGCTGAGCCGGCAGATCTCCTCGCTCGAGCAGGACCTCGGCTCCGAGCTGTTCCAGCGGGCGCGCTCCGGCAGCACGCTCACCCCGGCCGGCGAGCTGCTGCTGCCGCTCGCGCGGCGCATGCTCGCGGACGCCGAATCGGTGCGCCGCGAACTGGCCGAGCTCGCCGGGCTCGAGCGCGGGCGGGTCCGCTTCGGCGCGACGCCCACGCTCTGCATCAGCCTCGTGGCGGAGGTGCTGCACGCCTTCCACGCGGCGCACCCGGCGATCGAGCTGCACCTGGCCGAGGACGGCTCGCGCAGCCTGCTCGACCGGCTCGCACGCGGCGAGCTCGACCTCGCGCTGGTGACGACCTCGACGGCGGCGGCCGTCGGTGCGTTCACGGTGACGCCGCTGCTCGTCGAGGAGCTGGTGGTGGTCTCCTCCGCGGCCGAGCCCCCGCTCGCCGACGGCGACGCCCTCGGACTGGCGGCCGTGGCGGGGCTCCCGCAGATCGTCTTCAACTCCAGCTACGACCTGCGCCGGACGACCGATGCGGCCTTCGCGGCAGCGGGCCTGCTGCCCGACGTGGTGCTCGAGGGCGCCGAGATGGACGCGGTGCTGCGCTTCGCCGAGCGCGGTCTCGGCGTCGCGATCGTGCCGGCGATGGTGCTGCAGGGCCGCCCGGGGCTGCGCTCGATCCGGCTCGAGGAGCCGACGCTCAGCCGGACGATCAGCCTCGCGCGCCCGGCGGACCTCGCGCCGACGGCGGCGGTGCGCGTCATGCAGCGCACGATCGCGGCGACGGCGCGCGCGTTCGCCGCCCGGGCGGGCGGCACGATGCGGCTGGCCGAGGGTCAGTCCGAGAGGACTCCGGTCCGCGCGTAGGCGCGGCTGCGGATCGAGAGGACTGTCGCGCCCAGCACCGCGGCGATCACCGAGCCGGCCAGCACGCCGACCTTCACGTGCTCGTCGGCCTCGCTCCCGACGCCGAAGGACAGCTCGCCGACGAGCAGCGAGACGGTGAAGCCGATGCCGGCGAGCATCGACATGCCGACCAGGTCCGGCCAGCGCAGCGCCGGGTCCAGGCGGAGGCCGGGCAGGCGGGTGATCAGGAAGGTGGTCGCGAGGATCCCGAGCGGCTTGCCGAGCACCAGGCCGACGATGATGCCGAGGGCGATGCTGTCCTGGAACGACTCGACGAGGCCGGTGAGGCCGCCGATCGTGACTCCGGCCGAGAAGAAGGCGAAGACCGGGACGGCGACGCCGGCCGAGACGCCGCTCCAGCGGTCGGCGAAGTGAGCGGCGAGTCCGTCGTACTCGGGCTCGCCGTCGCTGCCGGTTCCGGTGCGGACGCGGGCGCGGGCGGTCGCGACGACCGGGACCGCGAAGCCGAGCAGCACGCCGGCGACGGTCGCGTGGATGCCGGAGGCGTGCACGAGCGCCCAGGTGGCGACGCCGAGCGGGATCAGGATCCACCAGGTGCGGACGCCGCGCTGGACGAGGACGGCGAAGATCCCGAGCGGGACGAGCGCGACCAGCAGCGGCAGGAAGGCGATGGCCGAGGTGTAGAAGACGGCGATGATCGTGATGGCGAGCAGGTCGTCGACGACGGCGAGGGTGAGCAGGAAGGTGCGCAGGGCGACCGGGAGGCTCTTGCCGACGACCGCGATCACGGCGACGGCGAAGGCGATGTCCGTGGCGACCGGGATCGCCCAGCCCTGCAGCGCGTCGGGGCTGGCGGTCGCGTTGATCGCGACGTAGATCAGGGCGGGGACGGCGACGCCGCCGAACGCGGCGGCGACCGGGAGGGCGGCGGTGCGCGGGTCGCGGAGCTTGCCGACGACGAACTCCTCCTTGAGCTCGAGGCCCACGACGAAGAAGAAGATCGCCAGGAGTCCGTCGGCCGCCCAGGCGCCGACGCTCAGGTTCAGATGGAGCGCCTCGGGGCCGAACTCGTAGTCGCGGACGGTCTCGTAGAAGCCGGCCGCGGGCGAGTTGGCGAGGACCAGGGCGAGGACGGTCGCGCCGAGCAGCAGGGCGCCGCCGACGGCGTCGGAGCGCAGCGTCTGGCGCAGTCCCCGCCAGATCGCGTGCGGCGCCTGGTGGGTGGGCTCGGAGGCAGGAGTGTGGGGCACGGAGGGGCTTCCTTCGGGAGGTCGTCGGATCACGTGAGAACGCGGCAGAGGGCCGCGTCCGCCGACCAGACTTCCCGGCACACCGCCGACCATCGTACCGGTGCGGTTCCTCCCTGCACTCGGACCCTCCCTACACTCGGACGATGCGACACGGCATCGTCATCCTCCCGCAGGAGCCCTGGTCCACCGCCCGCCGCAAGTGGCAGTCCGCGGAGGGGCTCGGCTTCGACCACGCCTGGACCTACGACCACCTCTCCTGGCGCTCGCTCGCCGACCAGGTCTGGCACGCGACGATCCCGACGCTGACGGCCGCCGCGGTGGTCACCGAGACACTGCGGCTGGGCACCTTCGTCGCCTCGCCGAACTTCCGGCATCCGGTGCCGTTCGCGAAGGAGATCGCGACGGTCGACGAGATCTCGGGCGGCCGCTTCGTCCTCGGGATCGGCTCGGGCGGGACGGGATTCGATGCGACGGTGCTGGGCCAGAAGCTTCACTCGCCGCGGGAGCGGCACGAGCGCTACGTGGAGTTCGTCGCGGCGCTCGACGTGCTGCTGCGGCACGAGACTCCCGGCTCGGGCGGCATCGACCTCGACGGCGCCTGGTTCACGGCGCGCGGCGCCCGGATGGTGGGGGAGCCGGTGCAGTCGCCGCGCGTGCCGTTCGTGCTCGCGGCGAACGGGCCGAAGGGCCTCGCTCTCGTGGCCGAGCGGGCGCAGGGCTGGGTGACGACGGGTCCGGAGGGGCGCAGCACGGAGGAGTGGTGGGCGGCGGTCGCCGAGCTCTCGCAGCGCCTCGACGACGCGCTCGAGGCCGCCGGGCGCGACCCGCGCTCGATCGAGCGGCACCTCTCGCTCGACTCCGGGCCGGACTACTCGCTCGAGAGCGTCGACCGCTTCGCCGACTCGGCCGGCCGCGCCGAGGCGCTGGGCTTCACCGACGTGATCGCGCACTGGCCGCGGACGGAGGGCCTGTACGCGGGCGACGAGGACGTGCTCTACGAGGTCGCGGCGCGGTTCTAGCGCTCCCGGCGCTCGAAGACGAGGTGCACGACCCCGGACGGTGACGGCGTCGCCTCGATGCGGAAGCGCTGCTCCAGGCCCTCGAGCCCGTCCCACAGCCGCTCGCCGCGGCCGAGAACGATCGGGACGAGCACGACGTGCATCCGGTCGATGAGATCGGCGGCGAGGAACTGCCGCACCGTCGCGGCACCGCCGCCGATGCGCACGTCGCCGCCGACGGCCAGCTCGCGGGCCCGCTCGAGGGCGGTCGCCGGGTCGGCGTCGACGAAGTGGAAGCTGGTGCCGCCGGCCATCGTGACGGTCGGACGCGGGTGGTGCGTGAGGACCACGACCGGCGTGTGGAAGACCGGGTCCTCGCCCCACCAGCCGGTCCACTCCTCGTCCTCCCAGGGACCGCGCTGGGGCCCGAACTTGTTGCGGCCCATGATCTCGGCGCCGATGCCGTCCGCCCAGGCGCCGGCGAACGCCTCGTCGACGCCCTGCGAGCCCTCGCCCGGACCGGGCATGCCCATCCTGCGGAAGGTGCGGGTCCCCATCGCCCACTCGACCAGCCGGGAGCCGGCGTGGCCGAACGGGGTGTCGAGCGACTGGCCCTCCCCGGCGGCGTAGCCGTCGAGCGAGACGGAGAAGTTGTGGACGCGGACCTTCGACACGGGGTCTCCTTCGGGTGGGCGGCGGTTCAGCCGAGCGTAGGCGCGGGCGGGCGTCGCAGTCCACGGGCCGCGAGCGCGACGCAGGCGAGGATCGCGAGCGCGGTCGCCGCGAGCAGCAGCGGCATCGGCAGGGCGACGGCCAACGCCGCGAGGATCGCCGGCACCAGGAAGCCGGCGTAGGTGACGGAGTAGTAGACGGCAGTGACGCTCGCCAGGTCGCGCGTCTCGACGAGGGCCTGCGAGGCGGTCAGTCCGGAGACCATCGCGAGGCCGTAGCCGCAGCCGAAGACCGGCGCGGCGACGAGGACCGGCCAGAGCTGCTGGCCGACGGCGGCGGGGATCAGCAGCAGAGCGCCGAGGGCGGTGAGCGCGCCGCCGACGAGGGCGCCGCGGCCGCGCAGCATGATCAGCAGCGGGCCGGAGAAGAGCTGGGTGACCCAGCCGCAGCCGAGGGTGATCACGGTGACGAGGGTCGCGAAGCCGACGGTGACGCCGGGCAGGCGGTCGGCGACCAGGCTCGGTCCGACCGCGAAGGACAGGGCGGGTGCCGCGAACACCCAGGGGGCGAGCGGCAGGACGACGGCGGCGAAGCGGGCGCGGGCGGGGCGCGGGATGCTCAGCTCGCCGGTCAGGCGGCCGGCGGACGGGTCGTAGGCCCGGGTCTCGGGTGCGCGGAGGAGCACGAGGACGGCCGCGACGCAGGCGGCGGACTGGACGATGTAGGGGAGCACGGTCGGCCAGGGGCCGAACTGCGCGAGCGCGCCGCCGACTCCCGCGCCGCCGCCGAAGCCGATGGTGAGCATCGCGGAGGCGCGGCGGGCGCCGGCCGAGGACGCCCCGGTCGCGATCGAGAGCTCCTTGATCCAGGCCGTGCCGACGACCATCCCCGCCGCGACGCTCAGCCCGCTGATGAAGCGGCCGACGCCGAGCCCGAGCACCGAGGCGGGGGAGCAGGCGAGCACGACACTGCCGAGGATCCCCAGGACGAGACCGGCGAGCAGCACCGGGCGGCGGCCGAAGCGGTCGGACCAGCCGCCGGCCAGCGCGAAGCCGGGGACGATGCCGAGGACGTACGCGGCGAGCAGGATGGTGACCTGCGTCTGCGTGTAGCCCTCGAGCTGGCGGTAGAGCTGCATCAGCGGCAGGAACTGGTTGCCGCCCCAGCCCAGGACGACGAGCGACGGCGCGACGAGCAGCCAGGAGCGCGCGGAGGGAGCGGACGGTCCGGCGGGGGAGGGGAGCGGCACGGTCCATAGTGGCGCACCCGAGCGGCTCGCGGTCAGAGCCGCACGACGAGCTTGCGCGCGGACACGCCCCCGTGCAGCCGGTCGAGCGCGCCCTGCACGGCGCCGAGACCGGTGCCGACGACCTCGGGCTCGGGCGCGCAGCGGTGGCGGCCGTCGGCGAGCGCGCTCGGCAGGTGGTCGCGCCAGAGCATCGGCCCGACCTCGTTGCTCATCAGCGTGGCGCCCCAGACGTAGCGGGCGCGGATGCCGCGACGGCGGGCGGCGAGCTGGAGGCGGAGGTTCGCGCCGACCAGCCGCGACATCGTCCGCACGAACGGGAGCGAGAGCCCCGCTCTGCGCGGCAGCGAGCCGAAGGAGACCGAGGGGCTGGCGAGGGCGACCCGGCGGGCTCCGGTGGTGGCCGCGACGGCGACGCAGGGCTCGGCGGAGCCGGTGCCAACCGCGAGGATCCCGGCCACCTCCGCGCCGCCGATCGCGGCGACGACGTCGGCGACCGCGCTCGGGCCGCGGTAGTCGACGACGACGTCGGCGCCGAGCTCGCGGAGGCGGGCGTGGTTGCCGGGCGAGGCGGTGGCGACGACGCGGTGGCCGGAGGCGACGGCGAGCTGGATCGCATTGCTGCCGACGCTGGTGGCGCCGCCCCAGACGAGGACGGTCCGGCCCGTGGCGACGGGCTCGGCCGAGGGGTGGGGCAGCGCCAGGTGGTCCTTCTGGAAGAGCGCGGTCGCGGCGGTGGAGACGGCGAGCGGCAGGACCACGGCCTGCTCGTCCGCCAGCTGCGGCGGGATCGGCGCAGCGAGGTCCGCGCGGACGACCGTGTACTCCTGGAAGCCGCCCTCGGCGTCGTGCCGGCGGCCGCGCTCCATGCCGACCGCGTAGGCGACGACGCGGTCGCCGACGGCGAAGCGGTCGACGCCGGGCCCGACGGCCGCGACCTCGCCGGCGACGTCCTCGCCGAGGATCGAGGGGTAGGGGAGCCAGCGGTACATCAGGTCGCCGGTCCACTGCTTGAGCTCGTCGAGCGGGTTCACGGCGACGGCGCGGTTGCGCACCAGCAGCTCGCCGGGCCCGGGCTCGTGCAGCGCGGCGGGACCGACGACCAGGTCGGCGCGGGGCGAGGGGAGGCGCGCGGCGGTGTTCGTGAGTGCGGCGGTGTTCGAGGGCAAGGGGTCTCCAGTGCTCGATGGCATGACGTGTCATCACTGTAGCCCTGATGGCACGTCGTGTCATCAGCTAGCCTGGCTGCATGTCACGCTGGGCACCCGACGCCGCACTGCGCCTCGAGCGCGCCGCGATGGAGCTGTTCACCGAGCACGGCTACTCCGCGACGACGGTGCCGTCGATCGCCGAGCGGGCCGGGCTCACGACCCGCACCTTCTTCCGGCACTTCGCCGACAAGCGCGACGTGCTGTTCCTCCGCGAGCGGGAGTTCCCGGAGGTGGTCGCGCGACTGCTCGCCGGGGCACCCGCGGGCCTGGACCCGCTCGGGCTGCTGATGCACGGGCTGGAGACGGTCGCGGCGGGGGACCTCGAGGGCTGGCGCGGCGACATCGCGGCACGGCGGGCGGTCGTGCTGTCCGAGCCGGCGCTGCGCGAGCGCGAGTTGCTGAAGTCGGCGGTGCTCACCGACGCGATGCGCGACGCGCTGCTGGACGCGGGGGTGCCGGCCGCTGAGGCGGCGCTCGCCGCGCGCACGGCGTCCGCGCTGTTCGATGCCGCGCTCGACGAGTGGCTCCGCGGCTCGGACGGGGTCGCGCTGGTCGTGGTGCTCCGCGAGGAGCGCGCGCGCCTCCGGAGGCTGGTGAGCGCGGCGGAGCAGGCGGGCTCGCCCGAGTAGGCGAGCCCGCCGCGCCCTACGCCTTCGAGGTGGCCGTCGCGTTGCCGACGACGCCCTGCGGGTTCGAGGTGGTGTCGGTCAGCACGAAGCGGATCTCCTGCGGGAAGGCGGTCGGCTTCACCCGCACCCAGGTCGTCTCCGCCGCGCGGGTCAGGGTCCAGGAGTAGGTGTAGAGGCCGTCGGTCAGCACGCCCTGCACGCCCGGGGCGAGGCTGGTGGTGTCGTAGGTGATCGTCGACACCGGCTTCGCGGAGCTGATGACGTACGTCCAGCCGGTCTTGTACGAGGCGTAGTCGCCGTCGTCCGGGACGGCGGTGAAGTCGGTGCGCGCGTAGCCGGTGTTGTTGGTCGCCTTGAGGCTGGGGTCGCCGACCGACTGGCGCGTCGCCGAGAAGGTCGGGTTCGGGTAGGTGTCCGGCTGGCCGGGGACGACCGGGACGGTGGAGGCGCTCGCGAGCGGCGCCGCGGCGGCGACGGCGATCACGGGCAGGGACCAGGCCGCGGCGACGGCGACGGAGCGGCGCGAGGGGGAGAGCGGGGAGAGCGGGGAGGAGGTGGGCACGGGGTCCTTTCGGGGCCTGGAAGGGGGGAGTTCCGTCCAGAAAGTAGCGACAGCCGCCCCGTCCTTCCGCGCCAGCGCCCGCCCGGCCACGGCCCCTCTCAGGGGGAGGAGGCACGTCGTTCCTGGGCTCCGGCTGACACGACCACGTAGAACCACCTAGTCCGGAAGAGGTCCTCGTTAGCCTGGTCCGCATGGCCAGAACCGTCTCCACCACCACCGCCGTCGACCGCGACGGCATGCTCGACTTCGTGCGACCGCGGCACCGGATGCTCGTCGCCACCACCCGCGCGGACGGCCGGCCGCAGATGTCGCCGGTGTCCGGCGGTGTCGACGCCGAGGGCCGCCTGGTGATCTCGACCTACCCCGGCCGGGCGAAGACGCGCAACGCCGAGCGCCGCTCCGCGACATCGGTCCTCGTGCTGTCCGACGACTGGAACGACGCGTGGATCCAGGTCGACGGCGAGGCCGAGGTGCTGCACATGCCCGAGGCGGAGGACGCGCTCGTCGACTACTACCGCAGCATCTCGGGCGAGCATCCGGACTGGGACGAGTACCGCGCGGCGATGCGGCTGCAGGACAAGTCGCTGCTGCGCATCATGCCGACGCGCTGGAGCCCGATCGCGACCGGCGGCTTCCCGGCCGACGTCGCGGCGCGGCTCGACGCCCCTCGCTCCGACGCACAGGCGTGATCCGCCCCCGCCTCGCCCGGGCCGGCCGGGCCTGGCGCGACGCGGTGGCCGGCCCGCGGCTGCTGCTCGCACTGAAGACGGCGGTCGCGGTGGGCATCGCCTGGGCCGTCGCCCCGTACGTGCCCGGCGTCGCCGAGCAGTACCCGTACTACGCGCCGCTCGGCGCGCTGGTCAGCATGTACCCGACGCTGATGGGCTCGGCGAAGACCGGGCTGCAGACGCTCCTCGGGCTCGCGGCCGGCATCGGGCTGGCGGTGCTGGTCGTGGTGACGGTCGGTCCGACCTGGTGGACGATCCCGCTGATCGTGGGCATCGGCGTGGTGCTCTCGGGGACCGGCTGGTTCGGTGCGGGGCGCGAGTACGTGCCGATGGCGGCGCTCTTCGTCCTGATCATCGGCGGCGCGAAGGCGGAGGACTACTCGCTCGGCTACCTCGTGCAGATGGCGGTCGGCGTGGTCGTCGGGCTGCTGGTCAATCTTCTGGTCGCGCCGGGGCTGACCTCCGAGGCGGCGACCGCCCGGGTCGACGAGTTCGAGCGCCAGCTCGGGCGCCACCTGCACGACATGGGCGCGGCCCTCGAGGAGACCTGGCCGCCCGAGCACGAGGCCTGGTCGACCAACGGCGAGCAGCTGGCGGCGACCGCGACCGAGGTGCGGCGGGCGCTGGTCGACGGCGACGAGAGCCGCAAGGGCAATCCGCGCGCTCTGCTGCACCGGCACAGCTCGCAGACCGACCACCTGCGGCTGGCGACCCTGGACGGGACGCTCTTCCACGTCCGCGACATGACGGCCGCGCTGGCGGACACGATCTGGAACCGCCCGGGCGCGCTGCCCTTCGACGCCGAGCTCGCGGCGCCGCTGAGCGCGGCCTGCCACGCGGTGGGCGACGCGGTGGTGACGGGCGGCTCGCCGGAGGACCGCTCGCTGGAGCCGGCGGAGCAGGCGGTCGACGAGCTCGCGCGCGCCGTCGACGCGCGCGCCGCCGCGACCGGGACGAGCATGGGGCCGGGCGTGCTGGTCGCGATCCACCTGCGCCGCATCCTCGTGGAGCTGCGCAGGGACGACCCCCTGCGAGCTCCAGCGGCGAGTGCGGAGGGTTCGCGTGCGGAAGGATGAGGGGATGACTCCGGAGCTCCTCGACCGATTCGCGCACTGGTTCGACGAGGGGGCGCCGGTCGCGCCGTCGCTGAGCTGGGCGCTGTTCGACCGCGACGGGCTGATCGCCCGGCACGGTCGCGGGGAGCACCGGCTCGACGGTGCGACGCCCGAGGCCGGCACCGTGCACCGCATCGCCTCGATGTCGAAGAGCTTCGAGGCGGCGGCGGTGCTGATCCTGCGCGACCGCGGGCTGCTCGACCTCGACGACCGCGTCAGCGCGCACGTGCCGGAGTTCGCGGACCCGGTCGACGCCGCGGGCAGGGTGCTGCCGGTGACGCTCCGGATGCTGCTCAGCAACTGCTCGGGGCTGCCCGAGGACAACGGCTGGGCCGACCACGTGATGGCGATGCCGCGCGCGGAGTTCCTCGCGCTGATCGCGCGCGGGCTGACCTTCACGGAGCGGCCGGGCGAGGTCTACCAGTACTCGAACATCGGCTTCTGGCTGCTCGGCGTGGTGGTCGAGAACGTGTCCGGCGAGGGCTTCGTCGCCTTCGCGACCCGGACGATCCTCGAGCCGCTCGGCCTCGCGCACACGCGCTACGACGTGAACGCCTACCCCGAGGGCACCGACCTCGCGCAGGGCTTCAGCAGCTTCGACGAGGGCGCCACCTGGACCGCCCGCCCGCACACCGGCACCGGCGTGGGCGCCTGCGCCGCGAGCATGTTCAGCACCGTCGGCGACATCGCGCGCTGGAGCGGCTGGCTGTCATCGGCGTTCGAGGGCGCCGACGACGCCGTGCTCAGCCGCGCCTCCCGCCGCGAGATGCAGCGCGGCTGGACCCCGGTGCCCGCGCTCAGCCCGCGGGCCGGGGAGAGCACGCTCGACGGCTCCGCCTACGGGCTCGGCCTCGTGATCGAGCAGGACGTCCGCTTCGGCGCGATCGCGCACCACTCCGGCGGGCTGCCCGGCTGGTCCTCGAACATGCGCTGGCACCTCGAGTCGGGCCTGGGCGTCGTGGTCTTCGCGACCACGAACGGCGCCAAGCTCGCCGCCGCGGCCACGGGCCTGCTGCGCGCGGCGCTCGAGGACGCGGATCCGCCGGCGCGCACCATCGCGGTGCACCCGTCGACACTGGCGGCCGCGGCCGCCGTCGAGGCGGCGATCGTCGGTCCCGGCGACCCCGCGCGGGCCGAGGAGCTCTCCGGCGGCGTGCTGTTCAGCCCGAACCTCCTGAACGACGTGCCCGCCGAGGTGCGCGCCCGCCGCCTCGCCGCGGTGCTGGCGGAGGTCGGCGGGCTCGCGGAGGAGCCGACCGCCCGTCCCCTGCGCGACCGGCTGCTCTGGAGCGCCTCCGCGGCGCAGGTCGCCTTCACGCTGCCCGGCCGGGACGGCGAGCTGGAGGTCCGGCTGGAGATGACGCCGACGCTGCCCGCGCTGCTGCAGCGCCTGGACGTCGTGAAGCGGGAGGCGCTCGAGTCACCGCCGGTCGTCCGCGCGTACCGCCCGACCCTGGACTAGGCGCACATCGGGACAGCGCACATCGGGACAGGGCAGGCTGGTCCGATGACTGCGCGCACTCCCGACGACCACCGCCTCGACCGGGTCCGCGTCCGCGGCGCCCGCGAGAACAACCTCCGCGACGTGGACGTGGACATCCCGCGCGACGCGCTGGTCGCCTTCACCGGCGTCTCCGGCTCGGGCAAGAGCTCGCTCGCGTTCGGCACCCTCTACGCGGAGGCGCAGCGCCGCTACTTCGAGTCGGTCGCGCCGTACGCGCGGCGGCTGATCGATCAGGTCGGGGTGCCGGACGTCGACGCGATCGACGGGCTCCCGCCGGCCGTCGCGCTGCCGCAGCGGCGCTCCGGCGGCTCGGCGCGCTCGACCCTGGGCAGCGCGACCACGCTCTCGTCCGTGGTGCGGATGGTCTTCTCCCGGGTCGGCACCTACCCCGAGGGCGCGCCGATGCTCCTCGCGGAGGACTTCTCCGCGAACACCGTCCAGGGCGCCTGCCCGGCCTGCCACGGGATCGGCCGCGTCTACGACGTGCCCGAGGAGCTGATGGTCCCGGACGACTCGCTCTCGATCCGCGACGGCGCACTCGCGGCCTGGCCGACCGCCTGGCACGGCAAGCAGCTGCGCGACAGCCTGATCTCGCTCGGCTACGACATCGACGTGCCCTGGCGGACCCTTCCGGCCGAGGAGCGCGAGTGGATCCTGTACACGCAGGAGTCGCCGCAGGTGCCGGTCTGGACGGATCGCGGACCGGCGGAGGTGCGGGCGGCCGTGGCGGCGGGGGCCGAGCCGCGGTACATGAGCACGTTCCTCGGGGTGAAGCGCTACGTGATGGACACCTTCGCGGGCTCCAAGAGCGCCCGGATGCGCGAGCGCGCGGCCACGTTCCTGGTCAGCGTCGCCTGTCCGGACTGCCGCGGCAAGCGGGTGAAGCCCGAGGCGCTGGCGGTGAGCTTCGAGGGGTTCGACATCACGGAGCTCTCGGCGCTGCCGCTCGAGGAGCTCGCGGCGCTCCTGGCCCGCGTGCTCGAGCGGGACTGGGTGCCGGTGGGCGGTGGGCCGCTCGCCCCGGAGACCCGGCTCGCCGCCCAGCGCCTGGTCTCGGACCTGCTCGGCCGGATGGTGCCGATCGTCGACCTCGGCCTCGGCTATCTGTCGCTGGACCGGTCGACGCCGACGCTGTCCTCGGGTGAGCTGCAGCGGATGCGCCTCGCGACCCAGGTGCTCTCGCGGCTGTTCGGGGTGGTGTTCGTCCTCGACGAGCCGTCGACGGGGCTGCACCCGGCCGACACGGAGGCGCTGCTCGGCATCCTCCGCTCGCTGAAGGACAGCGGCAACACGGTCTTCTTCGTCGAGCACTCGCTCGACGTGATCCGCGAGGCCGACTGGATCGTCGACATCGGCCCCGCGGCCGGCTCGGGCGGCGGCACCGTCGTCTACTCGGGTGAGCTCGACGGGCTGCGCGAGGTGGACCACTCGATCACTCGGCGCTACCTCTTCCCCGAGACCGCGGAGCTGACGCCGCCGCTGCCCGCCCGGCGGACGCCCGACGCGCAGGTGCGGCTGGTCGACGTGGCGCGCAACAACCTCCGCGGGCTCGACGTGTCGTTCCCGCTCGGCGCGCTGACCGCGGTGACAGGGGTGTCCGGGTCGGGGAAGTCCACGCTGGTCAATCAGGCGCTGCCCGATCTGCTCCGCGCGAGTCTGCAGGCGGATCTGGCGGGGGAGGGCCCGGAGCCGGACGAGTCCTCCTCCGACGATCCGCTGCTCGACGCCGACTCCGGCGTTACGACCGGCAGCGCGACCGGGCCGGCGGAGCGGCTGCGCCGGGTCGTGCAGGTCGGCCAGACGCCGATCGGGCGCACCTCGCGCTCGAACGTCGCGACCTACACCGGGCTCTTCGACCGCGTCCGAGCGCTGTTCGCGGCCACTCCCGAGGCGAAGCGGCGCCGCTACGGTGCCGGCCGCTTCTCCTTCAACATGCCCAGCGGTCGCTGCCCGGTCTGCAAGGGCGAGGGGACCATGGAGGTCGAGCTGCTCTTCCTGCCGACGGTGCAGGCGCCGTGCACGGAGTGCGGCGGGACGCGCTACAACGCCGAGACCCTCGAGGTGACCTGGGGCGGGCGCTCGATCGCCGAGGTGCTCGCGCTGAGCGTGACCGAGGCGCGCGAGGTCTTCGCCGAGGAGACGGAGATCGCCCGGCACCTCGACGCGCTGCTCGACGTGGGTCTCGGCTACGTCGCGCTCGGGCAGCCCGCACCGGAGCTGTCCGGCGGCGAGGCGCAGCGGGTGAAGCTCGCGTCGGAGTTGCGGCGGGCCCAGCGCGGCGACACGCTCTACCTGCTGGACGAGCCGACGTCGGGCCTGCACCCGGCCGACACGGACCGGCTGCTCGGCCACCTGCAGCACCTCGTCGACGCGGGCAACACGGTGATCGTCGTCGAGCACGACATGCGGATCGTCGCCGACGCGGACTGGGTGATCGACCTCGGGCCCGGCGCCGGGGACGCGGGCGGCGCGATCGTCGCGACCGGCACGCCGGAGCAGGTCGCGCGGGCGGAGGGCAGCCGGACGGCGCCGTACCTGCTGGCCGCGCTGGAGCGGCGCTCGTAGGGCATCGGCGTCGCGCGGAGGGGGAGTGTCCGGCGGGTGGCCGAGGGGCTAGCGTGTGCCGCATGCCCGCCTCTTCCCGCCGTGTCGTCCCGGCGCTCCTCGCCTCCGCCCTCGTCGCCGGGGCTCTCGCCCTGCCGACGCCCGCCCTCGCCGACATCGCTGTGAAAGCGGGGACGAGCGGAGGCACCAGCTCCGGCGACCCGTACTTCCCCGGCCTCGGCAGCTCGGGCTTCGACGCGCTCAGCTACAGCCTGTTCCTCACCTACGACCCGGCGCCGCGGGCGCTCACCGGCCGGGCCGTCGTGACCCTCGCGCCGACGCAGGAGCTGAGCTCGTTCTCCTTCGACCTGCGCGGACTGACGGTCTCGAAGGTGTCGGTGAACACCCGGGGCGCCGCCTTCACGCAGGTCGGCGACGAGCTGACGATCACGCCGTCCCGCTCGCTGAAGAAGGGCGCGCCGACCCTGGTCGACATCCGCTACGCCGGCACGACCGGCAACCCGGTCGACGGCACCGGCGCCCCGTACGGCTGGTGGTCGACCGACGACGGCGCCCTGGTCGCCAGCGAGCCCGACGGCGCCTCGACCTGGTACCCGGTGAACGACTCGCCTGCCGACAAGGCCCGCTACTCCTTCACCCTCACCGTGCCGGAGGGGCGCACCGCCGTCGCCAACGGGGTGCCGGTGGGCTCGCCGGTCACCCGCAACGGCTGGACCACGTCGAGCTGGGTCGAGACCAGTCCGATGGCGAGCTACCTCGCGATGGTGAACATCGGCGACTACGACCTCGTCCGCTCCCGGGCGGGCGGCGTCGTCAGCATCGACGCGGTCGATCGCGACATCACCGGCGAGGCGCGGGCGAGCACCGAGGCCGCCCTCGCGCGCCAGGGCGAGATCATCGACTACTTCACGGGCGTCTTCGGCGCCTACCCGTTCCGCTCCGGGGGAGCCGTCGTCGACGACGAGGAGATCGGCTACGCGCTCGAGACGCAGGGACGCTCGTTCTACTCGGGCAGCGCCGACACCTCGACCGTCGCGCACGAGATCTCGCACCAGTGGTTCGGCGACAGCGTCACCCCGCGGCTCTGGTCGGACATCTGGCTGAACGAGGGCTTCGCCACCTACGCCGAGTGGCTGTGGGCGGAGCACGACGGCGGCCCGACCGTCGAGGAGTCGGCCGCGGAGGTCGCGTCGATCCCCGCCGACGACCCGTTCTGGGCCACGCAGGTCGCGGATCCCGGCGCGCTCGGCCTCTTCGACAGCCCGATCTACGCACGCGGCGGACTCACCCTGGTCGAGCTGCGCTCCACCATCGGCGACGAGGCCTTCGGCACGCTGCTGCAGCGCTGGGCCGCCGAGAACCGCTACGGCAATGTGACCACGGCCGACCTGCAGGACCTCGCGGAGTCGGTCTCCGGCCAGGACCTGACCGCCTTCTTCGACACCTGGCTCCGCACCCCGTCGAAGCCCGCGGGCCTGTAGCCGCCTGCTGGTCGAGTCGCGTGCAGCGCGCATCGAGACCCACCGTTCGTGAGTGGGTGGATCTCGATACGCCCTCTGCGAGGGCTACTCGATCAGCATGGATCGGCATCGGCGTGCTGAGCAGGCATGACGGACTCATGTTGGTCGAGTAGCGCGCAGCGCGTATCGAGACCCACCCATCGGGCGACGGTGGATCTCGATACGCCCTCTGCGAGGGCTACTCGATCAGCATGAATCGGTACCGGCCTGCTGGGCAGGCGTAAGCGACCCATGTTGGTCGAGTAGCGCGCAGCGCGTATCGAGACCCATCCGCCGGGCGACGGTGGATCTCGGTACGCCCTCTGCGAGGCCTACTCGATAAGCATGAAGGCGCCCGTGCGCAGAGCGTGCGTGAGCGGGCCGGCGGAGCATGAAGCGGCGCATGGGCGGGCGCGGGCGCGCTCATTTCATGCTGGTCGAGTAGCGCGCAGCGCGTATCGAGACCCACCCGCCGGGTGACGGTGGATCTCGATACGCCCCCTGCGAGGGCTACTCGATCAGCATGGGGCGGGGCGTGACGAGACCGGCGTCCGTCAGAACGGGGGTGGTGAGTCCTCGAAGCGGGGGCCCGGTGGGGCGCCGGCGAGGGCGGGTGGGCGGATCGTGACGAGGCGGCCGGTGGGGGTGGTCCAGACGATGCTGCCGTCCTTGCGGGGGACGTAGGTCCAGCGGTCGCCGTGGCGGACGTGGTGGTGGGACGTGCAGAGGGAGACGAGATTCTCCAGGGACGTCTCTCCGCCGTTCCTCCATTCGAGAGTGTGGTCCGCCTCCGCCCGGGACGCGGTGCGGGTGCAGCCGGGGAAGCGGCAGGTCTGATCGCGCAGCTGGAGGTGCAGGCGCATCTGGGGCGGCGGGACACGGTAGGTGCGTCCGACCGACCTCACGGCGCGGGTGTCCGGATCGGTGAGCACGCGGGTGAACGACGCGCCAGTGGCGACCAGGGCGCGGGCGAGGTCGGCGGGGATGAGGCCGTAGCCGTCGAGGTCCGCCGGGGCGTCGTCGAGCCCGACGGCGGTGGATGCGGCGAGGGTGAGGCGCACCTCCGCGCGGATCCCGGGGACGTACGACGGGGACATCTGCGGTCCGTCGCTCGCGGGTGTGGTGCCGGCGATGTCGCCGTCGCGCAGCAGATCCGTGAGGACGTCGGCCTTCAGCTGCGCCAGGGTGCGCTCGTCGCCTCCCTCGCGAAGGGACCGGGCGATGCGGTCGACGCGCTCGGCGATGCCCATCGCATCGGGCGCGGGGAGCAGGGCGCAGAGCGTGGCCATGCCGTCGATCTCCGGCGAGACCCAGACGGCGCGGTCCTGCCTCGCGCGGACGTGCCGCTGGGCGAGGGGCTCCTCGTGCAGCTCGTCGCGGAGGCGGGCGACGATCCTCCTCAGCTGCGTCGGCGTGACCTCCGGTGCGACCTCGGCGGCGCGCTCGTCGAACCGGGCGCGCGAGGTGGCGGGCAGGGTGGCGGCGGTGGCGCAGACGATCTCGCTCGACTCCCAGAGCAGCCGGCCCTCGGCCAGAAGGGCGCGGGTGCGGGGGAGGTCTTCGACGAGCAGCCGGGCGTGCTCGAGCACTGTCGTCACGGCCCGCTCGGACAGGCGGAGCTTGACCGCGAACTCGGCGCGGATGGACCGCTCCATCAGGGAGCGCGCCTCACTGCGGGAGAGTGACTTCGCGCGGGCGAACGCGTCGGGGACGGTGACGGCCGCGCGGTAGGCGAGGTGCAGGGTCTGCGCGCGGGTGAGGAGCAGCTGTGCCGAGGTGCGTCCGATCTCCGCGGCGATGTCGGTCAGCGCGTCGACGGCCGAGAGCGCGCTCGGCTGTCCTGCCGCTCCCGGGTCGCTGTGCTCATCCACACGCGTATTGAAGCAGGGACCACCGACACCCGAGCGGCTGTCGGGCGGAACCCTCGGATAACTCCGCAAGATCGGGTCTGTGGAGGAGCTATGCCCCCACGTCGGCCGCCGCACCGGCGGCCCGTCCGCGCAGGGTGACGATCGGCGCCACCTCCGTCCAGCCGAGGCTCATGTAGAGCGCGCGCCCGCCGACGCTCGCCATCAGGAGTCCCGTGGTCGCGCCGTTCTCCGCCGCCCAGGCGCTGAGGCCGGTCATCAGCAGGCCGCCGAGGCCGCGGCGGCGGAACCGCGGAGTCGTCTCGATCCGATCGAAGACGGCGTCACCGCCGCTCAGCGCCGCCTGCCCGCGCGCCGCGACCTCGCCCTCCGCCTCGATGCGGGCGTGCGCGACGCGACCGCTCGCCTCGATCCGCACCTGCGGCGGCCTCACGGCCCTCCGGAGCCGGGTGGTCATCATCCGCTCGTCGCTGGTCACGGGGTCGAGGCCGGCCACCGCGTCGCGACCGCGCTCGTCGAGGTCGCCGACGATCGTCAGCCAGACGTCGGGCGCGGTGACGGCGGCGGCCAGGCGGCGCAGCTCGGGCAGCGACGGCTCGGCGATCACGTACTCCCGGGAGCGGGTCTCCGCCGCGACCTCGACGAGCCGGCCGTCCCCGTCGCGCCGCACGAGCATCCCGCGCGACGCGCACCACCCCGCCACCCAGCGGTCCACCAGCTCTCGTGACACGACCATGACGGCACCGTACCCGGACACCCGGGCCGGTCCGATCACGGCTCGAGGTGCCGGTGTGATCGATCCGCGGAGCGACCACACCGGCAGAGCGCGGGGGCGGGGTCTCTTCAGTCCCAACGTCGTGGGGGTGGGTGGATCTCGATACGCCCTCTGCGAGGGCTACTCGATCAGCATGGGAGGCGCTGCCGTGAGAGTGAGGTCTGCTCCTCTGCATGCTGGTCGAGTAGCGCGCAGCGCGTATCGAGACCCGGTCGCCGGGTGACGGTGGATCTCGATACGCCCTCTGCGAGGGCTACTCGATCAGCATGATTGTGCGCGAGGTCAGCAGGACGAAGTGGGCGGCCCGCCCCATGCTGGTCGAGTAGCGCAGAGGGCGTCTCGAGACCCACCTCCGGCAGAACGGTGGGTCTCGAGACGCCCTCTGCGGGGGCTGCTCGATCAGCGGGGAGTCCGCATCACTTCGCCGGGGTGACGACGAGGCCGACGCCGCCGCCGCGGCGGACGGGCTCGGCGACGGCGGTCATCAGGCCGGAGGGGTCGACCTCGATGGCGGCCACCGCGCCGATCTGCGCGGCCGAGGTGAAGGTGTCGCCCGAGGGCGTCAGCTGCTGGCCGAAGGGCGCGAGGTCGTCGGCGTAGGCCTCGATGAAGCCGGGCTCGGCAGAGGTGGACGCGGTGTTGCGCTGCGACGCCCGGGGCGCGGCCACCGCCTCCGGCAGGGTCATGCCGAGGTCGATGCGGTTCACGAGCGTCTGCAGCACGGTCGTGATGATCGTCGCTCCGCCCGGCGAGCCGACGACGAACTTCACCGCCCCGTCCTCGAGCACGATCGTCGGCGACATCGAGGAGCGCGGGCGCTTGCCGGGCTCGATCCGGTTCGGGTCGCCCTCGACGGGGGTCGCGGAGAAGTCGGTCAGCTCGTTGTTGAGCAGGAAGCCGCGGCCGGGGACGGTCATCGCCGAGCCGCCGGTCTGCTCGATCGTCAGCGTGTAGGACGCCGCGTTTCCCCACTTGTCGACGACGGAGAGGTGCGTGGTCGAGACGTTCTCGGTGTCCGGCTGCTCCGCGCTGACGGCGGTCGCGCAGCCGACGCCGTCGAGCGCGCCCGGGGCGACCGGCCGCGTGGAGGCGGCCGCCGGGTCGATGGTGCAGTCGCGGGAGTCCGCGAACTCCTGGCTGAGCAGCGTCTCGGTCGGCACGTCGACGAAGGCCGGATCGCCGACGTACGCGCCGCGGTCGGCGAAGGCGCGGGCCGACGCCTCGAGGTAGAGGTGCAGGGCGCTGCCGGTGTCCGCGGCGGCCAGGTCGTGGTTCTCGAGGATGTTCAGCGCCTCGCCGATCGCGATCCCGCCCGAGGAGGAGGGCGCCATGCCGTAGACGTCGAGGCCGCGGTAGGACGTGTGGGTCGGCGCCTGCTCGGCCACCGAGTAGCCGGCGAGGTCGTCCTCGGTCATCGAGCCGGCCGGGGCGGGGAGGGTCGAGCCCTCCGCGAGGCGCGGGTTCTGCACCGTGTCGGCGATCTCGGCCGCGAGCGGTCCGTCGTAGAACGCGCTCGGCCCGCGGGCGGCGATCCGGGCGAGGGTCTTCGCGAGGTCCGGGTTGCGGAAGGTGCTGCCGACCGCCGGGGCGTCGCCGCCGGGGAGGAACAGCTCCGCGGTGTCGGGGAACTGCTGGAAGCGCTGGAGGTTGTCGAGCGTCTGGCTGCGGAAGGTCTCGTCGACCGGGAAGCCCTTGGCCGCGAGCACGATCGACGGGGCCAGCACGACCGGGAGCGGGAGGGTGCCGAAGCGATCGACCGCGGCGTCCCAGGTCGCGACCGTGCCGGGGACGCCGACCGCGACTCCGGACGAGACGAGCTGCGGGGTGAACGGGTACGGTGCACCCGTCGCGGGGTCGAGGAACGCGTCCGGAGTGATGCCGGCCGGCGCCGTCTCGCGCCCGTCGATGGCGCTCACCTCGCCGGTCTTCGCATCGAAGTAGACGAAGTAGCCGCCGCCGCCGATCCCGGCGCTGTACGGCTCGGTGACGCCGAGGGCCGAGGCCGTCGCGACGGCGGCGTCGGCCGCGTTGCCGCCGCGCTTGAGCACCTCGAGGCCCACCCGGCTGGCGAGCGCGTCGACCGAGGAGACCGCGCCGCCGTAGCCGACCGACGTCGACGGCGAGACGACCGGACCGCCGAGGGCGTCCCGGAGCTCCTGCGCGGACGGCAGACCGCTGCTCGGGACGCCGGGGAACGGCCAGTCGAGCGCGGCAGCGGGTGCGGCACCCGCCACTCCGAGGGAGGCGACGGCGACCAGCGCGAGCGCCGCCCGTCGGAGACTGCGGATCGTGGCCATGGGGTTCCTCCATCGGAACTCGGTGCGGGCGGAGCAGGTGCCTCCAACCTAGGCCGGTGGCGGGTCGAGGGGCCAGCACTCCGCGCCTCCGAGACGGGGGAGGGCGGGCCGGGGACGGCGGAAGGGCCGCCCCGATGGGGACGGCCCTTCTGCGATCAGTGCCCGGGGATCAGTGCCCGGGGATCAGTGCCCGGGGGAGCAGTGCCCGGGGATCAGTGCCCGGGGATCAGCGCTTCACGGTGAAGGCGAGGGTGATCGCCTTGCCCGACTGCGCGCCGGTGACCGTGACGCTGTAGTCCCCGGGGGTGGTGGGGGCCTTCGCGGTGGCGGTCAGCGCGCCGTCGTTGAGGTCGCGCGTCGCCGTGCGCTCGGTGAAGAGCGGCGCGGAGCCGATGAGCTGCGTGTCGCCCTGGAAGCCCTCCGCCGTCAGGGTGATCCGGGCTCCGGGGGCGAAGGTGCTGCCCGAGAGCTCGGCGGTGGCGCCGAAGCTCAGGTTCCGGATGTCGCGGTCGAGGCCGAGCGCGTTCGAGATGGTGAAGAACGTGTCGGTCTGGTCGGTGAGGCCGGCGACGTTGGCCGCGCCGGGTCCGTAGGCCGCGATGCGCAGCTGCGTGCCGGTGTGCTGCTGCGAGCCGCCCTCGGCGGCCGTGCCGTAGGACACCTTCATCGTGCTGCCGTCGACCGTCTTCAGCGCGGTGCTGAGCGAGGTCGGCGGGGTGGAGTCGACGATCTGGCTGGAGTGCGCGTGGTCGGCGGTGACGATGACGAGGGTGTTCCCGTCCGCCTCGGCGAACGCGAGCGCGGCCTGGACGGCCTCATCGAGGTCGACGGTCTCGCCGATCTGGCCGCAGGCGTTCGCGGCGTGGTCCTGCTTGTCGATGCTGGCGCCCTCGACCTGGAGGAAGAAGCCCTCGTCGCCGGTGTCGAGCAGGTCGATCGCCTTCTCGGTCATCGCGCGCAGGGTGGGCTGCTCGGCGGGACGCGAGGGGTTCGCGACGCAGGTCTGCGGCGCGGCGTCGGCGCCGCCGACGGTCGCGGGGGTCGGCGCGTAGCGCACGGGCAGGTTGCCGGAGTTGAACAGGCCGAGCACCGGCGCGTCCTGGTCGGCGACGGTCAGCGCGTCGAGCTGGTCCGCCGTGGCGGCCGTCGTCGCGTCGCCGAGCACCTGGTAGCCGCGCTCGTCGGCCTGCTGGAACAGGGTCTGGCCGGCCCAGTCGCCCGCCTTCGCGGTCTGCGCGAACGTGGCGGAGCCGCCGCCGAGGGTGAGGTCGGCGCGGGTGTCGAGGATCTGCTCGCTGATCGAGCCGAGCCCGCCGTTCTCGAGCGCGTCGTTGCCGCAGCTGGTGCTGTCGGGTCCGTAGCAGCTGCGCGCGTCGACGTGCGCGGCCTGCACGGCCGGAGTGGCGTCCTGGATCTCGGCGGTGGTGACGTTGCCGGTCTTCAGGCCGTTCGCCTTCGCGATCTCGAGGAGGGTGTCCTTGCGCTCCTGGTCGATGTCGACCGAGATCGCGTTGTCGTAGGTCTTGGTGCCGGTCGCCCAGGCGCTGCCGGTGGCGGCGGAGTCGGGCACGTAGTCCGGGGCGCCCTTGACGGCGCCGGTGGCGGGGTCGTCGGCGCGGTAGAGCGAGTACGTCGTGTACTGGCCGGTGATCGGCAGGGCGTCGATGCCGGGGAAGCGGCCGGCGGCGCCGTACGCGTAGTTGCGGGCGACCGTGATCTCGGAGTCGCCCATGCCGTCGCCGATGAGGAGGATGACGTTCTTCGCGTCCTGCTCCTTCACCGCCGCGCGCAGCGAGTCGGAGAGGTCGGCGTCGACGGGGGAGATGCGGGCGGCGCCACCGGTGGCGGCGAGGTCGGCGGCGCCGATGGCGGTGGCCGCGCCGGGGGCGGCCAGTGCGGCGGCGCCGACCAGGGCGACGGCCGTGAGGGCCAGTGCGGTGCGTCCGCGGTGCGCGGAGCGGGGCAGTCGTGTCACGTCGGGGACTCCTTGGGGTGAGGGCCCCTGAGAAGGGGCTCACCCAGCACACTCCTGATTCCCGCTCCCGTGGGTGAACGGAGATGCATAGCCGGGTGAACTTTCCGCGCGCCGGTCCCGGTGGCGACCGCGTGCGGTGACCCCGTGCGGGTGACAACCCGGGCCGATCCGGCACCGGACCGACCGGCGGGCGCTAGCGTGACGCCCGGTGTCCACCGCACCGCCGAACCCGCCGAGAGGACCCCATGACCACGCCCCGCCCCGTCTCGCGCCGCACCGCGACGACCGCCGCCCTGTGGAGCGCCCCCGTCCTCCTCGCCGCCTCCGCCGCCCCGCTCGCCGCGGCCTCCGGAGAGGTCGGCGCCGCGCTCGGCGTCTCCGGCGGCCTCTCGAACGGCGGCGGCGACCTCTACGCCGGCCAGTTCACCCCCGTGGTCTCGGCCTCGCAGGGCAGCGAGCCCGTGCGCGACATCGTCGCCCGGATCACGTTCGACACGGGCGACAGCGACGTCGTGCTGTCCGACTTCGTCCTCGAGGAGGGCCCCTGGGTCGTCGTGGAGCCGCTCGGCTCCCGCACGCCGGGCGTCGTCGTCCTCGCCTGGTCGGACGCGACCGGCCTCCGCGACGGCGAGTCTCCGGTCCCGCCGCAGTTCAGCGTCCACGCGTCGGGCTACATCGTCAGCTGCCTCGTCTCGCTGACGAGCACCTCGGCCGCTCCGATCGAGGACTACCTCAACATCGCGGTGGTCTGACGCGCAATCAGAGCGCCCGCAGCCGGTAGGTCTCGATCAGCGCGTCGAAGAGCCGATCCATCCGCTCGTCCGCCGTTCGGCGGGCCGGGTCCGCGTCGTACCACTCGACGATCTCGCGTGCGCCGTCGCTGAAGCGGGTCGAGGGCGCGAACGCCGGCACCAGGCTCCGGATCTTCGCGTTGTCGAAGACCATCGAGTGGGCCTTGTCTCCGACGATGCCCGCGCCCAGCTCCGGGTCGGCCGCGGCGATCGCGTCGGAGGTCACGTGCACGATCCGCGCCTCGGCGCCCGCGGCGGCCGCGAGGTCGTGGTGGATGCGGTCCCAGGTGGGCGTCTCGTCGCCGGTGATGTGGAACGCCTCGCCGATCGCCGCCGGCGCGCCGAGCAGCCCCACGAGGCCGACGGCGACGTCGCGGCTGTGCGTGATCGTCCAGAGCGAGGTGCCGTCGCCGGGCACGACCACCTCGAGTCCGCGCCGCATCCGGTCGATGACGGTCCAGCCGCCGTCGACCGGCAGCGCGGTGCGGTCGTAGGTGTGCGAGGGGCGGACGATCGTCACCGGGAAGCCGGTGCTCCGGTACTCGCCGACCAGCAGGTCCTCGCAGGCGATCTTGTCCTGCGAGTAGCTCCAGTACGGGTTGCGGAGCGGCGTCGACTCCGTCACCGGCACGCGCGCGGGCGGCTTCTGGTAGGCCGAGGCCGAGCTGATGAAGACGTACTGGCCGGTGCGGCCGGCGAAGAGGTCGATGTCCTGCTGCACGTGCTCGGGGGTGAACGCGGCGAACTCGATCACCGCGTCGAAGCGCTCCTCGCCGAGGGCCTCGCGCACCGAGGCCGGGTCGCGGACGTCGGCGGTCAGCGTCCGGACCCCGTCGGGCAGCGGGCGGATGGAGGTCCGGCCGCGGTTCAGCACGGTCACCTCGTGCCCGACGGCGAGAGCGCGGCGGACGCCCTCGGAGCTGATGATGCCCGTTCCTCCGATGAACAGAACGCTGAGGGACACGGCGGACCCGACCTTTCCGGATGAGGGCTGCGCGCTCCGCTCCGGAAGCGGAGGGACGTCGTCGAGCACCGCCTCCATCAGCGCACACTCCGGCGCTCCCGTCGAGGGGGTGGCGGGACCCTCCCTCCGGCGGCGATCGCGTCCTAGCGTGGAGGCATGACCCTGGAGCTCACCCTCAACAACGGCGTCACCCTTCCCGCTCTCGGGCTCGGCGTCTTCCAGAGCGCGCCCGAGGAGACGACCGCCGCCGTGCAGTCCGCCCTCGAGGCCGGCTACCGCCACATCGACACCGCCGCCGCGTACGGCAACGAGCGCGAGGTCGGCGAGGGCCTCCGCCGCTCGGGCCTGGACCGCGCGGACGTGTTCGTCGAGACCAAGGTCTGGGTGACCGACTACGGCTACGACGAGACCCTGCAGGCGTTCGAGAAGGCGACCGGCAAGCTCGGCGTCGAGCAGCTCGACCTGCTGATCCTGCACCAGCCCGTCCCGTCCCGCTTCGACACCACCGTCGCCGCCTACCGGGCGCTCGAGAAGCTCCTCGCCGACGGCGGCGTGCGCGCGATCGGCGTCAGCAACTTCACGCCCGCGCACCTGGCGCGCCTCCTCGCCGAGGTCGACGTCATCCCCGCCGTCAACCAGGTCGAGCTGCACCCGTACTTCGCGCAGCCCGACCTCCGCCGCGAGCATGCCGAGCGCGGGATCCTCACCCAGGCCTGGTCGCCGATCGGCGGCATCACCTTCTACCCCGGCTGGGGCGACGAGCGCCGCAGCGTGATGGACGACGCGACGATCGGCGCGATCGCGGCCGAGCACGGCAAGAGCCCGGCGCAGGTGATGCTCCGCTGGCACCTGCAGCAGGGCCGCTCCGCGATCCCCAAGTCGACGAACCCCGAGCGGATCGCGGCGAACATCGACGTCTTCGACTTCGAGCTCTCCGACGACGAGCTCGCCCGGATCGACGCCCTCGACACCGGCGTCCGCAGCGGCCCCGACCCCGACGTGGAGCGGCCGGCGCTCTTCGAGCGCACGATCCCCGAGGCGTGAGCCGTGACGACGCCTCCCGACGCCCAGCACCCCGACCTGCACCACGCCCCGCACCCCGCACAGGAGGAGACACCATGACCGACCCGATCGGCATCCCCGAGGCCACCGCTCTCGAGAGCACCCGCCGCACCATCGCGATCCTCGGCGCAGGCGGCGATCTCACCGAGCGGCTGCTCCTGCCGGGGCTCGGCCGCGTCGCGGAGCTCGCCCGCGACTCCGAGCTGACCCTGATCGGCGCCGCCCGCACCCCGCAGACCGACGACGAGTGGCAGGGCCTCGTCCGCCGCAGCCTCGAGGCCGCCGGGATCGCGGCGCACACCGTCGACGACCTCGCCTCGCGCGCCCGCTTCGTCGCCACCGACGCCTCCGACCCGGAGCAGCTGAAGGCCCTGCTCGACGCCTGCCCGACGACGCCCGTGCTCTACGTCGCGCTGCCGCCGGCGATGGGCCACAAGGTGGCCGACTCGCTGTCGAAGCTGGACCTCCCGGAGGACCTCGTCGTCGCGATCGAGAAGCCGTTCGGCGAGGACCTCGACGACGCGATCGCGCTGAACGCCGCCTTCGCGCCCGTGATCTCCGAGGACCGCCTGTGGCGCATCGACCACTTCCTCGGCAACGCGACCGTCATGGGCATGCTCGGCCTGCGCTTCGGCAACCGCCTGCTCGAGGCGAGCTGGAGCGCCGAGCAGATCGAGAAGGTCGAGATCGTCTACGACGAGACGCTCGGGATCGAGGGGCGCGCCGCCTTCTACGACGGCACCGGCGCCCTGCGGGACATGCTGCAGAGCCACCTGCTGATGGTGCTCGCGCTCACGACGATGGAGCGCCCGGACGAGGTCTCGCCCGACGACGTCCACGAGCGGATGGCCGAGGCGCTCGGCGCCGTCCGCCTCTGGCGCGACGACCCCGCCACCGCGCGCCGCGCCCGCTACACCGAGGGCCGGGTCGACGGCCGGTTCTTCCCCTCTTACGTCGACGAGCCCGATGTCGACGCGGAGGCCGGCACCGAGACGCTCGCGCAGCTGCTGCTCCAGGTCGACACGCCCCGCTGGGCCGGCGTGCCGTTCGTGCTCCGCTCCGGCAAGGCGATCGGCGACCCGCGCCACGAGGTCGCCGTGCACTTCCGCGCCGCGACCCCGCCGCGCGGCCTGGTCGGCGCCGACGACGGCGCGGGCACCGTCCTGCGGATGTCGCTCAAGGGCGGCGACGTCAGCCTCGACCTGCTGGTGAACAGCGCCGACGACCTCACCGACCTCGAGCGCACGACGCTCCAGGCGCAGCCCGGCGCCGCCACCCTCGACCCCTACGCGCAGGTGCTCGCCGGCATCCTCCAGGGCGACACCCTGCTGTCGGTGCCGGGCGCCGTCGCCGAGCAGTGCTGGCGCATCATCACGCCGGTGCTCTCGCACTGGGCCGAGGGCGGCACCCCGCTCGACGAGTACGAGGCCGGAAGCGCGGGCCCCGAGGGCTGGTAGCGCGCGAGCAGCCCCGCAGGGCAGAGCGCTCCATGCTGGTCGAGTAGCCCCGCAGGGGCGTATCGAGACCCACCGTTGTCGGCAGGGTGGATCTCGATACGCCCGCTGCGCGGGCTACTCGATCAGCACGGATGGCTGATCGGCTTGGATCGAGGCAGCCCGCCGTGGGGTGCAGCCGCTCCCCATGCTGGTCGAGCAGCCCCGACGGGGCGAATCGAGACCCGCCGTCGCCGCACTCAGACGTCGACGATGATCGTCCGGGTCGGGAGGCCGAGGAACGCGGGAGCCTCACCCTTCGTCTCGGGGGAGACCGGGCCTCGCGTCACGGTCGCCGTGACTCGGAAGCCGCCCGGGGGAACCTGCGTCAGCGCGCAGTACATCCGTCCCGGGCCGAGGGACGCCACCTGCATCACCCGCCCGTCCCGGTCCGTGTAGGTGCCGCGGCTCCGGTAGCTCCCGGCCGGGACCACGAGGTGAGCGGAGCGCGGGTGGTCGACGACGAGCCACTCCGACCAGTGCTCGACGTCGTGCTCGGTGGTCACGTCCATCCGGGCGTCGCTGACGAGCTCGACCGAGGCTCCGGACGCCCCGCTGCGCGCCGCCCGGAGCTCGACGATGAAGTTCCCCGAGGACAGGGAGTCCAGGAAGAGACCGACGTACGGTCCGGCCTCGGCTGGTCGCGGAGTGGTTGCGGCGGACCGGGGGGCGCCGACCGCCGCGGCGAGGACGGGCGCCGCGCAGGCCATCGCCAGCGCGGCCCGGCGAGTGACTCCCGGATCGTCCGAACGATTGCCGGACATGAGATCTCCCTCCGGTCGCACGGCTCCTCGCGACCCGTCGTGCCGCGCGCCCTCGGCTCGCCGACTCGGGACGGATGCCGCAATGGTCGGTCACCTGTCCGGTTCCGCCGAATCGCTGGCGCGATGCGGTAAACCTGGCGCCGGGACGTCGACGCGCGGGGTCGAGCGGCGGGCGGGGGAGACGTCGTCCGCTCAGTTCACGAGGCCGACGGTCTGGGTCCCGAAGCCGAGCGCGGTCTGCGCCTTCGGGTCGGTGCCCGGGTGGACGCGACCCCGCGTCACGGTCGCCGTCACGGAGAACCGTCCCCGGGGTTCCCTGGTGAAGTTGGTGTACCCGCTTCCCACGATCCTCGCGACCTGGAGGGTCACTCCGTCCTTGCCGGTGTAAGTCCCCCCGGAGGGGTAGGCGCCGGCCGGGATCAGGAGGTGCCCGGCGCGCGGGCCGTCGACGACGACCCCGCCGGACCAGCTCTCGATGTCGTGCTCCGACGCGATGTCCACCCTCGCCTCGTCGGCGAGCACGACCGGGGCTCCGGCTGCGCCGCTCCGCGCCACCCGCAGATCGATCCGGAACTCGCCCGCCCGCCAGGGGATGAGGAAGAGCCCGACGTAGGGTCCCTGGTCGACCGGGACCGGCGCGGAGGCGGCCGTGCCCGGCGCCGCCACGGCGGCCGAGACCACGGGAGTGGTCCACGCGGCTGCCACCACGGCGGTCCGGCGCGTCACCCCCCGCTCGGCGCCGTCCCTCTCCTCGAAGCGTGCATCGTCCCGTCGAGCGTCCGGCATCGTCTCTCCCTGATCGCGCCGGTGCCCGTGTCAGGCGGAAGCCGAGCACCGATCATCCGCTGGAAGTCCGAAGTCTCGGGCACCGCGGTCGGCACCGCCCCATCGGTGGCACGATGCAGTCGATCTGGCAGGGTCAGCTCGCGGTCAGGGCGTCGCGGAGGCGGACGCGGGAGCCCATCCGCAGCAGCGAGTTGGTGTAGATGCGGCTCGCGACGGCCATCACGGCCGCGGTGGCGACGACGAGGAGGCCGAGCGAGACCAGCGGCTCCCACCACTCCGCCTCGCCGAAGAAGAGCCGCACCGGCATCGCGACGGGGGCGCTGAAGGGCACGTAGGACAGGATCGTCATCACCAGCGGGTTGTCGCCGAAGATGACGACGCCGAAGTAGGGCACCATCACGAGCATCATCGCCGGGGTCATCACCGAGCCGGTGTCCTCCTGGCGGGAGACGAGCGCGGCGCCGGCCGCGAAGACGCTCGCGACCAGGACGAAGCCGAAGACGAAGAACACCACGAACCAGATCAGCGGCGCCGAGAGCAGGTCGAGCAGCTCGGTCTGCCCCGTCACGGCGAGGCCGAGGGCCGAGGCGGCGGCGATCGCGGCGGCCGTGCCGACGCCGATCACCGAGTTGCCGAGGATCTTGCCGGCCAGCAGCGCCCGGGCGGGCACCGCGGCGAGCAGGATCTCGACGATGCGCGACTGCTTCTCCTGCACCGTGTTCTGCATGATGGTCGCGCCCGAGCCCAGCACGGCGAGCATGAACACCAGCCCGAACGCCAGTCCGATCAGCGTGCGCAGGCCCGACGGCGTCTGCGAGGGCTCGAGCAGCTCGACGGCGGGGCTGACGGACAGCGCCGAGACCAGGCCCTCCGGCGCCTCGTCGAGGGCGAGCACCGAGAAGCCGATGGCGTCGTCGCTCGGGACGAGCGCGGCATCGACGTCGCCGGCGCGCACCAGCTCCTCCGCCTCCGCGACACTCCCGACCTCGGTGACGTCGAGGGCGTCGCCGGCGGTCAGCGCGGACGCCGCGGAGCCGACGACCGCGACGGGGGTCGCGTCGGCGGTGCGACTGCTCAGCACGTTCCCGAGGACGATGCCGCCGATGACCAGCACGAGCGTGATGACCGTCGAGACCAGGAACGCCTTCGACCGGATCTGGGAGAGGATCTCGCGCTCGGCGACCAGGAGCGTCGCGCCCCAGGTGCTCAGCCGGCCGTCCGGGGCACCGGTACCGGTGCCGCTCGCGCTCCTCGTGCTGCTCGTCGTCATCGGACCGCCTCCGTCTTCTTCTCGGCGCCCGCGGGCGCGCTCACCACGATGTCCCGGAAGATCTCCCCGAGGGTCGGCCGCACGGGCCGGAACGACGCCACGGTGCCGCGCTCGACGGCGGCCCGCAGCACGGCGTCGGCCGCCGCCCGGTCCGCGTGGAAGAGCACCGACGTGCCGGCCAGCTCCGCGACCTCGACACCGGGGACGCCGCGGACCCAGCCCGCGTCGCCGTCCGTCTCGAGCGACCAGCGGTCGCCGGAGTACTGCTCACGCAGCGCCTCGCGCTCGCCCGCGGCCTTCACCTGGCCGCCGGCGATGATCACCAGGTCGTCGCAGAGCCGCTCGACCACGTCCAGCTGGTGCGAGGAGAAGAGCACCGGGATGCCCCGGGCGGCGTGCTCGGCGATGACCGTGACGACGTCGTCGACGGCCAGCGGGTCGAGCCCGGAGAACGGCTCGTCCATGATCAGGACGTCCGGGTCGTGCACGAGGGCGGCCGCCACCTGCACGCGCTGCTGGTTGCCGAGCGAGAGCGCCTCGAGCTTGTCGCGGCGGCGCTCGATCAGCCCGAGGCGCTCGAGCAGATCGTCCGCCCGCCGGACGGCGGTGGCCTTGTCGATGCCGTGCAGCCGGGCCAGGTACGCGAGCTGCTCGCCGATCTCCATCTTCGGGTAGAGGCCGCGCTCCTCGGGCATGTAGCCGAAGCCGTGCAGCGCTGCCTGGCCGACCGGCGCGCCGTCCAGGGTCACCTCGCCGGAGTCCGGCCGGAGGACGCCGAGGATCATCCGCATGGTCGTGGTCTTGCCGGCGCCGTTGCCGCCGACGAACCCGGTGAGCCGGCCCCGCCCGACATCGAAGCAGACGTCATCGACGGCGCGATGGGCACCGAAGCTGCGACTGATGTTCTGCACGCTGAGCATGCGACCTCCTCGGATCCGACTGACCCCTCCACGCTACGGAGGGCGCGTCATCGGCACCTCCGGCGCGGGGGTGAACGGCCGTCTCCGCCTCAGGACGGAGGAGCCTCCGACGGCCGCCGCGGGTCGACCAGGCCGGAGCGGTAGGCGAAGGCCACGGCCTGGACGCGGTCGCGGAGCGACAGCTTGGCGAGCACGTTCGACACGTGGGTCTTGACCGTCGCGCGACCGACGACCAGCAGCTCGGCGATCTCGTCGTTGGAGAGACCCTGCGCGAGCAGGCGGAGCACCTCGGTCTCGCGGGCGGTCAGGTTCTCGGGCGCGGTGCCGGGGGCGGCGAGCGGAGCACGGTCCCGCTCGCGGGCGACGGCGCGCTCGATCACCGCGCGGGTCAGCTCGGGCGCGAGCAGGGCGTCGCCCGCCGCGATCGCGCGGACGCCGGCGACGAGGCGCTCCGGCGGCGAGTTCTTGAGCAGGAAGCCGCTGGCGCCAGCCTCCAGAGCCGCCAGCAGGTAGTCCTCGCGCTCGAAGGTGGTCAGCACGAGCACCTGGGCCGTCGCTCCGGGCTCCGCGAGGATCCGCCGGGTCGCCTCGAGCCCGCCGATGCCGGGCATCTCCACGTCCATGCAGACGACGTCGGGCCGGGTGCGCGCCACGACCTCGACGGCCTCCTCGCCGCTGGACGCCTCGCCGACGACCTCGATGCCGGCCTGCAGCGAGAGGATCGTGCGGATGCCCTGCCGCATCAGCGCGTGGTCGTCGACGAGGACGACTCGCACGCCGCCCGCAACGCCGTTCAGGCGCGGACCGCCGCTCGTGCCCGGACCGCCAGCGGCACGGCGACGCGGACGACCCAGCCGGAGCCGGTGCGCGGCCCCGCCTCGAGAGTCCCGTCGAGCGTCGCCGCTCGCTCGCGCATCCCGAGCAGGCCGAGACCGCCGCTCTGCCGACGCGGGCTGGGGCGCCCGAGTCCGTCGTCGGCGACCTCGAGCTCCACCGAGTCGCCCTCGTAACGCAGGTGGACGCGCGCCCGGGTGCCCGGACCGGCGTGCTTGAGGACGTTGGTGAGCGACTCCTGCGCGATGCGGTAGAGGTTCAGCCCCACGAGTGCAGGGAGCTCGACGGGCTCGCCGACCACCTCCAGCGAAACCCGCAGACCCGAGGCCTCGGCGTCCGCGACCAGCGCCGGCAGCGCGTCCAGATCGAGCGAGGCCGTGACCGGGTCGAGCGCGGACTCCTCGTCGCGGAGGGTGCCGAGCAGCTGATAGAGCTCGCCGACCGCCGCACGCGAGGTGCCCTCCAGCGCCTGGAGCTGCTCGTGCGCCTTCGCCGGGTCGGCGTCGACGAGCATCCGCGCCGCTCCGGCCTGGACCCCCATCAGCGAGACGTGGTGGGCGACCGCGTCGTGCAGCTCGCGCGCGATCCGCAGCCGCTCGATCGTGATCGCCTGGCGGGCGACGGTCGACTGCTCCTCCTCGAGCTGGCGGGTGCGCAGGTCCGTGAGGGCGCGCTGGCGGGCCGAGGCCCAGGCGTGGTCGCCGAACCACCAGGCGCCGGCGAAGTAGAGGACGTTGATCAGGATCTGCTGGAGCATGTAGGCCGCGATCGGCGTGAGCGCGCCGATCCCGGCTCCCTCGAAGTCGAGGTCCTGCGTGCTCGCGCGGAAGAAGGTGATCAGCAGCCAGACGCCCATCACGGCGACCAGCACGCCGCGCGCCCAGCCCGCCCGCGTCCGGTTCTGCTCCCAGGCGCCGACGCTGTACAGCGCCATGAACAGCGCGATGTTGCTGATCGTCAGCTCGGGCACCTTCAGCTCGCCGACCAGCAGGAACGCGGCCCCGATGACGGCGAGGACCGCGACGGGCGCCGTCCGCCGGAACGCGAGCGGGAGGATGACGACGGCGAGCACCGCGGCGCTCAGCGCGGGCGACGCGGGATCGGTGAACAGCCCGATCGCGCGGCCGAGCACCAGCGAGAGCACGGCGGCGCCGAAGAGCACGGCGGCGGTCGCGACGTCGGCCCGGCGCTGGTCGGGCGTGGCGGGCGACCGCCGCCAGGCGCGGGAGTCCGGAGCGGCAGTCATCCCGCCAATCTAGCCGCGGGGCTCAGGCGTGCGGGTGCGGGTGGCTGCGCTCGAGCGCGGCGCCCTCGAGGTCGACGTCGGGCAGGAGCCGGTCGAGCCAGCGGGGGAGCCACCAGGCGGAGCGGCCGAGCAGGTGCATCAGCGCCGGCATCAGCAGCATCCGGACGACGAACGCGTCGAGCAGGACGCCGAACGCCAGGCCGAAGCCCATCGAGCGGATGATGGTCGACTCCGAGAAGATGAAGCCGCCGAAGACCGCCACCATGATCAGCGCCGCGGCGATCACGACCGCCTTGCCGGCCTGGAAGCCCTGCGCGACGGCGAGGCGGGCGTTCGCCCCGTGCACGTAGGCCTCGCGCATCCCCGAGGCGAGGAAGAGCTGGTAGTCCATCGCCAGCCCGAACAGGATGCCGACCAGGATCACCGGCAGGAAGCTCAGGATCGGCCCGGTCGAGTGCAGGCCGATCAGGTCGGCGCCCCAGCCGAACTGGAAGACCGCGACGATCAGCCCGTAGGTCGCGAACAGCGACAGGATGAAGCCGCCGGTCGCGATCAGCGGCACGAGCAGCGAGCGGAACACCAGGATCATGATCAGCAGCGAGAGGCCGACGACGACCGCGAGGTAGGTCGGCAGGACGTCGTTCAACCCTTCGGAGATGTCGATGTTGGTGGCCGCCTGGCCCGCGACGCCGAGGACGATGTCGTCGTCCACCGGGGGCAGCGCGCGCAGATCCTGCACGAGGGCCTCGGTCGAGGAGCTGTTCGGGCCCTCGGCCGGCAGCACCTGGAAGGCGAGCAGCGTGCCGTCGTCGGAGGCGGCGACGGGCGCCACGGCGACGACGTCGTCCTGCTCGGCGATCGTCCGGGCGACGTCGACCTGGGTGGCGAGGAGCGCGTCGTCGGCGACCCCGCCGGGGACGGACGCGGTGACGAGCAGGGGGCCGTTCGCGCCGGCGCCGAACTCGTCGCCGACGATCTCGAAGGTGCGGGCGCTGGTTGAGCCCTCGGGCTCGCTGGCGCCGTCCGGCAGGCCGAGGCGCATCGAGAGCGCGGGGATCGCGATGACGAGCAGCACGGCGACGGTGCCGACGACGGTGAGGACCGCGCGCAGGGTCGACATCGGCGCGACCGTCCTCACCGCCGCGTGGTGCACGACGGCCGAGCGGGCCTTCTTACGCAGGAGCCGGGTGCCGAGCAGGCCGAGGATCGCCGGGGCGAGCGTGACCGCGATCAGCACGGCGACCGCGACGCAGACCGCGCCGACCGTCCCCATCAGGCCGAGGAACGGGATGCCGGTGACGTTGAGGGCGAGCAGCGCGACGACGACCGTCGAGCCGGCGAAGACGACGGCGGTGCCGGAGGTGCCGTTGGCCAGGCCGATCGACTCGCGCACCTCGACGCCCGAAAGCAGCTGCTTGCGGTGCCGGTTGACGATGAAGAGGGAGTAGTCGATGCCGACCGCGAGGCCGAGCATCACGCCGAGGACCGGGGTGACCGAGGCCATGTCGATGACGCCCGAGAAGGAGAGCGAGGCGGTGACGCCGACGCCGACGCCGACCAGGGCGGTGACGATCGGGAGCGCGGCGGCGACGAGCGAGCCGAGCATCACGATCAGGACGACACCGGCGAAGACCAGGCCGATCGCCTCGCCGACGCCGAAGATCTGCGGCACGCCCTGGGCGAGATCCGTCGCGAACGTGACGTCGGCGCCGGCTACCGGTGCGGACTCGAAGTGGTCGATGACGCCCTGCTTGACCTCCTCCGGGAGCTCCAGGCGCGGCTCGGTGAAGGAGACGTTGACGATGGCGGTCGAGCCGTCCGCCGAGACGACGCCGATGCCGTCCGCGAGGGCGAGCAGCTCCTCGCCCTGGTCGAGCGGGGCCGCGCCGGCCTCGAGCTCGGTGCGCGAGGCGTCGAGCGCCGACTGCTGCGCGGTGAGCTCGGCCTGCTGGGTGTCGAGCTGCGCCTGCTGGGCGTCGAGGGCGGCGAGCTGCTGCTCCGGAGCGCCGGCGGCGACCGCCTGCTCGCGGGCCGCGGTCAGCTGCTGCTGGCCCGCCGTGAGCTGGGCCTGGCCCGCGTCGAGCTGGGCCTGCCCGGCGTCGATCTGCTCCTTCCCGGCCTGGAGCTGCGCTCGGCCGTCGGCGAGCTGCTGCGCGCCGTCGAGCTGAGACTGGCGCGCGGCGAACGGATCGACGACGGCGGCGACGCCCTCGAGGTCCTCGGCGGAGGCGGCCAGCGCCGAGATCGCCGACTCCTGCTCCGCCGTCAGCGCGGAGCCGTCGGCGGTGCGGTAGACGACGGTGCCGGTGCCGCCGGCGGTGTCCGGCAGCTTCTCGGCCAGCTGGTCGGTGACGGCGCCGGACGCGGTGCCCGGGATGTCGAAGCTGTTGGTGAGCGTGCCGCCGACCGCGAGGAAGGCGCCGACCGCGACGCCGAGGATCACGACCCACGCGACGATCACCGCCCAGGCGCGGCGAGCGGCGAAGGTGCCCAGACGGAACAGCAGGGAGGCCAAGGAGATGTCCGATCGAGAGGTGCTCAGACGCGAGCGGCGACAGCGGTCGCTAGATCATACGGTACGTCTCGTCTAGAGCCGCTGTACGCTCGTCGCATGACGGAGCACCGGAGCGGACCGGTCCGCAGCGCCGCGGCACGCGAGTCGGTCCTCGAGGCGACCGCCCGGCTGTTCCTTCAGCGCGGCTGGGACCACCTCACGATGGAGGGCATCGCGAAGGACGCCGGGGTCTCCAAGCAGACCGTCTACCGGTGGTGGCCCTCGCGCGGCGCGCTGATCGCGGACTGCATGATCGAGGGCCGGCTCGTCGCGATCGAGGTGCAGCTCCCGGACACCGGCGACCTCCGCCGCGATCTCGGGGCGTGGCTCGCGCCGATCCTGGAGCTCGCGGGCAGTGAGCCCGGCGCGTCGCTGGTCCGCTCGCTGATCGCGGCCGGTGCCGAGGACGCCGCGGTGGGGGAGCGACTGGGCCGCGCGTTCGGCGTCGACCAGACGCTCTCGGACCGCTTCGCGAAGGCGGTCGAGGCGGGGCAGCTCCCGGCCGACGCCCCGGTCGACGAGCTCGGGCTCTCGATCCTCGGGGCGATCATCCTGCCCGTCGTCGGGCGTCGGCCGCTCGTCGCGGCGTCCGTGCTCGGGCACGTCGACTTCCTGCTCCGGCCGCGCGGCTGAGGCGGCGGCCGGAGCAGGCTCACGTCAGGATCAGGCCCAGGCCCAGGAGGCGAGCACCGACTCGGCGACGGCCTCGCGCTGGTCGTCGTCCACGGTGGGGCTGAACGAGAAGGTGACGACGTAGGTCTGGCCCTCGTCGGTGACGTAGTACTGCTCGACGGCGTAGCTGGTGCCCGACGCGCTGAGGTTCGCGCTGAGGTGCGCGGACTCGGCTCCGGCGACGACGACGCGGTCGTTCGCCTCGACGTCGGTCGCCCCGGCGTTCTCGAGCTCGGTGACCCCGGCGTCCTCGACCTGCTCGGCGGAGACCTCGCCGGCGGGGCTGAGGACGACGTTCACGTTGTCGGCGAAGCCGTCGGTGTCGGTGAGGTCGGCGGCGAGGGTGTCCGCGCCCATGCTCGCGGGGTCGGCGTCGGGGGTGCCCCAGCCCTCGGGCACGGAGTAGGAGTAGCCGTCGCCGGTGATCGTGTCGCCGGTCGCGGCGGCCGTGTCGATGGTGTCGGCGTCGCTGCCGGATTCGGAGTCGCTGCCGGCGGGGGAGGAGCAGCCGGCGAGGAGGACGAGGAGGGCGGCGGCGGTGGCAGTGGTGGCGGCGGCGCCGAAGCGCGCGGGAGCGCCGTGGCGCGTGATTCGTGACATCCCTGCACGCTAGCGACGCCGACCGGGCGGCCGCATCCCCCTCGCCGGGGACGACGGCGCCCCGACTACGCTGGTGGCGCTATGGCATCCGACAGCGAACCCTCCGTCACCCTCACCGATCCGCTCGAGGAGCGCCTGCGCGCCCAGGTCGCCCGCGAGGGCGAGCGCGCGGTCGCCCTGCGCTCGGCCGCGCTGCTCACCGGCGGCTACGAGGGCGAGGCCTTCCTGCTCACCGTCGGCGGCGAGCACGCGGCGGGCGTCCTGCAGGGCGCGCCCTCGCTGTACTGGCCGGAGCTGTGGGGCGCGCGCGCCCTGCTCTACGTCTGGGACGACACCGCGGCCGACGCGGTCCTCGCCGGGCTGGCCAACCCGGCCTGGCGCGTGCGCGAGATGTGCGCCCGGGTCTGCGCCGAGCGGGTCCTCGGCGGGCAGAAGAAGCTGGCGCGGCTCACCACCGATGAGCACGCGCGCGTCCGCGCGGCCGGTGCGCGGGCGCTCGTCGCCGCCGCGGTCGCCGGGATCGGCTCGGGGCGCGACGCGAAGGGCGAGTTCGCGGCGAGCGTCGAGCAGACGCTGACCTCGATGGTCCGCGACCCGGACAAGGACGTGCGGCGCGACGTGCGGGCCGCACTCGACCAGCTCCGCGACGCCCGCCGCTGAGGCGCCTCCCCTCGGAGGTGCTGCTCAGCCGCCGACGTGCGAGCCGAAGCCGGACTTGCCCGTGCCGCCGAAGCCGCCCGCGAGGGTGGCCTTCGAGCCGGGAGTCGCTCCGGCCGGCGCCTTCTGCACCACGTCGGGCTGGGTCGCCCCGCGCGCCGCGAAGCCGCCGCTCGTGACCGGGGCCCAGCTGGTGGCGCGGGTCGAGTTCCAGCGCGACGACGCGAAGATCAGCGGGCCGACCCAGAAGCCGCCGGCGTAGTGCCCGCGGTACTCGTCGGTCGCCTCGCAGAGCTGCTCCGGATCGTCGCCGACCTCCTCGCCCTGGGCCTGCAGCTGCGCGATCTGCTCGCGGACGTCCGCCAGGCAGTCCTCGCGGCTGGCGTAGACCGGGCGCTCGGCGTTCTCGGGGATGACGTAGTCCTGGCCGTCGGCGCCGGTGGTGACCACGCCGTCGGCGGAGGGGTTCGCGGAGTTCAGCGCGACCGCGAGCCCGAGCACGCCGACGGCGACGACGCCGCCGATGACGAGGCCGCGCCGCTTCGAGGCGATGCCGCTGATGCCGACGTCGCCGGACCGGCGGCGGGTGCGGGTGGTGCCCGGGTCGCCGGCGGGGGAGTCCTGCGGAGCGTCCTGGGGGCGGTTCTCGGTGTGGTCGTCGGGGGTGGTCATCGGGTCTCCTCGTCCTGCGGGCGGTTCTCCCGCGCGTCCTGGGGTCGGCCGTGCTCGGGGCGGCCGAAGAGGGGCTCGTCGCGGGGGGTCCGGCCCTCCTCGATGAAGTGCGGCACGAACTCCGCGAGGTCGCCGGTGATCGGTCCGCCGGTCTCGCGCACGTCGATGCCGGCCGGCGTCTCGCCGACGATCCAGCTTCCGATCACGACCGTCCGGCCGTCGATCCGGGCGAGATCGGCCCGGGCCTGGTGCACGAAGCCCTCCTCGCCGTAGGCGCCGCCGTTCTCCGCGACGACCGCGCCGTCGGCATCGAGGATCGTGACGTTCGCGCCCTCGCGGCCGAGCCGGGGCTTGCGCACCTGCGCCGTGCCGACGAGCGGCTCGACGGCGGCCGGGAGCAGGTTCGGATGGCCCGGGAACAGCTCCCAGAGCACCACGAGCAGCTGCTTGTTGCTGAGCAGCAGCTTCCAGGCCGGCTCGACCCAGCGGGTGCGCTCCCGCCGGTCGAGCAGGAGCCCGCCGAACTGCTCGCCGAGCATCCACTCCCAGGGGTAGAGCTTGAAGATCCGCCGGATCGGCTCGCCGTCGGCGTCGAGGAAGCCGGCGCCGTCGAGCTCGTAGCGGATGTCCTCCACGAAGATCAGCTTCGGGTCGAAGCCCGCCTGCGCCGCGGTCTCGGCCATGTAGGCCACGGTGTCCGCGTCCTCGACGATCAGCTCGCCGTCACCGGAGTCGTGCAGCGAGGCGAGGTGCAGCCGTGCGCCCTCGTCCAGCTGCCAGCGGTCGACGCGGAGGTGCCGCCACTGCTCGACGAGCTGCTCGTGCAGGCCGTTGAACTGGTCGGCCTCGGGGCCGCGCGTCTCCTCCAGCCACTGCCACTGCGCGGCGGCCGTCTCGACCAGCGAGGTCGGGGTGTCGGCGTTGAACTCGAGGAGCTTCACCGCGCCCTCGCCGTCGTAGGCGAGGTCGAACCGCCCGTAGACCGTGGGGTCGTCCTCGTCCCAGGAGGTGCGGACCAGCTCGTGGAAGCGCTCCGGGATGCCGAACTCCGCGAGGCGGCCGGTGCGGACGACGTGCTCGCAGGCCTCCATGCAGCGGTCGAAGAGCTCCTGGGTCGCCGTCTCGAGCAGCTCGATCTCGGCGAGCGCGAAGCCGTAGGCCGCCGACTCGTTCCAGTAGGGCCGGCCGCCGTCCGAGGGGAGGTCGTAGAAGCTGAAGCCGACCTCGTCGCAGCGGGCTCGCCAGTCGGGACGCGGGGTCAGGCTGTGTCTGCGCATGGGGAGGTCAGTCTACGACCGACCTCCGACACGCCCTCGGGTCAGAGGTAGTCGACGCCGTAGAGGTCGTCGTAGTCCGGCGCCGCGTCGCCGTGCGGGGCCGTCGGGAGCGGGGCCTCGTCGTGCAGCTCGAGCACGACCGAGCTGGCCGCGGTCAGCAGCACCTCGACCCGCCCGCCGAGCACCGTCGTGAGGGACAGGAAGGCCGGGGCGGTGCGCATCGCCTCGAGCACGTCCTGCTTGGTCCGCTCCATCGTCGCGTCCGCGGCGAGGAGGTACGTCCGCTCGGACACCGTCACCTGCAGCATGGTTCCCCCGTCTCGTGGGGCCTCTCGGCCCGGATCCTCAGCGTACGGAGCGGAGCGGATCGGGATGACCGCGTTGACCGGCCGACGGCCGTCGGCTAGGGCGCGCTCCCGCGGCCGGTGCCAGCGGGGGGCCGGAGCGGTGATCCTCATGCGCTGTCCCGCCACTCCGGCCACGGCGTGACGACGGTCATCGGACCCGCGGCACCCGCACCGCCCGGGATCGCGCCGGCGGGGGACAGCAGCTCCGCCAGCCGGAGCGCCGTCGCCCGGGCGATCAGCGCGCGATCGATGGTGAGCGAGGTCAGGCTCGGGAGCATCGCCGCGCCCAGGCTCAGGCCGTCGATCCCCGCGATGCGGACGTCGCGCGGCACCTCGAGCCCGAGGCGGCTCGCCCGCTGCAGGGCGCCGAGCGCCATCATGTCGTTGAACGCGATGACGGCGTCGACCTCGGGGTGCGCGGCCAGCAGCTCGCCGAAGGCGTCGGCTCCGCCGGCGATGGTGTCGCCGCCGGTCGCGACGAGCGCGGCCTCGCCGGGCGCGAGGCACTCCTCGAATCGCAGCCGGCGCGCGCTCGGGGCGTACTCGTCGGGCTCGGCGTGGTCGAGCATCCCGATGGTGCGCGCCCCGCGCTCGCGCAGCCCGTCGACCAGCGCGCGCATCCCGGGCGCGAAGTCCACGGCGATGGCGTGCACGCCCGGCAGCTCGTCGTCGCGCTCGATCAGCAGGACCGGCACCCCGCGCGCCGCCCGGCGGATCGACTCCAGGCTCTCCCGGGCGAGATAGCCGACGATGACGTCGACCTGGGTGGCCAGGTCCGCCACGATCTGCTCCTCGGACTCGTTCGTCTCGGCGACGACGACGACCTGCCAGCCGCGCGCGGCGAACTCCTCCAGCAGGTCGGCGGCGAGGTCGGTGTAGTACGGGTTCCGCAGCGAGGTGATCACGAGGCCGACCGCGATGCTCTTCTGCCGGGCCATGTTGGCGGCGAACCGGCTGGGGACGTAGCCGAGGGCCTCGCTCACGGCGAGCACGCGCTCGCGGGTGGCGGCGCTGATCTCGGACATGCCGTTCATCGCGCGCGTCACGGTCTGCCGCGAGACGCCGGCCTCGCGGGCGACGTCGCGGATGGTGGCGCGGCGAACCGGCAGGTCTCTCGGTGGACGAGGGGGCATCGGCGGTTCGCCGGAGCGGTCCACAGCGGCCCTCCTTCTCTCAGTCTCGTCTGGCAACACGCATATGGCGACAGCGCCTCGCGTCTGCGGCGACAGCTGCCTTGACAGGTCGACGGCCGCCAGCTTAGCGTGTGGGCACTCGTGGTCCGTGACCGTTCACGTGAACGGTCACGGCCACCGCGTTCCCCTGCCGCTCACCCTTCGATGGAGAAGACCACCATGCCCCTCGTCTCGAACACCCTGGTCCGGCGATCGCTCGCCGGAGCGACCGCGCTCGCGCTGACGGCAGGCCTGGCGGCCTGCACCGACAGCGGTCCGGCCGCCGACGACGGCGCCGTCGACGTCCTCGTCGCGCAGAGCACGGCGCAGGTGCCGGTCGGCGAGACCCCCTGGGCCGCGGCGCTCGCGGCGGAGACCGGCTGCACGGTGAACTGGAGCACGATCGACGACACCGCGTGGACCCAGCAGAAGAATCCCTCGCTCGCCGCGGGGGACGTGCCGGACATCGCGCTCCGGGCGGTCGGCGCGAACGACGCGGTGCAGTACCCGGGCCTCTTCGAGGACATCGCGCCGCACCTGGACGACCTGCCGAACGTGCGGCGGTTCTTCGAGGAGAAGCCCGACGCGCGCCGGCTGGTCGAGAACGAGAAGGGCGAGATCCACTCGCTCTCCTCGTCCCGCGGCAGCGGCTATCGCGGCTCCGGCCAGCACATGATGATCAACCGGGCGTGGCTCGACTCCCTCGGCCTCGAGGTCCCGCGGACCTGGGACGAGCTGACGACGGTGCTGCAGGCGTTCAAGACGCAGGACCCGAACGGCAACGGGCAGGCGGACGAGGTCCCGTTCAACGTCCGCCGTCTCGAGACGGCCGGCTTCGGCTGGTACAGCCCGTTCCTGCTGCTGAACTCCACCGGCATCGCGACCTCGTTCAACAAGGGTCCGTCGGCGCAGGGGATCCACGTCTCCGGCGGACGGGTCGCCAACTTCCTCGTCTCGGACGAGTACCGCCGGGTGGTGGAGTACCTGCACGAGCTGCTCGCGGCCGGCCTCATCCCGGCCGACGCGCTCACCAAGGACGATTCGGCGTACTACGCCGCTCAGGCGGGGGACGGGGAGACCGCGCAGATCGGCCTGATCTTCGGCTGGTCGCTCGCCGACTTCGGAGATCTCCGCGACCAGTACGTGGCGATGCCCGCTCCCGCCGCCTCCGCGAGCATGTCCGCCGAGGACGTGGTCTGGGACGGCTCGGACAACGAGTACGAGGGCGGGAAGCTCGCCGTCTCGGCGGCCGCGGCGGGCGACGAGTGCGTGTGGAAGGTGGTCGACGCCCTCTACAGCGAGAAGTACTCGATCCAGCAGTTCACCGGATCGATCCCCGAGTTCGTCACGGACGACGGCGACGGCACGTACTCGGTCACCGAGGCGTACCGGGCCGCCGCTGCGGACGGTCGCGACCCGGCGCTCGCCGACCGCCTGGCCGGCTGGATCCCCGACTCGGTCACCCTGAACGGGGACTGGAACCGCGACGATCTCCGTGAGGTGGACGACGTCTACACCGAGCAGTACTCGCACTACGACCACGTGCGCGACCTGATGCCCGACTACGTCCGGCTGTCCGCCGAGGACGCGATCACCGCCGCCAACAACGACACCGCCGTGCTCAACTACGCGCTGCAGAAGACGTCGCAGTGGATCGCGGAGGGCGGGGTCGACGAGGACTGGGACGAGTACGTCGCCCAGCTCGAGTCGATCGGCCTCGTGCAGAACGTCGAGCTCTGGCAGAAGGCCTACGACCTCGCGACCGCGGCGTCATGACGCGGACGGCACTCGACTCGTCGGCGGCCGGGGCGCCCCTCGCCCCGGCCGCGGGGGCGCCGCTCCCGGCCCCGCCCCGGCCGCTGCGCGCCCTCCGCAGCGTGCGGAACCAGTGGCAGCTCTGGCTGATGGTGCTGCCGGCGCTGGTCTTCACCGCCGTCTTCGCCTACGTGCCGCTGTACGGGCTCCAGCTCGCCTTCCGGACCTACGTCCCCGCGCGCGGGCTCAGCGGCGGGGAGTGGGTCGGCCTCGACTACTTCGTGCAGTTCTTCGAGTCGCCGCTCTTCTCGACGATCGTGCTGAACACCGTGCAGATCAGCCTCTGGACGCTCGCGATGGGGTTCGTCGCCCCGATCGTGCTGGCGCTGCTGATCAACCAGATCAGCGCCGGTCGCCTCAAGAGCTTCGTGCAGACGATCACCTACATGCCGCACTTCATCTCGGTCGTGGTGATCGTCGCGATGATCAACATCTTCCTGCGGCCCGAGAACGGGCTCCTCGGCCGGTTCCTGCCGGGTCGGAACCTCCTCGCCGAGCCGGACGCCTTCTCGGCGATCTACTGGATGAGCGAGGTCTGGCAGCACTGCGGCTGGAACGCGATCATCTACCTCGCCGCGCTCTCGACCGTCGACACGTCGCTCTACGAGGCCGCGAAGATCGACGGCGCCGGGCGGCTCCGGCTCATCCGCTACGTCGACATCCCCACGATCCTGCCGACCGCGGCCATCCTGCTCATCCTCAACATGGGGTCGGTGCTGAGCGTCGGCTTCGAGAAGGTCTACCTGATGCAGAACTCGCTCAACCTGTCCTCCGCGGAGGTCATCGCGACCTACACCTACAAGATCGGCATTCTCAGCAATCAGTTCTCCTACTCCACCGCCATCGGCCTCTTCAACACGGTGATCAACTTCACCCTGCTGATCGTGGCCAACCAGCTCGCCAAGCGCGCCACGGGTTCCAGTGTCTTCTGAGCGCGGAGGGTCTTCCGAGCGCGGAGGGTCGTCGGAGCGCGGAGGGGCGACCCGCCGCTGGGACCCCTGGACCCCGAGGGAGAGGACGTCCATGACCCCTGCACCGGACACCCGCGGCCTCGCCGTCGCCGACGCCCGAGCCGGCGGCGGCGCACCCCTTCTGCCGCGCCGACGGCGCCGGACGGTGCCGAAGCGGCCGCTCGACCGGGTGATCGACGCCGTCGCCGGCCTCCTGATCGCGATCGTCGTGCTCGCCGTGCTCTACCCGCTCTGGTTCATCGTGGTGGCGTCGTTCTCCGATCCGGGTGCGGTCTCCTCGGGGCGGCTCACGCTGATCCCGGAGGGGTTCCGGCTCTCGGGCTACGAGCGGCTGCTGCAGGACGAGCGGATCTGGAACGGCTACCGGAACTCCGTCGTCTACGCCGTCCTCGGGACGGCGCTGAACCTGCTCGTCACGATCCCGGCGGCGTTCGCGCTCTCCCGGCCCGAGTTCCGTCCGCGGCGGGTGCTGCTGCTGGTGTTCGCGGTCACGCTGTTCTTCTCCGGCGGACTGATCCCGAACTACCTGCTCTACCGCGATCTCGGGCTGCTGAACTCGATGTGGGTGTTCGTGCTCCCGGGTGCCCTCAGCGTCTTCAACCTGATCATCGCCCGGTCGTTCTTCGAGACCTCGATACCCGAGGAGCTGCACGACGCGGCCCGCATCGACGGGGTGACCTACCTCGGCTTCTTTCTGCGGATCGTGCTCCCGCTCTCCGCCGCGATCATCGCCGTGATCGGGCTGTACTACTTCGTCGGGCACTGGAACGACTACTTCACCGGCCTGGTCTTCGTCCGCGACGCCTCGCTCCTACCGCTGCAGAACGTGCTGCAGAGCATCCTGCTCGCGAACCAGTCGGTCGCGGGCCAGGGCGGCAGCGGCGGGCAGTCCGCGCAGCAGCTGCAGGAGACCGCGGACCAGATCAAGTACGGCGTGATCATCGTCTCGACGCTGCCGCTGCTCGTGCTCTACCCGTTCCTGCAGCGCTACTTCGACAAGGGCGTGCTGGTCGGGGCGGTGAAGGGCTGATGGCGTCGCTCGCCGAGCGCTACGAGGCGGCCTGCCGGGTCGTGCTGCTCGTGCTGGTCGTCTCGGCGGCGATGCTGCTCTTCACGCTGCGCGGCGCGGTGGTCGCCGGGTTCTTCCCTGCGGTGGCCGCCGCGCACGCGGTGCACCGCGCCCGGCTGCTCGACCCGGACGGTCCGTGGTCGCTCCGGCAGACCGTCTCGCTGTTCGCGCGGTTCTGGCGCGACGAGTTCCCGCGCGCGAACGTGCCGGGCTGCGCACTCCTCGGCGTCGGCGCGGTCCTCTGGGTCGACCACCGGATCCTCGGCGGCGTCGAGGTCGACGGCCTCGGCGTCGCGGTGACCGGTGTCCTCCTCGTGGTCTCAGCCCTCTTCGCGGTGTTCGCCGTGGAGTTCTGGGTGGTCCGCGCGCATTTCGCGGAGCGGACGCGCTGGCAGCTGCGCACCACGGCGCAGCTGCTGCTCGCGCGGCCGCGCTGCACCCTGATGCTGGGCGCGGTGCTGCTCCTGCTGCTGGCGCTCGCGACGAGCCTCCCCGGGCTCGGCCTCGCGGCCGCCGGGGCCGCCCTCCCGTTCGCCGCGACCGCCGTCGTCGCCGCCTTCGGCCGGCTGCCGGGCCTCAGTCGATCCGCGGCTCGGTGCTGAGGGAACGGACGCGGCGTCGCTCCATCGTGCTGGTCGAGTAGCCCCGCAGGGGCGAGATCATGCTGGTCGAGTAGCCCCGCAGGGGCGAGAGCATGCTGGTCGAGTAGCCCCGCAGGGGCGTATCGAGACCCGACGTCGTCAGCAGGGCGGTCTGCAGACTCGTCTTCTGACGCTGGTGGGTCTCGATACGCCGCTCCGCGGCTACTCGACCAGCATGTGTCGGCGCCCCGCATGCTGATCGAGTAGCCCTCGGAGAGGGCGTATCGAGATCCACCGTTGCCCGGTGGGTGGGTCTCGAGACGCGACTCCGCGGCTACTCGGCCAGCATGTGTCGAGACGCGACTGCGCGGCTACTCGACCAGCATGCGGCGGCGGTCAGAAGCGCGGCGGCAGGGCGGCGAGCAGCGTGTCCGGTTGCACGGGGAGGTCGCGGACGCGGACGCCGGTGGCGTGGAAGACGGCGTTGGCGACAGCCGCGGCGGTGCCCACGTTGCCGATCTCGCCGATGCCCTTGCCGCCCATCGGGGTGAGGTGCGGGTCCTCCTCGTCCAGCCACTCCGCCCGCAGGTCGAGCACGTCGGCGTTCGCCGCCACGTGGTACGTCGCGAAGTCGTGGTTGGCGTAGTCGCCGAGCACCGGGTCGAGGGCGCCGTGCTCGTGCAGCGCCATCGAGAGGCCCATGGTCATGCCGCCGAGGAACTGCGAGCGCGCGGTGCGCGGGTTGAGGATCCGGCCCGCGGCGAAGACGCCGAGCATCCGCGGCACCTGGATCTCGCCCGAGTCGAGGTCCACCCGCGCCTCGACGAAGTGGGCGCCGTAGGCGTAGCGGGCGAAGTCGCCCATCCCGGCGACGTCCTCCGTGGTGTCGACGACGACGTCGAGGCCCTCCGGGGGCAGCGGCTGCCCGTCGGCCAGCGGGGCGAGCAGGCGGTGGCAGGCCTTCGTGACGGCCCAGCCCCACGATCCGGTGCCCGAGGAGCCGCCGGCGACCGGGCCCTGCGGCAGCGCGCTGTCGGCGATGACGATCTCGATCCGGTCGACCGGCACGTCCAGCGCGTCGGCGGCGACCTGGGTGAGCACCGTGCGGGCGCCCTGGCCGATGTCGGTCGCGTTGACCGCGATCACGAAGCGGCCGCCGGGCAGCGCGGTGGCCCGCGCCCCGCTCGGCGAGGTGAGCACGGGGTAGGTGGCGCCCGCGACCCCGGTGCCGACCAGCCAGCGGCCGCGGCGGTCCCTGCCTGCCCGCGGATCGCGGTCCTCCCAGCCGAACAGCTCCGCTCCGCGGCGGAAGCACTCGAGGTAGTGCCGGCTGGAGAACGGCGAGCCCGAATCGGGATCGACGTCCGGCTCGTTGCGCACCCGCAGCTCGATGGGGTCGATCCCGGCGGCGACCGCGAGCTCGTCCATCGCCGACTCGAGCGCGTACATGCCGGGGCACTCGCCTGGCGCGCGCATCCAGCGCGGCGTCGGCACGTCGAGCGCCGCGACCCGGTGGGTGACCAGTCGGTTCGGCGCCGCGTAGAGGTGGCGGGTGGCCTCGCCGGTCTGCTCGGCGAACTCCTGGATCGTGGAGGTGTGCGAGAAGGCCTCGTGCGCGATCGCGGTGAGCCGCCCCTCCGCATCGGCCGCGAGCCGGACGTGCGAGATCGTCGGCGTGCGGTAGCCGGCCAGCGCGAACATCATCTGCCGGGTGCAGGCGATCTTGATCGGCCGGCCGGTGAGGATGGCCGCCATCGTCGCGAGCACCACGTTCGGTCGCGGCGAGCCCTTCGAGCCGAAGCCGCCGCCGACGTGCTCGCTGCGCACCCGGATGACGGAGGGATCGAGCGAGAACAGCGTTGCGAGGGTCGACTGCACCGAGCTCGTGCCCTGCGAGGAGTCGAGGACGTCGAGGCGCCCGTCGGACCAGGTGACGACCGAGGCGTGCGGCTCCATCGGCGAGTTGAACAGCGCCGGCGTGGAGTAGCGCGCGTCGATCGAGACGGCCGCGGCCGCGATCGCCGCGTCGACGTCGCCGTCGGAGCTGTCGGTCGGGAAGCCGGCGTTGACCTGCTCCGGCGCGTAGAGCTTCGGCTGGTCCTCGGTGAGCACGACGTCGGTCCCGGAGTCGACGTACTCGACGCACAGGGCGGCGGCACCCTCGCGGGCGGTCTCGAGCGTCTCGGCGAGGACGAGCGCGATCACCTGGCCGCGGTAGGCGACGGCGTGCGACTGCAGCACCTGCAGCTCGCCGTCGTCCGCGTCCTCGAGGGGAAGCGCGGAGTCGGGGGTGATCACCGAGTGCACGCCGGGAAGCGCGAGCACGGCGTCGAGGTCGATCCGCCGCACCATGCCCGTCGCGACGGCCGACTGCACCGGCCAGGCGTGCAGCAGACCCTCCGGCGAGTGCTCGAAGGCGTAGCGGGCCGCGCCGGTGACCTTGTCGCGGCCCTCCAGGCGGGCCAGCGGTGTGCCCAGCGGTGTGCCCAGCGGTGTGCCGAGGGCCGTGCCGAGCGCGGTCATGCCGCCGCCTCCTCGTCGAGTCCGGCGAGCTCGGCGAGGACGCCGACGATCAGCCTGGTGAGCAGCGGGACCTTGAAGGCGTTCTGCTCGGTCGGCGTCGCGGCGGCGAGCTCCGCCTCCGCCGCACGCGTGAACGCCTCGACGGTCGCGGGGCCGCCGCGGAGCAGGTCCTCCGCGATGCGGGCGCGCCAGGGCGCGTGCGCGACCGCGCCGAGGGCGAGGCGGATGTCGGTCACCGTCCCGTCGGTGACCTCGAGCGCCGCGGCGACCGAGCCGAGCGCGAAGGCGTAGGAGCGGCGGTCGCGGGCCTTGCGGTAGGTGGAGGTCGCGGCGAACGGCAGCGGCGGCAGCTCGACGGCGGTGATCAGCGCACCCGCCGGCAGGTTCGTGTCCCGCTCGGGGTGCTCGCCGGGGAGCCGGAAGAAGTCGGTGATCGGCAGGCTCGCCGGCCCGTCGACGGTCTCGAAGCGGACGGCGGCGTCGAGGGCGGTGAGTGCGACGGCCATGTCGCCGGGGTGGGTCGCGATGCAGACGTGCCCGGGGTCGGCGTCGGTGACGATGCCGAGGATCGCGAGCTCGCGGGAGACGCCCTTCAGAGCGGAGCAGCCGGTGCCGGGCTCCCGCTTGTTGCACGGCTTCGAGACGTCGGTGAAGGAGGTGCAGCGCGTGCGCTGCAGCAGGTTCCCGCCGGTCGAGGCCTGGTTCCGCAGCTGGCCGGAGGCGCCGGCGAGCAGGGCGCGGCTGAGCGCCGGGTAGCGGCGGCGGACGAGCGGGTGCGCGGCGAGGTCGCTGTTGGCGACTCCCGCGCCGATCAGGAGTCCGCCCTCGGCCGTCTCCTCGACGCCGCCGAAATCGACGCGGCTGACGTCGACCAGCGCGGCGGGGCGCTCGACGCCGAGCTTCATCAGGTCGACGAGGTTGGTGCCGCCGGCGAGCGGCTTCGCCTCGGGGGACGCGGCGAGCAGGCGCACGGCGTCGGCGACGTCCGCGGCCCGCTGGTACTCGAAGGTCCTCATCGCGCGGTCTCCGTCTCGCTCGGGTGCTCCGCCGCGTCGTGGACGGCGGGCACGATGTTGGCGTAGGCGCCGCAGCGGCAGAGGTTGCCGCTCATCCGCTCGCGCACCTCCTCGTCGTCGAGCACCACGTTCTCGGTGCCGAGCTCGGCGGTGACGTGGCTGGGCATGCCCGCGCGCGCCTCGGCGAGCATCCCGACCACCGAGCAGATCTGCCCCGGCGTGCAGTAGCCGCACTGGTAGGCGTCGCGCTCGAGGAACGCCCGCTGCACCGGATGCAGGTCGTCGCCGTCGGCCAGGCCCTCGATCGTGGTGACCTCGCGGCCGTCGACCGACACCGCCAGCACGAGGCAGCTGTTGGTCCGGCGCCCGTCGAGCAGCACGGTGCAGGCGCCGCACTGGCCGTGATCGCAGCCCTTCTTCGAGCCGGTGAGGTCGAGCCGCTCCCGGAGCAGATCGAGGAGGGTGGTGCGGTTGTCGACGTCGACCGCTCTCGACTCGCCGTTCACGGTGACGTCGATCGCGGTCGACGGCACGGACCTGGTCTCGCTGCGCTGCGCCATGGCTGAAAGCTACCCGCGGGAGAGGGCGCAGGAGGGGGCCCTTCTCGGGCGGGCCGCGGAGGGCTACCCTCCGCCCGCGACGCCGCGCGCCGGGTAGAGCGCGACCGCCTCCGGATCGATCAGGAAGTCGACCTCGTCGTCGATCCCCGCGCCGAGGGCGGCGAGCTGAGCGGGGGAGAGGTCGGCCGCGATGCCGGCGGCGCGCACCCGCACGAGGTCGCCGCGCCGCTCGAGGTCGCGGATGCGGGTGCGGACCCGGCCCGCGCCCGGCGCCCCCGGCAGGGCCGGCGCGACCGTCACGGAGGCGGGCCGGAACGCGGCCGCGGCCCGCACGCCCGCGGCGACGGAGCCCGCCGCCCGCAGCTCCACGCCGTCGTCGGTCCGCAGCCCGGTGCCGGTCGCCGTGCCTGTCAGCAGATTGAGCGCCGCCAGCTCGGCGGTGAACGGGCTCTGCGGACGCTCCAGCACCTCGTGGGTGGGGCCGTCCTCGATCACCCGACCGCCGTGCAGCACCACGACGCGGTCGGCCAGCGTGTAGGCGTCGAGCACGTCGTGGGTGATCAGGATCGTGGTCCGCCCGGGCAGGACGCGGCGCAGCATCCGCCGCAGCAGCGGGGCGACCGCGACGTCCAGCGCCGCCATCGGCTCGTCGAGCAGCAGCAGCTCCGGGCTCGGAGCGAGCGCCCGGGCGACGGCCACCCGCTGCGCCTGCCCGCCCGAGAGCTGCGCCGGCCGGCGGTCGGCGAGGTCGACGGCGTCGACGGCCTCGAGCCAGGTGCGCGCGGTCTCGGCCGCGGCGGAGCGGCCGGCGCCGGTGCTGCGCGGGCCGAAGGCGACGTTGTCGAGCACGCTGAGGTGCGGGAACAGCAGCGGGTCCTGGGCGAGCAGGGCGACGCTGCGGCGGTGCGGCGGCAGGTGCAGGCGGCGGGCGGAGTCGAACAGGGTCGCTCCGGCCAGGGTCGCGCGTCCGTCGTCCGCGCGGAGGAGGCCGGCGAGCAGCCCGACGAGCGTGGACTTGCCGGCGCCGTTCGGGCCGAGGACGGCCGTGGTCGTCCCGGTCTCGACCCGCAGCGCGACGTCGACGCCGCGGGCGTGCAGCCGCGCGTCGATCTCGAGCGTCACGGGCGCACCTCCGTCCGGGCGGCGCGCGGCCGGCGGTGCGCGAGCCCGATCACGAGGACCGCGACGACGACCAGCACCAGCGAGAGGGCGACCGCGGCGTCCGGGTCGGTCTCGCGCTGCAGGTAGATCTCGAGCGGGAGCGTGCGGGTGACGCCCTGCAGGCTGCCGGCGAAGGTCAGCGTCGCGCCGAACTCGCCGAGCGCGCGGGCGAAGGAGAGGATCGCGCCGGAGAGCAGCCCGGGCAGGATCAGGGGCAGGGTGACCCGGCGCAGCACGGTCGAGGGCCGGGCGCCGAGGGTCGCGGCGACGCTCTCGTAGCGGTCGCCGGCCGAGCGGAGCGCCCCCTCGAGGCTAAGCACGAGGAACGGCAGGGCGACGAAGGTCTGCGCGAGGATCACCGCGGTGGTGGAGAACGCGATCCGGATCCCGAGCGCCTCGAGGGCGCCGCCGAGCAGGCCGAGCCGGCCGAAGGTGTAGAGCAGGGCGATGCCGCCGACGACCGGGGGCAGCACGAGCGGCAGCAGCACGAGAGCGCGCACGAGCCCCTGACCGGGGAAGGAGGTCCGGGCGAGGGTCAGCGCCATCGGCACGCCGATCACGAGGCAGAGTGCGGTGGCGGCGGCGGCGGTGCGCAGGCTCAGCAGGAGCGCCGCGATCGAGGAGTCCGAGGTGATCAGCGGGACGAACCCGGCCCAGTCGACGCGGGTGAGGATGCCGACCAGCGGCAGCAGCACGAAGGCACCGCCCACGACCGCGACGGCGACGACCCAGCGGGGGACTCCGGCGGAGAGCGTCACCGGCCCGCGGGTCGCCGCCGAGCGGGTCACGGGCGCGCGCGTCACGCCTTCCCGATCGGGGTCTCCACCACGACCATCGTCGCCTTGACGATCGCGATCGCGGGCGAGCCCGGCTCGAGGCCGAGCTCGCGGACGGCCTCGGCGGACATCAGCGAGACGACGCGGTGCGGGCCGCACTGCAGCTCGACCTGCGCCATCACGGTGTCGGAGACCACCTCGGTGACGATGCCGACGAAGCGGTTGCGCGCCGAGCGACCCACCTCGCTCGGGTCGACGGGGAGGATCGCGTTCTGCCGGGCGAGGCGGGCGAGGTCGAGGCCCTCGACGACGCTGCGGCCGGAGGCGTCCTTGCTGCTCGCGAGGGTGCCGTTCTCGATCCATCGGCGGACAGTGTCGTCGCTCACGCCGAGGTAGTCGGCGGCGTTCTTGATCCGGATCTGCGGCATGGGAGCCATCGTAGAGCCGATTCGGCGGAGGGGGCCGGTGCTCAGGGGGCGCCGAAGCCCGCCGCGGCGAGGACCGTGCGGCCCTCGTCGCCGGCCACGTACGCGGTGAAGGCGGCCGCGAGGTCCGGGTTCGCGGAGCCGGCGACCGGGGCGATCGGGTAGGTGTTCACGGCCTGCGACGACTCGGGGAACTCGATCCCGGTCACCGCGTCGCCGGCGGCGGCGACGTCGGTGACGTAGACCAGGCCGGCGTCGGCCTCGCCCGAGGTGACCTTGCCGAGGACGTCGGTGACCGACGACTCCTCGCTGACCGGCTGGAGGTCGACGCCGGTCGCGGTCTCCACGGTGACCGTCGCCGCGCCGCACGGGACCTGGGCCGCGCAGACGACCGTCTTCACGCCCTCGCGGGCGAGGTCGGCGAACGAGCCGATCCCTGCGGGGTTCGCCGGCGGGACGGCGATCTCGAGGGTGTTGGTCGCGAAGTCGACGGGGTCGCCCTCGATGAGGTCGGCGTCGGTGAGCTTCGCCATGTTCTTCTCGTCGGCCGAGGCGAAGACGTCGGCGGGCGCGCCGTTGGTGATCTGGGTCACCAGGTCGGACGAGCCGGCGAAGGTGAGCTCGACGGTGGTGCCCGGGTGCTCGGCCTCGAAGGCGGTCGCGATCTCGGTGAAGGTGCCCTTCAGCGACGCGGCGGCGTAGACGGTGATCGAGCCGGAGAGTGCGCTGGTCGCGGTCGGCGTGCTCGAGGCCTCGGCCGTCGCGGTCTCGGCGGGTGCCGAGGCGGAGCAGCCGGCCAGGACCGCGAGGAGGGCCGCGGAGGAGAGCAGTGCGGCGGCGGCGCGGGGGAGCGTCATGGAGGGACCTTCCTGGGTTCGACGGTGCGGGAAGGAGTTCCGCTTCTGCGTCTTAGAGGCCACTCTATTCCCGCGAAGGCGGAGCAGTGGCCGCACCGCGTCGGAGATCGCGGATCGGCCTCCACCCGGCGTCAGCAGGGCGAGTGTGCAGACCTGACGTGCTGGTGACGGCGGGTCTCGATACGCCCCTGCGGGGCTACTCGACCAGCATGATGGCAAGCGGCGGCCACGCCCTTCCGACTCCTGGGAGGGAGCGTCCTCTTCGTGTCGGCCGTTCCATGCTGATCGAGTAGCCCGCGCAGCGGGCTTATCGAGATCCACCGGCGTCAGCAGGACGAGTCTGCAGACCTGTCCTGCTGGGACGGCGGGTCTCGATACGCCGCGTCCCGCGGCTACTCGACCAGCATGAGGCGTCAGCGGGTGGTGGCGAGCGCGTCCGCGTAGCGCTCGCTCGGGTCGAGGGCGAGGCCGGGCTTCACCGCGCGGGCGGTGTCGTCGGCGAGGACCTCGGCGGCGCCGCGCTCGAGGCCGTCGAGGGCGGCCGTCACGATCGCCTCGGGGCTCGACTTCGGAGCGTCCGACCACGAGGCCATGTCGGTGTCGACGAGGCCCATGTGCAGGCCGAGCACCTGGGTGCCCTGCGGAGCGAGGGCCAGGCGCAGGCCGTCGGTGACGCTCCAGGCCGCAGCCTTGGACATCGAGTACGACTCCGAGCCCGGGAACGAGACGAAGGCGGACACGGAGAGCACGTTCAGCACGGCGCCGCCGCCCGCGCGGCCGAGGCTCCCGGCGAAGGCGCGCGCGAGCGTCAGCGGCGCGAAGGCGTTGGTCTCGACCGTGCGGCGGATCTCGTCGAGGTCGCCGGTGACGAAGTCGACAGTGGGGGCGATGCCGGCGTTGTTGACGACGATCGACACGTCGCCGAGGGTCGCCGCGAGCTCGGCGATGCGGTCCTGATCGGTCACGTCGAGCGCGATCGGCACGACGCCCGGCGCGGCGGCGATCGTCGAGGCGTCGCGCGCCGCGGCGTAGACGGTGCGGGCGCCGCGCGCCGTCAGCTGCCGGACGAACTCGGCGCCGATGCCGCGGTTGGCGCCGGTCACGAGCACGACGGAGTCCTGGATCTGCATGGGAGTGCCTTTCTGTAATGGTCGATAAAGAACTGGTGCGACGCACGCTAGCACGTTCCGTAGCGACTGTTATAGAATCGGAGCATGGCAGGACGACCGAGGGGCTTCGACCGCGACGAGGCGCTCGACACGGCGATGCGCCGCTTCTGGAGCGACGGCTACGACGAGACGACGGTCGCCGTGCTCACCCGCGAGATCGGCATCTCGGCGCCGAGCCTGTACGCGGCCTTCGGCGACAAGGACGAGCTCTTCCGTGCCGCGGCGAGCTGCTACTCCGACACCGCCGACGCCGCCCTCGCCCGGCTCCTCGACGCCCCGACGGCCTGGGACGCGCTGGCCGCCGTCGTCCGCTCGAGCGCCGCGGGCTACTCCGACCCGGGCACGCCCTCCGGCTGCTTCGTGCTGAGCGAGCCGCGCCTGGCCGAGCGCCGACGTTCGATGGAGGACGTCATCGCCGCGCGCATCGATCGGGGGATCGCCGAGGGGGATGTGCCGGCCGGCACCGACGCGGCGCGGACGGCCGCTTTCGTCGTCGCGGTGCTGACCGGGATGTCGACGCAGGCCCGCGACGGTGGGAGCGCGGAGCGCGTCGCCGAGATCGGCGAGCTCGCCCTCGCGGCGCTGCCGCGCCCGTGACCGCCGCGCCCGTGACCGCCGCGCCCGTGACCGCCGCGCCAGGGACCGCCCGGCAGCACCTCGCCGCCGCCGCCGATCTCGCCCGCCGGCACCTGGAGCATCCGGAGCGCGCGGCCGCGCTGGACCTGCGGCTGCACCGGGTCACGGCGCCGACCTCGCTGGTCTACACGCGCTTCCCGCCGACGCTGAGCCTCGTGCTCTCCGGCCGCAAGCGCTCGATCGTCGGCGACTCGGATGAGCAGTGGGGCGCCGGCCGCTTCCTGATCACGCCGGTCGACCTGCCGGTGATCGCGGCCGTCGTCGAGACCGGCGAGCAGGGCGACTTCGTCTCGGCCAACTGGCACCTGGATCCGGTGCTCGTCGCCGAGGTCGCCGGGCTCGTCGCGCACCGGCCAGCCGCCGCGATCCCTGAGCGGATCGGCACGATCACCCCGGAGCTCGCCGACGTGCTGCACCGCCTGTTCCGGCTCCTGGACGTCCCCGAGGAGATCCCGGTGCTCGGGCCGGCGGTGTCCCGCGAGCTGGTGCTCCGGCTGCTGCAGAGCGACCAGGCGCCGCGCCTGCTGTCGGCGTCGTCCGCCGTCCGCTCGGCCGCGGTGACCCGGGCGGTCGACGCGATGACCGGCGCGCTCGCGCACGGCTGGACGCTCGACGCGCTGGCCGCCGAGGCGAGCACGAGCGTGCCGACGCTCACCCGGCGCTTCCGTGAGCTGACCGGGATGTCCCCGCTCGGCTACCTGCGCCGACTGCGGCTGGGCGAGGCGCGGCGCCTCCTGCTGGTCCGCGGCGAGACGGCGGCGGGCGCGGCGGCGGCCGTCGGCTACGCCAGCGCGTCGCACTTCGGCCGCGACTACCGCCGCGCCTACGAGACGACCCCCGCCGCCGACGCCGCGCTGCACCCCGGCCGGCTGGTGCAGGTCGACTGACCTGCGCTCGCGGGTCCGCGGTCAGCGCCGCGCGCCGACGATGCCGCCGTCGACCAGCAGGGTCGTGCCGTGCACGTAGGACGCCTCGTCGGTCGCGAGCCAGCGGACGGCCTGGGCGATCTCGTCCGGGCGGCCGGGGCGGCCGGCAGGGGTCGGGGCGGTCATCGCGTCGAGGATCGCCGAGGCGTGCGCATTGCCGGGGGTGAGTGTCGCGCCGGGCGCGACCGCGACGACGCGCACGCCGTCCGCGCCGTACTCGGCCGCCCAGGCGCGGGTGAGGTGATCGAGCGCCGCCTTGGTCGCCGGGTAGAGGGCGGTGCCGAGCGTGCCGACGCGCGCCATCCACGAGGTGATGTTGATGATCACGCCGGAGCCGCGCTCGGCCATCGTCGGCGCGATCGCTCCGACGAGCTGGTGCGGGACCCGGATGTTGGTGACGAGTAGTGCGTCGACCTCGGCGTCGCTCAGCTCGGCGGTCGGGCCGACGGGGAAGACGCCGGCGTTGTTGACGAGCACGTCGATCCGGCCGCCGAGCAGGCGCAGCGCCTCGGCGGCGACGGCTCGGGTGGCGTCGGGCGTGCCGCCGAGGTCGGCGACGAGCACGGAGGCGGTGCCGCCGGCCGCGGTGATCGCCTGCGCGACCGCCTCGGTGCGCGCGCGGTCGCGGCCGTGCACGAGGACGTGCGCGCCGGACGAGGCGAGTCGGTGGGCGATGGCCTCGCCGAGTCCACTGGAGGAGCCGGTGACGAGGGCGGTGCGGCCGGCGAGCCGGTCGTCCGTGAGGAGGGGGACTGTGGTGGTGTCGGTCATGGATCCAGCCTCGCGGCGGAGGCCGACGGCGGGTGTCCCGATCGGATCGAGGGCTGTCGCGATCCGATCACGGCGCCGCCTCTGGTTCGGACGCCTGCTGATCGGGCAGCCCCTGCATGCTGATCGAGTAGCCCGCCACGCGGGCGGATCGAGCGGAGGGGGCGCCTCCGGCGCCAGCGCAGGGCGGGTAAGAGACCGACGTCCTTGGGGTGGGTGGGTCTCGATACTCCCCTGCGGGGCTACTCGACCAGCATTTTTGCGGGCGTCCCTTCCCGGTAGATCCACCATGCGGGCCTGGGCGGGTCTCGATACGTCCCGACGGGGCTGCTCGACCAGCATGTGCGGGTCCGGAGCGCACGCCTGTATCGCGCGCGCTGCCTGCTGATCGAGCAACCCCGCGGAGCGCACCACGCATCCTGCTCGAGCAGCCCCTTCCTGCTGATCGAGTAGCCCGCTGAGCGGGCGTATCGAGATCCACTGTCGTCAGAACGGGGCGGGAACGTCGACGAAGCGGGGCTTCGGCGGCGGGTCGGGCGGCCGGCCGGGGAGCGGTGGCGGGCGGTTGCTGATCCGCCGACCGGTCGGGCTCGTCCAGACGATCGTCCCGTCACCGCTCCCGATGTACGTCCACTGGTCGCCGTGCCGCAGATGGTGATGCGAGGTGCAGAGCGAGACGAGGTTCTCCAGGGAGGTCTCTCCGCCGTTGCGCCACTCGAGGGTGTGGTCGGCCTCGCTGGTCGCAGCGGGGCGAGTGCAGCCGGCGAAGCGGCAGGTCTGGTCCCGCAGCTGCAGGTGCAGGCGCATCTGCGGCGGTGGGACACGGTGGGTGCGGCCGACGGAGACGACCGCGCCGGTGTCCGGATCGGTGAGGACTCGGGTGAAGGAGGCGGCGGTGCGGACCAGCTCGCGGGCGATCGGCGCGGGGACGGGTCCGTAGCCGTCGAGGTCCGCGGGTGCGTCGTCCAGGCCGACTGCGGTGGAGGCGGCGAGGGTCAGCCGGACTTCGGCGCGGACTCCGGGGACGAAGGTCGGGTCCGGCTGGTGCTCGGGGTCGGGTGTCGTTCCCGCGATGTCGCCGTCGCAGAGGAGATCGACGGCCGCGTCGGCGCTGAGCTGCTGGAGGGTGCGGGGGTCGCCGTCGTCTCGGAGGGTGCGGGCGATGCGGCGCAGCCGGTCGTACGCGCCCGTCACCGCCGGCGCGGGAGCGTGGACGCAGAGGGTGGCCATCCCGTCGACGTCCGGTGTGATCCAGACCGCGCGGTCCAGCGTGGCGCGGGCGTGGCGCTCGCTCAGGGGCTGCTCGTGCAGCTCTTCGCGCCAGCGACTCAGGGCGCGGCGCAGCTGGGTCGTCGTCATCGTGAGCGCGGCGTCGGCCGCGCGCTCGTCGAGGGCCGCTCGGGAGGCCTCAGGGAGACTGCTCGCCGTCCTGCAGATCGCCTCGCCGACCTCCCAGAGGATCCGGCCGTCGCGGAGCAGCGCACGGGTGAGCGGCAGGTGCTCCATCAGCATCTGCGCGGTCTCGAGGCGGCGGGAGACCTCCCGCTCGGACACGCCGAGCGTCACCGCGAGTTCGGCGCGGATCGAGCGCTCGACGAGGTCACGGGTCTCGCTCCGGGAGGCGCCGCGGGCGAATGATTCCGGGACGGTGAGGGCGACGCGGTAGCCGCGGTGGATGCGTTCTGCGGCTCTCAGGCGCGTCGGGGATGCGGCGCGCTCGGTGGCGGCGGCGTCGGTGAAGCAGTCGCGCACCTCCGCGAGTGCTGCCGCGTTCTCATCTTCTGACATACGGATATCGAAGCAGGGGCCACCGACGGCCGGGTCGGAACCACGGGCTGATCGGGGACAACATCGGCGGATCGACGAGTGTGGAGGAGACTCGCTCCCGAACCTGCCAGTGATGGTGGGTCTCGATACGCCGCCGGTGGCGGCTACTCGACCAGCATGAGGAGGCGCCGGAGGCGGCTACTCGACCAGCATGAGGAGGCGCCGGTGGCGGCTACTCGACCAGCATGAAGCCCACGACCCGCATCGCGGCTGCGGACGGCGACCCCACGCTGATCGAGCAGCCCGCGGAACGCGGCGTATCGAGATCCACCGTGCTGAGCTGGGCGGGTCTCGATACGCCCCTCCGGGGCTACTCGACCAGCATGAATGCCGCAGGAGGCGGCTGCTCGACCAGCATGAATGGCGCTGGAGGCGGCTGCTCGACCGGCACGAAAGGCGGCGAGGGCGAGAAGGAGGGCGCCCGAGGCGGCTACTCCGCCGGCGCGGGGGCCTGCCCGCGGATCGCGGCGACGACGGCCGCGACCGCGCGGTCGACGCTCGCCGCGCGGGCGGCGGCGTCCTCCTGCTCGGAGTCGTGGACGAAGGCCGTCGCGCCGCGCACGGCGCCGCAGTAGTCGACGACGCCGTGCTCGATCTGGGTGCGCAGGGACTGCTCGTAGCCGTGCCGGTCGTACACCCCGGCGCTGTCGCCGGCGATCGGCACGAGGTGGACGGTGAGCCCGCCGAGCTTCCGGCGCATCCCGTCGGCCGGGTCGATCTCGAAGGCCCAGCCGTTGACGAAGACGCGGTCGATCCAGCCCTTCAGCAGCGCCGGCATCGACCACCAGTAGACGGGGAAGACCAGCACGAGGTGCTCGGCGGCGTCGAGCCGGCGCTGCTCGCTCGCGACGTCGGCCGGGTACTCGCCCGCGACGCGGTAGCCTACGACCGCACCGGCGCCCCGCACAAGGAGACCCGCTTCGGCGACTGAGGGTGCCGCGCCTCGGACCGCGCGCCTCAGGACCCGCCGCGCGCCAGGACGCCGGTGACGAGCAGCTGCACGAGGGCGTCCGTATCGTAGCGCGGGTCGCCCGCGCCGCCGATGCAGAGATTGCCGATGCCGCGCAGCAGGCCGTACGCCTCGACGGGTGGGGAGTCCGGTGAGAGCGCCGCCTCGAGCAGCGTCGCGCAGACCGGCACCAGCCGGTCGACGAAGAAGGCGTGCAGGGCGTCGGAGCCGGCGCCGTCGCCCTGCAGCGCATCCGGCAGCCCGTGCTTGGTGACCAGGAAGTCGACGAACAGCGCCAGCCACTCCCGGAGCGCCGCCTCGGGGGAGTCGCTCTCGGCGAGGAGTCGCGGCCCGGCCTCGGCGCAGGCCTCGACCTGGTGCCGGTAGACGGCGACCACGAGATCCGCCCGGGTGGGGAAGTGCCGGTAGATCGTGCCCGTGCCCACGCCGGCGCGCGTCGCGATCTCGCGGACCGGGGCGTCGACGCCGGACTCGACGAAGACCGCGGCGGCCGCGTCGAGGAGCGCCTGCGAGTCGCGCCGAGGCCGGCCGACGCGGGGGACCGCCGGGCCGATGCCGCCATCATCCGTCACTGCTGCTCCTCCGAACGCTCCGCTTGCTTAACGGAACAGCGCTCCGTATTGTTGCGGAACGTCGCTCCGATAAGCAGTATCGCAGAGCGCGAACCGGAAGGCACCAGCATGACCAGCACCGTCCCCACCTCTTCCCCAGAAGCACTCTCCGAAGCACTCCCCGTCGTCTCGGTCGCCCCCGTCGAGCTCGACGCTCCGGGCCGCCCCGTCCCGCTCACCGTGCGGATCTCCGCCCCGGCGACCGGCACGGACCTCCCCGTCGTGCTCTTCTCACACGGAAACGGCTGGAACCACGACGGCTACGCGCCGCTCACCGCGTACTGGGCCTCGCGCGGCTTCGTCGCGATCCAGCCGACGCACCTCGACTCGAGGCGTCACGGCTTCGGCTTCGACAACCCCGTCTTCCCGACGATCTGGGAGCAGCGGATCGCCGATCTCACCCGCGTGCTCGACCGGCTCGACGTCCTCGAGGCGGCCGTGCCCGGTCTCGCCGGCCGGGTCGACTCGAGCCGCATCGCTGTCGCCGGGCACTCCTGGGGCGCGCAGACGGCGCAGGCGCTGCTCGGCGCCCGCATCGTCGGAGAGGACGGCTCGCTCAGCCCGGACCGCTCCGACCGCCGGGTGCGCGCCGGCGTCCTCCTCGCCGCGACGGGCGTCGCCGGCGACGACCTCGAGCCGTTCGCGCAGGCGGCCTTCCCCTTCCTCCGCCCCTCCTTCGCGCAGCTGAGCACGCCGACCCTCGTCGTCGCGGGCGACCGCGATCAGTCGCGGCTCTCCCGGCGCGGGCCGGACTGGTTCACCGACGCCTACACGCAGAGCCCGGGCGCGACCGACCTGCTCACCCTGCACGGCGGCGAGCACTCGCTCGGCGGCATCGTCGGCGAGGAGGTCGCCGAGACGACGGACGCGGATCCCGCGCGACTCTCCACGATCCAGCAGCTGACCACGGCCTACCTCCGCACCGCGCTCGGCGTCGACGCGAGCAGCTGGTCGGCGGCGCGGGCGGCGTTCCGCGAGGACGGGCGCGAGATCGGCCGCATCGACAGCGAGTGACGCCGCCCACTGCCGTCGGGCGTCAGTCCTTCGCCGCCGCGGCGCCTCCGGCGAGGTCGTCCTCCGTCGGCTCGGTCACCCCGATCGTGCTGATGATCGGCATCGTGCCCGTCCGCGCGAGCGGCTCCTCGGCGGTCGGCGCCGACTCCGGATGCGGGGAGCGGCGCGCCCGCACCGGCGCCACCGCGCGGACGACCGGAGTGCGCAGCCGCCGGTACGCGATGCGGCCGAGGGTGACGCCGCCCGCGAGCCCGATCGCGATCATGCCCGCCTGGAGCAGCAGCTCGATCCCGCCCTCGGGGCCGCGGCCGGAGGTGAGGTCGAGCACGCCGCGGTAGAGGGTGAGGCCGGGGAGCAGCGGCACGATGCCGCAGGCGGTGGTCACCACGGCGGGCACGCGCCAGCGCTCGGCCAGGGTCTCGCCGAGCAGGCCGATCACGATCGCGGGCACGGCGCTGGCGAGCAGCGGCGCGGCGCCCAGCCCGCTCAGCGCGTCGGAGGCGACCCACGCTCCCGCACCGGTGAGCGCGGCGACGAGCGCCGGCCGCGGGGGCGTGTGCGACGAGAGCGCCCAGGCTCCCGCGGCGATGCCGGCACCGAGGACCTGCACGCTGGCCGGCCAGGGGCGGGCGTAGGAGTCGACCAGCACCAGCTCGACGCCGAGGGTGCGCGCGCCGTCGAGCACGGCGGCGATGCCGACGACGATGCCGAGCGTCAGCAGCCCGACCTCGAGCAGCCGGCCGCCGGCCGTGATCGGGAAGCCGTTGATGGCGTCGTCCGTCGCTCCGACGAAGGAGAGCCCGGCGAGCAGCACGACGACTCCGGAGGCGACCACCAGTGCCGGTGGCAGCACGGCGAACTCGACCGGCAGCTGCGGCACGACCGCGAGCAGCAGCACCGCGACTCCGGTCGCGAGTGCGGCTCCGGCGATCTGCTGGAAGAAGGCGGGCAGCCCCCAGCGGCCGAGCAGCTGGTTGACGCCGTCGATCGCGGCGGTCGTGAGCGCGGCGAGGAGGACGATGAGCGGCCCGCCGCCGAGCAGGATCGCGACGCCCGCGGCCATCACCGCGAGGGTGAGCGTCACGACGCTCCGCCGGTAGCGGTGCGGCTGGACGAGGATCGCGTCGAGCCGCTCGTGCGCCGCTTCGAACTGCTGCCGGGCCTCGTCGCGCGCGGCCGTCGAGTCGACGGTGTCGGCGACCCGCACCTCGGGGGAGCCGTCGGTGATCGCGGTGACCAGCGTCGTCACGCGGGCGAGCCGCTCGTAGTCGGCGCTTCGGGAGGCGACGACGCGCAGCACGCTCACGCTGGGCGAGTCCTCGCTCCCGTCGTGCACGACCAGGATCGAGGTGAAGGTGAGGTCGACCTGCACCTCGATGCCGTAGGCGCGGCAGACCCGCTCGATGGTCTCGGTGACCTCCGCGGCCGCGGAGCCCAGCGAGAGCAGCGTCTCCCCGAGCCGCACCGCCAGCTCGAGCACGCCGCGCACGGTCTGCTCGGCGAGGACGGCACGCTGCGAGCGACGGCTCACCGGCGCGGCGGGGCGCTGGCCGCTCAGCGTGCCGACGAGCTGCCGGAGGAGTCGCTGCTGGAAGGGTCGAGGAGAGGGCACCCCCCGAGCGTACGGAAGACCACCGTCACCGGAGGACCGGCTCCGGAGGAGCGCTACCGGTGGACCGGCACCGCAGGACCGCTACCGGAGGACCGCTACCGCAGGACCGGTACCGCAGGACCGGCACCGCACCGCCGTCACCAGGGCACCACCTCGCCGCGGAAGTCGCGGTAGGCGATCCCGGGCGTGCCGCACCCGGCGCGAGTGGGCGCCTCCATTGCTGATCGAGTGGACCGCGGAGCGGGTGTATCGACATCCACCAGCGTCGGAAGGCGGGTCTGCAGGCTGCCCTGCTGGCGACGGTGGGTCTCGATACGCCCCTCCGGGGCTACTCGACCAGCATGTGTGCGAGCGCCTCTGCCAAGGAGATACGCCCCTCCGGGCTGCTCGACCGGCAACAACGGACGCCCCACCGGCAGCGGCTGCACAGGTGCTCAGAATCGTTGATGTGGCGACGTTCCGGCCGTCCTGTCGCGCCAGAGCGGCCCTTCCCGCCATCCGCTCCCAGGTCTGCTCCGAATCATGCGTACACATCAACCTCACGACCGGAGCCCGCATGCTCGCCACCGCCACCGGCACCGCCCCCACCGCCGGCACCGCTGCCGCCCGCCGCTCGCGCGCCGTCCTCGCGCCCGCGCTGCCGCTGCTCCCGCCCGACTCCGACCGGATGCTCGTCATCCGCTCGGCCTCGGGCGACGACGGCGCGTTCGCCGAGATCGTCCGCCGGCACACTTCTCTGCTGCGCGGGACGGCGCTGCGCATCCTCCGCGCCTCGAGCGAGGCGGACGACGTGGTGCAGGAGACGTTCCTCGCCGCCTGGACGCACATGGACAGCGTGATCGACGGCGAGACGATCGTCGGCTGGCTGCTGACCACGGTGCGCCGGCGCTGCTACGACCGGCTGCGCTCGAGCGACCACCAGAACCACGCCGAGCTGGAGCAGGACCTGCCCGAGTCGCTCGACCACTGCCCGACCGCGGTGTCGGAGCGCGCGGCGCTCGTCGCCGAGGCGCGCGCCGTGCTCGGCCGGATGCCGGAGCTGCAGCGCCGCTGCTGGGAGCTCCGCCAGCTGCAGCAGCGCAGCTACGACGACATCGGCGCCGAGCTCGGCGTCAGCGCGACCGTGGTCCGCGGGCAGCTCTCCCGGGCCCGCCTGCTGATGGAGGCGACGCTCGCGCACTGGCGCTGAGGCTCCGCAGCGCTCCCAGCGGGCGGTCGATCCGTCGCGGACGGCTCTCGCCGACGTGCCGAGGGAGCCGTTCGTGACGGGTCGATCGGCGGATCACCGCGGCTTCGGGGGTGGGCGCACTCGGCTCCGGACGGATTCGGTGGTTAGCGTGGAGGGCATGGAACCCAGCTTCGGAGCCCTGCTCACCGGCCTCGTGATCAACCTCTTCTGGTTCGCGCTCGTCCTCGTCGCGGTCTACTTCGTCGTCCGGGCGGCGGTGACGAGCGCGCTGAGGCGGGCCGGAGTCATCACTCCGGCGAGCGCCGCCGCCCTCGATCGCGAGGACGAGGCGCATCGCCGCGCGATCGACGACGAGCGGCGTCCGGAGGCCTGAACCCGGTGCACCTGAGCCCGGCGCACCCGAGCCCGGCGCGCCCGAGTCCGGCGCACCCGCGTCCGGCGCACATGAGCCGAGCACACCGGCGCGGCCTCAGCTCCCGAGGATCGCGAGCACCGTCGACAGGATCCCGCAGACCGCGCCGGTGCCGACCAGGATCAGGCCCGTCAGCCGCAGCGCCCGCACCGGATCCGCGCGCCGGTGCAGCCGGATGCGCTCCGGGTCCTCCTCGCGGTAGTAGACCTCGCGCTGGTCCGAGCCGACCGGCGTCAGCGGGTCGTCGACGGCGAGCGGCCGCGAGCGCACCTCGCCCGCACGGGTGACCCAGTGCAGCGCGCGCGGCGGACCGTCCTCGAGGTAGGCGGTCGTCGTCGACCACCGCCCGTCGATCAGCAGCCCCACGAACGCCGCGAACAGGAACAGCAGCCCCAGCGGGAGCGTGATGAGGGAGAGAGCCTCCAGGATCGTCTCCAGCACCGGTCGCCTCCCTCTCGGATCCGCTGACGAGCGTACCGGGCGACGGTGGCACAGGCGGTGGCACAGACGGTGGCACAGGCGGTGCCGCTAGCCGCCGATCGCGGGCGGCGGAGCCGTGAAGAAGAGGTACGGCAGGAAGTGCAGGACGAGCGTCGCGAGGACCCCGAGCGCTGGCGTCACCCACCACCAGCGCAGCGGTCTCGCGAGCCGCCCGACCACCGCGAACCCGACGACGGGCGTGATCAGGACGGGCAGCCACGCGCCGAGCACGGCCCACTGCACCGCGGGCGAGAGCACGCGCAGCTCCTTCCAGCTGTCGATGCCCGGGTCGACAGCGGACGCGGTGCCCAGGAGCACGAACGGCACCAGGACTGCGGCGAGTGCTGCGTGCACGAGGCCCCAGGCGCCGACCGCCAGGCGTGCGTAGCCGAGATCGAGCGCTGCGGTCGGAGTCGTCACCGGGGAAGGCTACCCGGCGCGACGCCGTCCGCTCCCGGTCGAGGCGCTTCCGTACACTGGCCCGGGCGCCGCGCGGACGGCGGCGCGAGCTGCGGGGGTGGCGGGGACGGATGGCGACGACGGGTGGCGCACGGCACGGACGGCTCAGGCCGCGCTCGGGACCGCGGACTCTGCTCCGCGGCGCTGTGGCCGCCGTCGCGGTCCTCGCCGTGAGCGGCGCCTGCCTGGTCGGGATCGCGACCGCGAGCATCACGAGCAACGTCGCGGGCAACGCGGTCGACCTCGGGATCGCGCCCTCCGCGGAGCCGCGCGCCGCACAGCTGGGTGCGATCGAGGGCGGCTTCAACGTCCTCATCGTGGGCACCGACAACGACGCGGTGCAGGGCGACGCCTTCGGGGTCCGCGACGGCACGCTCAACGACGTCACGATCCTGCTGCACGTCTCCGCCGACCATCGCAGCGCCACGGTGATCAGCTTGCCGCGCGACCTCGTCCTGGACCGCCCGGCCTGCACCGATCCGGAGACCGGCGAGGTCACGGAGGCGACCGCCGACGTCCCGCTGAACTCCGCGTTCGAGGCCGGCGGGCTCTCCTGCGTCAACGACACGGTGCAGCAGTTCACCGGCCTGACCGTGCCGTACGCGGGCTGGGTCTCCTTCAACGGCGTCATCGAGATGAGCAACGCCGTCGGGGGAGTGCCGATCTGCCTCACCGGGCCGATCCGCGACACCGACTCCGGGCTCGACCTCCCCGCCGGCACGAGCACCGTCTCGGGAGCGACCGCGCTCGCGTTCCTCCGCACCCGGCACGGCGTCGGCGACGAGAGCGACCTCAGCCGGATCTCCTCGCAGCAGCAGTACCTGGCCTCGCTGATGCGCACGGTCCGCTCGGCGGACACGCTGTCGAACGTGCCCGCCCTCTACGGACTCGCACAGGCGGTGTCCTCGAACGTGCACCTCTCCACCACGCTGACGAACCCGTCGACGATGATCTCGCTCGCGCTGGCCCTCGAGGACGTCGACCTCGCGCAGATGGTGTTCGTGCAGTACCCGGCGCTGGACGACCCGGACCGGCCGGGCAAGGTCGTGCCGGACACGGTGCTCGGCGGCGAGCTGATGGCGAAGGTGCTGAACGACGAGCCGGTCGTGCTCGCGTCGACGCCCGCGGAGGAGCAATCCGCGCCGCCGGTCGAGGGGAGCACCTCCGCTCCTGCGCCGACCGACCCCGCCGCCGCGGAGCCCGCTCCGGAACCGCTCGACGCCCCCGGGCAGACCGCCGCCGAGGAGACCTGCGCCGTCCCGTCGGAGTGACGCGCGGAACCGGCCGCGGGCGGGCCCTCAGGCCGTCGCGTCCGCGCCGGCCTCCCGCACGTTCCTGACGACGCGGGCCGGGGCGCCGACGACGACCGCTCCCGCCGGGACGTCCTTCGTGACGACCGCGGCGGCGGCGATCACCGCGTCGTCGCCGACCGTGACGCCGGCGAGAAGGACGGCCTTCGCGCCGATCCAGACGTTGGAGCCGACGACGATCGGGGCGGGGTGCAGGTCGCCGCGTCGCGCCGGATCGAGGTCGTGGTTCAGGGTCGCGAAGACGACGTCGTGCCCGATGAGGCAGTCGTCGCCGATCGTGATGCCGCCCTGGTCCTGGAAGGCGCAGCCGGAGTTGATGAAGACCCGGGCGCCGATCCGGAGGTTGCGGCCGAAGTCGGCGCGCAGCGGCGGGAACAGGGTCACCGACTCGTCGATCGGCCGGCCGGTCAGCTCCGCCAGCAGCTCCCGCACGCGCTCCGGCGGGTGGTAGCCGCTGTTCAGCTCCCCGGTGATGCGCAGCGCCTCCTGGCTCGCCGTGTGCAGGACCGCGTGCAGCGGGGAGCCGCCCTCGATCGTCCGCCGCGCGTCGAACGCGGCGATCAGGTCGCTCAGGTCCGGGTCCGGGTCCGGGTCCATGTCGTCGTCCTCTCCTCGGGTCCGCCCAGGCTAGGAGCGCCGGGCGCACGGCTGGGACTCCCTGCCGGGGCACCCCTGCCGCGGGTCGGCCCGCCGTCAGCCGTCACGCCTCCACGAGGCGTCCCGGAACGGTCGAGACGTCCCGCAGGAACGGGCTGCCTCGACCGTTCGGGGACGCCTCGCGCGTCACGCCCCGACGCCGCGGGGGAGACTCCGCTCCAGGAGGGTGGCGCGGCGGGCGGCCAGGGCGAGTGCGAGCAGCACGGCGGCGATGATGGGGAGCGGCAGGACGACCCGGGCGGCCGGCACATCCATGAGCACCGTCGCACCGAGGGCGTCGACGGCGGTCAGCAGCGCCGACAGGCCGACCAGCAGGAGGACCGACATCGCGGCCGCCGCCCGACCGCGCCAGGGCACGACGGCGAGCACGCCGAGCGCCGCCACCGGACCCGCCGTCGACAGATCGGGACCGAGCCAGCCGGCCGCCGCGGCGACGAGCGCGATGCTCAACTCCGTGGCGGAGGCGAGCAGGGCGGTGACCCGTGCGGCGCCGGTCCGGGCGGCGAGAGCGAGGCCGAGGGCGATCGCGAAGAGCGCCCCGGCGAGGAAGGAGGGGTTGGTGAACGGTCCGATCGCACCGGGGAAATTGACGCCGGGGGACCAGTTGACGACGGCGTAGAAGGCGAAGAACGCCGTGGCGAGGGCGAGGGGGACGATCGTCGACGGGGAGCGCCCGGGAGTGGATCGGAGGCGGTGGCGCAGACCGCCGACCGCGAGGGTGGTCCGCTGCCCGATGCCCGGGCCGCGGTGCCCGCGGTCGTCGGCCTCGTCGAGCAGGATCCCCAGCAGGACCTCGCCGTGCTCATCGCGCCAGGCGGCCGGGTACCAGCGCAGCGCGCGGCGGAAGCGGTCGGTGCGCCGCGCGTCCTCGTTCGTCGTCATGCCGTTCTCCTTCGTCGAGTGGTCGGGTCAGAGCGCGGCGGACGGCGAGAGCCCGAGGTTGATCCGCGCCCGCACGGCGCTCGCCTCCATCCGGGCCACCTCGGCGCCGAGTGCGGATCGGCCGCTGTCCGTCAGCCGGAAGTAGCGGCGCACGCGGCCGGTGACCCGCTCGTCGCCGTCGGGGGCGATCAGGCCCGCCGACCCCAGCCGCTCGAGCGCCGCGTAGAGCGTGGTCACCCGCAGCCGCACGCGGCCCTCCGACTGCTCCTCGATCTCCTGCAGCAGGGCGTAGCCGTGGCGGCGCCCGAGAGCGAGCGCGGTCAGGATCCAGAAGGTCGTCTCTCGCATCTCCTCGGCACGGGCGATACCATACTCCAACGGCAGGAGTATCGGGCGGCCGTCACGAGCGCCGGTCGTCTCCCGGAGCGGGCGAGGCCGCGAGGAACGCGCCGCGCTCCTCGAGCAGCCGGCGCAGGTGGCGCGCCAGGACGAGCCGCTCGGCGACCCGGCCGAGGACGCCGAAGGGGGCGCGGAAGGCGAGCCGGTCGGTCATCACCGAGCCGCTGCCGTCCGGCTCGAAGCGGTGCTCGTGCCGGAAGGAGCGGAACGGGCCGCGGGTCTGCTCGTCCGTGAAGGAGTGCGGCGCGTCGAAGGCGGTGATCCGGCTGGTCAGCCGCAGGCGGACTCCGAAGTGCCGGGCCTGCCAGGTCACCTCCTCGCCGAGGCCGATCCGGCCGCTGACGACTCCGGCGACCGCCCGCTCACCGGCCGCGGCCTGCGACTCCGTGTGCAGGTCGATGCTCCGCGCGCGGTCGAACAGGTCCTCGACCGACCGCTCCGAGCGGGTGACGACCTCGACCGACGCGACCATGACTCGATCATGGCGCAGTGCCGTGACGGCGCACGGCTCGGCATCGCCGCGCTCGCCGGGCCCGGACGGTCAGCCCGTCGGGACCACCGGGACGAGGAAGCCGCCGGGGACGTCGACGTCCGGCTTCCGGTACTCGTCGGGGAGGGTGAAGTCCGCGGTCCCGATCGAGGAGACGGTGAAGACGTCGGCGTCCCTCGTGCCGACGAGAAAGAGCGAGTACACCCGGGTGCCGTCCTCGAGGGTGCGCACCAGGCCGCCGGGGGAGGTCGACCGCTCACCCTGGCGGGAGAGGACGACCGTGTCGCCGGGCGTGCTCGCGAGAGCCGCCGGGTCGATTCCGGCCGTCGGGACGCCGTCGCGGCAGTCCGTGCCGAAGCCGGTGTCGATGACCGATTCGCAGAAGCGCGTCTCGCCGTCGGGGCTCACGTGCAGGTCGCCCGTGGCTCCGACGAGCACCGGCTGCGGCGCCGGGGAGCACCCGGAGAGCGTCAGCACGACCGCACAGGCGACCACTGCTGCGGCGCGCGTCCCTCGCATGCTCGAGTTCCGACGGTCAGTGGAAGTTCAGCGTGGACGGCGACGGCGCCTTCCACGCCTCCGTCCGGTAGGCGTGCGGATCGTGCGGCGCCCGCGGCGGCTCGCCGAAGGGGTCGACCGGCAGCTCGGCCGGAGTCCTCGAGACGGCGCTCCGCAGCGCTGCGGCGAGGGATCGGAGGCGATGGATCACGGCTTTCACGGCGTTCACGGCGTTCTCCCGTTCTCTGGTGTGGGCTGACGACCACTGTCGACGCTACCGCGACCCCGGGACATCGCGCTCGTCGACTTTCCGCGGCTCAGCGGCGCGGCCGCTCTCCGCGGCGAGTCCCCCCGACGCGGGCGGGTCAGCCGCCTGTGAGCGCCTCGGCGACCGACGCGTGGATCGCGTCGTAGTCCGGGTGCTCGGGGTCGACCGCCGGGGGCGTCAGCTCGACCGAGCCGATCGGCTGCGAGCGGGTCCGGAGCGCGAGCTGGAGGAAGCCGCCCAGCGCGCCCTGCGGGATGTCCGTGCGGACGACGCGCGCGCCGGCGTCCGCGATCCCCTGGAACTGCAGCAGCACGTTAACCGGGGAGAGGCGGGCGAGGATCGCGCCCTGCACCTCGCGCTGGCGGACCATCCGGTCGTAGTCGCCGCCGGCCGAGCCGTAGCGGGAACGGGCGTAGGCCAGCGCGTTGCTGCCGTCGAGGTGGTGCTCCCCGGGGGTGAGCCAGGCGTTCACGCCGACCAGCTCGCCGGTGGTCTCGTCGAGGACGCCGCCGAAGGGGAGGTCGCCGTCGCCGGTGTAGTCGACGTCGATGCCGCCGAGCGCGTCGATCAGGCTCGCGAAGCCCTGCATGTCGACGAAGGCGTAGTACTGGATCGGCAGCCCCAGCGCGCCCTCGACGGCGTCGCGCGTCGCCTCGATGCCGGGGGAGCTGCCGTCGGCCACCGCGTCCGGGTAGAGCTCGGGGCTCTTCAGCTCGACCTCCGTGTGGATGGAGTTGAGCATGCAGGGATCGACGTTGCAGCCCCGCCACAGGTAGCCGTCGGGGTAGAGGTCGTGCATCGGCGAGTCCTCGGGGAAGGGCACGTTCCGGAGGTTCCGCGGCAGCCCGATGACCGTCGCCGCTCCGGTCGCCGTGTCGATCGAGGCGACGGAGATGCTGTCCGGGCGGAGTCCCGCGCGGTCCTCGCCGGCGTCGCCACCCAGGAGCAGGACGTTGTAGCGGCCGTCGACGGGCGCGGCCACCGGCCCGTCGCCGAACACCGTCGACAGCAGTCCACGGGAGATCCCGACGAGGTGGCCGCCGTAGCCCGCCGTCCCGACCGAGACGAGCAGCGCGAGCGCCGTCGCCACCCCGAGCGCGACGCGGGCGCGCGACCGGAGCTTCACGAGCCGGGCGAGCCGCAGGGTGTCGAGGGTGAGCACGAGCCAGAGCGCGGCGCAGGCGACCAGGACGACCTGCAGGACGGCCAGCGTCCCGTCGAGCGCGGCGACCGAGAAGACGAGCGACGGGACGACGAGGAGTGCCAGCAGCAGCACGACGACGACCGCCCACAGCAGCAGGGTCGCGGCGAGACCGATCCGGCCGAGACGCCGCGAGCCGGCGAGCACCTGCGCGGATCCGGGGATCAGCAGGCCGAGCCCGAGCAGCCACCAGGCGCGGCGGGTCATCACCGCCCGCGACGCGGTGTCCGGGTCCCGCAGCGGCGTCCGCCTGCGGACACCGTCCTTCACCACTGCACTGCGCACGTCGCCCTCCCCGGAACCGACCACCCACGGTAGGGCCTGCGCGCCGCCCGGGCGGACGGCGACGCGCGGCGCTCGACCGCCGAAGCGCACGGAGGCCGGGGTCAGCTCCGGGCGGGGTAGTCGCCCGCCTCGAGGTCCGCGAGCAGGCTCGGGTGGGTCGGCGCCCAGCCGTAGGTGCTGCGGGTCCAGGTGCTCGACGCGGGCTGGTCCATCGCGAAGATCTCGCCGAGGGGTCCGAACGTCTCCGCCGGCACCTGCTCGACGGGCAGGCCGAGGCGCCGCCCGATGACCGTGGCGATCGCGAGCATCGTGTCGCCCTCGTCGGCGACGGCGTTCACGGCCGTCCCCGCCTCGCCCCGCTCGATCATCAGGCGGAACAGCGACGCCGCGTCGCGACGGTGCACGGCCGGCCAGCGCTGGCCGCCGTCGCCGACGTAGGCGGAGACTCCGGAGCGCTGCGCGGCCTGGATGAGGAGCCCGGCGAAGCCGTAGGCGACGTCGCGCTCGTGCACCGACCGGGGGAGCCGGACGGCGGTCGTCCGGACGCCCTGCTCCGCCAGACCCAGGACCCGCGCGGCGTTGACCCCGCGGCCGCCGACCGGGCCGGTGGTGGTCAGCGGGTCGTGCTCGGTCGCGACCGCACCCGCGGAGAAGGTCGTGCCCGAGACGAGGGAGAACGGCTTGCCGGTGCCGACGAGCGCGGCGCCGATCGCGTCCATCGCCGCGCCCTCCTCCGCGATGCTGCGCTCGAGGTCGGAGAAGTCGTTGCTGAAGGCGAGGTGGATCGCGCCGTCAGCGGCACGGGCGGTGTCCGCCAGCAGTTCGAGGTCGGCGAGCTCGCCGCGGAGGGGCTCGCCGCCGGCGTCGAGGACCCGGCGGGCGGCCGACTCCGACCGGGCGAGACCGAGCACCTCGTGGCCGTGGGCGACGAGATCCTCGGTGACGGCGAGGCCGATGGCGCCCGGGGCGCCGGTGAGGAGGATGCGCATGGGAGGACTCCTTCTGAGTGATGGGATCGATGTCCCATCACTGTAGCCCTGCGATGGGACTCGTGTCGCGTCACGGTAGGATCTCCCCATGCCACGCTGGGAACCCGATGCCCGCGAGCGGTTCGTCTCCGCCGCTCTGCACCTGTTCACTGAGCAGGGCTACGACGAGACCACCGTGGCGCAGATCGCCGACCGGGCCGGGCTGACCCGGAGCACGTTCTTCCGGCACTTCCCCGACAAGCGCGACGTGCTCGCCGCCGGTCAGGAGACGCTCTCGGCGCTGCTCGCGCAGGGGGTGCGCGAGGCTCCGGCCGGGGCGACGCCGATGCAGGCGGTCGCCGCCGGTCTGGTGTCGGCGTCCGGCGCGATGACGCCCTTCAACCGTGAGCTCGGGCCGCGGCTCGAGGCGGTGATCGCCACCAGCGCAGAGCTGCAGCAGCGGGCTCTGCTGAAGAAGGTCGGGATGGCGACGGCGATGGCCGACGCCCTCCGCGAGCGCGGCGTCGCCCCGGCGGTCGCCGATGCCGCCGCCGAGCTCGGGGTGCTCGCCTTCAAGGAGTCGTTCGCCGAGTGGTCCGAGGGCCGGGACGGCGAGCTGGCGGCTCTGGCCACCGCCGCGCTCGACCGCCTGCGGGAGGCGCTGACGCAGCTCGGCTGAGCCGCGCGCGGTCAGCCGGTGCGCTCCCAGTGGTCGCGGCCGCTCCGGCGCCACTGCTGGCGGGGGCCGTCCGACTCCCGCGCGGTGTCCGTGAGCCACAGGGTGCTGTCCGGGGCCCAGCCGGCGATCACGGAGGCGTACCCGTCGTCGACCGGGATCAGCCGGGTCGCGCCCGAGAGGTAGCCGAGCACGGTGAGGTGCACGGCGTCCCACTCGGCGGCGACGCGCTGCCAGTCCGGGATCAGCCAGCGGCCCTCCCCGCCGGTCACCCGGTACCAGTCGTGCCGGCGGGAGGCGGTGACCTCGGCGGGGAAGGCGCGGCAGAGCGCGGCCCAGTCCTCGGCGCTGCCGATCTCGAGCGTGCGGCCGGCGCCGCTCACCGGGATCACGGTCGCGGTGTCGAGTCCGGCGGCGTCCTCGACCAGCTCCAGCAGATCCTCGATCCGGGACTGCGTGCGCAGCAGTCGGAGGGGGAGCGACCACCACGAGCCGGAGAAGCTCGCGCGCGGGTCGGCCGGGCGATCGCGGGCGGACTGCTCCTCGTCGGCGCGGCGGGCGGCGTCCCACTCGTCCAGGAGCGCGGCGGCGCCGGTCGGGAGCGGCCGTGCGGTGTCGGGGCGCCAGTCGACGGCCCACTGAGTCCGGGTGGCGGGGCTCGTCCACGTCGCCGCGGCCGGGGAAACGAGCACGCGTTCGGCGACGGGAAGCAGCGCGGCGCGGAGCTCCGGCAGTGCGGCGAGGACGTCCTCGGCGTCGGGCTCCTGCCAGGAGTACGCCGTGTCGACGCTCCTGCGGAACGCGGCGCGGACGGCGTCGTCCTCCGCCGGGGTCGGCGGGAGCGCCGCGATCATCGCGGCGAGGCTCTCGGGTGTGGGGACCGGCAGATCGCGAGCGTCCGTTCCGTCCTCGGAGGCGTACAGCAGGACCGACTCCCCGCGACCGCCCGCGGCGTGCGCGAGGAGGAACGCCGCAGTGTGCAGCGCGGGATCCGCCGCCGTCGCGTACTCCCAGCAGAGGCGGCGCCCCCGGGGCCCGCGGAGGAGGACGTCGGCTGCAGCAGTCATGTGCCCACTATGCCCGGCGGCGGCGCCGAGGCGTCCTCGAACGGTCGAGGCGTCCTCGAACGGTCGAGGCGTCCCGGTGCAGGTGGACGTCTCGACGGTTCGAGGACGCCTCGCCGGCCGCCGGTGCAGCCGTCAGGCGTCGGGGTTCATCCAGAAGGGGGAGTAGTGGTAGCCGTCGGGGTCGTCGAACTGGCGCTGGTACATGAAGGGGTACTCGTCGGTGTCGCCGATGCGGCCGCCCGCGGCGCCGGCGCGCTCGGTCAGCTCGTCGACGGCCTCACGGCTGCCGAGGTCGAAGGAGACGGTCATCTTCGAGGGGGTGTCCGGACCGCCGATCAGCTCCTCGGTGCCGCCGACGCTCGCGTACATCTCGCGGCTGCTGAGCATCAGGTACTGATCCGGCGCGATCGCGAAGCAGGCGACGTTCTCGTTCGACATCGCCTCGTTCCGGCTCCAGCCGAGGGCGGTGTAGAAGGCGGTGGCGCGCTCGACGCTCGCGACGGGGCAGGAGAGGTAGAGGCTCATGCGGGCAACACTGCCCAGAAGTGCGCGGCACGACAAGAGGCCGGGGAGGATCCGCGCCCGGAGCGTCCGCCGGGCGTCTGCCAGAGTGCTGGCATGCCCTCTCCGCAGACCCTGACCGAGGAGGACCGCCGGCTCGTCGCCGCCTGGGCCGCCGACTGCGCCGAGCGGGTCCTGCCGCTCTTCGAGGCGGAGGCCCCCGACGACGACCGGGCCCGGGACGGGATCGCCCGGGCACGTGCCTTCGCCCGCGGCGAGCTGAGCGCGGCCGGGGAGATCCGGCGCCGCTTCGAGGCGGGCCGGGCGTCGCAGTCGGCGACGTCGCCCGCGGCGAAGGCGGCGGCCTGGTCGGCGGGGCAGGCCTCCGGAGTCGCGCACCTCGGCGCGCACGCGCTGGGTGCCGCGGCGTTCGCGGCGAGGGCGGCCGAGCTGGCCGACCCGGGGCGCGGCGGCGCGGCCGAGATCGACCGGCAGCTGGCGGGGATGAGCGCCCCGGTGCGGACGGCCCTGGCGCGCCTGCCGCTGCTCGGCGAGGACGCCTCCGGTCCGCTCGGGCCGGGACTCCTGGCCTCCGGTGCGCTCGGCGCGTTCATCCGCACGCTGCAGGCGGCGCTCGCCGCGGGGGAGCAGGGCGGCGGGCAGTAGCGCGGGGCCAGCAGGGCGGACTCAGGCCGCGGGCAGCCGCACCGCGACGCGGAGCCCGCCCTCGCGTCGTGCGGTCAGGTCCAGCTCGCCGCCGTGCGCGCGGACGATGCTCGCCGCGATCGCGAGGCCGAGACCCGTCCCGGCGTGCTCGGAGCGGATGCGCGCGGCCCCGCGCTGGAACGGCTCCGTCAGTGCGGGGAGGGACAGCGGGTCGAGGGGCGCCCCGGAGTTCTCGATCACGAGGACGGCGGAGCCCGCGTCGACGCTCGTGCCGAGCCGCACCCAGCCGCCCGCCGGCTGATTGTGCACGATCGCGTTGTGCAGCAGGTTGACGCTCAGCTGCTGCAGCAGCGCCGGCGAGCCCGAGGTACGGGCGAGGCCGCCGGCCGTCTCCAGCGCGACGCCGCCCCGCTCGGCGAGGGGGAGCAGCGTCTCGACCGCCTCCTCCGCCAGGAGCGACAGGTCCACGCTCTCGCGGGCGAAGGAGCGCTGATCCGCGCGGCCGAGCAGCAGCAGCGCCTCGACGAGCTCGATCGCCCTCGTGTTGACGCTCCCGAGGCGGGCGACCAGCGCGTCGACGTCGCGGTCCGGATCGTCGCGCGCCACCTCGAGGAGCGTCCGCGTGATCGCGAGCGGGGTGCGCAGCTCGTGCGAGGCGTTCGCCGCGAACCGCCGCTGCTCCGCGTCGTGCGCCTCGATCCGCTCGAGCATGGCGTCGAAGCCGTCGGCGAGCTCGCGGAACTCGTCCCGCCGACCCTCGAGCGTGATCCGGTGCGAGAGGTCCCCGGCCGCGGCGAGGCGGGTGGCGTGGGTGATCCGCCGCAGCGGGGCGAGCATCCGGCCGGCCAGGAACCAGCCGCCGACCATTCCGAAGAGCAGCAGGAACGCCAGGGCGGCGACGGCGGCGGGCGTGAAGGCGCGGAGCAGGTCGTCGCGCCCGGGGCGGAAGCCGTCGGTGCCGTCGGTGCCGGAGCCGACCACCGCCTCCGCGGGGATGTAGCGCAGCAGGAACAGCCAGACGACGGTGAGCAGGAGGCCGCCGGCGAGCAGCAGGAAGCCGGCGTAGCTGACGGTCAGGCGAACGCGGGCGCTGATGCCGGGCGGCCTAGCCACGGGTGCCGTCGCCGCTCTCGTCGACGGCACCGTCCGTGAGGATGCGGTAGCCGACTCCGGGCAGCGTGCCGATCAGCCACGGCTCGCCGAGGCGCTTGCGGAGGGCGGAGATCGTGATGCGGACCGCGTTCGTGAAGGGGTCGGCGTTCTCGTCCCAGGCCCGCTCGAGCAGCTCCTCGGCGCTGATCGTGCCGCCCTCGGCGCCCATCAAGACCTCCAGCACGGCGAACTGCTTGCGGGTCAGCGCGACGTAGCGCCCGTCGCGGTGCACCTCGCGCTGGAACGGGTCCAGGCGGAGCCCCGCGATCTCGCGCACCGGCGGGCGGCTGCGCGCGCGCCTGCGGTCCAGGGCCCGGAGGCGCAGGACGAGCTCGCGCAGCTCGAACGGCTTCGTCAGGTAGTCGTCGGCGCCCAGCTCGAAGCCCGAGGCCTTGTCGTCCAGCCGGTCGGCGGCGGTGAGCATCAGGATCGGGACGCCGCTCCCGGACGCGACGATCGCGGCGGCGACCTCGTCGCCCGACGGGCCCGGGATGTCCCGGTCGAGGACGACGAGGTCGTAGGCGGTGAGTCCCAGCAGCTCCAGCGCGGTGTCACCGTCGCCGGCGAGGTCCGCGGCGATCGCCTCGAGGCGGAGCCCGTCGCGGATCGCCTCCGCCATCAGGGGCTCGTCCTCGACCACCAGAACACGCATGCGGTCGATGCTACGAGCCGCGGTGTATCGCGGGCGTCTCGGAAAAGCCCTACGCCCCCGCAACACCCTCCGCGGTGGAGTGGTCCCCGCACCGCCGATCCGAACGGCGGCCGCAGAAGGGATCGATCATGAGGCAGCACCACCAGCGAACCCGGGCCCGCGCGGGCGTCCTCCTCCTCGTCGCGGCACTCGGCCTCACCGGCTGCGCCGCCGCCGAGCAGGTCTCCGGCGGCCTCGCCGACCTCACCACCGTGTCCGGCGACACCGGCCGCTCCGTCGAGGACGGCTACCTCGGCGTCGGCGACTCCGTCTCGATCCACGACGACAACCTGCCGGTCATCGCGAACCTCGACCCCGCGCTGCGGGCGGCCGTCGAGGCGGCGGCCGAGGCGATGGCGGCCGACGGCGTCGAGACGGTCGTCACCTCCGGCTGGCGGAGCGCCGCCTACCAGCAGGCGCTCCTCGACGACGCCGTGCAGGAGTACGGCAGCCTCGAGGAGGCCCGGAAGTGGGTGAGCACCCCCGAGCTCTCGGCGCACGTGACCGGCGACGCGATCGACATCGGCTACACCGACGCGGACAGCTGGCTCAGCCAGCACGGCGCCGACTACGGCCTCTGCCAGACCTACGGCAATGAGATGTGGCACTTCGAGCTGGCGACCGAGCCCGGCGGCGACTGCCCGCCGCAGAAGGAGAACGCGGCGGAGTGACGCTCGGTCGCCGGCGGATCTCGATACGCCCGCCGCGCGGGCTACTCGATCAGCAAGTGCATGCTGGTCGAGTAGCCCCGCAGGGGCGTATCGAGACCCTCCCACCGCAGAGGCGTCGGGCCTGCAGGCTCTCGTGCCGACGCCGGCGGATCTCGATAGGCCCGCTTCGCGGACTACTCGATCAGCCTGCAGCTCGGCGGCTCCGCAGGACGGCCGAGAGGAGGACCAGGGCGGCGGCGGCCAGCGCCCACGGGCCGGTGAAGACGAGTGCGCGCTCGATCGGACGCCAGAACGGCGCGACGAGCCCCCCGAGCAGCAGCCCGGCTCCACCGCCGATGAGGGCGTTCGCCACGACCTGCGCGGCCAGGCGCCCTCCGCTGCTGGTCCAGACGCGCTCGATCAGGCGGTCCAGCAGGTACGTCGCGGCGCCGACCGGCAGGCTCGCCACCGCCGCGCAGACGGCGAGCCCGCCGAGGGCGAGGAGGACGAAGCCCGGGTCGGCCGACAGGGGAGTGGCCGCGGTCCCGTTCACGCTGTCGACGAGCGCCCCGATCGCGAGCGGCACGAGCGCCAGCATCGCGCCCAGCACGGCTCGGACGGCGTGCGCGCGCCCGCGGGCCCCGGGCGGCCGGCCGGCCGATCCTCCGGGTCGTGCGCCGCTCACGAGCACCTCCGTGTCGCCGGCACCGAGGAGACCGCCGGGGCGAGGGCGGCGAGGATCTCGCGACCGCCGGACAGTCCGGCGTCCAGCACGACCTCGACCACGGGGTCCCGGCCGTAGCTCGTCGCGACGACGACGGCCGCGTCGCTGTCGTCGATCGTCCAGTCGACGTCGCGCTCGGTGAGGCACGCGGCGGAGGAGGGCACCCGGCGATCCTGTCAGTCCTCCGCGGTCCGCCGCCGCACGCCGCCGTCGAGCACGCGGTCGAGCCAGTCGCGCAGCAGCTCGCGCTCGGCCGGCCGGAGATCGGCGAGCCGCGGCGCCAGGGCACGGACGGCGACGACGGCGGCGAGTGGCGCGTCGTCCGCGGCGGGCGGCTGCTCGGTGAGGATCCCGGCGAGCACCGCCTCGAACGCGGCGTCGGCGAGACCCGCGTCGCGCTCCGCCGCGGGGGAGGAGAGCAGGGTCGTCACGACGCCGGTCCCCGCGGTCTGGATCAGCCCGACGGCGCGCTCCTCGGGGACGCGGAGGCGACCGGCGGCCGCGACCCGCTGGATCCGCGCCGCGAGAACCCGCCTCCCCGACGTCGCCGCCGGTGAGGCGGCCGCGCGGGCCGGGTCGCTGAGCAGGCGGAAGAGTGCGGGATTCGCGAGGCCGAACTCGATCTGCGCCGTCCAGCCGGCGCGGAGATCCTCGATCGGGTCGACGTCGCCGGCCGCGGCCTCCTCGACGACGGCCGACTTCTCGGCGACCCAGCTGCTCAGCACGTGCTCGGCGACCGCCTCGAGCAGGCCGTCCTTGTCGCCGAAGAGGCGGTAGATCGCCGGAGCCTGCAGGCCGGCCGCCTCCGCGACGCCGCGGGTGGTGACGGCCGCTGGGCCGGCCTCGCGCAGGAGGCGGGCCGCCGCGTCGACGATGCGGGCTCGGGTGTCCGTGGGGGGCGCGGTCATGGATCGACGATATCGCACTGTTGCTATCGCTGGTATTCCAGGGTTATCGTTCGAGCAGTATCACCGATACCCGGTGGTCCCCGCTCGAAAGGCCCTCCATGATCATCGTCACCGGCGCCACCGGAGCGCTCAACGGCGCCACCGTCGACCACCTCCTCGACTCCCTGCCCGCCGCCGAGATCGTCGTCGTCGCGCGGGACACCGCGAAGGCCGCGCGCTTCGCCGACCGGGGTGTCGTGGTGCGGCGCGGTGACTACGCCGACTCCGCGTCCCTGCCCGGCGCGTTCGCGGGCGCCGACCAGCTGCTGCTCGTCTCCTCGAACGACCCGGGAGCCGATGCGCCGGCCCTGCACCGCGCCGCGGTCGAGGCCGCCGTCGAGGCCGGGGTCGGCCGCATCCTCTACACCAGCCACCAGGGCGCCTCGCCGGACACCCCGTTCGGGCCGGGCCGCGATCACGCCGCGACCGAGCAGCTGCTGGCGGAGTCGGGAGTCGCCTGGACCTCGCTGCGGAACGGCTTCTACGCCCACAGCCTCGCGTTCTTCCTCGGCGACTGGCGCTCGACCGGTGTCATCGAGGTGCCGTCCGACGGCCCCGTCTCGTGGACGGCGCGGGAGGACGCGGCGGAGGCCGCCGCTCTCCTCCTGCTCGCGGACGAGGCGCACGACGGACCGGTCACCCTCACCGCCCTCGAGGCGCCGACCTTCGCGGAGGTCGCGGAGCTCGCCGCGGACGTCGCGGGGCGGCCGATCGAGTTCTGGATCCTCGGCGACGACGAGTGGCTCGCGCGCCGCGTCGCCGCCGGGCAGCCGGAGCCGCAGGCGCGCTTCCTGCTCGGCATGCACCAGGCGGCGGCGGCCGGCTTCTTCGCGGGGACGGACCCGACGCTCGCGAGCCTGCTGGGGCGCGAGCCGCGCACGGTCCGGGAGCTGCTGGCTGCGGGCGACGGGCGCTGACCGGCCCGCGGACGTCCGGCTCGTCGGAACCGCCTCGGCTCGTGGCACCCGCGTGCTCCGACGAGCCGGAGCAGGTTCTGCGAGCCCGAGCTCGGCGGTCACCGCTCCTCGGCACGCTTCCGCGGAGACCCACGCACAGGAGGCCGGCGGATCCCTCCCGGGCCGTGCACCGCTGGTTCTCCCGCCGTTGGCCGGGCGGCGCTAGCCTGCCGCCCATGGCGGAGCGAGAGACGGTGCGCACGTCCGCGGCGGACGCGCGGAGTGGACAGGGATCGCCGCGCGGGGCGCTGCTCGCCGCGGCGCTTCTGCTCGGGGCGGCGCTGCTGCAGCTGCAGGCCTCGCTGCAGCGCTGGGTCACCGCGAGCGAGGGCTGGACGCGGACGGACCGGTCGGTCGAGGATCATCTCTTCGACTACCTGATCCCCGCGGATCCGTGGGAGCCCCTCGGCACGGCGGCGCAGGTGCACGGCGCGGGCCTGCTGCTGATCGCCATCGCCCTGCCGGTGTCGGCGCGGGCGATCGGCGGGGGCGGTCTCCTCCGCCTGACGGCGCTCCTGGTCGCCGGCGTCCTCGGGCTGAACGGGCTGCACGGAGTGCTGTCGGGGCTGATCGGCGCGCCCACTCCGCTGCAGCTCCCCTTCCTGCAGATGATGCTGGGGCTGGTGCCCGTCGTCGGCCTCGGAGCCCTCGCCGCGCAGGCGCACCGGAGGTCGGTAGGGGCGGCGCTGGCGTACGCCTGCCTGCTCGGCAGCACCCTCCCGGGACTGCTGATCGCGACCTTCGTCGTCGCGCCCGCGATCACCGGCTACCAGTCCTTCGACACCACCCCGTGGACCGAGACCGTCGTCGCCGCGACCGTCGCCGCCGCGGGCTGCGCGATGCTCGGCGCCACCGCAGTGCCGGTGCTGCGCGGTCGCTCGCGGCGGGGAGGCGCCTGACTCCGAGTCACCCTCCGTCCGGAACGGCGAGGCGTCCCGATGCGGTCGAGGCGTCCACGCGGAGCAGGACGCCTCGACGTCGGCGGGACGTCTCGCCGGGTGAGCGCCGCTTGCCGGTGACGCCGCGCCTACCTCGACTTGTCAGCGGGCCTCGCGTCCGGATCCCTGCCGAAGCGGCGGACGTAGATCTCCCGCATCTCCCGGAGTTGCGCTCGTTCTCGGTCGCTGATCGGCTCAGCCCTGCCTTCTGCGATCCTCCGCTGCAGATCGCTCGTCCCTCTGCTCACCGGCGCCACAGCGACCACCTCCACTGTCGATTCTCGTGAGGTCCGGGCGACGTGTCCACGTCCTCGTCACCTTGCAGATTCTCGATGGTCCGGTAGATCATCCGTGCCTCGGTCTCGGTCGCCTCGTTCAGCAACGCCGTCAGCGCGTCGTTGGCGACTTCTCGATCGGCCCGGATCGCCGAACTCGACAAGCGCAGTGCCCACTCCGCCCGCTTCCACCACTGATCGCGAGCGGCCGTCTCACGCGCGATGCGTGTCGAACGGAACGCCGGGAAGAAGGCGATCGTCGCGGCGATGACGGCGAAGAGACCAGCGGTGGGCGGTCCGCTCCAGAAGTCCCGCCAGAACGGTTCATCGAGGACGAACGGCGGAAGCAGACTGCGCAGGATCGCTCCGGCGACTCCGCCGCCTGCTGCGATGATCACCGAACGAGCGACCCGCTCGGACGCGGGGTTCACCGTCGCCTCCCGCTCGATCGCGGTGGCCGGCGCGTCGGCGACGACGACGACAGCGTCTCCTCGCCGTCGTCGTCCTCGTCCGCACCGCACATCACGCGAGAAGGATGGCCCGCGATCGTGGCGGTTGCGGGCCGGGACGCGGCTCGACGCATCTGTGGCGCGGGAGGCGGGAGCGCCTTCCCACCCGCCAGGCGGCGAGGCGTCCCGGTGTGGTCGAGGCGTCCACGCGGAGCAGGACGCCTCGACGGCGGCGGGACGTCTCGCCGGGTGAGCGCCGCTGGCCCGTGAGGAGGGGGAGGAGACCGGCGTCCCGGCAGCCGTCAGCGGGGCGGCCGGTGCTCGCGCGGGCTGGCGCCGTGGTGGCGGCGGTAGGCGGCGGCGAAGGCGGCGGGCGTCGCGTAGCCGCAGGCCGCGGCGATCGCCGCCACGGGGGTGTCGGAGCGGCGCAGCAGGTCTCGGCCGTGCTCCATCCGCAGGGCGGTGAGGTACCGCATCGGCGTCGAGCCGGTCGAGGCGGAGAAGCGGCGCAGGAAGTGGAAGGGGCTGAGGTGCACCAGCGCGGCGAGCTCGTCGAGGGTCACCGGGTCGGCGAGCCGGGCCGCGAGGTGGTCGGTCACCACGGCGAGCTGCGTGCGGGAGAGCCCGGCGGTGCCCGGTGTGGGCTCCGGCAGGGAGAGCAGGTGCGCGACCAGCGCCGTGCCCACCGCGTCGGCGAGCAGGGACGGCGCTCCGGCCCGCGCGGCGCGGGCGAGCTCGAGCATCGCGGAGAGGACGAAGTCGTCGCCGACCGCGAGGAAGTCGAGCCGGTCGGCGGACGCTCCGGGGACGCCCTCCAGTACCCCGGCGACCAGCGGCGCGGCGACGGTGACGTGCAGCGAGCGGAACGTCTCGGAGCTCGTGCTGCGCCACGCCGCACGGATCTCGCGCCCCGGCGCCGTCGCGGCCGAGCGTCCCGGCGCCGCGTGCCCGTGCGCCCAGCGGCCGTGCGGGCGGGCGCTCTCGATCAGGTAGGAGCCGGCGGTCACCAGGATCAGCTGCAGCGCGTCGGTCGCCGGCGCGGTCACCTCGTGGTCGTGCGGATCGACCACCTCGCGCACCGCGACGCCGGTCCAGCCCGGGACCGCGCCGGGCGGACCCTCCGCCTCGCCGCTCACTGCGGCGTGCCGAACGCCCGCACCGAGACGTCGTCCCACTCGCGCCAGGTGCGCAGGCGCTCGGCGTAGAGCTCCTCGATCGCGGGCAGCACCGTCCCCAGGATGAGCCGCGCCGGCGGGTCCTGCGCGTCGACGAGCTGGAGGATCGCGGCACTCGTCGCCGAGGGGTCGCCCACGGAGAAGTCCGGCCCGTCCGCGTGCACCGCCGCGTACTCGGGCAGCTCGGCGCTCCGGCGTGAGCCGTGTGCGAGCCAGTCGGTGGCGTAGGGGCCGGGCTCGACGCAGGTGATCCGGACGCCGAAGCCCGTCACCTCCTGCCGCAGCGACTCGCTCAGCCCCTCGAGCGCCCACTTGGACGCGTGGTACGCGCCGATGCCGGGGAAGGCGCGCACGCCGCCCTCGCTGGTGACCTGCAGCAGCCGACCCCGGGAGCGGCGCAGCGCCGGGAGCACGGCCTGGGTCACCCACAGCGCGCCGAAGAAGTTGGTCTCCAGCTGCTTGCGGATCTCGCGCTCGGTCAGCTCCTCGACCATGCCGAAGTGGCCGTAGCCGGCGTTGTTCACCACGATGTCGAGGCCGCCGAAGTGCCCTTCCGCGCGGTCGACCGCGGCGAGCACGCCGTCGCGGTCGGTCACGTCCAGCGCGAGCGGGAGCAGGCGGTCGGGGAAGCGCTCGGCGAGGTCGTCGAGGCTGCGGGGGTCGCGGGCGGTGGCCGCGACGCGGTCGCCGCGCTCGAGCGCCGCCTCGGCCCAGAGCCGGCCGAAGCCGCTGGACGTGCCGGTCAGGAACCAGGTTCTGGGAGTCGTCCTGCCGCCACTCTCCCCGGCTCGCGCTCCTTCCGGTAGCGAATGATCGGCACCGCGGGCATTCCTCGAGGGAATGCCGCGCGCATACTGGACCGGTGACCCTCGACGTGCCCCCGCAGCTGCTCCGCGCGCTGGTCGCCGTGCTGCGGACAGGCTCCTTCACCGGCGCTTCCGAGCAGACCGGCTTCACCCAGTCCGCCGTCTCGAAGCAGATCGCTGCGCTCGAGGAGGCGGTCGGCGCGCCGCTCTTCCAGCGCGGGCCGCGCGGCGTCGTCCCCACTCCGGCGGCCCTCGGCCTCGCCCGGCACGCGTCGGCGATCCTGGACCACCTCGACACCGCGGCCCGCGAGATCGCCGACCTCGACCGCCCGCTGCTCGGGCGGGTGAGCCTCGGCGCCTTCGCGACGGCCGCGATGCACCTCGCGCCGGAGACGATCGCCCGGGTGACCCGGGCGCACCCGGCGATCGACGTCGTCCTGGTCGAGTCCTCGACGCCCGTGCAGCTGCGGCGGCTGCGCACGGGGCGCCTCGACCTCGCGGTCGTCGCGGTCGGCTCCGAACCCGACGGCGCCGAGCCCGACGGCGCCGAGCCCGACGGCTATGGCCTCGAGGGCATCGACACGGAGGTGCTGCCGGCCGCGTCGTTGCACGTCGCCGTCGGCGAGCGGCACCCGTGGGCGCACGCGCGGGAGCTGAGCGTCGACGATCTCGCCGGGGCCGACTGGGTGGTCGGCCGCGGCGCGCGGGGCGAGCCGCAGTTCGGCGCGTGGCCCGCGCTCGCGCAGCCGCGGGTGGTCGCCGAGATCGACAGCTGGAGCAGCCGCCTCGCCTTCGTGGCCGCGGGCCTGGGCGTCACGACCGTTCCCGCGCTCGCGATCGCCGGCCTGCCGCGCGGCGTCGTCGCCGTGCCGGTGGCGGGCCCGCGCTGGGCGGGCCGCTCGCTGCGGGTCGCCTGGTCCGGCGAGCTCGACCCCGCCGCCCGCCTCGTCCGCTCGGCCCTGCACGCCGTCGCCGCCGACATCGCGGCCACCCACTCCGCCCCCCGCGAGATGCCACTTGTGAGCGCGACACGCCGCTAGAAGTGTGCATAAGTGGCATCTCGCGGAGAGGGAGAGGGGAGAGGGCGTCAGGTGCGGAGGAGGGTCCAGGCGTAGGGGGCGAGGTGGACGGTGTCGACGGGGTGGCCGGTGACGAGGTCGGTGCCGGAGACGGCGACGTCGACGGGGTCCTGGCCGTGGTTGATCACCGTGAGAACGTCGCCGCGGCGGGCCGCCTCGACCCAGGGGCTCCCGGTCTGCAGCACGGGGGCGATGCCGGACTGCTCGGCCAGCCAGGCGGTCAGCGCGAGCATGCCCGCGTCGTCCGGGATCGTCGCGAGGTAGTGCGCCGTGCCCGTGCCGGTGCGCCGCGAGGTCAGCGCCGGGGTGCCCGCCGCGGGTCCGGAGGAGTAGCGGCCGAGGACCTCGACCGGCCGCTCGTCGGACGGGTCGACGAGCACGCCGAGCTCCTCCGCCAGCAGCTCGCCGCGCAGGACGCCGAAGGGAGCGCCGGCGACCTCCGCGCCGGCCGCCCCGATCCCGGCGAACTCGAGCACCGTCACACCGAGCACCTCGCGGAGCCCAACCTGGAAGCCGCCCTCGCGGAAGGCGTCGTCCTCGTCGACCACGTCGCTGAACGCGGTGACCAGCAGCCGGCCGCCCCGCTCGACGAACGCCGTCAGGTTCTCCGCGGCCGCGTCGGTGAGCAGGTAGGAGTGCGCGAGCAGCACGAGGTCGTACGTGGCCAGGTCCGCCGTCGGCAGCACCAGGTCGACCGCGAGGTTCTGCCGGTGCAGCGCGGAGTACCAGCGCTGGACGAGCTCCAGGAGGTCGAGCACGACCGGGTGGTCCGGGTTGCCGATCGCCCACCAGTTCTCCCAGTCGAGGACGAGCGCGATGCGGGCACCGGAGCCGGTCGGGCCGCCGGCCGATCCGCCGGCCGATCCACCGGCTGTTCCGTCTGTCGACGACTCCACCGACAGCTCCGGCAGCTCGCCGAGCACCCGGCCGAGCTCGACGACCTCTCGCCAGGTGCGGGTCCCGACGCCCGCCTGCGGCAGCATCGCCGAGTGGAACTTCTCGCTGCCCCGCCGCGACTGCCGCCACTGGAAGAAGAGCACGCCGTCCGCGCCGCGCCCGACGGCCTGCATCGACAGCGCGGCCATCTGCTCGGGCGCCTTCACGGCGTTGGAGGGCCGCCAGCTGACGGCGCCGGTCGCCTGCTCCATCAGCAGCCACGGCACGCCCGGCTTGAGCGAGCGCATCAGGTCGCGGGTGAAAGCGGCGGTGCGGAACGACTCCGGGTCAGCGGGATCGAAGTAGTTGTCGTCGCTGACGACGTCGACCTCGGCCGCCCACTTCCAGTAGTCGAGCGGCGGGAAGGCGCCCATGAAGTTGGTCGTGATCGGCTGCGTCGCACCCGAGGCCCGGAGGATGTCGCGCTCCATCGTGTAGAGCTCGAGCAGCGCGTCCGAGGTGAAGCGGCGGAAGTCGAGCAGCCCGGCCGGGTTGTGGCTGTAGGGCGCCTTCCGCGGCGGCACGATCTCGGCGAAGGACGCGTAGCGCTGCGACCAGAAGAAGGTGCCCCAGCGCCGGTTCAGCTCGTCGATCGAGCCGTACTTCCGCTCCAGCCAGACACGGAACGCGGCGGCCGCGTCGTCGGAGTAGTCGTGGTGCAGGTGGCAGGCGTACTCGTTGTTGACGTGCCAGAGCACGATCGCGGGGTGGTCGTGGTACCGCTCGGCGATCGCGGTGACCAGCCGGGCCGCGAGCCGGCGGTAGTCGGGGGAGGTGGGGCGGTAGGCCTGGCGGCTGCCCGGCCAGTAGGTCGCGCCGTTCTCGTCCTGCGGCAGGATGCCCGGGTAGCTGCTCGTGGCCCACGGCGGCGGCGAGGCCGTGGCCGTCGCCAGGTCGACGGCGATGCCGTGCTCGTGCAGCAGGTCGAGGATCCGGTCGAGCCAGCCGAAGTCGAAGGTGTCCTCGTCGGGCTGGATCCGCGCCCAGGCGAAGATGCCGAGGCTGACGGTCGTGACGCCGGCCTCGCGCATCCGCCGCGCGTCCTCCGGCCAGACGCTCTCGTCCCACTGCTCCGGGTTGTAGTCGCCGCCGTAGTGGATCATCCGAGCCGTGGGCCTTCCGTGGTCGTCGTCGAGTGGTGAGCGTCGAGTCGTGGTCGTCGAGTCGTTGTGGTGATCGTCGCGGAGACGATCCTCACGGGGTCGTGCTCAGCGCGCCGCGGGCGCCGTCCGCGACAGCCGCACCGCGAGCGCGGCGAACACCGTGCAGCCGAGCGCCGGCACCACCAAGGGTGCCAGCTGCCAGGTCACCACGGCCGCGAGCACCAGCGCCACCAGCAGCGCGCCGGAGCCGCGCAGGTCGCGGACCGCCAGCATCGCGGCCTGGCGCAGCAGCGGCACCCAGCGCGAGTCGGGCACCCAGAGCGCCGACGCCGTCAGCACGACGACGAGCGCCGCCGCGAGGAGCGCCGCGCAGACCACCGCGACCGCGGTCGCTCCGGGCAGGGCGCCGGTCGAGGCGACCAGCAGGTCGAGGCCGAGCACCGCGGAGAGCGCCAGCAGCGCGAGACCGACGGGGAGCGAGCGCAGGACCCCGGCGCGCGCCTCCGCCAGCGCCGTGCGCAGCGAGGACGGCTCGTCGAGGACGAAGCGGCGCAGGTGCCGCGCCCCGACCGCGAGGGCGAGCGGCAGCGTCACGAGCGGCAGCGCGAGGATCGTGACGAGGAGCCCCGTGAAGAGGACCTCGGCGAACAGCGCGAAGCGGTTCGCCGCCCCCGGCCAGCGCAGCGCCGTGCCGTCGGCGGCGGCCGCACGGGCCTCGCGCTGCGCCCGTGACGCGCGGCTCATCCCTTGAGGCCCTGGGTGGCGACGCCGTCGACCAGGAAGCGCTGGAAGACGATGAAGAAGATCAGCACCGGCAGCAGCGCGAGCACCGAGACCGCGATCGTCGCGCCGTAGTCCGACGCCGAGGTCTGGTCGTTGTAGACGCGGAGCGCGAGCGGCAGCGGCTGCTGGTCGGGCGTGTTCAGGTAGAGCAGCGGGCCGAGGAAGTCGTTCCAGCTCCAGATGAAGGCGAAGATCGACGAGGTGATCAGCGCCGGTCGGATCAGCGGGATCGTGATCGAGCCGAAGATGCGCAGGTGGCCGGCGCCGTCGATCCGCGCCGCCTCGTCGAGCTCGCGGGGCAGGTTGCGGATGAACTGCACCATCAGGAAGACGAAGAACGCCTCGGTCGCGAGGAACTTGCCGATCAGCAGCGGCCAGTAGGTGTCCATCATCCCGAGGGTGCGGAAGATCGTGTACTGCGGGATGAGCAGGACGTGCATCGGCAGCAGCAGCGTGCCGATCATCAGCGCGAAGTAGAGCGGGCGGCCGCGGAAGTCGAGCCGGGCGAAGGCGTAGGCCGCCATCGAGGAGGAGATCACCACTCCGATGACCGAGCCGACCGCGAGGATCGTCGAGTTGAGGAAGAACCGCCAGAGCGGGACTCCGCCGACGCCGGCGAGCACCTTCACGAAGTTGTCGAGCGTCGGGTTCTGCGGCAGCAGCGAAGTCTGGCCGCCGAACTCGCTGTTCGGCTTGAACGCCGCGGCGCCCATCCAGACCAGCGGGTAGAGCACGATCGCGGTGAGCACGATCATCGCCGCGATCCAGACCAGCGTCGCGGTCTTCGGGCGCTTGCGGCGCGGGCGCCGGCGGGGCGACGGCTCGGTGAGCACCTGCGTGTCGGCCGAGGGGAGCGTGGTGTCGAAGGTCGTCATCGTGTGTCTCCCGAGTAGTGCACCCAGCTCTTCTGGGTCTTGAAGAGGACGAAGGCGAGGACGCCGACGAAGAGGAGGAGGACCCAGGCCATCGCCGAGGCGTAGCCCATCTGGTTGTTCGTGAAGGCGCGGGTGTAGAGGTACACCGTGTAGAAGTTCGTGGCGCCGGCCGGGCCGCCGGTGCCGTTGCCGATGATGTACGCCGAGGCGAAGACCTGGAAGGCGTTGATCATCTCGAGCAGCAGGTTGAAGAAGATGACCGGCGAGAGCATCGGCAGCGTGACGCTGCGGAACTTCCGCCAGGGGCCTGCTCCGTCGACCATCGCGGCCTCGTAGAGCTCGGCCGGGACCTGCTTGAGGCCGGCCAGGAAGATCACCATGGGGGCGCCGAACTGCCAGACGGCCAGGATGATCATCATCGGCAGGATCAGGGCGGGCACGCCGACCCAGCCGCCGATCTGGATGCCGAAGATCTGCAGTCCCGAGTCGACCGGTCCGTCGGTCGAGAACATCGCTCGCCAGACGATGGCGATGCTGACGCTCGCGCCGATCAGCGACGGCGCGTAGAAGGCGGAGCGGAAGAAGCCGGTGCCCTTCGCGCTGTAGTTGAGGAGCATCGCCACGACGAGGGCGGCGGCCAGCTTCACCGGCGTGCCGATGAAGACGTAGGCGAGGGTGAGCTGCACCGACTGGAGGAACTTCGGGTCGCCGAACAGGCGCTCGAAGTTCCCGGTGCCGATCCACTCCGGCGCCCGGAAGAGGTTGTAGTCGGTGAAGGAGAAGTAGAGGGACATCAGCATCGGGCCGAGCGTGAGCCCGACGAAGCCGATCAGCCACGGCGAGAGGAACACGTAGCCGGCCAGGGTGTCCCGCTTGGGGCGTCGCCGCGCCTGAGGGCCGACCGGACGAGGAGTGCTCGTCCGGTCGGCGATCGGCGCGACGCGACCGTCCGCGGCGGTGCCGCTGGGGGTCGACGTCGTCGTCATGTGATGCCTTTCCTGGCCTGGATGAAGGGGATCAGTGCGGATCAGTGGGGATCAGTGCGGATCAGTGGGGATCAGTGCGGAGCGGTGCGGGGCGCCCGGGTCAGTTCTGGAGCGTGACGTCGGTCTCGTCGAAGAACTGCTGGACCGCCTCGTCGACGCTCACCGCGCCGAGGCCGAGGCTGGTGCCGAGGTCGAGGAAGTTCGCCTCGATGGCGCCGTAGCCGGCGACCGGGGCGGCCGGGGCCTCGCCGAGGCGGTCCTCGACGGAGTCGAGGTAGTCGGCGACCTGCTTGTCCGGGCCCTCGAGGTTCGCGCCGGCGAGCTGCTCGGAGGAGGCGGGGATGCCGAGGGTGGCGCCGAAGATCTCGCCGACCTCGGGGCTGTTGATCAGGAAGTCGAGGAACGTCGCGGCGGCCTCGGGGTGCTCGGTCGCCGAGGAGATCGCCTGCATCAGGCCGACCTTCTGGTAGAGGTCCTTGCTGCCCTCGTCCGCGGTCGGGGGAGCGGTCATCACGATCTCGGAGGCGCCGCTGTCGCCGATGTAGCCGCCGAGGAAGTTGCTCCAGCTCATCTCGCTGGTCGCGATGCCGGCGCCGAAGCCGGACTTGGGCAGCAGCTCCTGGAGGCGCGCGGCCGGAACGCCGGTGCTGGTGCGCATCTCGTCGCCCTGCTCCCAGAACGCGGCGAGGTCGTCCTCGGTGAAGCCGAGCTCGCCGTCCTCGGTGAACAGCTCCTTGCCCTCGGCGCGCAGCTGCAGCTCGAAGTTCTGGATGCGGCCGGTGTAGTCGGTGCCGCCGTAGACGGCGCCGCCGGTCTTCGCGGTGACGTCGGCGACGTAGGCCGCGTAGTCCTCCCAGCTGCCGCCGCCGGCGTAGGGCTCGACGCCGTTCGCGGCGAGGAGGTCCTGGTTCTGGAAGACGGCCCAGGCGCTGTAGCCGGTGGGGATCGCGTAGGTCGCGCCGTCGAGCTCGCCGGTGGCGAGCAGCTCCGGGGAGATGGTGGTCTCGTCGACCACGCCGCCGAAGTACTCGGACAGGTCGCCGAGCAGGCCGTTGTCGCCGTACTGGCGGAGGTAGGTGTAGTCGAACTGCATCACGTCGGGCAGTCCGCCGCCGGCCGCCTCGGTCTGGCGCTTCTCCCAGTAGCCGGGGTAGTCGGTGAAGGTCGAGTTGATGGTGATGTTCGGGTGCTCGTCCTCGAACAGGGCGATCGCCTTGTCGTAGCGAGCGGCGCGGTCGTCGTTGCCCCAGAACGTGTAGTCGAGGGTGATCTCCTCGTCCGGGTCCAGGGTGGCGGAGGCCCCGGAGCCTCCACCGGAGCAGCCGGTCAGAGCGAGGGCGGCCACGGCCACGGCGGCCACCGCCGAGTAGCGCTTGCTGTGTGAGCGGAACATCGTCGTCCTTTCGAGAACATCATCGTTTCGAGCCCCGAACTGCAATGAAACGTTTCGGGAAAGCGTTTGCCCCAAAATACGTGCCGGGGTCTCGCCCGTCAAGCCGGGCTCGCGGCGGGGTCTCGATACGCCGCCCGCGGCACCTGCTCGACCAGCAGGGGGTGGCCGCCCGCCTGCCGCCTGCCGCAGTGGCGGCCCTCCTATGTTGATCGAGTAGCCCGCGCAGCGGGCGTATCGAGATCCGGCCCTGCCGGACGCGAGGGTCCGGCAGTCGGCGTGCTGAGGACGTGGGGTCTCGATACGCCGCCTGCGGCGGCTACTCGACCAGCAGGGGGTGGCCGCCTGCGGCGCCTGCTCGACCAGCAGGGGGTGGCGGCCTGCGGCGCCTGCTCGACCAGCAGGGGGTGGCGGCCTGCGGCGGGTGCTCGACCGGCACGGGGTGGCCGCACGGGGCGGCTAGTCGACCGGCACGCCGTCGGCGGCGCAGACCAGCGCGCCGTCGACGACGGTGAGCACGGCCGCGCGGACGTGCGAGCGGCGCATCGCGGCACTCGGCGGCATCGACGCGAGGTCGCTGCCGTCCCAGCCGGGGTGGGTGAAGTAGACGATCAGGGCGCGGTCCTCGTCGAGCGGGACGACGTCCGCGTGCCGGGCGACGATCGGCGCACCGTCCAGCCGCTCCGGAGCGGTCAGGATCAGGCCCTCCCGCTCGTGCTGACGCCGCCAGTCGCCGACGCCGTCGGGGGAGTGGTGCACGGCCAGCCCGCGCCACTCGTCGGTGATCAGCCAGTACCGGCCGGCCAGCGGGAACACCTTCGGCCCCTCGTGCGCGCGCCCGCCGACGGCGACGCCCTCGAGGCGCCAAGACGCCGGGTCGCCGGGATCGTCGCTGACGGCGACGACGGTGCTGGAGTCGCGCCGCTCGTCCTTCGCCCAGAGTCGGTGGCGCCCGTCGCCGGTGCGCGCGACGGCGGCGTCGATCACCCGCTCGGAGCCGAGGTCGATCTCGCCGAGGAGCCGCCAGGTCTCGAGGTCGTCGCTCTCGAACTGCGCGATCGTCGCCCGCCCGGTCCAGTCGCCGGGGGTGCCGTCGATCCGGGTGAGGAACATCTGCCAGCGATCCCCGATCCGCACGACGTCGGGCGCCCAGAGAGTGGGCAGCTCGGCCGACAGCCCGGCGTCGAGACCGGGGACGGTGCCGCGGTACTGCCAGGTCGCCCCGCCGTCGCCCGACACCGCGACGCCGACGGCGCTGCCGTGCACCCACTCGACCCCGGGCAGATCGAGGGTCGCGCGCCGCTGGGTGTAGAACAGGCGCCACTCGCCGCGGAGGGTGTCGGCGACCAGCACCGGGTCGGTCGGTCCGTCGAACACGGGATCGCAGTAGGGCACGGCGAAGGCGTCCTCGCGCAGGGGCATCGGCTCGGTCATCGGGGTCCTCACGAGGTCTGGCGCACCGGCTCGCCCGGGCGCATCGGTCGGCAGAACCCTAGCCAGGAAAACGCTTGCCCACGACTGCGCCACCCGGGTAGCGTCGAGGGCGTCCCCGTCGGAGCGGTCGCTCCCGAAGGCGCCGCGGACCCCCCGATCGGAGTCGACCGTCTCGTGAGAGAAGCCCGTCCCTCGCAGGCCCCGCTCCTGCTCGACCGCCGTCACCCCGGCCGCTCCGCCCTCCGCCTGCTCGGCCGCTACCGCCCGCGCGTGGTCGTCGCCGTGCTGTTCTTCGCGGTCAAGGACACCCCGCTCTGGCTGCTCCCGGTCGTCACCGGCGCGATCGTCGACGTCGTCGTCGCCGGCGGTCCGGAGTCGACGCTCTGGCTGTGGGCCGGTATCGCCCTGCTCGCGCTGCTGCAGAACTACCCGAACCACGTGATGTACACCCGGCTCTACATGAGCGCCGTGCGCCAGACCGGCACGGACCTCCGCAACGCGCTCGCCGCCAGGCTGCAGAACCTCTCCATCGGCTTCCACTCCCGCGCCAGCTCGTCGATCGTGCAGACCAAGGTCGTCCGCGACGTCGAGAACATCGAGACGATGTACCAGCAGGTCGGCCACCCGCTGCTCTCCGCGACGATGGTGGCGATCGGCGCGGTCGTGATGACCGCGATCGAGGTGCCCGCGTTCCTCCCGGTCTACGCCTGCGCCATCCCGCTCGCGGTGCTGCTGCGCGCCTTCCTGGGCCGCCGCTCCCGCCGGAGCAATGAGCAGTTCCGCCGCGAGGTGGAGCACTTCTCGGCGCGCGTCGGCGAGATGGCGACGCTCATTCCGATCACCCGCGCGCACGGTCTCGAGCAGACCGCGGTCGCGCGGGTCGCCGCCGGCGCCGAGGGCGTCCGCTCGGCCGGCTACAGCCTCGACCTGCTGAACGGCCGCTTCGCCTCGCTCTCCTGGGTGAGCCTGCAGCTGCTCGGCATCGGCTGCCTGGTGCTCGCCGCCTGGGTCTCGATCAGCGGCTGGCTGCCGATCACGCCCGGCCAGGTCGTGCTGCTGAGCTCCTACTTCGCGCTGCTCACCGGCGCGATGACCAACCTGCTGATGCTGCTGCCCGTCATCGCCCGCGGCACCGAGTCGATCCGCTCGATCGGCGAGCTGCTGGAGGACCCGGACCTGGAGCAGAACGAGGGCAAGGCGCGCGCGGCCCAGGTGCGCGGGCGCATCCGGCTCGAGGACGTGACCTACCGCTACGGCGCGGACGGGGTCGGTGGCGCAAGCGGCGCCGGCGCGGCGAGCACCGTCGGCGTCCGGAGCATCGATCTCGACATCGAGCCCGGCCGGACCGTCGCCTTCGTCGGCTCCTCCGGCTCCGGCAAGTCGACGATGCTCAACCTGGTGCTGGGCTTCCTCCGCCCCACCGGCGGCCGCATCCTGCTGGACGGCGTCGACGCCGAGACCCTCGACCTGCGCACCTGGCGCCGCTCCGTCTCCGTCGTGCCACAGGACTCGGTGCTCTTCGAGGGCTCGATCCGCGACAACGTGGCCTACGGGCTGACCGGCGTCGGGGAGGAGCGGATCCTCGCCGCCCTCCGCGACGCGAACGCCCTGGAGTTCGTCCGCGAGCTGCCGGACGGCCTCGACGCGGTCGTCGGCGAGCGCGGCGCCCGTCTCTCCGGCGGGCAGCGCCAGCGCATCGCCATCGCCCGCGCCCTGGTCCGCGACCCACGGGTGCTCCTGCTCGACGAGGCGACCAGCGCGCTCGATCCGGAGTCGGAGGCGGCCGTCAAGGAGGCGCTGCTGCGGCTGATGCGCGGCCGCACCACCCTGGTCGTCGCGCACCGGCTGTCGACGATCCGCTCGGCCGACACGATCGTCGTGCTCGAGCGCGGGCGGATCGTCGAGACCGGCAGCCACGAGGAGCTGCTCGCGGCGGGCGGGCGCTACGCGACGCTGCACGCGGTGCAGGCGGGTCGCTGAACCGGCACGCCTGATCCGCGGCTCAGCCCTGCGGCCGCCCGACGCCGATCGACCAGGCGAGCGGCGGCGGCGTGCCGTTCAGCGCCCACTCGCCGACGATCCGCTGCTTGTAGATCACCGGGTTGTGCGCGCCGACCGTGCGGGCGTTGCGCCAGTGCCGGTCGAGCGCGGCGCCCGTCGCGACCCCGGACGAGCCGAGTGCGTCGAAGAGCAGGGTCGCCGCGCGCGGTACCGACTCGGTGAGCAGCACCTGCGCCCGATACACCTCGGCGCCGGCCGCGGGCACCAGTGACGGATCCACTGCAGCCTCGCCGACGGCCTCCGCCGCGACCAGCACCGCGGCCCGGGCGCCGAACGCGATCGCCGAGATCGCGCCGACGACCTCCTGGATCTGCGCGTCGTCCCGGCCGTGATCGGCCAGGCCGTGGCTGTAGACCCGCGAGCGGGTGCGGACGGCCGCCACGGCGTCGCGCTCGACCGCGGCGGCGATGCCCGCCAGCACCGCGAGCAGCTCGAGCTGGAAGAACGGCGTCTGGTGCGGCGCCCGCAGGACCGAGGCGAAGACGTGCTCCGGCTCGACGAGCGCCTCGGTGAAGACGGTGGTGCCGCTGCCCGAGAGCCGCTGGCCGAAGCCCGACCAGTCGTCGGTCGCGACCACGCCCGGCTGGTCGACGCGCACCACCACGGCGGTGTCCGTGCCGTCCTCGCGGCGCACGACGACGTCGGTCCAGTCGGCGAAGATCGTGCCGGTGGAGTAGTACTTGGTGCCGTTCACGACCAGCTCGTCGCCCCGGCGGGTGAGCGTGGTCTGCGTGACGCCGACCGCGGCCGTGCCGATCTCGCTCCAGGCGTTGCCGACCAGCTCACCCGCCGCGAGCCGGCGCAGCCAGCCGTCGCGCGCCGGCGACGGCGGGAAGGACAGCTGGTCCTCGACGAAGGCGAAGTGGCCGCGCAGCGCCTGGGCGACGTTCGAGTCCGCCGTCGCGAGCTCGATCAGCAGCGACGCGGTCTCGCGGAGCGTGAGCCCGCGGCCGCCGTGCTCGACCGTTACCCGCAGACCGCCGAAGCGGGCCGCGCGCAGTCGCGCGATCGGCTCGAAGGGCAGCTCGCGGTCGAGCTCGCGCTGGACGGCGCCCGCCGCGATCTCGTCGAAGACCGGGCGGAACGCGGCCCGCGCCTCCGCCAGGCGCTCGGATCCCGTGCCGCTCACGTGTACAGGGAGAGCGGCTGGACGTCGCCGGTCAGGTAGTTCGCGCCGACCTCGAGCTTCTTGTAGTCGACGGGGTCGTGCAGCGAGTGGGTGCGGACGTTGCGCCAGTAGAGGTCGAGCCCGATCGAGCTCTTCGCGGAGGAGGAGCCGGTCGCCTCGTAGATCCGGGTCGTCACGTCGAGCGCGAGCGCGTCCGTCACGATCTTCACCTTCGCGATCTCGATCGCCTGAGCGGCGCGCGACTCGGCCGTTACCGCCGCCCCGCGGGCGACCTCGGCGTCGTGCAGCGCGCCGACGCGGTCGGCCAGCGCCTCCGCAGCCGCCGTGTGCGCGACCAGCTCGCCGTAGAGGCGCCGCACGAACGGATCCTGCGCGTACGTCTCCACGCCGGAGAGGAACCAGGAGTTCTTCCGGCCGAGGGTGAGCCCCCGCCCCTTCGCCAGGGCGCCCTGCGCGATGCCGAGGTAGAGGTTGCCGAAGCCGAGCTGGATCGACGGCGTGATCAGCGTCGCGAACGGCTCGTCGACGAGCGCGCCGAGGATCTCGGACGCGTCCACCCGCACGCCGGTGAAGCGGACGGACCCGGAGGCGCTCTGCCGCTGGCCGAGGTAGTCCCAGTCGCCGAGCGGCTCGATGCCCGCGCGGTCGCGGGGCAGCACGAAGGTCAGCGTCTCGCCGGCGCGGTCGCCCGCGGCGATCACCGCGTTCACCAGGACCGCGTCGCCCGAGGAGACCCCGGTCGAGAAGCGCTTCAGCCCGTTCAGCTCGAAGCCGTCGCCGCGGGGCGTCAGCTCGAGATCGGGATCGACCGGATTCACCGAGTCGCCCCAGAGCCATCGGCCCTCGATCGTCGCGCGGTAGAACCGCTCGCGCTCGGACTCCGGCGCCGAGAAGGCGATGTTGGCCGAGTTGACGTAGTGGTACAGCAGGATCTGCGCGAGCGAGGCGTCCGCGGCGGCGAGGATCCGGATCACCCGGAACGCCGTGCTCCAGACCGCGCCGCCGCCGCCGAACTCGGCCGGGTCGAGCAGGTTCACGAGGCCCGAGGAGCGCAGCGGCTCGAGCTCGGTGGTCGGGTCGAGGTTGCCGCGGTCGCGCTCGAGGACGTCGGCCGCGAGGGTCTCGGCGACGCCGGACGCGACGGCGTCCCAGTGCTCGTGCTCGGCGGCGGTCGCGACGCGGTCCCAGTGCGAGCGCGGACGCTCGGCTCGGGACTCGGGGCTGGTCGGGGCAGGGGCGGTCTGGCTCATCGGACGGGCTCCGGGTCGAGGGCGGGCAGAACGGAGAGGACGCTGTCGGGCAGTCCGTCGGCGGCGCTGGGCGAGCCGGTGTACGCGCCGCGGTAGGCGGCGGCGGGGTGCGAGTCCTTCACGCGGGCACTGCCCGGGCCCTGGAGGTACTCGCGCAGGGTCGCGCCCTCGTACTCCTCCCAGACCCGGCCGCGCCGGCGCAGCTCGGGCACGGCGAGGTCGACGAAGTCCTCGAAGGTGCCGGGGGTGACCACGTAGGCGAGGTTGAAGCCGTCGATCCCGGCGACGTCGACCCAGCGCTCCAGCTCGTCCGCGACGGTGCTCGGCGAGCCGACGATCACCGGGCCGATGCCGCCGATGCCGAGGTACTCCGCGACGTCGTCCGGGGTCCAGGCGCGATCGGGGTCCGCCTTCGTGAAGATCGAGAGGGCGCTGCGCACCGCGTCGGTGTCGACGTAGTCCAGCGGCACGTCCGCCGGGAACTGGGAGAGATCGAGTCCCGACCAGCCGCCGTAGAACGCGAGCGCGCCCTCCCGGGACGAGTAGGTCTTGAAGTCGGCGTACTTGGCCTGCGCCTCGGCGTCCGTCTCGGCGACGATCACGGTCGCGAGGATCAGGATCTTCGGATCCGTGCGCAGGCGTCCGTGGGCTTCAGCACGGTCCCGGATGGCATCCGTGGTCCGCCGGGTCAGCTCCGGCCGGATCGCGTTGATGAAGACGGCCTCGCCGTGCTTCGCCGAGAAGTCGATGCCGCGCGGCGAGGCCCCCGCCTGGAAGATCACCGGCGTGCGCTGCGGCGACGGCTCGGAGAGGTGGATGCCCGGCACCCGGTAGTGGGTGCCGGAGTGGCCGATCGGGTGCACCTTGCGCGGGTCGGTGAAGACGCCGCGCTCGCGGTCGCGCAGCACCGCGCCCTCCTCCCAGGAGCCCTCCCAGAGCTTGTAGCTGACATCGAGGAACTCCTCGGCGATGTCGTAGCGCTCGTCGTGGGGGATCTGCCGCTCGAGGCCGAGGTTCTGCGCGGCACTGTCGAGGTAGGAGGTGACCACGTTCCAGCCGATCCGCCCCTTGGTCAGGTGGTCGAGCGTGGAGAGCCGGCGCGCGAGGGCGTACGGCTGCTCGTAGGTGGGCGAGATGGTGACGCCGAAGCCGAGGTGCTTCGTGGCGGCGGCCATCGCGGGGATCTGCAGCAGCGGGTCGTTGACGGGGACCTGCGCGGAGTCGATCAGCGCGGGGCCGACGGAGCCGCGGTAGACGTCGTAGACGCCGAGCACGTCGGCGAGGAAGAGCGCGTCGAAGGTGCCGCGCTCGAGCGTCCTCGCGAGGTCGATCCAGTACTCGAGGTCGTTGTAGCGGTCGGCCTGCGAGTCGGGGTGCCGCCAGAGGCCGGGCGCCTGGTGTCCGACACAGGTCATGTCGAAGGCGTTGAGGACGATGCGGGACGCCATGGGACTCCGTTCGGTTCGGGGCTGGTGCGCTTCGGACCCTAGGAGGGACGGCCGACACCGCGTCGCCGCCGGCGCAATCCGGCGTAACGAACGGCCGCCGTGTTGCGCCGTGTGACGCCGCGTTGCGGTGGATGACCGGCGGGCGTGACGACTCGCCGCGCCGCCGCCACGATGGCCAGCAGCGCCGCCCGGCCCACCACGGTTCCGGGCGCACCGCCTCCCTCTCCCGCACCGACGTCCCACACCGAAGCAGGCCCTCCCATGCGATTCCGCTCCCTCACCTCCGCGGTGGCGCTCCTCGCCGCCGCGACGCTGGTCCTCACCGGCTGCTCGCTCAAGGAGGAGTCCTCCGGCGCGAACGCCGCGAACGCCGCCGCCGCCGAGGCGACCACCGCCGCGGCCTCGACCGCCGACGTCCCGAGCCTCGAGGGCAAGACGGTCGGCGTCGCGGCGAAGGACATCGTCCACGACTTCTCCCGGATCGTGTACCAGTCGGTGCAGGACCGGGTGGAGGCGCTCGGCGGCACCGTCGTCGCCACCCAGGCCGAGGCCAAGGACGACAAGCACGTCTCGGACATCGAGAACCTCGTCGCCCAGAAGCCCGACGCGATCATCGTGATCCTCGGCGACGCGACGACCCTCGCGCCGGCGCTGAAGGAGGTGCACGACGCGGGCATCCCGCTGTTCACCATCGACAACGTGTCCGAGTACTCCGAGAACAACGTCACCAGCGACAACTGGCAGATCGGCTCGACCCTCGCCCGCACCATCGCCGAGGACATCGGCGGCTCCGGGCAGATCCTGGTCTTCAACGGCTTCCCGGGGGTCGCGCCCTGCCGCATCCGCTACAACGAGCTCAAGCTCGTGCTCGAGGACTACCCGGGCATCTCGATCCTCCAGCCCGAGCTGCAGGACAAGTACGAGGGCACGATCGAGGACGCGAAGCAGCAGATCGGCGACGCCCTCTCGCGCTACCCGAAGGGCGAGATCTCGGCGATCTGGTCCTGCTGGGACACCCCGCAGATCGGCGCCGCGCAGGCCGTCGACGCGGCGGGCCGCGACGAGATCAAGATCTACGGCGTCGACGCCGACCAGGGCGCGCTCGACCTGATCGCCGACCCCGACTCCTCCTACACCGCGACCGTCGCGCAGCAGAACCTCGCCATCGGCGCCGGCTCGGCCGACAACGTGGCCCGCTTCCTCGGCGGCGAGGCGGACGCGGTCACGCCGACCACCTACTTCGCCCCGGTGCTCATCGACAAGGCGAACATCGCCGAGAAGACCGCGGAGCTCGGTCTCGGTGGCTAGTCCCGCGGTCGTCCCGCCGCCGGCCCTCGAGATGGCGGGGATCTCCAAGTCCTTCGCCGGCGTCCCGGTGCTGCGCGACGTCGGGCTCACGGTCGGCCGCGGCGAGGTCGTCGCCCTGGTCGGTGAGAACGGCGCGGGCAAGTCCACGCTGATCAAGATCCTCACCGGCCTGTACTCGGCGGACGCCGGCTCGATCGCGATCGACGGAGCACCGGTGGCGATCACCGCCCCGCGCGACGCCGAGCGGGCGGGCATCCGGGTCGTGCACCAGGACCGGCACCTGGCCGGCCGCCTGACCGTGGCGGAGCAGCTCTACCTCGGCCACGAGCGGCTGCGCCGCCGGGGCACCTCGGCCGAGGCCGTGCTCGCCGAGCTCGTCGGCCTCGTCGTCCGCGGCGGCACCCTGGTCGACGACCTCACCGTCGCCGAGCAGCAGCAGCTGCAGATCGCCCGGGCGCTGCTGGTCGAGCCGCGGATCCTGGTGCTCGACGAGCCGACCGCGCCGCTCGCCGCCGAGGAGGTCGCGGCGCTCTTCGCCTCGATCCGCCGGCTGCAGGCGCGCGGCGTCGCGGTGATCTACATCTCGCACTACCTCCAGGAGGTGCAGCGCGTCGCGAGCCGCGTGGTGGTGCTCCGGAACGGCGCGAACGTCGGCGGGCTCGACCTGGTCGACGGCGACGCCGAGCAGGGCGCCCGGATCGTCGAGCTGATGCTCGGCCGCGACGTGGAGGAGTTCGCGCTCCGCTCCGACCGGGTGGTCGCCGCCGACGTCGCGCCGCTGCTCGAGCTCGAGGCGCTGACCGTGCCCGGTGCGCTCGACGCCCTCGACCTGGTGGTCCGCCCGGGCGAGATCGTCGGCGTCACCGGCCTCGTCGGCTCCGGGGTCGACGTGCTCGCGGACGCCGTGGTCGGCCTCGCCCGCCGCAGCGGCCGGGTGCGCGTGGCCGGCACCGCCACCTCCTCCGCCCGCGCCTTCGTCGCCGCGGGCGGCGGCTACGTGCCGAGCGACCGGCGCCGCGACGGCGTCCTGCTCGCGCACACCGTCCGCGAGAACCTCTCGATCGCGTCGCTCGGGCGGATCAGCCTCGGCGGCCTGCTGCCGAGCCGCCGCCGCGACCGGGCGCTCGCGCTCGAGCAGATCGCCGCGCTGGACGTGCGGCCCGCCGATCCGGAGGCCGTGGTCGGCACGCTCTCCGGCGGCAACCAGCAGAAGGTCGCCGTGGGGAAGTGGCTGGCCGCCGGCTCGCGGGTGCTCGTCCTCGATCAGCCCACCGCGGGCGTCGACATCGGCAGCCGCGCCGCGGTCTACGCGCTGGTCGACCGGCTCGTCGATGAGGGCGCCGGCATCCTCCTCGTCTCGCTCGATCTCGAGGAGCTCGTCGGCCTCGCCGACCGCGTCCTCGTGCTGCACCGCGGCGCCGTGCGCGCCGAGCTGCCCCGGAGCGAGCTGAGCGTCGACCGCGTGCTCGCGATCGCCTCCGGCGCCGTCGCCCCCGAAGCACTGGAGAGTGCCCGATGACCCTCACCACAGCGCCCACCGAGAAGGCGTCCCCGGCGGAGGCGCCCGCCGCCCCGCGCGCCCGCCGCCGCGGCATCGGCGCGCTCGCCCTGATCGGCTACCTCGTCGTCGTCCTCGAGATCGCGGTGTTCAGCGCCGCCTCGCCCGTCTTCGCGACCGGCGGCAACGTCTCGACGATCCTGATCCAGGCCGTGGTCCCCGCGATCGCCGGCTTCGGCCTCGCGATCGTGGTGATCACCGGGGGTGACGACGTCGTCCGCGGCGGCATCGACCTCGCCTCCGGACCGATCGTCGGCCTCTCCGGCGTCGTCGCGGCCGTCGCCCTGACAGCGGGCCTCGGCGCACTGCCCGCCGTGCTGCTCGCCCTGCTCGTCTCGGTCGGCTTCGGCGCGATCAGCGGCACGGCCGTCGTGCTCGGCCTCCGCCCGCTGCTCGCCACGCTCGCCGTCTCCGGGATCGTCGGCTCCGTCGTCTTCCTCGCCACCGACAACGTCAAGGTGCCGGTCGCGGATCCGCTCTTCGACTGGCTGCGCGGCGGCAGCGTCCTCGGCCTCCCGGCGCCGGTCGCGGTGCTCGCCGTCGTCACGGTGGCGACCGCCCTCGCCGTCGGCCGGACCTCCTGGGGCACCCGCAGCTACGCCGTCGGCCAGAACCCGACCGCGGCGAGCGTCGCGGGCGTCCCGGTCTGGCGCCACGTCCTCACCAGCTACCTGCTCTCCGGGCTCCTGGCCGGCATCGCCGGGCTGCTGCTCGCCGCGCGCCTCGCCGCCGCCGTGCCCGGGATCGGCAACCAGATCCTGCTCGACATCATCGTCACCGCCTACCTCTCGGTGGTGTTCTCGCGCCGCTTCGTCGTCACCATCGGCGGCACGCTGCTCGCCGCCGTCTTCGTGGCGGCGCTCGGCAACGGCTTCACCCTGATCGGCGTCGACAGCCAGTGGGTCGGCGCGATCAAGGGGCTGCTCATCCTGCTCGTCCTCGGCCTCGCGGCCCTCCGCGAGAGAGGGGTCCGCTCGTGACCGCCGTCGCCCTGCCCGTGTCCGAGTCCCGCCGGGCCCTCGCCGTCCGCCTGCTCGCGCCCGCCGCGGTCGTGCTCCTGCTCGCCGTCTTCGGCGCGAGCGTGCCCGGCTACTTCGCGCCGACCAACCTGCTCAACGTCGCGAGCGCCGGGGCGCTGCTGCTGATCGCGGCCTGCGCGATGACGCTCGTCGTCCGGGCCGGCGGCATCGACCTCTCGATCGGCATCGCGATCGACCTCGCGGCCCTCGGCGCCACCGCGCTGATCGCCGACGGCTACGTGACCTGGTTCGCGGTGCTGATCGGCCTCGGCTTCGGGACGCTGGCGGGCGTGGTCAACGCGGTGCTGGTGATCGTGCTGAGGATCCGCGCCTTCCTCGCGACCCTCTCGGTCTGGTTCATCGGCACCAGCGCGCAGCAGCTGCTCACCGGCGGCGGCGCGCCGATCTACCTGCGCCGCCAGGCGACGCCCGACGCCTTCGCCGCCTGGGGGAACGCGACCGTGCTCGGCATCGGCGTCCCGGTGCTGCTGGCGATCGGGGTCGCCGTCGCGGTCTGGCTGCTGCTGGATCGCACCCGCTGGGGCCGCGTGCTCACCGCGGCGGGGGAGCAGCCCGGTGCCACCCGCATCGCCGGCCGTCGGGTCGGGCTCTCGCTCGCCTCCGCGTTCGTCGTCGCGGCGCTGATCGGAGCGCTGGCCGGCATCGCGCTCGCCTCGCGCAGCTACGGCTACTCGCCGGCCAGCGGCCAGCTCTACGTGCTCGACGCGATCGGCGCGGTCTTCATCGGCGCGACGCTCTCCGCGCACGGCCGGCCGAACGTGCTCGGCACCGTGCTCGGCGTCCTGATCTTCGGCCTGATCAACAACGGACTGGTGCTGCTCGGCGTCTCCTTCTACTGGCAGGGCCTCGTCCGCGGCTCGGTGCTGCTGCTCCTCCTGCTCGCGACCGCGCTTCTCCGCCGGGAGTCGATCGCGCCGCCGCTGCGGACGCTGCTGACGTCGCGGCGGTGACGGGCGGGCCTCGCGCGCCACCGACCTCCGCCGGACGTCCCCACCTCTTCGCGCATGCTGCTTCCGAACTAGGATCAGCAGTGCGCAGAGAGCAGGAGGAGACGACCATGACAGACCTCGCCACGAGTCCGCCGCCGGTCACGAGTTCGACGGGGCCCGGCAGTGAATCCGCCCTCGAGGCTCGGCTGAGGATCATCGTCGGACTCGCCCAGGGCGCCTCGGAGTCTCAGCTCGCCGACCAGCTCGAGCTCGCGCCGGACGTCGTGCACGAGCATCTCCGCGGCGTTCTCGTCCAGCTCTCTCCCGAGCTGCTCGCCATGGTCGCCCACCCCGAGCTGACCGACGGGCTGGACGGGCTGTATCGAGCCGTCCGCGACAGGGGAGGCGATGAGCAGACGCTCGCCGCGCTCCTCACGGAGCAGACCGCACTCCTCTCGCGACACCGGTCGCCGGGCGGCGGGCTGGCCCAGGGTGCGGCGGACTTCCTCGTCGAGTCCGGGTCGATGACCGCGGAGGAGCTCGCCGAGGCCGAAGCGGAGGTCGCGCGCGGAGAGCTCGCCGACCTCGAGCGGCGCACCCGGCTGCAGGCGATCGTCGACTCGTTCGGCACCGCCGAGGTGGCCTCGCGACTCAGGATCGACGAGACCCGCGTGCGCCACCGGAAGGCGAAGGCCGGGCTGTACGCCTTCAAGGTCGGCTCGAAGCTACGGTTCCCGGCCTGGCAGTTCACCGACGACCGGGAGCGGCCGATGCTGCCGGGCGTCCCCGCGCTCGTCAAGGCGATCCCGGACGACATGCATCCCGCGAGCGTGCTCGGCTTCATGACCACGCCGCAGGAGGAGCTCCTCATCGGCGAGACGCCGGTCACCCCGGTGCGCTGGCTCTCCGGGGGAGGCGATCCGCGGGAGGTCCTCGTCGCCCTGGCCGAGTTCGACGAGTCGTGAAGGTCCCGCTCACCCCGCCGACGACCTTCGTCACCGACCCGTCGCACCTGCGCGAGTACTCCGGATCGCTCTGGCGCGTGTATCGCAGCGCGGGCGAGCACGTGGGCGCCTGGGACGCCCTGCGCCACCACGGGCCGGTGCCGGGGATGCGCTTCGACCCGCACCCGCCTCCTCCGGGGCACCACCCGACCGTCGGCGTCCTCTACGCCGCGGCGGACGCCGTGACGGCGATCGGCGAGACGTACCAGCGTCGACGGGTGGTCGACCGCGTGCAGAACGCTCCGCGGCTCGTCGGCTGGCGTCCGTCCCGTCCGCTGACGCTCCTCGATCTCACCGGTGAGTGGCCCGTCCGCAACGGTGCGGCTGCCTCTCTCCAGATGGGGCCGAAGCGGGCCACGCAGGCCTGGGCCCGAGCGATCGAGGAGCGCCTCGGCAGCATCGACGGGCTGTGGCACCTGTCGGCGATCACCGGCAACCCGATCGCCACGCTGTTCGGCCGCGTAGAGCGGAAGCCGGCCTTCCCGCCGCGGCCGAGCCTCCACACGGCACTGAGCGACGTGACCGCCGATGCGGTGGTGCTCCACGCCGCCCGGCGACTCGGCTTCGCGGTGCTCGGAGACCCCTAGCCGCCCATGACCCGGCTCCGGCATGCCCGGCGCTCGAGGTCACCGTTCGGCCGAGCACGGCCGTCCGGAACCGTCGACGCGCCTCCGGACGGCCGTGTCGCTCAGCGCGTCAGCGTGATGCTGTCGAGCTCCGCGAACCCGGAGCCGCCGGCGAAGAAGGGAGACCCCTTCGCGAGCCGGATCACGTTGAAGCCCGCCTTCAGATCGACCTGCCGCGAGACGGAGGGGCCGAAGGCGCCCCACGATCCCGTCGACGGGTAGGAGACGGTGCTGAAGGCGCTGCCGTTGACGGCGAGGCCCTGGGTCGAGGTGCTCACCCCGCCATTGGCGTAGCGGATCCCGAGCCCGTAGCTGCCGGCGGTCGGCACCTCGACGACGAAGTCGACGAAGCTGTCGCTGCGGGCGTTCGACGAGCCGTCGATCCGGCCGACGTAGCCGCCGTTCGACGCCGTTCCGGCGGAGAGGAGCGCGGCGTTCACGACGGTCGCGTTCTCCGCCTCGTAGACCTGCTGATAGCTCGTAGTCGGACCCGCCGCCGGGGTGACGACGAGCTGGTAGGCGCCGAGGTAGTCCTGGCTCGTCACGGGGACGGTGACGGTCCCATTGGTGATCGGCAGGGTCTGCGTCGACACCGTGGTGGGCGCGTCGACGTTGGTCATGCGGCCCGACCGGGGCGTGTAGTTCAGGACCACCTTGGCCGAGGTCCCGAATCCGGTGAGGCCCTTCACCTGCACCTGGTTGTCGCCGAAGGTGCCGCCGAAGGCCGCGTTCACGATCTTCCGGCTGGAGTCGTAGGACGCGAAGCCGTCCAGGTCGCCGGACGGCGTGACGGCGAGCATGTTCCCGGCCATCTCGCCGTACCACTTGTAGAGCCAGTAGGAGCCGGTCGGTCGGTTGTTCCAGACCAGGCCGCCGACGGTGCCGGACTCGTACCAGTAGGCGCGCTCGGCGTCGTGGATCCCGGTGCGCTCGAACTGCGCGATGAAGTGCGCGGCCACGCTCGGCGTGTCGATCTGGCTCGGCGAGCCGTACTCGTTGATGGAGATCGGCCGCGGCGAGATGCCGAGATCGCGCTCGATCGAGCGGTAGTCGGCGACGTGCTCGTCGATGTCGTTGTAGATCCCGTCATCGAGCTCGTGCCAGACGACGACGTCGGGCAGAGTGCCGTCGGCCTTCGCCCGCGCCATGAACGAGCGCATCAGGTCGGGGTAGTAGCGGCTGTAGCTGGGGCCCACGATCGGAGTGATCGTGTCCTGGAGCTTCACCTGCCGGTAGGTGCGGGTCCAGCCGTCGAGGTAGGGGCCGGCCTTCGCCGTGTCCCAGGTCCCGTCGGGCTCGTTCCACAGCTCCCAGCCGTTGATGTTCGTGGTGGCGGTGGCGTCGAGACGGGCCTTCACCATCGTGTCGATCTTCTGCGTCCAGTCCGCCCAGCTGATCCAGCGGTACGGGAAGTCGGGGTACACGTCGGGCATCCGCGCGTAGGACTGCGCTCCGTCCCGGGTGAAGGTGCCGGCCACCTTCAGCACGTCGCCGGTCGGCGTCGTCGCTCCGTTGCCGAGCTGACCGACTCCGGGGGCCGGCTGCGTGTGCTGCTTGAGGCGCAGCGGCGTCAGCAGGCCGGGTGCCGGGTCGTTCGGCGTGGCCAGCGCCTACAGGCCGCCGGCGCCGACCCGCGTGACGGGTCCGATCGACGTGCTCGCATCGACGACGAGGGTGTTGCCCGCGGCGGACGCGGGCAGCGTCGGGGCGACGAGCGTCGCGGCGAGTGCTGCCGCCGCGGCCAGACCGAAAAGTCTACGAAATCTACTCACAGAGAGCTCCTTTGCAGTGTGAATCGCACCCGAGGAAGCCGTCTTCGCTGGCCTCCGGGTGGTGAGATCGACCGTAGCCAGCCCGGGGAGTTAAAGAAAGTAGTTTCGGTGTTTCGGTCGCCGCGAGGCTGTGACCCCTGCTCGCGAAGCGCGCGCGGGCGAGCCGGTGCCCTCCGACCCGAACGGAGGGCACCGCTGCTCGAGCGGGCGCCAAGCCCTGCGTCGAGCTGTCGCCGGCGGATCTCCCCGGCCCCTGCGGGAGCGATGCCGTCCGGCCCCCGGACGCGTTCCTCGCGCTGGGCGACGAGGCCGGTCCGGAGCTCCGGGCACCGGCGCGGAGCGCGGTGGACCCCTTGTTCGCCGGGCCCGCACGCGCGCACGTCGTCGGCGAGGGATGCAGATGTTCTCGGTCACACTTTTCTGCACTCGGGACACTAATGAGGTCCGCGGCCGGTGTCAACGAGTGCGACAGGGGTACGCGAACCTCTTCGCTTCCCGGCCATCGCACTGTGCAGGGCGGGAGGAGACCGGCGTCCCCGGGCTGGGTCGGTCTCGATACGCCCGGGCCGGGCTACTCGACAAGCATGACAAGGGCAGGGTCCCTCCCTGCTGATCGAGTAGCTCGCGTAGCGGGCGTATCGAGATCCACCCGCGTGGGGGCTACTTCAAGGTGACGGTGACCGGGGCGCTGACGGTGCTGTTGCCGGCGGCGTCCGTCGCGCGGGCGGCGAGCGGGAAGGTCCCGTGCTTGCCCGCTGTGCTGGTGGTCAGCGACCAGGTGCCGTCGGCGTTCTGCGCGGCGTCGCCGACCTCGGTGCCGCCGAGGAGGAAGGTGACGCGAGTCACGGCGACATCGTCCGTCGCGGTGACGGTGGCGGTCGTCGAGCCGCCGAGCACGGCGCCGGAGCGCGGCGAGGTGATCGCAACGGCCGGGGCGGTCCGGTCGACGGCGGGCTTCTTCGGAGCCGGCTTCGCGGCAGCGGGCGCCCGGGTGGCGGCGGGTGCGGGAGCCGCGGTCGCCGTCGGAGCGGTGCTGGCCTTCGCGGTGGGCGCCGCCGGAGCCGGTGTGGCCGCCTTGGGAGCCGCGGTGGTCTTCGGGGCCGGGGTGGTCTTCGGAGCCGGGGCGGTCTTCGGGGCGGGGGTGGATTTCGGGGCGGCGGACGCGGCCGGCGCCGGAGCGACCGAGCGGGTGGCGGCCTTCACGGACGAGGACGTCGTGCCGCCCGAGAGGGTGACGTGGTCCCAGGCGGCGCCGAGGTACGCCGTCGTCGGGCGCGGAGCCAGCGCGTCGAGGCCGGCGGCGGTCAGCGCGCTGAGCGCCGTGTCGACGGAGAAGCCGCCGCTGCGGGCGACCTTGCCGGTCAGGGTGGTCCGGGAACCGGAGACGGCGTTCCAGGTGGGCTGCAGCGAGCCGGTGAAGATCGAGTCGGTCGCATCGACGTTGCCGCCGCCCTTGCCCTGGATCGCGCTGACGCTGCCCTTGCCGTTGACGGCCCCGGGGTAGCCGGCGCCGCCCTGGAGGAACGGGTAGCGCTGCGCCGCGACGTCGCCGCCGAGGACGAGCGCGTGGTCGAAGAGGACGTTCTTCACGCCACCGACGATGACGGCGCTGTTGTTCGAGCTGAACACGGCGGTGTCGCGGACGGTGACCTGGCCGACGATGCCGGCGCCCTCGATCTGGAGGCTGTCCGTGTGCGGGCGCGCGGGGTTCGCGCCGCCGCCGTACTGCTTGTCGAGGTAGTAGGAGGGCGCGATGTAGTCGCCCGCGACCAGAACGTCGCTCACCGTGTTCGGGGAGTAGGCCTTGATCTGCGCCGAGTCGCCGCTCTTGAGCTTCGACTCCGGCTCGACGATCTCGAGCAGCTCGACGTCGCGCACCGGGATCCCCGACGAGGCGGCGAGGCCGATCCAGTTGTTAGCGATCCGCAGCCAGGCGAACGAGGAGTGCGTCGCGCCCTTCACGTCGATCGAGCCGATGTCGAAGCGCATCAGCGTGATGCCGGTGACGCCCTTCAGCATCCAGCTGCCGCCGGTCACGGACTGGAAGCCGTCGCGCGCGGTGATCAGCACCTTGAGCGGGCCGGAGTTCGTGTAGCCGTCGAGCGCGGAGAGGTCGTCGATGCGTCCCGGGGCCACGCGGACCACGGCGCCGGCGGCGATCTGACCGGGCGCCAGGGCGTCGAGCGCGGCGCGGATCGCGGGGCCCGAGGCGGCGACGTCGACGACGGTCGTGCCGGCGGGGAGCGCGGAGCGGATGTCGGGGGTGTCGGAGGGGTAGTGCGTGCCGTCCGGTCCGAAGGTCGAGGCACTCGCGGCGGCCGCGGCCGGAGCGGCGGAGGCGGCCGGCGCGATCTGGAACGAGGCGCCGGTGACGGCGATACCGACGGCGGCGGTGACCGCGAGGGAGCGGAGGAGCGCGGGGGTGCGACGGGTGGACGGAGTGGCGGAGGTGATGCGTGACATGGCGGTGTCTTTCGATCGGAGGGCGGAGTGACGGATCGCCGATGCAGCGGGTCGAGGACTCCGAGGCGCGACGGACCGGGGGCCTCGCACGGGGGAGGAGCCCCGGAGACACGCAGCGGTGCGTTCCGGGCGGCTCAGCAGCGGCCGGGCCGCTCCCGTCCGAACTCGATGAGCATCGGCGGGGCGGCGGCACTCGGTCGAACCGAGCGGTGCGCTGAGCAACAGGGGGAAACGTATGGCGACAGTTCCGTGGGCCGAAAGAAAGTGGCACGGAATGTGCTGTTTGGCCGAGAAGGCTGTGTGCCCTGGCCCTCGCTGCCCCCGCTCCGCGGGGTGGGTCCGGGGGAGGACCACCCCGATCCGGGTGGTACGAGAGGAGCCGGCGGGTGACCGCCATCACCCGCCGGCTCGTCGAGGTGACTACTCGGTGGCGGTGCCGTTGCGCCGACGGCGGCGTCCGAGGAGCACGCCGATCACGCCGAGGAGGCCGAGGACTCCGGCGGCGGGCAGCACCGCAGCGGCGTCGGAACCGGTCGAGGCGAGGTGGTTCGTGGTCGACTGCTTCGACGACGACGACGACGATGCTGCGGCGGAGGCGGCGGTCGGGACCGCGATCTCCTTGCCCGCCCTGGTCGCCGCTCCGGCGGCAGGCGCGGCGGCGCCGCCGCTCGGCGGGACGTCGGGGCCGACCGGAGTGGGGCCCGCCGTGGGGGTGGCGGTCGGACTGGTCGTCGGGCCGGGCGTCGGGGTCGGGGTCGGGGTCGGCGCGGGGGTCGGCGTCACCGTGGGGATGGCGAGGGTGCCGAGGGTCTGCTTGCTGAACGCGGTCCCTTCGGGCGTGGTGGCGGTGGCGAGTGATGCGACCCAGATCGAGTGGTTGAAGACGTCGCGCTCGGTCACCTCGGTCTCGAAGGAGACCACACCGGTCTCACCGACGGGCAGCTCGGCGAGCTTCTCACTGTCCGAGACCTGCACGTCGCGCAGTGCGACGTTGCCGGTGTTGGTGAGCTCGGCGACCCAGTTCACCTTGGTGCCGGCGACGACGGGCTCGCCCTCCTTCACCTCGAACGTTCCGGAGATCTTCACGTCCAGATCCGGCGCCGGCACGGGGATCGGGGGCTTCTCGGGGATGGGCAGCTTGTACTCGAACGGCGCCGAGACCGTCACGCGCGAACCGTCCGGGAGCGTTCCCCGGACCAGCTTCGACTGCGCCGGGACGAAGCCGTCCTTGAGGTTCTGCGCACTGACCACGGCCTCCGTCGTGTTCAGCAGGAACGACTCCCCGACCTTGAACGTCTTGTGCCCGAGGACGTCCTTCAGATCCACCCCGCCCGTGTTCTTCACGTCGTACGTGAACTCGACACGAGTGCCCTCCTTCACCAGCTCACCCGGCTCCGTCAGGAACTTCCCCGTGATGGTGACGGTCACGGCCGGGTCGGCGCTGGCAGGCGCCATCGAAGGACCCGGCGTCGGCGTGCTCGGCACAGCGGGCTGCGTCGGTGCAGGAGTCGGCGTGGCGGGCTGCGTCGGCGTGGGCGTCGGTACGGGCAAAATCCCTTGTGGAACAGGAATCGAGGTGTCGATGCCTGCATCGATGCGAGCTCCCTTCGGGGTGTAAGCCGTCCCCCCGGTAGTGAAGCGCCATGAACCGCTCGCCAGCTTGCTCACCCCAACGAAGTCGTTGTCATGGTCGAGGTCCTTGGATTCGCCCACCGCAAGTGGGATTGGACCAACGCCCGGCCGGCTGTAGCGGTCGAGGAACACGTTCAATGGGACGTCGCCGGTGTTCTTGAGGTGGATCGTGAACCCGATCTCGACGGCAGGCTCGCTTCCATCGGTGGTGGGTTGAAGGATGAAAGTAGCGGTGACCGTCCGCTCGAGGGCGGGGTGCTCGACGGCAGGCGCCGACGTCGGTGCCGGCGTGGCGGGCTGCGTCGGTGCCGGAGCCGGCGTGGCGGGCTGCGAGGGCAGCGTGGTCGGCGCGACCGCAGGGAACGGCTTCCGGAGATTCGAGGTCGTGACGTCGACGGAGCCGTCGGGGCTGACGGACCGGATCGAGATGTCGAGGGCCCAGGTGCCCGTGCGGAGCTCCTCCGCCGTGACGGTCGACTCGCCGATGAAGGTCTTCTTCTCACCGGGAGCGATGTCGACGGGAGCGCCGCCGGGCTGGGGAAGCGGGTCGATGGTCACCTTCAGCGGGACAGCGCCGATGTTGACGAGGTGGGCCTTGACCGTGATCTTCGTGCCCACGGCGACGGGTCCTGGTGGGAAGAACACGTCGAACGCCCCCTTCCACGGGGGCTTTCCAGTGGTGCTCGCGGGCGGCGCGGACTGACCGAGGGCGGTCGGCGCCAGGTCGGCACCGACAGTGGTCGGGGTCGCGTCGGCCGCCTGGGCGATGGGCGCTGCGCAGCCGAGGAGGCCGACGGTCAGGGCGAGGGACGCTGCGACGTCGAGCGGGCGACCGCTCGATCGGCGCGATGGTGGCGTCGTGGGCGTACGTGGAAGCATCTGCAACTCCTGGGGGACTCGGCGGAGCACGAAGGGTGACTGAGGAAGTGTCACAGCTTTCGGATCGTCCCCTCCCGCCTTACACCGGGATGTCGCGGCACGTCGGTCAGCGTGGACGCACGAGAAGGGCCGACGTGCGCGATGCACGGCGGCCCTTCGTCGGCAGCGATTCCGTCTCGGCGACTGACTCGCCTCGCTCACCGGGACGGTTCGAGCTCTAGTCGGTGGCGGTGCCGTTGCGCCGGCGGCGGCGGCCGAGGAGCACGCCGATCGCGCCGAGGAGGCCGAGGACTCCGGCAACGGGCAGCACGGCGGCGGCGTCAGACCCTGTGGAGGCGAGGTGGCCCGCGGTCGACTGCTTCGACGACGACGACGATGTTGCGGCGGGGGCGGTCGGGACCGCGATCTCCTTGCCCGCCCTGCTCGCCGCTCCGGCGGCAGGCGCGACCGCGCCGCCGCTCGGCGGGACGTCGGGGCCGACCGGAGTGGGGCCCGCCGTGGGGGTCGCGGTCGGGCCGGGCGTCGGCGTCGGGGTGGGCGTCGGCGTCGGCGTCACCGCGGGGATGGCGAGGGTGCCGAGGGTCTGCTTGCTGAACGCGGTCCCGTCGGGCGTGGTGGCGGTGGCGGGTGATGCGACCCAGATCGAGTGGTTGAAGACGTCGCGCTCGGTGACGGTGGTCTCGAAGGAGACCACGCCGGTCTGGCCGACGGGCAGCTCGGCGAGCTTCTCACTGTCCGAGACCTGTAGGTCGCGGAGTGCGACGTTGCCGGTGTTGGTGAGCTGGGCGACCCACTTCACCTTCGTGCCGGCGACGACGGGCTCGCCCTCCTTCACCTGGAACGTTCCGGAGATCTTCACGTCCAGATCCGGCGCCGGTACCGGGATCGGGGGCTTCTCGGGGATGGGGAGCTTGTACTCGAACGGCGCCGAGACCGTCACGCGCGAACCGTCCGGAAGCGTGCCCCGGACCAGCTTCGACTGCGCCGAGACGAAGCCGTCCTTGAGGTTCTGCGCACTGACGACGGCCTCCGTCGTGTTCAGCAGGAACGACTCCCCGACCTTGAGCGTCTTGTGCCCGAGGACGTCCTTCAGATCGACTCCGCCCGTGTTCTTCACGTCGTACGTGAACTGGACACGCGTGCCCTCCTTCACCAGCTCACCCGGCTCCGTCAGGAACTTCCCCGTGATGGTGACGGTCACGGCCGGGTCGGCGCTTGCCGGTGCGACCGTGGGTGCGGGCGTCGGCGTGCTCGGCACAGCGGGCTGCGTTGGCGCAGGGGTCGGCGTGGCGGGCTGGGTCGGCGCAGGGGTCGGGGTGGCGGGCGTCACGCCGGGAAGAGGGATCGAAGTGTTGATGGTCGCATCGATGCGAGCACCTCCGGGTGTCACCGCGAAGCCGGAGAACGTTTCGGACCAGATGCCGTTCTTCAGCTTCTGACCGATGGCGGCGTACACCCGGCTGCCGCTGATGTCCTTCGACTCACCGACGGCGAGGACGACTGGACCCGGAGTGGAGAACTGCCCATCGAGGGAGACCTCCAGCGGAACATCGCCCTTATTGGTGAGATGCACGGTGTAGTTCACCCTCACTCGCTCATTCACCGGGAACAGGGAGATCGGCACGAATTCGGCGGTGACCGTCCGCTCGAGGGCGGGGTGCTCGACCGCCGGCGCCGACGCGGGTGCAGGGGTGGCGGGCTGCGTCGGAGACGGCGTGGCGGGCTGCGTGGGTGCGGGGGCCGGCGTGCCCGGCTGCGCACCGGGGATGGGGATCGTGGCGCTCACGCTCGCGTCGATGCGGACGCCGTCGGGGGCGTAGGCGTCTCCGGCGGTGGAGAAGGACCAGACGCCGCTGCGCAGCTCGTCGTCGGTGAGCATGGAGGGCCGGGTGACGTCCTTGGTCTCGCCGACGGCGACCGTGATCGGTGCGTTCCCGGGCTGCGGGATCTCCTTGAGGAAGACGTTCAGCGGGACGTCGCCGGTGTTCTTGAGGCGCACCGTGTACTTCACCCGGACGCCCTTCTGACCGGGGTTCCCGGTGTCGAACGGCTCGAACACGGCGGTGACCGACCGCTCGAGGGCGGGCTTCACGGCGACCGTCGCCGGCGAGGACGGTGCGGCCTGAGGCTGGGCGGCCGGAGCCGCGTCGGCCGCGAAGGCAGCGGGCGCGGCGGAGCCGAGCAGGCCGACGGTGAGGACGAGGGAGGCCGCGACGTCGAGCGGTCTGCTGCTCGGTCGGCGCGGGCCGTGCGGGCGAGGTGAGGGTGTGAGCATCTTCGATTCCTGTCGGGGCTCGGCGGAGCAACGTGGACGCGAGAAAGTCTCACACCGCTCTCGGAGTCACGTCTGTTCTCCGCATCGACTGGCGCGGCGCGTCGGGTCGCCGGGCGCGCAGAAGGGCCGCCGTGCAGGGTGCACGGCGGCCCTTCCCTGAGCGCCGGAGCCGAGTCGGTGGAGGAGGGTGCCGACCCGCCAGCCCGGCACGATCGTCACTCGGTGACGGTGCGGCTCCTGCGGCGGCGGCCCAGGAAGACGCCGACGGCGCCGAGCAGGGCGAGGACTCCCGCTGCGGGCAGCACGGCGGCGGCGTCGGAACCGGTGGAGGCGAGGTGACCGGCCGTGGACCGAGTCGCCGCCGCTGCGGCCGAGGTGGCGACCTCACCGCGGCTCGAGGAGGTGGCGACCTCGGTGGCCGACCGGGCTGCCGTGGCGCTGGACGGCGTCGCGGCGGGCTGAGCGTCGGCTCCGGCTGCAGTGGGGGATGCGGGTCCCGCCGACGCTGGGGCGTCGGGACCGGCCGGGGCAGGAGTCGTCGCGGGGATGGCGAGGGTACCGAGGGTCTGCTTCGAGTAGTCGTAGCCGTCCCTCGTGATCGCCGTGGCCGCGGCGGCGACGGAGATCGAGTGATCGAGCACGTCGCGCTCGCTGACGGTGCTCTGGAAGGAGACCACGCCGGTCTTGCCGACGGGCAGCTCGGCGAGCTTCTCGCCGTCGGCGACCTGGACGTCGCGGAGAGCGGTGTCCCCGGTGTTCGTGAGCGCGGCGACCCACTCCACCTTCGTGCCGGCGACGACGGGCTCGCCCTCCTTCACCTGGAACGTGCCGGAGACCTTCACCTCGAGATCCGGCTTCTCCGTGGACACCGGAGCCTTGGCGGGGATGGGCAGCTTCGGCGCCGACACGATGACCCGGGTGCCGCCCGGAAGGATCTCGTTCGAGGACTCCGACTCCGGCGTCACGAAACCGTCCTTCAGGTTCTGCGCGGTGACGACGGCCTCGGTCGTGGTCAGGTGGAACGACTCGCCGACCGCGAGCTTCTCGCGACCGAGGACCTTCGTGATGTCGACCGGTCCCGTGTTCTTCACGTCCTGCGAGAACTCGACGCGAGTGCCCTCCTTCACGAGCTCACCCGGCTCCGTCAGGAACTTCCCCGTGACGGTCACCGTGATCTCCTGGGTGGCGACGGTCGGCACCGGGAGGGGTGCCGGGTCCGGCGTGCTGGCCGTCGGCGTGGGCGTCGGGGTCGGGGTCGGCAGCGCGGACGGCTCCCAGAACCACGGGACGCGCTTCTCCACCTGAGTGCTCGGAAGGGGGATGTCGGGAACGACCGTCACCGTTGTCGTCTCGTCGTACGAGGTGGTCCATGTCTTCAGCTCGATCGGGGTCGACCACCTGCCGTCGTGCAGCGACTGACCGCCGAGGGGCATGCTCTCGGTGAAGACCTTCGACTCGCCCGGACCGAGAGCAAGGGTGTTCCCGTAGCCGGGGAACTCGACGTGTCGCACGTTGAGCGGTGCGTCGGTGACGTTCGTGGCCGTGAGCTCGTAGTAGACCCTCGAGTTGACGTTCAGGATCTCGTCGGGGGAACCGCCGAAGGTCGCCGTGATCGACGTCTTCAGCCCCCCGTTCACCTGCGGAGCGGGTGACGGGGTGGCGGCTGGTGACCCAATGCTGCCTGCGGCCGGCGTCGCGGCTGCTGCGGTCGACGGTGTCGTCTCGGCAGCGTGAGCGACGGGGGCGGCCGCGCCGAGCAGTCCGACGGTGAGGACGAGGGACGCCGCGACGTCGAGCGGCCTGCTGCTCGGTCGGCGCTGTCCGTGGGATTGCGGTGGGCGTGTGTGCATCTGCGACTCCTGTAGGGGGCTCGGCGGAGCAAAGCGGTGACCTGAGGAAGTGTCACACCCTTCTCCCAGCTGCGCAGTGTCGCCGGCGCGGATGGCGCGGGCCGTCGCGTCGCTCGGGCGCAGGACGAAGGGCCGCCGTGCGCTCAGCACAGCGGCCCTTCGTCGGTCTGCGGACGCTACTGCAGTGTCACGGAGACCGGGGCGCTCTCGGTCGTGTTGCCCGCCGCGTCCGTCGCCTGGGCGGTGAGCGCGAAGGTGCCCTGCACCCCCGCGGTGTCGGAGGCCAGCGACCAGGTGTCCTCGTCGGTCTGGACGCCGTCGCCGATCTCGACACCCTCGACGAGGAACACGACTCCGGTCACGGCGACGTCGTCGGTCGCGTAGACAGTCGCGATCGCCGGGCCGCCGAGCACGTCACCCGGCTCCGGCGCGGTGATCTCGACCTCGGGGGCGGAGGTGTCCTCGGCGGGGGTCTCGGGCTCCGCGGGCGAATCGGGCTGATCGGGCGCGGACGGGGTCGCCGTCGGTGCCGGAGCGGGGGTCGCCGGGGCGTTCGTGGGCGTCGACGTGGGAGCAGCGGTCGGACCTGCGGTCGCCGCCGGGGTGCTGCCGCTGCCGCGGAGGTCGACGTCGTCCCAGATGCCGGTGAGGTAGGCCGTGGTCGGCCGGGGGCTGCGCGCGTCGAGGTCGGCGGCGGTCAGCGAGCCGAGGCTCTGGTCGACCGTGAAGCCGCCCGATCGCGCCGTCTTGCCCGGCAGGTTCGTCCGCGTGTTCGTCACCGAGTCCCAGCTGGGCTGCAGCGAGCCGATGAAGGTCGAGCCGGACGCGTCGACGTTGCCGCCGCCCGAGCCCTGGATCGCGCTCAGGCTGCCGGGGCCGTTCTGCGCTCCGGCGGAGCCGGCGCCGCCCCGGAGGAACGGGTAGCGCTGCGCGGCCGTGCTGCCGCCGACGACGAGGGTCTCGTCGAAGGCGACGTTCCGGACGCCGCCGATGATCACGGCGCTGTTGTTGGAGGCGAACACCACGGTGTCGCGGAGCGTGACCTGGCCGGTGATCCCGGAGCCCTCGATCTGCAGGGTGTCGGTGTGCGGGCGCGGCTCACGGGTGCCGCCGTACTTCGCGTCGACGTAGTAGGAGGGCGCGAGGTAGCCGCCCTCGACCAGGACGTCGCTCAGCTGGTCGGGCGCGTAGGCCTTGATCTGCGCGGAGTCGGCGTTCTTGACCGTCGAGTCGGGCTCGACGACCTCGATCAGCTCGACGTCCCGCACGGGCAGGCCCGCCGACGCGGCGAGACCGAGCCAGTTGTCGGCGATGCGGAGCCAGGCGAAGGAGGCGTGCTTCGCGCCCTTGACGTCGAGCGAGTCGATGTCGAAGCGCATCAGCGTGATGCCCGTGACTCCGCGCAGCGCCCAGTCGCCGCCGGTCACCGAGCGGAAGCCGTCGCGCGCGGTGATCAGGACCTTGGATGCCCCGCTGTTGGTGTAGCCGTTGAGGGCCGAGAGGTCGGCGACGCGGCCGGGGGCGACGCGGACGACCGCGCCGTTCGCGATCTGGTTCGCGGTGAGCCGGTCGAGTGCGGTGCGGATCGCCGGGCCCGAGGCCGCGACGTCCACGACCGTGGTGCCGCGGGGGAGTCCGGAGCGGATGTCGGGGGTGTCCGAGGGGTAGTGCGTGCCGTCGGGCCCGGAGGTCGTGGCGGAGACGGCGGCGGAGGCGGCGGGTGCGTCCTGGAGCACGGTCGCGCCGATGACGATCCCGACGGCGGCGGTGATCGCGAGGAGGCGGGCGAGGGCGGTCCTCGCTCGGGGGCGTGCGCGGCGCGCGGCGGGGCGGAGCGGACGGGAGGGGGACGACCTGGGGGGAGTGGCTCGTGCCATGGGGTGTCTTCCGATCGGGTCGGGCAGCGGGGGGAGGGGTGCCCGGAGCACGGCGCGGCCGGAGCCTCGAGGCGCTGAACGGTCCGGGGCTCCTCAAGGGGCCTCGGAGTCCCGCGGCGGTGCGGTCCGGGCGGTCGGTGCGGGGAGAGCAGGGCGGGTGGTGCGCGGAGGAGGGTCGGGGACGGAGGTCCGTCGGAGTCGACGGGAGAGGTGGAGGCAGCGCGGCAGGGAAAAGGGGGAGGGGTGGCGTGCTTCCACGGCCAATGTACGGGACGTGCCCCGTCAGTGGGGCACTGGCGCTGACGCCGATTCGGGCTCTACTATGCCGCGGCCGGTGAGGGTCTGGGGACGGTGGGTCTCGATACGCCGCTGCGCGGCTGCTCGACCAGCATGAGGGGGGGGGCGCTACGCGGCTGCGCGATCAGTGGGGACGGCGAAGGGCCGGCGCCTCGTCGCCGAGGGGCCGGCCCTTCAGGGCTGAGCGCGGGGAGCTAGCGCAGCGTCACCGTCACGGGAGCGCTTGCGGCGACGTTGCCCGCCGCGTCCGTCGCCCGGGCGGTGAGCGGGAAGGTGCCGCGCATGCCGGCGGTGCTGGTGGTCAGCGACCAGGTGCTGCCGCCGGTCTTCGTGCCGTCGCCGACCTTGAGGTTGCCGAGGTAGAACGCCACGCCGGTGACGGCGGTGTCGTCGGTCGCGGTGACGGTGGCGGTGGTCGAGCCGCTGATGACGGCGCCGGCCGACGGCGAGGTGATCGCGACCTTCGGGGCGGTGGTGTCGGCGACGGGTCCGCTTCCGCCGTCCTCACCGTCGGGCGTCTCCGCGGGGAGCTCCGGGGTCTTGGTCGGCGTCGGGGTCGACGTCGGCTCGGGGGTCGCGGTCGGCTCGGGCGTCGCGGTGGGGGTCGCCGTCGGCGTCGCGGTCGGCTCCGGCGTCGCCGTGGGAGTCGCCGTCGGCGTCGCGGTCGGGGTGGGCGTCGGCGTGGGCGTCGAGGTGTCGACGTCGTCCCAGATCCCGATCAGGCGGGACGTGGTCGGGCGGGGCGTCCTCGAGTCGAGCTCGTCGACGCTCATCGAGCTCAGCGTGCTGTCGAGCGTGAAGCCGCCGCGCGTCGCGGTCTTGCCCGCGATGTTCGTGACGGTGTTCGTCACGGTGTCCCACTTCGGCTGGAGCGAGCCGGCGAGCATCGAGTCGGAGGCGTCGATGTTGCCGCCTCCGGTGCCCTGGATCGCGCTGACGCTGCCCGCGCCGTTGATCGCACCGGCGTAGCCGGCACCGCCGCGCAGGAAGGGGTAGCGCTTCATCGCGAGCGGGCCGCCGACGATGAACGAGTCCTCGAACGCCACGTTCCGGACTCCGCCGACGATGACGGCGCTGTTGTTGGAGGTGAACACGACCGTGTCGCGGAGAGTGATCTGGCCGGTGACGCCGCTGCCCTCGATCTGGAGGGTGTCGGTGTGCGGCCGCGCCGGGTTCGACCCGCCGTAGACGGCGTCGACGTAGTAGGACGGCGCCAGGTAGCTGCCGTCGACCAGGACGTCGCCCATCACGTCCGGCGAGAACGCCTTGATCTGCGCCGAGTCGGCGCTCTTGACCGTCGAGTCCGGCACCACGACCTCGATCAGCTCGACGTCGCGCACCGGCACGCCCGCCGACGCGGCGAGGCCGAGCCAGTTCTTGTTGATCCGCAGCCAGGCGAACGAGGCGTTCGTGGCGCCCTTCACGTCGAGCGAGTCGATGTCGAAGCGCATCAGCGTGATGCCGGTGACCGAGCGCAGCGCCCAGTTGCCGCCGGTGACCGACTGGAAGCCGTCGCGGGCGGTGACCAGGACCTTCTCGCTGCCGGTGTTGCGGTAGCCGTTGAGCGCGGACAGGTCGGCGATGTGACCGGGGGCGACCCGGACGACGGCTCCCTCCGCGATCTGCGTGCGGGTGAGCGAGTCGAGGGCCTTGCGGATCGCCGAGCCGGACGCGGCCGCGTCGACGACGGTGTAGTCCGCGACACCGGAGCGGATGTCGGGGGTGGCCGAGGGGTAGTGCGTGCCGTCCGGCCCGTGGGAGGCGCTGCCCTCCGCGGCCGACGCGGCCGGGATCGAGACTCCGGTGACGCCGATCGCCACGGCGGCGGCGATCGCCAGGACGCGCAGGGCGTCCTTGGGGCGGCGGATAAGAGGGAGGGCGGTTCTGGAGCGGGTGGTCGGGGCCATGTGGTGTCGTCCGATCGACTCGTGCTGTGCGGGGAGGGACTGGTGCGGTGCGGAGGTCGCCCGGAGCACGTCGACGAGGGAGCCTCGAAGCGGGCGGCGGATCGGTGCCGCGCCGGGGAGCGGTGCCGAAGGACGCGTCGCTGCGGTCCGGGCTGATGGAGTGCGGCACTGCCGCGGTGACGCCGCCGCGGCACGGACGCCGGAGCGGCCGTGCATCGGGTTGTCGGGTAGGCGCTTCTCGACCCTCCCGGGGGAGGACGAACCGCGTGCTCGCGGACCTCCGAGGGCGAACCTCCGGAGCGGGTGCCGAGCCTGTGGAAGGATTCAGGGAGCCTCCCAGCTTCGTCAGGATAGGGAACAGCCGACGAGCGACACACCACCCCGAGGGGGGTCGGAGCGGCAGACAGACGCTCACCTTCGTCCGGCTACTGCAGAGCTCCCAGCACGACAGCGGCCGCCCGCGCGACGAGGGCGTCGTCGTAGTCCGCCTCCGGGTCGTTGCGGGAGGTCAGGACGGACAGCACGATCGGGTCTCGGCCGGGAGGCGTGACGACGGCGACGTCGTTGCGGAGGCCGCCGGCTCCGCCCGACTTGTCCGCGACGGCCCAGCCCTCGGGAGCGCCCGCGCGGATCAGCGCGTCGCCGGTCGCGTTTCCGCTCATCCAGTCCAGGAGCAGCGTGCGATCCGCGGCGGGAAGGGCCTCGCCGAGTGCGACGGCGGTGAGATCGGCGGTGAACGCCGCCGGAGTCGTGGTGTTCGCGGTGCTGCCCGGGGCGATCGTGTTGAGGGCGGGCTCCTCGTCGACGACGTCGGTCGTCGTGTCGCCGAGCTGCTCGAGGGCACGGTCGAGGGCGATCGGCCCGCCGAGGCGGTCGAGCACCAGGTTCAGCGCCGTGTTGTCGCTGCGGCGGACCGCGGCCTCGGCCAGCTGCGCCAGCGGCAGCCCGCCGTCGATGCTCTCGCCCGTGACGGGGGAGTAGCCGGCGGCCTCGACGTCCGCCGCGGTCCAGGTGACGACCTCGTCGCGCTCGTCTGCGGGGACGCTGCGCAGGAACTCCGCGGCGGCCAGGGCCTTGATGCTCGACGCGTAGCCGAAGCGCTCGTCCTGCCGGTGCAGGACCTGCCGGCCGCTGCCGGTGTCGACGGCGCTGACGCCGATCCGCGCGTCGAACTCGGCCTCGAGGGCGGCGAGCTCGGCGGAGACGTCGACGGGGGCGGGTTCCGCAGAGGTTGCGGCGGAGATCGACGGGAGCGGCGTCGGCGGACGCGAGGCGGCGGGCGCGCTCAGTGACGAGCAGCCGGAGACCACGAGCGCGAGGCCGGCGGCGAGGACGGGGAGGGATCGTGCGGGCGATCCGGGACGGCGGGGGCTCACAGGACGGAGTAGACGACGACGAAGGCGAGCGCGGCCGCCGCCGTGACCGCGACGGCGGCGAGGGCGATCGGCCGGCGCGGTCGCCTCCGGATCAGCGCGAGAGCGAGGAACGCCGTGCCGAGGACGATCTCGAGCCACCAGTAGACCGGGCTGGTGGTGTCGGCGACGTTCGCCAGCGCCCAGGCGCCCTCGCCGATCAGGACGCCCGACAGCGGGGCGACCGCGAGCACGCGCCAGGGCGTCGTGCCGTGCAGCGTCAGTGCGGCGGCGGCGCCGAGGATCGGCCCGGCCGGCACGGCCAGCAGCCAGAACACGTCGGTGAAGGGCGGGGAGTAGCCGAAGCCGCGCGCGGCGGTCACCAGGTCGTAGCCCTCGAGGAGGGCCCAGAAGGTCAGGAGTCCGAGCGCCGCCGCCGCCACGGGCCGCGCGCCGCCGAGCCGCACCAGCGCGAAGACCAGCATCGACCAGCCGCCCGAGGAGTTGGCGAAGGAGTTCACCGGCCCGGGCAGCGAGCCCTGCAGGAGGCTGGTGAGCCCGCCCAGAAGCAGACCGCCGACCAGGGCGACGAGGAGGGCGCGCACGAGGCGCGGGCGGGACGGGGCAGGAGGCATGAGTCGATTCTCGGAGGTCGTGGGCGGGACGGCATCGGGGATGACCCTGATCAGGGTGCTGGGGGGCTGAGTGCTGGGGCGGGCGGGTCTCGATACGCGCCTTCGGCGCTCCTCGACCGGCAAGGAGCGGGCGGGTCTGCACGCCTCCCGAGTACGCCCCCACCCGCCGCCGCCCCCACCGTGACCGAGCTGCTGCAGGTCGACGCTCCGCACCGGGAGCTGCTGGACGAGCTGCTCGACAAGTGGTCGCTGCAGGTGCTCGATCAGCTCTGCGAGCGGCCGCTGCGCTTCAACGAGCTGCGGCGGGCCGTCCCGGCGGTGGGGCAGAAGTCGCTGACCGCGACGCTGCGCCGGCTCGAGCGCAACGGGATGATCAGCCGCGTCGTCCTCGAGACCCGGCCGATCGCGGTCGAGTACCGCATCTCGCCGATCGGGGACACGCTGAACGAGCTGGTCGACGCGCTGCTGCGCTGGACCGACCGCCAGCTGCCGGCGGTGCAGGCGGCGCGGGCGCGGTACGACGGGGCGGAGCCGGTGGCGGGTGGGGGTGCGGTGGATCTCGATACGCGCCCTGCGGGCGCTACTCGATCAGCATGAGGGGGCGCTCTGCGGATGCTGGTTGATCAGCATGAGGGGGCGCTCTGCGGATGCTGGTCGATCAGCATGAGGGGGCGCTCTGCGGATGCTGGTCGATCAGCATGAGGGGGCGGGTCGGCGTCGTGCTGGTCGAGGAGCCGCGGAGCGGCGTCTCGTCCCTGCTCGAGCTAGGCGAGGCCGCCGTTCACGAAGACGACCTGGCCGTTGATCCAGCGGCCGGGGCCGGCGAGGAAGGCGACGGTCTCGGCGATGTCCTCGGGCTGCCCGAGGCGCTCGAGCGGCACCGCGCCCGCGAGGCGGGCGACCTCCTCCTCCGACTTGCCGTCGAGGAAGAGGGGGGTGGCGGTCGGGCCGGGCGCGACGGCGTTGACGGTGATGTCCTTGCCGCGCAGCTCGCGGGCGAGGACGAGCGTGAGCGCCTCGACGGCCGCCTTCGACGCGACGTAGGGGCCGTAGCTCGGGAACGAGGTGCGGGTGACGCTCGTGGAGAAGGTGATGATCGCCCCGCCCGGTCGCAGGCGGGCCGCGGCGAGCTGCGCGACGACGAACGGGCCGCGGACGTTGGTGCGGTGCATCCGGTCGAGGTCCGCGAGATCGAAGGTCGCCACGGGGCCGAGGATCATGATCCCGGCGGTGTTCACCACGACGTCGAGGCCGCCGAGCGCGCCTTCCGCGTCGGAGAAGGCCGCGCCCATCGCGACCTCGTCGGCGACGTCGCCGCCGACGACCACGGCCTCGACGCCCTGAGCGCGGGCCGCCGCGGCGACGTCCTCCGCCCGCTCGCGGTTGCCCGAGTAGTGCACGGCCACCGAGAAGCCGTCGCGGGCGAGCCGCTCGACGACGGCGCGGCCGATCCCGCCGGAGCCGCCGGTCACGAGGGCGGTGCGGGGCTGATCCTGGGTGGTCATCGGTTCTCTCCCTGAGCTGCGGTCGTGGCGGGGACGTCGGTGTCGGCGGGGCTCAGCAGGTCCTGCATCCGGATCCGCTCGTAGAACTCGCGGCGGACCGCGTCGCCGAGCGCGAAGACGCGGGCGGCGCCGTCGTCGGCCGGGTCGATGACGACGCGGAAGGGGCGCTCGCCGCGGGGCAGCCCGACGACACGGGTGATCTCGACAGCGATCTCGCGCGGGTCCGCGTCGGCCGGTGCGAGCTCGGCGAGGCGCGCCGAGACGTCGTCCATCAGGCCCGGGTAGCGGTCCTCGTAGGCGGCGGCGATCTCCGCGCGCGCGGCCCAGCCGGCGTGCGCGAAGTGGTTGGTGCCCGTCGTGTACGAGCCGGGGACGACGATGACGGTGTCGATCCCGAAGCGCGCGACCTCGACCGCGTAGCCGACGGCCAGCGCGTCCTCCGCCGCCTTCGCCGCGAAGTACGGGCCGAGGTACGGGGGCGTGCCGCCGCGGGAGCTGGACGAGCCGACCCAGACGAGCAGGCCGTCCTCCTGCGCGCGGAGGATCGGCAGCACGGCGTGGTTGAGCCGCTGGGTCGAGAGCACGTTGACGTCGTAGACCTCGGCGAGCTGCTCGACGGTGAACGCCTCGGTCGGCCCGAGGACCATGTGGCCGGCGTTGTGCACGACCACGTCGATCCGCTCGCTCTCCTCGGCGATCCGGGCGACGGCGGCGTCGACCGACGCCTGGTCGGAGACGTCGAGCTCGACCGGGCGGAGATCGACGCCGTGCTCGCGGGCGAAGGCGCGGGCGTCCTCGGCGGCGGGGGCGTTGCGGCCGTCCATCGCCCGCATGCCCGCGTAGACGCGGTGGCCGGCGAGGGCGAGCTCGCGGACGGTCATCGCCCCGAAGCCGCTCGAGGCGCCCGAGACGATCACGACTCTCGACATGGTGGTCCTTTCCTGGGGGAGAACGGGTCGGTTCCACTCTCGGTCGGACGCGGCCGCCGCGGTGTCGTGATCCTGCGCAGGAGGAGCGCGATCCTGCGGAGTCGGTCGTCTTGTTACCGTGAACAATCTGCATTAGGTTCAGCGTGTCGACGAGGATCCCCCGTCCTCCCAGAAGCTCGACAGGTGTTGCGCAACTCGCGCTTTCCGCCTTCCCCGCATCGGATTCAGAGGCGAATCCGGAGAGGAACCGTCAATGTCGACGTCCCCCCACCTGAAGAGTCCGGATGCGAGAAGACCGGGTTCGAGAAGACCGGATTCCAGACGACCCGACCCGAGGGCGATGCGCGCACTCGTCACCGCCGCGGCGGCGTCGGTCGCGCTGCTCGCGTCCTGCGCGGTCCCGGTGACAGCCGCTGCGGCAGCCGATGCGGTCCCGTCTCCCGAGCAGAGCCTGCTCGCGGACTTCACCTTCGATGCGGCCCCGAGCAACGGCGCGTTCGTCGATCGCAGCACCCGCGCCGCCGTCCAGGGAGCGGCGAACCTGGTCCCCGGGAACACCGGCCAGGGCACAGCCGCGCGCCTCTCGTCGGCCTCGTGGCTCGACCTGACCGCCACGGACGGCACGGCGCTCCTGGCCGGCCGGCAGAACGTGACGATCTCGTACGACAGCAAGCCCGACGCCTCGGCGAACACCGGCTGGGCCGTCTTCGCCGCCCGCTCGGCGACGCGTCAGGAGTACGCCCAGGAGCACTACCTCGGCGTCCTCGATCGGACCTCGGGGATCGCGGTCGAGCGGTACGACAACACGAACGGCCGGAACACGGCCGGCAACCTGGCCACGACGGCGACGAACGCCGAGTGGAAGCACGTCGATCTGGTCGTCACGGAGACGACGACGCGTCTCTTCGTCGACAGGAAGCCGGTCGCCGTCAACGGCTCCGGGGTCCCGCTGAGCCAGATCCTCGGCTCGTCCGGCGGAGTCCTCCAGGTGGGCAAGGCGAACTGGGGCGGGGGAGAGTACTTCTCCGGCCTGATCGACAACCTGCGCATCTACGACCGGGCGCTCTCCGGCACGGAGCTGGGCGCGGAGAACCCGGCGGTCACCTCCGACGCGGGCGCCGCACTGGCCGTGCCGGCCACCGTGCTCGGCGACCTGCCGTCCCGCGTCCTCGGCAAGCAGGTCACCTGGAGCGCCACCGGCGCCGGAGCGGGCCGCGTGCAGTCGAACGGAGCGATCGACACGTCGGGCCTCGGCACCGGGACCGCCGCCGTGACGCTCACCGCCACCGTCGAGGGCAGCAGCCGGACCTTCCGCTGGGACAGCCGCATCGCCGCTCCCGGCGGACGGATCGCGACCTACGTCAAGACGGTGACGACCACCGCCGGGACGAAGGACGACCCGCTGGCCTACAACGACGACCGCCGCGCCGACGCGCTGTACGCCGCGGCACTGCCCGCCGGCGGCAGCAGCTGGGAGCCGCTGAACCGCTCCCAGGCGATCCTGTACGTCGCCAACGACGGCGACCAGGGCGCGAAGCCGAACGCCCAGGTCGGGTCGCCCAGCCTCTTCCGGTCCGCGAACGGGGCGCTGGGCGCGGTGTCCGCGCAGAACAACGCGACCGACTCCGTCTACGTGTGGACCTCCCCCGAGGGGAGCACGTTCTCGCAGCAGCGCGCCGTGCGGATCGCTCCCGGCTCGGTCGTGACCGACCCGCGCATCGTGTTCGACGCCACGGCGCAGAAGTACAAGGTGTTCTGGACGGACCTGCTCACCGGTGAGGGACGGGTGACGGTCCTCGCCGACCTGACCGCCAGCACTCCTCTCGGCGTCACGTCGAAGGCGGACACCCGGGTCCTCGGCGTCCAGGGCGCAGGACTCCCGTCCTGGGCCGCGCAGAGCCAGGCGAGCGACCTCGCGCTGACGGCCGCCGAGTTCGACGTCTTCTACAAGAACTACGTCGACCTGCAGAACACGGGCGTCGAGAGGATCGACGCCACGGTCGCCCAGGGAGCCGGAGCCGCCGGAGTCGCGGCCGCGCTTCCGAAGCAGGCCACGCTGGACTACAACGACGGATCGAAGAAGAGCCTCAACGTCGACTGGCAGGACGACCTCTCCGGGGTGGACACCGCCAAGCCGGGCAGCTACCAGGTGTCCGGCACCGTCCAGCAGGACCCCGAGGAGATGGTGAGTGACGCCCGCGCCGATCCGCACGTCTTCTTCAACCCCGACGACGGTTACTACTACCTGACCGGATCGCACTACGGGCAGTCCTCCCTCGGACCGATCGAGGAGAGCTCGAGCTACCGCAAGATCGGCCTCAAGCGGGCCACGACGCTCGCGGGGCTGCAGGACGCGCCGGAGCAGATCGTCATCGACCCGGACAAGGGCACGCCCGGCAAGGAGGGGCAGTATCCGAACACGTTCTACGGCTGGGGCGGCTTCATCTGGGCGCAGGAGTTCCACAAGATCAACGGCACCTGGTGGATCGTCGCCGGGATGAACAAGGGCTACGCCCCCGTCGGCGGCTTCTGCGACAACACCGTCCTCATTCCCTACACGGGCACCGACGCGTCGATCGCCGCGGGCGGCTTCTTCGACCAGACCAAGTGGGGCGAGCCCGTCGTCCTCGACGGCGCCGCGTTCGACGTCAGCTACTTCGAGCGCACCGAGGCCGGCAAGCAGCAGGGCTACTGGATCATGCCCTCCGGCGGCCAGATCCTGATCGGCAAGGCCGTCTCCGGCCCGAAGGGGACAGTGCCCCTCGTCGACGGGCAGCTCACGCGCGTCTACGGCGAGAGCCAGCCGTGGGAGATCGGCAAGCTCGCGCCCACTCCCAGCGACACGACCGAAGGACGCGACCAGGGAGTCGTCGAGGCGCCGTTCATGGTGCAGCAGGGCGACACCATCTCGATCACCTACTCGGGAGGCACGGTGGACAAGTACTACAGCCTCGGACTCCTGAGCACGACCGCGGCGGCGGACCTGCAGGATCCCGCGAGCTGGAAGCAGACCGCGTTCCCGGTCCTCGACACCAACGACACCTTCACCGGTCGTCTGGGAGCGGACGAGACGAACTACTACACGAAGCAGCAGGCCGGAACGGGTCACAACTCGTTCGCGAAGGACGAGTCCGGCAACCTCGTCCTGGCCTACCACGCCCGCCCGTACCAGGACCCGCACCTGGCGACGGATCCGGTGAACGCCGGGGGCCTGTTCGACTCCGACCGCAACACCTGGCTGAAGGGCGTCAACGTCCGGGCCAACGGCACCCTCGACCTGTCGCTGACGAAGACCCAGGAGGTGGCGCCGGGGAACCGGACCGTCACCGCCACCGTCGTCGTCCGGGGAACGACCTCGACGGTGACCGCCACCGCCTCGTCGCGGTGCGTCGCGGGGAAGGCCGTCGTCACGGTCGTCACCAAGAACGCCGGCGCCGCCGCTGCGGTCGTCACCTGGGCGACGCCCTGGGGTGAGCGCACCCAGAGCATCGGCGCGCAGAAGACCGCCTCTCTCGCGATCACGACCCGGGCAGCCGCCATCACGGCGGGGACCCTCACCGGGACGTCCGTCGCAGGAGGTGCGAGCACGCCCGTCACCGCGGCCTACCCCGCCGCTCGCTGCGGATAGGGCGCCGGGAGTGGGGCCGGTCCGCGGGCCGGCCCCACTCCCCCGCGACCCTCCACCCTCTGACTTCGATCCGCACCGGATCAGGGCAGGCAGCGCTGCCTCGCCCCGACATGAAGGAGTTCCCATGAAACCCACCACACGATGGCGCGCCGCCCTGGTCGGCGCGCTCGCCTCGGTGGTCGTCGCAGCCGGCGTGGCACTGCCGGCCGTCCCGGCGACCGCCGCCGACGATCTCCTCGTCCGCTACGACTTCTCCCAGCTCTCCGGCACGACGGTCCCCGATGCCTCCGGCGGCGGGCGCACCGCGATCCTCCGCGGCTCCGGAGCACAGGTCTCGGGGAGCGAGCTCGTCCTTCCGGGAGGCGCGAGCGGCAGCGCCGCGGCCTACCTCGAACTGCCGCGCGGCCTCATCGACGGTCGCGACACCCTCACCATCCAGACCTGGCTGCGCAACGACACCGGAGCGGGCAACTACGCCGCCGTGTTCTTCGGGACGGCCGAGAGCCCGCCGTCCCAGTACTGGCTGCTCAACCCCCGCGACCCCGGCGGACGCTTCAAGTCGGTGATCACCGCGAGCCGCAACGCGCAGGCGCCGTGGACGACCGAAGCGGGGATCCCCGCGAGCGGACCGACCGGGCCCACCACCGACGCCTCCTGGGGCCTCTACACCACCGTCCTGCAGCCCGGGAAGCTGACCGGCTACTACAACGGCCGCCTCATCGCCGAGACCGTGACGAACCGATCGGTCAGCGATCTGGGCACCGACCTCGTCGGCTACATCGGCCGCTCGTCCTACGCCGACCCCTTCTACAGGGGCGGCGTGCGGGACTTCCAGATCCGCACCAGCGCTCTCTCCGCTCAGCAGGTGGCAGACAGCTACTGGAGCGGCGTCGACGCCGGTGTCCGCACCGCGGCCCTCGCCTCCGACGCGGCGGCCATCGACGTCGGACCCTCCCGCGTGAGCTCGGACCTCGCACTCCCCACCACCGGCGCGCAGGGCTCGAGCATCCGGTGGACCAGCTCCGACCCGTCCCGCATCAGCAGCACGGGAACAGTCATCCGGCCCTCCGGCAGCACCGACGCCGCCGTCACGCTGACGGCGACCCTCACCCTCGGGGGCGCCTCGACCACCCGAAGCTTCCCGCTCATCGTCGCCGCGCAGAACGCCCAGGCCGACCTCGACGCGCTCGCCGAGAGCATCGTCCTCCGCCCGACGCTCGCCGACGGCGAGCTGCTCCCCACCGCTCCCGCCGGCGCGACCCTCACCTGGCGCACCACGACCGCCGGCGTGAGCATCGCAGCGGGCGCGGTGCGCGCGAGCGGCACGGCGGCCGTGTCCGCGACCGTCACGGGGGAGCTCCGCTCCGGAACGGCCACCACGACGAAGACCTTCTCCGTCCGCGTCCTCCCGGCGGGCCAGGCCCGCTACCTCCTCGCCTACGAGCGCACTGCGCTGGGATCGCAGGAGTACGGCAGCAACGTCGCGTACAGCATGCACCTCGGCCTCGGTACGACCCGCACCAGCACCGAGGCGCTCAACGACAACACCGGCGTCCTGTTCGCCGATGCTCAGCCCACCGGCGTGCTGGATGTCGTGCAGACCCGGACGCTCCGCGACCCCTACGTCTTCCAGCTCGCGACCGGCGGCTACGGCGTCCTCGCCACCCGCACGCTCACCAACGGCGATGTCGACTCCGAACGCCGCGGAACGCCGCTCTTCTTCACCACCCAGGACCTCGTCTCCTATGAACCGCGTGGCTTCGTCGACCTCGGGGTGACCGTGGCCTCCGAGCCGCGCGCCGTCTGGGACTCGGCGGCCAAGCAGTACCGAGTGACCTGGAAGGACGCGGCGGGAGCGGACTTCTCGCGGTCCTTCACCGACCTCGCCGACGCGGGAACCCGCGGCGACCTGCGCCGAGGCGCGATCTCGCTGCCCGATGCCGCCGTCTCCACCTCGATCACCGGAGCCGTGCCGTCCAACCTGCTGGTCGTCCCCGCCGACACCGCCTCCTCGCTCGAGAAGCGACTGGGCCGGATCCGGAACACCACCGTGGCCGTCGACGCCGCGACCGTCCCGCAGGGGGCGGCGGTGCCCGCGCTCGGGGCAGCGACGCTCGGCTACTCGGACGGCTCCACGAAGAAGCTGCCCGTCGACTGGTCGGCCGCCGATCTGGCCGCCGTGGACACGACCACGCCGGGGACCTACCAGGTCAGTGGAACCGTGCGACAGCGCGACTACGCGGCGCCGTTCCTCCGCGCCGAGGCCGACCCGGACATCCTCCGCTGGAAGGACCGCTACCTCTTCATCTCCACGGACGACCGCGGCGACGACCAGCCCGGCATGTTCCTGCGGAGCTCACCGACCATCGACGGCCTCCGCACCGCCGCCGACAGCATGGTCGTCGCGCAGGGCACGGCCGGCATCGCCGGCTGCTACTGGGCGCCCGAGCTGCACGATCTCGACGGCGAGCTCTACATCTACTACTCGCCCTGCATCGGCGCGATCGACTGGCAGCGCGTGACGTCCTATGTGCAGAAGCTGAAGACCGGCGGCGACCCGACACGTCTCGCCGACTGGGAGACGCCTCGCCCCGTCCTCAAGCAGGACGGCACGGCGCTGCAGCGCGACGCCCAGCACCCCGGCATCAGCCTCGACATGACGGTCTTCCAGGACGGCGGCCGCACCTACGTGTCCTGGTCGCAGCGCTACGTCACCGGCGGTGTCATCGGCGACGCCGAGCTCTGGATCGCCACCATCGATCCCGCGAACCCGTGGCGCCTCACCAGCGAACCGCGCAAGCTCGTCACCGCCTCCTACGGCTGGGAGACCAACCTCACGAACGTCGCGGAAGGAGCGACGGCCATCACCCACAACGGGAAGGTCTACCTGACCTACTCGGGATCGGGAACCGATCGCACGTACGCCGTCGGCCTCCTGACCGCCCCGTCCGGCGCCGATCTCACCGATCAGACGGTCTGGGCCAAGTCCGACGCTCCGCTCCTGAAGAGCGACCCGGCCGCGAACCTGTGGGGCCCTGGACACAACAGCTTCACGGTCGACGAGGACGGCAACGAGGTCCTGGTGTTCCACGCCCGCTCGAACGGAAGCAGCAACCGCGACACCTACCTCCGCCGGATCCACTGGGCCGCCGACGGGGGACCGGTCCTCGACATGAGCGCCGCGGAAGAGGTGCTCACCGCGAATCGCACGGTCCGCGCCACCATCACCGTCCAGGCGTCGGCCGTCACCGTGACCGCGACCGCCACAACGCGCTGCATCTCCGGCAGGGCCGTCGTCACGATCACCACCCGCAACGCCGGCGCCGGCACGGCGGACGTCGCCTGGGTCACCCCCTGGGGCGCGCGCAGCCAGCAGATCGGTGCACAGAAGACGGGCACGCTGGCGATCACCACCCGGGCCGCCTCCCTGTCGGCCGGGACGCTCGAGGGAACCGCCACGGTGAACGGGGCCACCACTCCGGTGACGGCGACCTACCCCGCAGCACGCTGCAGCTGAGCCGACCGAGGGGGTCCGTCCACGTCGAGTGGGCGGGCCCCCTCTCGGCGTTCCCCGGCATCGCGCACACGCCTGGCGGCGCCGCGCAGCGAATGATGACTCGGACCGGAGCTGGAGCGACACGCGTGGTGATTCTCCGCTCTCGTGTCCGAGTCGGTCGGCGAGGCACTCTCGAGAAAGAGGGGCAGGAGAGACACCGAGAATCGAAGGACGAGCGTGATCTCGCGTCGATTCTCGGGCGGGACGCCACGGCAATGGCCACGGCAATAGCAAGGGCAAGGGCAAGGGCAAGGGCGATGGCAATTCAAATGGCGACGGCGATGGCGATGGCGATGGCGATAAATGATGCGAGTATCCGAGTGAATCTGAATGCGCTGTGGGCGCGGCCTCGTCGATTCCAGAATCGTGACGCGGCAGGAGAAGACAGAAAGCCCCGGCCCGGCGAGGCGACCTCGTGCTGAGGTCGCTCGCCGGGCCGGGGCCCGCAGGTGGATCTCTCGGACTACATTCCGTCGGAGAGCATCGCCTGCACGAGCTTCACGTGGCGCTCGGAGTTGAGCTCGGTGTACTCGGGGTTGTAGTTCAGGCCGTAGGGCCACATGTGGCCGCCGCCGCAGTTGATGGTCGCGGTGGGGCCGTCCCAGGTGCGCAGCAGCGGAAGGGCAGAGGTCCAGCCGTTGTTCTGGCAGCGGTCGACGAAGGCGTCGTAGCCGACTCCGACGGTGTGCGAGAGCTCGTGCAGGGCGGTGCCCTCCTGCATGTAGCCGCGGTCGGCGCCGAAGCGGATGGTGCCGTTCGGGTTCGCGTCGGCGGTGGGCACGCCGGGCACGTAGTAGACGGTGTAGAACCGGTCGATGTTCGAGAGGCGGTTGTAGCGCGCGACCGCCCGATCCATCGCATCGGTGATCCGGGCGTAGGCGTCGAGCTCGTCGGCGGAGGGGTTCGCTGAGCGGACGAGGGCGTAGGTCATCTTCTGCACGGTCGGGTCGGTGATGCTCCACCGCTGCACCTTCGAACCGGTGCAGGTCCACTGCTGGATCGCGGCGCCGTCGGTCTGAGCGAAGTCCCTGTCGTCGAGGCAGAGATTGCTGTGCCGGTTGAGGATCTGGCTGGATCCGCCGCCGACGTCCGTGATCTGCCACTGCTGGTTGGCGGCCCCGGTGCAGGTCCACTGCCGCACCTCGGCGCCGGGAGCGGTTCCGAAGTTGAAGTCGTCCAAGCAGAGGTTGCTGAAGACGTTCTTGATCTCGGCATAACCGGTCCCGAGATCGCGGATCTGCCAGCGCTGATTGCTCGCTTCCGAGCAGCTCCACTGGCGGACTTCGGCACCCGGCTGAGTGACGAAGTCGAAATCGTCCAGACACATGCTGCTGTGCTGATTGCGGATCTCCTGGGCCGCGCCGACCCCGACGGGCGCGGTCGCCGCCTCGGCCGGTGCGGCGGCGCCGAGGGTGGTCAGACCCGCGATCAGTGCTGCCGTCAGTGTTCCGAGGAGGCGTGTCGTGATGGTGGACTTCACTGTCCTGGACATGCGATGCCTTTCAGGTTCTTCGGCCGCCCTGACGGGTGGTCGACGTACTGATTCCTTCCACCGCGGATACGGTGAGAAGATGGTCGATCCGGCTTTCCGACGCATTCTTCAGGAGGTCGAGAGACGCGACTGAAGGAGAGTGAGAGGCCGGAATCCGGATCTTTCGGGGACGAGCGGATTGTTATCGTGAACACTCTTCCTGGTCCGATCTTCTGCGTGCCGGACGACTGCTGTCAAGCCGGAATGACGCCCCGAGTGGGGGACAGGTCGCCATGCCGAGTGCCATTCGGCTTTGTGAGCGATCGGCGTTCGAGAAGTATTCCGGATGCCGACGACTGTCCGTTATCCGCGGAATCGATAATTAACTTGTTACCGTGAACATTTTGTTGCTACGGTGAAGACGCCGCCACCGGGACGACACTCCTCCGTCCGCGGCCGGCCGATGGTTCGAAGCAGAGCCCGAGAGGATGCGTCACTGATGACGTCACGACTTCCGCGTTCCGGACGCCCCTCCGCCGAGTCGGCCCGCGGCCGACGACGCAGGGCCGGCTGGCCGACCCTGGCGATCGCCGCACTGCTGCTGACCGGGGCGATGACCCCGCTCGGAGCAGCCGGCGCGGCGACCACCGTGCCGGAGCCGATCCTGCGCTACAGCTTCGACGAGAGCGGGACCTCGGCTGTCGTCGGGTCGGCGATCCCTGACGGGGCGATCGTCGCGGACGGAGCCTCGAGTCCGCACCCCGGCACCGTCGTCGGGTCCGGAGCCCGCTCGGTCGCGGGGCCCTCCGGTTCCGCCTCCGATCGCGCGCTCTCCCTTCCCGGAGGCGCGAGCGGATCGACCGCCGCCTCCCTCCGGATCGCCCCGGGGCTGATCCCGGCCGGCACGGTGGACGTCACGATGTCGGCGTGGCTGCTCTGGAGCGGCTCGCCGGAGTGCACCTGGCCCTTCACCCTCGGGTCGGGCTTCTCTGCGCACCTGCTCGCGACCACGCAGTGCGGCGCGTCCGCCTACGGGGCGCTCACGAACGGCACCGAGGTGCGCGCGTCCGCTCCGGCTCCGGCCCCCGCCGCCCGCTGGGTCCACATGGCCGTCGTCGTCGACGGCGGCGACTCCGTCTCGACCTACCTCGACGGCAGCCTGGTCGGGCGTGGGGTGACGACGTCCACCGCGGCGGCCGCGATCGGCTCCAGCACCTTCTCGGGCTACCTCGGCAAGTCGTTCTACGGCGCCGACGCCTTCTGGGCCGGTGCACTCGACGACGTCCGAGTGTGGTCCTCGGCACTGTCCGCCGAGCAGATCCAGCAGAGCGCCGCGGGCGTCCACTCCGCGCTCGCGACCAAGGACGCGGCGGTGTCGCTCGGCGGCACGTCCGCTGTCACCGCGGATCTGTCCCTCCCCGCCGGCGGTGCGAACGGATCGACTCTCACCTGGTCCTCCAGCGCTCCCCGCACGGTCTCCAGCACCGGAGCGGTCACCCGGCCGCCCGCCGGCAGCTCCGATGCCGTCGTGCAGCTGACCCCGACCGCCACCCACGGGGCGGCGACCGTCATCGGCTCACCGATCACCGTCACCGTGAAGGCGTTCGCCGCCGGTGACAGCGCGCAGGCCGAGCTCGCTCGCGCCGTCGCCGACGCCGTGCGCAGCGACCCGGCGCTGCAGGGGCCGGTCCGCGGCAGTCTCTCGCTGCCCGACTCGGGAGCCGAGCTCGACGCGGTCGCCTCCCGAGCGGGAGCCGCGGACGCGGTGATCGAGTGGTCCTCCTCCGCACCGGCCGTCGTCAGCGCCGTCGATGAGGGCGCGGAGCCGGACGTCGTCCGGAAGGGCTCGGTCACCCGCGGGAGCACCGACACCCCCGTCACTCTGACAGCCACCGTGCGCGTCGACGGGACGACGCCGGTGACGGTGTCGCTGCCGGTCACGGTGCTCGCCGCCTCGCCTCTCGACCCCGCCGACCTGAACGCCTACCTGTTCGTCTACTTCACCGGCGACAGCGTCGAGGGCGAGAAGCTGCGCTTCGCGACGTCCGACGGCGACAACGCCCTGCAGTGGAAGACCCTCAACGACGCCCAGCCGGTCCTCACCTCGACCGAGGGGACCCAGGGGCTCCGAGACCCGTACATCCTGCGCTCGGCCGAGGGCGATCGCTTCTTCCTCCTCGCGACCGACCTCTCCGTCGGCCGCTCGGGCTGGGGAGACGCGACCAGCAACGGCAGCCGCCACCTCGAGGTCTGGGAGTCCACCGATCTCGTGAACTGGGGCGAGCAGCGCCACATCGAGGTCAACGTCCCGAACGCCGGGATGACCTGGGCGCCCGAGGCGACCTACGACCCGGCCATCGACGCCTACGTCGTCTACTGGACCTCCTCGATGTACCTCGACGACGCGCGCACCCGGCCCGACGGCAACGGGCCGCAGATCGTCACCTCGATCACCCGCGACTTCCGCACCTTCACCGAGCCGGAGCCGTGGTTCGCCTCCGCGGACATCGCCGGGCTGAACAAGGGCAACGGCCTGATCGACGCGACCGTGCTCAGGGAGGGCGATCAGTACTACCGCTTCACCAAGGCCACCCAGAGCTCCGGGTGCCCGTCGCCGGACATCATCGCCCAGCGATCCAGCGACCTCCGCGCCACCACCGCCTCCGGCGCCTGGAGCCTCCTCGACACCTGCATCGGCCGCACCGCCGGCACTCCCGAGGTGGAGGGACCCGAGATCTTCCGCGCCAACCCCGGCGACACCAGCGGCTACCGGTACTTCCTCTGGGTCGACAACTACGGGGGAGTGGGCTACATCCCGCTCGCGACGAACTCGCTCGAGGGCGACATCCAGTGGACCTACCCCGCCGCGTTCTCGCTGCCGAGCTCGCCCCGGCACGGCTCCGTCCTGTCGATCACGGCGAAGGAGCGCGACGCGCTCGCCGCGAAGTGGAACCCGGCCCTCCTGGTCACCTCCGTGAAGCCCGTCGCCGCCACCGCCCCGGCCGGCGCCACGACGGTGGCACTGCCGGCCACCGTCTCGGCCGGCTTCCGGGACGGCCACAGCGAGACCGTCGGCGTGACCTGGCGCACGGCCGACCTCTCAGGACTGAAGAAGGCCGGCGACACCGTCCAGGTGACGGGACGACTGCAGAACTCGTCGGCGACCCTCGCCGTGGCGACGATCACGGCCACGGCGCCCCCGGCGGCCCCCGCGATTACGGCGACAGCCACGGCCTCGACCCGCTGCGTGCAGGGCAAGGTCGTCCTCTCGGTCGTCGCGACGAACCCGAACGCCTTCCCGGTGAAGATGGTCGTCACCTCGACCTCGGGCTCGAAGACGTTCGCGGAGGTGGCCGCCGGCAAGAGCGTCACCCACTCCTTCACGACCCGCACCGCCGCGCTGCCCGCCGGCTCCGCGACCGCGACGGCCACCGCGTTCGTCGCGGGCAAGCCCGCCACCGCCACGGCCACGGCGCCGTACGCGGCGGCGAGCTGCGGCTGACGCGCTCCCGCCTCCCACCGACCTCACCGACCACCCGACACCACCGACCCCACACCACTGAACCGGACGGCGACGACGCCGTCTCGAGAACGGAGAACACCCGCATGCAGAACCACACCTCCACGGCTCGCTCCTTCCTCCTCCGCGGAACCGCCGGCATCGCCGGAGGCCTGCTCCTGCTCGGCGTCGCCGGCACCGCGTTCGCCGACGAGCAGCAGGGCGCCGACGACGTCGACGTCAACGTGCAGATCGCCCCGCTGACGACACCCGGCTCGCTCTCGATGACGGTCGCGAGCGACGCCACCGCGCTGACCGAGAACGGCTCGAACAGCGTGGCCCGGCAGTTCACCGGCACCCTGCCCACGGTCACCGTCACCGACACCCGCGACGCCGCGGACATCCCGGCCGGTGCCGGCTGGTACGTCCTCGGAACCGCCAGCGACTTCACCTCGTCGACCGGTGACACGATCGGCGCGGAGAACCTCGGCTGGGCGCCGAACCTGATCGACGGCGGCGACTCCGGCCTCGTCGCCGAGGGCGACGTCGTCGACACCGCCCTCGACGGCGGCCCCGACGGCGTCGGCCTCGTCGACCAGGAGCTGCTCGCCATCACCAACGACTCCGCCGGAGTCGCCGAGGAGGGCTCCTGGACCGCGAACGCGGCCCTGACCCTCAAGACCCCCACCACCGTCGACGCCGGCGACTACAGCTCGACGCTCACCCTCTCCCTCTTCGAGTGACCCGGCGCACGCCGACCGAGTAGCCGCCGGCGTGCCTCTTTCCTGCTGGTCGAGTAGCCGCCGCAGGCGGCGTATCGAGACCCACCCCGCCCACCACGGTGGATCTCGACACACCCGCTCCGCGGCCTCCTCGATCAGCACGCCGGCGTCCCCGCCCGCCACCGCCCGCCCCTTTCCCCCAGGGATGACCTTGCGCTCACCGCACCCCCGATCACTCGGCCTCCGCTCCTGATGGCAGCCTTCCGCCCTGACGCGGTTCCCATCACCTGCCGCTCCTGCGCCGCCGGCCGGTCCCTCGACGCCCTGATCCTCATCGAGCTGGCGCGAGGCGTGAACTGCGATGAGTCGCGCCTGCTGTCGGCTCTGGCGGTTCGAGTGGATCACCGGATCGGCCTCGTGCAGTTGCGGTCACGACTCCGCGAGCTCACGAACCGAGGCATGGTGCTCCTGGAAGGACACCGTCGAACGATGCTGCTGCGCATCGCGCAGTTCTCGATCACGCGTGCCGGGCGGGACTCCCTCGCCGCTCACGCGCGAGCGCTGGACCTCCTCGCGGAGGAGATCCATGTCGCGCTCCTCACCCGGCGCTGACGGCGACGCCGCCGAACCCACGCGCGCAACGAGGTCGGGACGGGGCCCGTGGTCGCTACGGTGCGGTGACAGGGCCCCGCGCGGTCGCCGGTCAGCCCGCAGGGCGGCCGCTCGTGCCCGTCCAGCGGCCACCGATGCGGCCACTCCTGCTGCCACGAAGAGCCACCGAGGCAGCCCATCGTGCTGGTCGAGTAGCCGCCTCCAGCGGCAGATCGAGCGGAGGGGGCGCCTTCGGTGCCGGCGCAGGGCGGGGAAGAGACAGCCGTCCTCACGCTGGGCGGGTCTCGATACGCCTCTTCGGGGCTACTCGACCAGCATGTCTGCGGACGTCTCTTGCCAGTAGACCCACCCGTTGGTCGAGTAGCCGCCTTCGGCGGCGTATCGAGACCCCACGTCGCCGAGACATCCGGGAGCGAGTCTCCTCCACACTCGTCGATCGACGGCGTTGTCCCCGATCAGCCCATGGTTCCGGTCCCGGTGTCGGTGGCTCCTGCTTCAATACGCGTATGTCAGAAGATGAGAATGCGGCAGCACTCGCGGAGGTGCGCGACTGCTTCACCGACGCCGCGGCCACCGAGCGCGCCGCGTCCCCGACGCGCCTGAGAGCCGCGGAACGCATCCACCGCGGCTACCGCGTCGCCCTCACCGTCCCGGAGGCGTTCGCCCGCGGCGCCTCCCGGAGCGAGACCCGTGACCTCGTCGAGCGCTCCATCCGCGCCGAACTCGCGGTGACGCTCGGCGTCTCCGAGCGGTAGGTCTCGCGCCGCCTCGAGACCGCGCAGATGCTGATGGAGCACCTGCCGCTCACTCGCGCCCTGCTCAGGGACGCGCGGATCCTCTGGGAGGCGGGCGAGGCGATCTGCAGAACCGCGATCAGCCTTCCCGAGGCCTCCCGCGCGGCCCTCGACGAGCGCGCGGCCGACGCCGCGTTCACGATGACGACGACCCAGCTGCGCCGCGCCCTGAGTCGATGGCGTGAGGCGCTGCACGAGCAGCCCCTTACCGAGCGCCACTCCCGAGCCACGCTGAACCGCGCGGTCTGGGTCACCCCGGATGTCGACGGCATGGCCACGCTCTGCGTTCACGCTCCCGCGCCGGCGGTGACGGGCGCGTACGACCGGCTGCGCCGCATCGCGCTCACCCTCCGCGATGACGGCGACCCCCGCACCCTGCAGCAGCTCAGCGCGGACGCCGCGGTCGATCTGCTCTGCGACGGCGACATCGCCGGCACCACCCCGGACCCCGAGCACCGACCCGACCCGACCTTCGTCCCCGGAGTGCGGGCCGAGGTGCGCCTCACCCTCGCCGCCTCGACCGCGGTCGGTCTCGACGATGCGCCCGCGGACCTCGACGGCTACGGACCGGTCCCCGCACCGATCGCGCGCGAGCTGATCCGCACCGCAGCCTCCTTCACCCGCGTCCTCACCGACTCCGATACCGGCGCGGTCGTCTCCGTGGGCCGCACCTACCGCGTCCCACCGCCGCAGATGCGCCTGCACCTGCAGCTGCGGGACCAGACCTGCCGCTTCGCCGGCTGCACCCGGCCCGCCAGCACAAGCGAGGCCGACCACACCCTCGAGTGGCGCAACGGCGGAGAGACCTCCCTCGAGAACCTCGTCTCGCTCTGCACTTCGCACCACCACGTCCGGCACGGGGACCAGTGGAGCTACGACAGAATCGACGACCAGGGGACCCTCGTGTGGACGAGCCCCACCGGCCGGCGGATCAGCAACCGCCCGCCCCCACTGCCCGGGCGGCCGCCCGACCCGCCCCCTCGGCCGCACTTCGTCGATGTTCCCGCACCGTTCTGACGGTGGGGGATCTCGATACGCCCGCTCCGCGGGCTACTCGATCAGCATGCATCGCCCCCAGGACGTCGGTGCGAGCCCGCACGTACTGCAGGAACCGCACAGGGTGCGCCGGCGTGCGTCCGCACATGCTGGTCGAGTAGCGCGCAGCGCGTATCGAGACCTACGACGTGCAGAGCGGTGAATCTCGATACGCCCTCTGCGCGGGCTACTCGATCAACATGAAACGCCCGCAGGACGCGCCTGTGTGAGCCCGCACATGCCGCACGAAACGCACGCAGGGTGCGCTGGCGTGCGCCCTCACATGCTGGTCGAGCAGCGCGCAGCGCGTATCGAGACCCACGTCGTGCAGGGCGGTGGATCTCGAGACGCCCGCTCCGCGGGCTACTCGATCAGCATGAATCGCGCGCGCAGGACGTCGGTGTGAGTCCGCACATGCTGGTCGAGGAGCCCGAGGGGCGTATCGGGACCCGCCGCGGTCAGGCAGGCACCCGCTCAGGCTGCGACACGGGGGACTCGGTGGGCACGGCGGCGGCGGCGACCGACGCCGGGTCCTCGCCGCTGCGCAGGGGGAGGAGGCGGAAATACTGGCGGTAGGGGCCCTTCTCCGGGGTGTTGCTGTACTTCTCCGGGCGGGTCTGCACGTCCCAGTTGCCGCCCTGGAGGCCCTCCTGGGCGGCGTCGACCCGGACGACCGTCCTCGTCGACGCGGGGACCTCGTGCCAGTGCCGGCGGTCGGCGAGCTCGTCCGGGCTGTTCGGCTGAGCGTTGAAGAACATGCTCTCGACCGACGTGCCGCCGCCTGACGTGCCGTCGCCTGACGTGCCGTCGCCGGCCAGGACGAGCACGCCCGCGCCGCTGCCGTCGACGAGGGCGGCCCAGCGGGTGTCGGCCTTGTTCGCGCTGTCCTGCGGTCGGCTGTAGCGGGTCGGCTGGTCGGCGACGGCACCGCTCCAGCGGCCGAAGAACGCCGACGCGCGGCGGTCGGCGGACGACTCGTGCGGGCCGCGGCCGTGCCAGTGCAGGGTCGAGAGCTCCGGCGCGAGCCCGAACGTGGTGCCGACGACCTGCGGGTTCGGCGTGCCCTCGACCGGCGAGAAAGTGGAGAGCACGTCGACCTGGCCCGTGCCGTGGATCGTGTAGACGATCGACTGCGGAGAGGTCGTCACCCGGCCGCTCGGCCGGAACGGCACCGCCGTGGTCACCGACCCGTCGACCGTGATGCGGACGGCGCCCGGCGTCTCCTCGACGTCGACCCGATCGATCGCCCACTCCTCGCCGACGCCGCGCCAGGGCAGCGACGGCTCCGGGCGCTCGAGCCGGATGTCCGGGATCGAGAGCTCGGGGTCGTTCGGGGTGCGCCAGAAGTTCGGCAGCAGCGGCGCGGCGAGCCGCTCGCGACCGCCGTAGCGGAGCGAGGTCAGGCGCCCGGTGGAGCGGTCGACGGTCGCGGAGAACGCGGGCCCGCGCACGACGATCGCCGCGCCCTCCTCGGTCGCGGTCACCGGCGGCAGATCCCGCGGCGCCCGGCGGCGGGCGGGAGAGGCGTCGACGGGCAGCTCGAACTGGGCGCGCGCGACGACGTGTCCTGCCTCCGCCCAGGCGGTGGGCGCGGCGAGGGCCAGCTGCACGTCGAGGCGGTACTCGCGCGCCGCGTCCTGCGCAGCGGGCTCCGGCAGCGGGTAGGGCAGGGTGACCCGCCCCTCCTCCTGCGGGCCGATGGCCCACTCCGCGCCGGGCAGCGACCCCTGCTGCACCGGCTCGCCGTCCGCCGACACGGTCCAGTGCACGACGTAGCCGTCGAGCCCGGTGAACAGGTGCTCGTTCGCGACGAGGAGCTCGCCGGCGCGCAGATCGACCGCGGTGACGGAGACCGGCTGGTAGGCGAGCGCCGCCTCGGCCAGCTTCGGGGTCGGGGTGCGGTCGGCGAGGACGAGGCCGCTCATGTGGGCGCTCTCCTGATTCGGCTCGTCGCCCCAGTCGCCGCCGTAGGCGAGGAACTCCTCCTCGGGCCGATCGGGGCGCGGCCAGTACAGGCCCTTGTCGGCCCAGTCCCAGAGGAAGCCGCCGGGCATCGCTCGCGGGTCTTCGCGGGCGGCCGCCCAGTACTCCTCGAGGTAGCCGGAGGTGTTGCCCTGGCTGAAGGCGTACTCGATCAGAAGGTAGGGGCGCGGATCCCGGCGCGAGCGCTCGGCGAACTGCGCGACCGGCGGGTAGAAGTCGCCGTCGAAGTCCGAGAGACCGGCCGGGACGACCCAGGTGCCGGAGCCGACGGGGTCCTGATAGCTGACGGGGCGGGTCGGGTCGTGCTCCTTCGCCCACTCGTACATCGCCTGCAGGTTCGCGCCGACTCCGGACTCGTTGCCGATCGACCAGGCGATCACGCTGGGGTGGTTCTTGTCCCGCTCGACCATGCTGCGCATCCGCTGGAGCAGGGGAGCGCGCAGCTCGGGGCGGTCGCCGGGCAGGAAGGGCGTCCCGTCGTCGTCGATGCGGTTGATGTGCGTCTCGTTGTTCGCCTCGTCGACGAGGTAGAGCCCGTACTCGTCGGCCAGGTCGTACCAGCGCGAGTCGTTCGGGTAGTGCGAGGTGCGGACGGCGGTGATGTTGCTCTGCTTCATCAGCCGGATGTCCGCGATCATGTCGTCGCGGCTCAGCGTGCGGCCGGTGCGCGGGCTCCACTCGTGCCGGTTGACGCCGCGGAGCGAGACCACTCGGCCGTTCACGAGCAGCACGCCGTCCACGATCTCGACGCGGCGGAAGCCGACCCGCACGGCGACGCGCTCGAGGACGGCGCCGGTCGCGTCGCTCAGCTCGACGACGAGCGTGGAGAGCTCGGGCGTCTCCGCGGACCAGAGTCGCGGGGACGAGACGGGGATGCTCGCCAGGCTCGCCGCGCGTCCGTCGGCGTCGAGAGCGACCGTCCGGCTCTGCTCGCCCGTCTCCGCCGCACCCGGCGCGGTGCCGTCGAACAGCCGCGTGCGGAGCTCGAGACCGGCCGCGGGCGCCCCGGCGTGCGCGTCGATCGCGACCGACACCTCGACCGACCCGGCGGTGAACGTGTCATCGAGCGGGGTGCGCACCGTGACGTCGCGGATCATCGCCGCCGCGCGCGAGAGCAGCCGCACGCTCCGGAAGATCCCGGAGAGGCGGACGTTGTCCTGGTTCTCGAGGTAGGAGCCCGTGCACCAGCGGTGCACCTCGACGGCGAGGATGTTCGAGCCGGCCCGCACGTGCTCCGTGACCTCGAACTCGCCGGTCGTGTAGCTGTCCTCGCGGTAGCCGAGGCGGTGCCCGTTGAGCCAGACCGAGTATGCCGACTCCACGCCGTCGAACTGGAGGAAGGTGCGGCGCTCGGCCCAGCCGTCCGGCAGCTCGAAGGCGGTGCGGTACTGGCCGACCGGGTTGTAGAGGGTCGGCGCGTTCGGGTAGTCGCCGCGCGGATCCGGCTGCTCGTGCCGCCCGTTCGCGCCGGTCCACGGCAGCACGAGATTGGTGCCGATCGGGAAGTCGTAGCCGTGCAGCTGCCAGCTGGCGGGGACCGGGACGGTCGGCCAGGCCGAGTCGTCCCAGTCCTCGGCCGCGAAGCCGTCCAGGCGGGCTGCCGGGTTCGGCGCCCAGTGGAAGCGCCAGTCGCCGTCGAGGCTGTGCGCGAGCGGCGTGCTCGCGCGGTCGCCCGCCAGTGCGGCGTCGAGCGTGGCGAAGGGGGTGAGCACGGCGTGCGCCGGCTCCGTGCCCCACTCGAACACGTCGGGATCGTTCCACTCCTGGGCGAGGGTCATGCGGTGCTCCTTGGGGGTGCGTCGTGCGTGGGGCGTCGGGCTTGGTGCGTCGGACATGCAGCGGTGCGGGGGCGGACAGCGGAGTCCCCTCCCGCCGCCCGGGTCGCGGGCGAGGGGAGGGGACGGGTGAGCCGCTACTGGTCGTAGGCGCTCTGCCAGATCTCGGCGTAGCGGTCCGCGCCGAGGCTGGTCAGGGCGTCGAGGTAGGACTGCCAGTCGGCGTCGCTCCCGGGGTCGCGGACCCCGGTGACGAACTCGGCGGTCGCCGTGGCGACGCTGCTCTCGACGTTGGCGGTGAGGGTGGAGAGCTCGCTGGCGTCCTCGGAGGGGACCCAGATGTTCCAGTAGGGGAACATCGCGTCCGACTCCTTGCCGGCGTACTGGTCGGTCGCCTCGAACAGGCGGCGCTCGAAGCCCGCCTCGGTGTAGATGTCGAGCGGCTGGACCTGGCTGGCGCGGAACTCGGCCGTGTCGAACACCTGGGCCATCGGGCCCCAGTTGCCGTTGTAGTCGGCCTCGTTCGACTCGTCCATCTTGGTGTCGACGAGGGACGGCTCGAGGCTCTGGTCGAGCGCGATCTCGCCCTCCTCGGGCGCGCGCCAGCCGATGCCCTCCTCGCCGAACTCGCCGCGGACGTGACCCTCGGGCGAGAAGAGGTAGTCCATCATCTCGACGATGACCTTCTGCTCCACCTCGTCGGCCGCCTTGGTCACGACGAAGGTCGCGCCGGGGACGCTCGGGAGCAGGAAGGTGGCGTTCTGGCCGCCGGGGCCCGTCAGCGGCGGGAGCAGGTCGTACTGCGTGTCGCGCCCGTCCTCCTGGCCGATGGTCACGGCGAAGCCGGGGTGGATGGCGGTGAAGCCGCCGATGAGCACGCCCTGCGCCGCGTTGCCGGTCGCGGTCATCTGGTCGCCGCCCTGCGAGAAGGTGGCGGGGTCGATCAGGCCGGCGTCCCACAGCTTGCGGAGGAACTTGAGGCCGTCGCGCCAGCCGTCCTGCATGGTCTGCAGCTGCACGGTGTCGCCGTCGAGCCCGAGCGAGACGGGCTGCCCGTTCGCGCCGGAGCCGGTGTTGAACGCGTTGTAGATGAAGGCGTTCATGATGTACGGCACCAGCGACTGCTGGGTGCTGCCGGTCAGCGGGATCTCGTCGGCCTGGCCGTTGCCGTTCGGGTCCTGGGTCTTGAAGGCCTGCATCACCGCGAAGAACTCGTCGGGGGTCGTCGGGGCCGCGAGGCCGAGGGTGTCGAGCCAGTCGGTGTTGATCCAGAACTTGTAGGGGTAGGAGCAGTGGTAGCAGTCGTTCCACTGCGGCAGGCCCCAGATCTTCCCGTCCGGGGTCTCGGTGAGCTCCTTGAAGCCCGGCTCCGCGTCGAGGGCCGCCTTGATGTTCGGGCCGTTCTCGTCGATGAGGTCGTTGAGCTGCACGAGCAGGCCCTGGTCGCCGTAGCGCTGGAGCTCGGCGCGGCTGAACTGCGAGGCCCAGGGGACGAGCATGTACGCCTCGGGCAGGTCGCCGCCGGCGAGCGAGATCTGCCGCGCCTCGGCCGCCTCGGACGCGCCGTAGGACGTGGTCTCGAACTGGATGTCGACGTCGAACTTGTCCTCGAGGACCTTGGTGAACGAATTGGTGTTCAGGTCGATCTGCGCGCCCTGCTCGCCGAAGATCCGGATGACCTTGCGGTCCGCTTCCGGGCTCTCGCCGGTGCAGCCGGTGAGCCCGATGATCGCGGTGGTGAGGACGGCGCCGAGGAGGAGGTGCTTCCTCCGCGCGGCGACTCTGCCGTGCTGTGTGCGAGAGAACAAGGTGTTTCCTTCCATGGGTGAGAGAGCCGCGGGGGAGTTCCGCGCGGCCGGGGGAGTCGGCCCTGTGCGGGCCGGGCTCGGGGTGCTCAGCCCTTGACGGCGCCGAGCATGATGCCCTTGTTGAAGTACCGGGCGACGAAGGGGTAGAGGACCATCACCGGGACCGTCGAGATGACGATCAGCGAGTACTTGAGGAGATCCGCGAGCTGCTGGCGCTCGATCTGCGCGGCCGCGTCCATGCCCGGTGTCGCCTGATTGAGGATCAGGACGTTCCGCAGCACGAGCTGCAGCGGATAGAGGCTCGGATCGCGGAGATAGAGCAGGGCGTCGAAGTAGGAGTTCCACTGGTAGATCGCGTACATCAGCGCGACCACCGCGAGCAGCGGCTTCGAGAGCGGGAGCACGATCGTCCAGAGGAAGCGCAGATCGCTCGCGCCGTCCAGCTGCGCCGCCTCGTACAGCTCGTCCGGGATGGAGGAGCGGAAGAATACGACCGCGATGATCACCTGCCAGACGCCGACGGCCTGGGGGAGGATCAGCGCCCAGCGGGTGTCGAGCAGTCCGAGCTGCTGCACCACCAGATAGGTGGGGATGATGCCGCCGGCGAAGAGCATCGTGAAGATGACGCCGAGGGTGATCCCGCCGCGGCCCCAGAAGTCCTTCCGCGAGAGCGGATAGGCGATCGCGACGGTCAGCGCGAGGCTGACGAAGGTGCCGGCGGCCGTGTAGAAGAGCGAGTTGGCGAAGCCGGTGACGATCGTCGAGTCGCCGAGGGCGCGCTCGTAGCCCTCGAGGGTGAAGTCGATCGGCCAGAAGCTCACCCGGCCGGACGAGACGGCCAGCGGCGAGCTGAACGAGCTGGCCAGGATGTAGAGCAGCGGCAGGAGGACTGCGAGCAGGAACGTCGTGAGCAGGACGTAGACGGCGATCATGAAGACGCGGTCGACCATCGGGTCCTTGATCCGGGTCGCTCGCTGCCGGCGACGCGGCGGCCGGGAGGCCTCGCCGTCCTCGTGAGCGGTGGTCGATGGCGTGTCGAGTGCGGTCACCAGAGCCCCTGTCCCGTGATCCGCTTCGCGAGCGAGTTGACGCCCAGGAGCAGGACCAGATTGATCATTCCGTTGAAGAGCCCGATGGCCGCGGCCTGACTGAAGTCGGCGTTGAGCAGACCCACCTTGTAGACGTAGGTGGGGATGATCTCGGACTGCGAGAGATTGAGGGAGTTCTGCAGGAGGAAGGCCTTCTCGAATCCGATCGCCATCACATTGCCGACGCCGAGGATCAGGATGGTGATCGCCGTGGGCATGATGCCCGGGATGTCGACGTGCCAGATCTTCTGCAGCCGGCTCGCGCCGTCCATCCGGGCGGCCTCGTAGAGCGAGGTGTCGATGGAGGAGAGGGCCGCGAGATAGAGGACGGCGGAATAGCCGGTCGTCTGCCAGACGTCGCTGAAGACGTAGATGTGCCGGAAGAAGTCCGGGTCGCCGAGGAAGTCGATCGCCCCGAGTCCGAAGAACGACGTGACGTCGCTGACCGGGCCGAGCTTGGGCGAGAGGAACAGGATCGTCATCGAGATCACGACGACGGTGGAGATGAAGTAGGGCGCGTAGGTGACCATCTGCACGGTGCGCTGGAAGAAGCGCAGCCGCACCTCGTTCAGGGCCAGCGCGAGCAGGATCGGGAACGGGAAGCCGGCCAGCACCACGTACGCGGAGAGCAGGAAGGTGTTCTTCAGCAGCGTCCAGAAGATCGGGTTCGAGAAGAACCGCTCGAAGTGCTTGAAGCCCACCCAGGGGCTGCCCCAGACGCCGTCGATGACGTTGTAGTCCTTGAACGCGATGATCGCGTTCGACATCGGCACGTACTTGAAGACGATGAAGTAGAGCAGCGGCGGCAGGATCAGCAGGTAGAGCTGCCAGTGCCGCCGGAAGCTGCGCCGGGCGGCGCGGAAGCCGCGGGCGTTCGAGCGGCCCCGGATCGACGCCGGGCCGCCGGGGACGGGCGCCTCCGGGCCGGGGGCGCCGGGCACGGTCGAGCCGGGGACGGTGGTCCCGGGCGCGCCGGTCAGCGGCATCACCATGCCGTGCCGACCGGTGTCGGGAGGAGGGGCGGACGGGTCGCCGTGCAGGCGTCGCGTGCCCCAGGTCGGGTCGTCATGTCGAGAGCATCCAATCGCCGGTGATTCGGAACGAGGACGAGACTAAGCAGCCGATAACACCCGTGTCAATAAGAAAACGAAACGTTTCGTGTACTTCTCGAGCGAGTTCCCGCGAAGCCGGGGAACGCTATTCTTTCGAAAGTCCGAGAAGCCGTACTTGCGAAAGTCCGCGCTATTCTTTCGAAAGCCGCTGAGGTCCGATATGTGAAGACGGGCCGCATTCGAGAGACGCCTGCTCGACCGAGCGAGCGCCGAGACAGTGGTTCTCGGGCAGGCCCGAGGAGGGCGAGCCGGTGCCCTCCGGTTTCGCTCGCGACGGACGGTCCTCCGGGTCAGATCGACCGGCGTCGCACGGGTGGGCAGGGGATCAGCTGCGGGCGGTCGGCGGCTCCGCGCTCAGTGCCGAGAAGAGCGCGCACACCGGCGGCGCCGAGCTCGTAGTGCGGCAGCGCGACAGTGCTGAGCGGAGGGCGGAGGTGCGCCGCGATGACGTCCTGGTTGTCGAAGCCGATCACCGCGACGTCCTCGGGGATCCGCAGTCCGCGCTCGCGGAGTCCGTCGTAGAGACCCATCGCCACGCGGTCGTTGTGGCAGAAGACCGCGGTGGCGCGGGAGGCGAGGACGCGCTCCGTCGCGAGATAGCCGCCCTCCTGCTCGGGGGAGGTGTCGACGACCAGCTCGACGTCGAAGGAGATCCCGGCCGCGGCGAGAGCGGCGCGGTAGCCGGCCAGCCGGCCGTTGCGCGCGGGGGAGTCGGTGGTCGTGTTCAGGAAGGCGATGCGCCGGTGGCCCGCGGCGAGCAGCTCCTCGGCTGCTGTCCTCCCGCCCTGCTCCTCGTCCGGCACGACCGCCGGCAGCCCACTGCCGGGGGCGAAGCAGTTGACGAGAACGGTGCCGGCCTGCTGGAGCATCTCGGGGACGACGATCTCGCGGTGGACCCATGTCGAGTAGAGGATGCCGTGCACCTGGTGCTCGAGCATCATCGCGATCGCCTCGTCCTCGGCGGCGCGGTTGCCCTCGGTGTTCGCGATCAGCAGGACGTAGCCGTGCTTCCAGGCCTCGTCCTGGGCGCCGTGGATGATCTGGCCGGCGAAGGGAGTGGTCGCGATCGCGTCGGCCACGAGGCCGATGAAGCGAGAGCTCCCGTGCCGGAGCGTCTTCGCCAGGGCGTTCGGGCGGTAGCCGAGAGCGGCCACCGCCTCCTGCACCCGCAGGCGCGCACCCTCGCCGATGCGCGCTCCCGGCTTGTCGTTGATGACGTGCGAGACGGTCGCCACGGACACACCGGCGGCCTTCGCCACATCCCGCATGGTGACGACCGGTCCGTTGCGTCCGTGGTCCGTCGTGCTCATCCCTTGGTCGCTCCGCTCTCCAGGCCTTGGATCATGGCCTTGTTCAGGACGAGGAAGACCAGCAGCAGTGGCGTCACCGTCACGCAGACCGCCGCGAAGGTGGCCGTCCAGTCAGTGTTCCCCATCGCGCCGATGTAGTTCTGCAGGCCGAGCGGAATGGTCTTCAATCCGTCCGAGAGGACGAAGGTGTTGGCGAAGATGAAATCGTTCCAGATGAAGATGCTGTTGACGAGCACCACCGTGATGATGGTGTTGACCGAGAGCGGCGAGGTGATCCGGAGGAAGATCCTGTACGGCCCGGCTCCGTCCAGCGAGGCCACCTCGTACATCTCCGCGGGGATGTACTCGTAGAACGACGAGAAGAGGTACACCGCCATCGGCAGCGCGAAAGCGGCGAGCGGGATGATCATCGACAGGTGCGTGTCGAGGAGCCCGACCTGCGAGTAGTCGATGAACAGCGGGACGAGCGCGATCTGCACGGGGACGATGATCCCGAGCAGGAACAGCGATCGCACGAGCCTGCTGAACCGGAATCCGAGCACCTGCAGGGCGAACGCCGCCATCATGCCGGCCACGACGATGACGGCGCTGGCGCCGAGGGTGACGATGAGGCTGTTCACGATGTTCAGACCCAGGTTCCCGGTGGCGAAGGCCCGGGAGTAGTTCTCGAGCGTGACCGCCGAGGGCAGCGCGAAGGGGTCGCCGCCGGCGAAGTCGGCCGCGGTGCGGAAGCTGGTCAGGAACAGCCAGGCCAGCGGGTACACCTGCACGAGGACGATCGCGACGATCGTCACCGTGAGCAGCGTGCGCTGCACCCGGAGCCGCGGGGACCGGCGCGGTCGGCGAGGGCGGGGTCCGGGCGCGGAGGCGGACGGGGTCGCCGCCGGGCGGGTGAGCACGGGCGTGGTCATGAGTCGTCCCTTCGACGAAGGAGCAGGAGGATGACGCCGACCGCGATCAGGCACTCGATCACGATGAACACCGAGATCGCGCTGGCGTAGCCGTAGTCGGTGTGCACGAAGGCCGTCTTGTACATGTAGGTGGTCAGCAGCTCGGACGACTGGCCCGGTCCGCCGTTGGTGAGCAGGTACGGGATGTCGAACCCGCGCAGGGCGAAGGTGGTGGCCATGATCGTCGTCGTGATCCAGACCGGGCGGATGTAGGGGAAGCGCACCCGCCGGAAGAGCTGCCACCAGGTGGCGCCGTCCAGCCGCGCCGCCTCCTCGAGCTCTCGCGGCACCGCGAGCAGGGCGGCGTAGATGATCAGCATGTAGAGGCCGGTGAAGCGCCAGCCCTCGGGGATCGAGACGGCGGCGAGCACGGTCGAGACGTTCGAGAGCCAGGCGGTCTGCAGGCCGTCGAGCCCGATCCAGCCGAGTGCCTGGTTGACCAGGCCCAGCGGCTCCAGCGAGTAGATCCGCTGGAACAGGATCGCGATCGCGACCGTCGAGATGACCGCGGGCAGCAGGTAGAGCGTCTTGACCAGCTCGCGGAACCGCGGGAGGGCGGTGAGCAGGCTCGCCACGATCAGAGCGCCGCCGAGCTGGAGGACGAGGCAGATCGCCAGATAGCCGAGGGCGTTGCCGAACGAGGTCCAGAAGACGTCGTCGCGGGTCAGCATCTTGATGTAGTTGTCGAGCCCGACGAAGGCCATGTCGGTGATGCCGTCCCAGCGGAAGAAGCTCAGGACGAGCGACTGCACGATCGGCAGCAGCACCGCCAGGCCGTAGACCACGAGCGGTGGCAGCAGGAAGACGAGGACGGAGAGGCGGGAGCGGCGGGGGAGCATCGAGGTGACGGCCGGACGCGCGCGCCGCCGCGTCGGGGTGTGGGCGAGCTCAGTCATCGCTGTTCTCCGCGAGGGCCGCGTCCATGGTCTCGACGAACTGGTCCGGCGTGGTGTCCCCCTGGACGAGCAGGGTCAGCTCCTGCTGCAGGCGGGTGTTGGTCGCGGGGTCGAGTTGGGTGTCCCAGGGCATCGCGATGGCGGAGCCGACGCTGTCGGCCTGCTCGACCGCGCGGGAGTACAGCGGGGTCGCGTCGCCGGGGACCGCCGTGGTGGCCGTGGTGGTGGGCGAGAGGGCGCCGGTGGCGGCGTAGACCTCGGGGTAGCGCTTCAGGGCGAAGGCGAGGAAGTCGCGCACCAGCGGGTCGTAGGTCCGGGCGTTGACGGCCATGCCGATGCCGGACGGCGTGACGTATTCGTCGTCGGCCGTCACCGCTCCCTCGACGCTCGGCAGGGTGAAGTAGTCGACGGAGTCGCGCACGGCCGGGTCGAGGGACTCGGTCGCGAGGTTGCCCAGCTCCCAGGTGCCGATGTTGTAGACCGCGGCCTTCCCCGAGGTGAAGAGCGCCTGCGCATCGGCGTAGCCGGTCGAGGAGAAGCCCTCCTGGAAGCAGCCCGCCTCACCGAGGGACGAGAGCCACTCGGCCGCGGCGCGACCGGGCGCGTCCGAGAAGGAGGCCTTCCCGCTCTTGAGGTCCTGCACGTACTGCGGGCCGGCCGTGCGGAACGGGTAGTAGGCCATGTAGCGCTCGAGCGGCCACTGGTCCTGGCCGTCGAGGGCGATCGGAGTGACGCCCTGGGCGCGCAGCGCCTCGCACATCGCCGGGAAGTCGTCGAGGGTCGCCGGGACCGGGACGCCGGCCTTCTCGAGGAGCGCCGAGTTGTACCAGAAGAACTCGAGCTGGAACTCGAACGGCACCATGTGGAGGGAGCCGTCGTCGAAGCGCTGGTAGTCGAGGGCGGCCGTGCGGTAGTCGTCCGCGAGTCCGAGGTCCTCGAGCAGCGCGTCGATGTCCATCATGCGGCCCTGCGAGGCGAGCTTCTGCGCGAACGGGGTGGCGTCGGTGTCGAAGAGCTCGGGCAGCTTGTTCGCCGCGGCGAGCGTCTCGTACTTCTGCACGTAGGAGGGACGGTCGGGAGTCGTGATCAGGTCGAGCTCGAAGCCGGGGTGATCGGCCGCGTACTCGTCCGCGATCTGCTGCATCGCGGTGATGACGCCTCCGTCGGCGGGTCTCGAGAGCAGCCACGAGATCGGGCGGGGGACGATCTCGCCCTCGGGGTGCACGTCGGTGGGAGCGACGCCCGCCGAGCCCCCGGCGCAGCCGGAGAGCAGGAGGACGAGGGCGGTCGAGGCTGCGGCGAGGAACGAGCCTCTGCGCGTGATGGCGGGCATGGTCGGAATCTCCATTGATCGGTGTGCGGTGAGGTGGGGGCGGTGGTGGTCGGGCTGGGGTCGTCGGGCTGGGGTGGTCGGGCGGTGGTCGGTCAGGCGCCGGCGGAGACGAGCCGGTGCGTCCGGTCGGTGCCGCTCGAGGGGCGGCGGGCGGCGAGCGCGAAGCCGAGGACCTCGATCCAGCCCTCGCCGACGAAGACGCCGACGTCGCCGGCAGGGCGGTCGTAGAGGCGAACGCTGAGCACGACGGCGTCGTCGACCGTCGCGATGCAGAGGTCGCCGTCGACGACGACCTCGAGCTCGTGGCGCCCGGGTTCGAGCCGGACCGGCCGCTCGAGCTCGACGGCGAAGGGGACGTCTCCGGAGATCTGCCACTGCTCCGTCCCGGTCGCGCGGCGGGGCCAGCGGTCGAGGACGAGACGGTGGCGACGCGGCTCGAGACGCAGGACGTAGCTCTCGTCGCCGTCGGCGCTCGCCCGGAGGAGCACGCCGCACTCGGTCGTGCCGGCGCCGATGTCGAGGGTGGCGACCAGTCGGAACGCGCTGGGCGCCTCCTCCCCGCTCAGCAGCTGCGCGTAGCCGTCGGGCGCGTCGAGGACGCTCCCCTCCGGTGCCAGGGGCCGCGGCTCCTCGAAGCTCTCGCGCAGCTCCTCCGTCGGGTGGAAGGCGAGGGTGCCGTCGCCGCGCTGCTCGGCCTCGAGCACCGAGAGGGTGCCGGCCCACTGCCAGGCGCCGTCATCGCTCGAGCCCTCGCGGGAGGCGATCCAGCCGAAGAAGAAGCGGCGTCCGTCGCGCTCGGCCGACTTCGCGGCGTAGAAGGCCCGGCCGTCGACGGTGTCGTGCTCCGGCACGAGCCAGGGCCCGTGCAGATCGCGCGACATCCGGTAGCGGGTGGTGAAGGAGTCGCTGAACTCGGACCAGACGAGGTACCACCATCCGCCCCACTGGAAGACCTCCGGGCACTCGTGGGCGAGGTAGCGGCGCGGGTCCCAGAACGGCTCGGCCGCGTCCCAGGTGACGAGGTCGGTCGAGGTGCACTGGGCGATCACGCCGCGCCGTCGAGACGGGCCGTCGGCGTGCCGCGCGGTGATCAGCATGCGCCAGACTCCGGCCTCCTCGTCGCGGAGCACGAAGGGATCGCGCCAGTCGGCCGTCTCGTACCCGGGTGTCGCGCCGAAGGTGTCCGCGGGGCGGCGCTGCCAGGAGCGCATGCCGTCGCGGCTGGTCGCGTGCAGGACCAGCTGCAGCGGGAGGCCGTCAGTGCCCCGGCGCTCCGGGTTCTGCCCGGTGTAGAACACGTGGTGGACGCCGTCGGAGTCCTGCACGACGCTGCCCGTGTAGACGTTGAAGTCGTCGGCGAGCGGACCGCCGGAGGCGAGTGCGACTCCCGCGTCCTCGAAGTCGATCAGGTTCCGCGTGATCACGCGGCGCCAGGGCATGCCCTCCTTCGGGGTCGCCCGGGTCTCGTGCAGGTGGAAGAGATGGAACTCCCCGTCGGCCTGCCAGGGGATGAGATCCCCGACCCAGGCGTTCTCGGGGCGGAAGAAGCCGCGTTGACTCATGTCACTCCGTTGTGTGGTTAATCGGTTACGCAGACCCTACCGGCTCGGAGGGCGATTGATCAACCGTTTAACCAAAGCGATGCCCACCGGACGCAGCGCGAGTCGTCCGTGTGCACGACCGAGGCCCCGGTGCGCGGGGAGCGCATCCGGGGCCGAGGGGGGCGTCGCGTCAGACGGCCGGCCGGAGCAGCCCACCGGGGGAGCGGATCGTCGCTGCGGCGATCGCCATGGCTCTGCCGAGGACGGCGGAGTCGCTCTCGTCGGAGGCGAGGGCGGCGACGACCGTGGTGAACGTGGCGTCACCGGCACCCATGGTGTCGACGATCGCGCCCGGGGCCGTCGTGACGGGCGCGTCGGTGCGCTCCGAACCGCGCACCAGCGCGGCTCCGGCGGAGCCCGCCGTCTCGAGCACGGCCCGCGCACCGGAGGCGAGCAGCCGCCTGGTGCCGTCGGCCAGAGAGGCGCCGAAGACGAGCTCGGCGTCCTCGGCGCCCAGCTTCACCAGATCGGCGCGGGCCGAGAGTCGCAGCAGGCCCTCGGCGAAGGCGGCCCGGTCGCGCAGCAGGCCGGGCCGCGGGTTCGCGTCGATCGCCAGCCGAGCCGTGGGGGGCACGAGCGCCGTCAGGGTCTGCACCTCGTCGGGGTCGTCGAAGGGGAACCCGCTGACGACGATCAGGTCGGCCCGCGCGGCCGCCCGCCGCAGCGCCGGAGTCGGCACGATCGTCCGCCGCCGCGACGCCTCCGAGAACGAGTACCGCGGCTCGCCCGCGGTGCGGTCCGAGACGGCGCGACCGGTTCCGAGCGGAGCCGCGGTCGCCAGCAGCGGCACGCCGTGCTCCTCGAGGTGCCCGCGGAGCAGCGCGCCGGCCGGATCGTCGCCGACCATGCCGGCGAGCACGGCCGGAACGCCCAGGACCGCGAACCCCACCGCGACGTTCAGTGCGGAGCCTCCCGCGACGTCGGTCGACCCGTCCGGCGTGCGCAGCTCGTCGATCAGCACGTCGCCGAGGACGAGGACCGCGGGACGGTCGGCGGCGCCCCGCTCACCTCCGCCCCGCTCACCGGCCATCGAGCACGGTGACGTCGAGGGAGACGCCCGCGAGGACCGCGGACTCGGAGCGCAGCAGCACGGCGATGTCGTCGTCGGCGGGGAAGATCTGGTCCGTGAGGACGATCCGGCCGTCGTCGGCGAACACCTCGATCGAGGACGCGTCGACCCACACGTCGAGCTCCACCGTGCCGTCGGCGCGGGCGGGGAGCGCGGCCGCCGAGACGCTCGCGAAGGCGGGCGAGAAGGCGCTGTCGCCGGAGTCGCGGCGGTCGATGCTCAGGCGACCCTCCTCGAGGCGCACGATCGTGCCGCGCAGGCCGTCGGCCGAGGCGCGCACGACGAGCTCGAGGGGAGCCTCGGCGGGCCGGCCCACGAGGCGGATCCGCAGAGCCCGACCGTGCGCGCTCTCCGGGACCGTGAAGAGCCCCGCTTCCGGGGAGGCGTCGTCGGAGGAGAAGTCGGGCTCCCCGGTCATCGGGAGCGCCGGACGCTGCACCAGCCGCTCGCCCTCGAGCGAGAGCAGGCGGGGCAGAGCGGCGGATCCGCGCCAGGGAGAGGTCGGCACCGTGTGGGCGTAGTCCCAGTTGCTCATCCAGCCGATCATCGTCGGCTCCGGAGCGTCGGCCACGGTCACGCCCGCGTAGAAGTCGCGGCCGCGGTCGAGCCAGTCCCAGGACGTCGCCGTGAAGGTCGTGCCGTCGAAGTCGCCGACGAAGTACTGCATGCCCGAGCCGCCGGCCGGGTTGCCCGGGTTGGTCGAGATCACGAGGACCCAGCGGTCGTCGAGCGGGAAGAGGTCGGGGCACTCCCACATCCCCTCGGTGGAGCCGGCCGGGCCGAAGACCGAGAGCGGCTCCCAGTCGCGCAGATCCTCCGAGCGGAAGAGGTGGACCTGCCGGTCGAGCGCCTCCACGGTCGCCATGATCCAGTGGTCCCCGTGGCGGAAGACCTTCGGGTCGCGGAAGTCGGCCGTGCCGCGGTCCAGGACCACGCCGTGCTTGGTCCAGGTCTCGCCGCCGTCCAGGCTCGACGCGAGGGCCTGCGCCTGGCTGCCCTCGCGGGCGGAGGTGTACAGCGCGACGAGCGGCGGCCGCTCGGCGGTGCCCAGCCCGGAGGAGTTCGTGCGGTCGGACACGATCGAGCCCGAGAAGACGCCCTCGTGCTCGTCGTGCAGCAGGGCGACCGGGTGCTCGATCCACTCGAGGAGGTCGGCGCTGGAGGCGTGGCCCCAGCTCATGTTGCCCCAGTCGTCGCCGCTCGGGTTGTGCTGGAAGTAGAGGTGGTAGCGGCCGTCGTGGTGGATCAGGCCGTTGGGGTCGTTCATCCAGTGGCGGGCCGGTGCGAAGTGCACGGCCGGGCGCACGGAGAGAGCGGTGGTGGTCATCGAGGGGTCCTTCCGGAGTTCGGGAGCAGGGTCGGATCGGCGGTGCCCAGGGACGGGCTGCCGCCGAGGGCGCCGACGACGGGCCGGTCGGCGTCCTCGATGCCGTCGCGGTTCACCCAGTGCGTGGCGGTCACCCAGTGCACGGCCCCGCGGTCGGCGCCCGCGCTGCGGCGGGCGGTGATGCCCGCGATCTCGGCGCGGGCCCGGGCGCGGTCGGCGCGGTCGAAGGCCGTGGTGCGGTGCGGGTCGGGTGCGGCCGAGATCAGCAGGCGCGTGTAGGGGTGGCTGGGAGTGTCCATCACCTCGGCGCTGCTGCCGCCCTCGACGATCACGCCCTGGAGCATCACGCTGGTGGTGTCGGCGAGGAAGCGGGCCGAGGCGAGGTCGTGGGTGATGTAGAGGATCGAGATCCCGCGCTCGTCGCGCAGGCGGCGCAGCAGCTGGAGGACGCCCATCCGCACCGAGACGTCGAGCATCGAGGTCGGCTCGTCGGCGAGGATGACCGTCGGGTCGGCGGCGAGGGCCCGCGCGACGGCGACCCGCTGGCGCTGGCCGCCGGAGAGCTCGTGCGGGTAGCGGTCGAGGAAGGCCGGGTCGAGCTCGACCGAGAGCAGGAGCTCCTCGGCGCGGGCCGCGCGCTCGCGGGCGCTCAGCTCGGGGGCGTGCAGCACCAGGGGCCGCTCGAGGAAGTGACGGACCTTCTTCGTCGGGTTCAGCGAGCCGAACGGGTCCTGGAAGACCATCTGCACGGTGCGGCGGTAGGAGCGGGACGCCCGCCGCGGCTCCTTCGCCAGCACGTCGACGCCGCCGACCACCATGCGGCCGGAGGTCGGCTCGACCAGCCGCGCGAGCATCCGGGCGATGGTGCTCTTCCCGCTGCCCGACTCGCCGACCAGGGCCATGATCTCGCCGCGGTGCAGCTCGAGGTCGGCGTGGTCCACCGCGACGGTCGACTTCTTCGAGAAGAGCCCACCCGTGCGGAACTCCTTGGTCAGCCCGCCGAGGGAGACGACCACGTCGGTCTCCTGCGGCGTGGGCGCGACCGCGGCGGCTCCCGGTCCGCCCTTCTGAATCGGCGGGAACGCCGCGATCAGCGTCCGGGTGTAGTCGCTCTGCGGGTTCGCGTAGACCTCGCGGGAGATCCCGCTCTCGAGCAGCCGGCCGTGGCGCATCACGCCGAGCCGCTGGGAGATCTCGACCATGAGCGAGAGGTCGTGGGTGATGAAGAGGATCGCGAAGCCCAGCCGGCGCTGGAGCTCCTTGATCTCGTGGATGATCTCCTGCTGCACGACCACGTCGAGCGCGGTGGTCGGCTCGTCCATGATCAGCATCGGCGGCTCGAGCGCGAGGGCGATCGCGATGACGGCGCGCTGGCGCATCCCGCCGGAGAGCTGGTGCGGGAAGGCGTCGATGCGGGCGGGGTCGATCCCGACCAGCTCGAGCAGCTCGGCCGCGCGGGCCCTGGCCGCCCGCCGGCTGTCGCCGCGGTGCGTGGTGAGGACGTCGACGATCTGGTCGCCGACGGTCATCACCGGGTTGAGCGCGTTCATCGCGCTCTGGAACACCATCGAGACGCGGCTCCAGCGGAAGCGGCGCAGCTCCTCGGCGCCGAGCGAGGTGACGTCGACGCCGTCGCAGTGGATCGAGCCGGAGACGACACGGCCGTTGGCGCCGAGCAGCCGCAGGATCGCCGTGGCGATGGTGGACTTGCCGCTGCCGGACTCGCCGGCCAAGCCGAAGGTCTCGCCGCGGCGGATGGTGAAGGACACGTCGTCGACGGCGCGCACGGTTCCGGTGGCGGTCTCGTACTCGACGGTGAGGTTGCGGACGTCGAGGACGACGTCGTCCTGGGAGGGGAGGGTGCTCATTTCCGGGAGCCCTTCTTCGTGGCGCGGATGAGACGCGGGTTGGTGATCTCGTCGACCGCGTAGTTGATGAGGGCGAGCGAGAAGGCGACGAGAGCGATCGCGACGCCCGAGGGGACGAAGGTCCACCAGGTCGCGCGGATGAGGGAGCCCTCGATGCTGGACCAGTAGAGGTTCGTGCCCCAGCTGACCGAGGAGACGTCGCCGAGGCCGAGGAACTCGAGGCCGGCCTGGGCGCCGATGCCGAAGATGACGCAGGCGAGGAAGGTGCTCATCACGACGGACGCCATGTTGGGGAGCATCTCGCGCAGCATGATGTGCGGCGAGCGCTCGCCGGTGACCACGGAGGCGTCGATGAAGTCCTTGCCGCGCAGCGAGAGCGCCTGCGAGCGGATGACGCGGGCCGAGCCCGCCCAGCCGGTGGCGACGAGGACCAGGACGATCGTGGCCGGCCCCGGCGGCAGGAACGCGGCGAGGATGATCAGCAGCGGCAGCCCGGGGATGAGCAGGAAGACGTTGGTGACGACCGAGAGCACGTCGTCGACGACGCGGCCGAAGTAGGCGGAGGCGAGGCCGACGATCAGGCCGACGACGGTGGCGGCGATGCCGACCGCGAAGCCGATCGAGAGCGAGCTGCGGGAGCCCCAGATCAGCAGGGCGAGCACGTCCTCGCCCTTGGCCGTCGTGCCGAGCAGGTGCGCGAGCGAGGGCGGCTCGGAGCCGGCGACGACCGCGGTGTTCGGGTCGCCGGGCGAGAGGAGCGGAGCCGCCAGCGAGAGCAGCACGAAGAGGGCGAGGATCACGACGCCGACGAGCGCCCGGCGGTCCCGGAGGATCCGCGCGAGGAAGTGGCTGCGGACCACTCGGGGCGGCGCGGGCGTCGCGCTCAGCGGGTCGTCGACGGCGGTGACGGGGATCGGGTTCTGCAGGGACATGACTACCTCACTCGCACGCGCGGGTCGAGCCGCACGTAGACGATGTCGATCAGGAAGTTGGCGATCAGGACCGCCGCGGTCAGGGTGAGGAAGATCCCCTGCATCAGCGGGTAGTCCAGGGCCTGGACGGCGCGCAGCAGCTGGTAGCCGATGCCCGGGTAGGCGAAGACGACCTCGGTCAGCAGGGCGCCGCCGACGACGAAGCCGATGGACATGCCGAACGAGGTGATCGAGGGCAGCATCGCGTTGCGGGCGGCGTAGCGGAACATGATCCGGCCCTCCCGCAGGCCCTTGGCGCGGGCCATCGTGATGTAGTCCTCGGCCGAGGTGGCGATCATCGTGTTGCGCATGCCGAGCATCCAGCCGCCGATCGAGACGGCGACGATGGTCACCGCCGGCAGGAAGAGGTGCGTGAGCACGTCACCGAGGAACTGCGGCGAGAACGACGGCTGCGACCCGAGAGTGAAGGCCTGCCCGATCGGGAACCACTTCAGCGACACCGCGAACAGGAACAGCGCGCCCATCGCGATGAAGAAGTAGGGGAACGAGCCGACGAAGACGAGCAGCGGCGGGAGGATCCGGTCGAGCACGCCGTTCCGCCGCCAGGCGACGACGATCCCGAGCAGATTGCCGAGGACCACGGCGACGATCAGGGCCGAGCCGCCGAGGAGCAGGGTCCAGCCGAGCTGCGTCCCGATCACCTCGGTGACCGGGGTGGGGAACTGCGAGATCGACATGCCCAGGTGCCCGGTGAGCACGTCGCCGAGGTACTGCACGTACTGCAGCGGCAGCGGGCGGTCGTCGAGGCCGAAGAGGTGGCGGAACTGATCGATCTGCTCGTCGGTGAGCGTGCCCTGCATCGTGCCGATCATCCGGCCGACGGGGTCGCCGGGGATGAGGCGCGGGAGCAGGAAGTTGATCGTCAGCGACGCCCAGAAGGCGATGAGGTAGAAGCCGAGGCGGCGGAGCACGAAGGTCATGACTGCGGTCCTCCGGAGGATCGAAGGGAGGGGGAGGGGCGTCCCGCCCGGCGCGCGCCGGACGGGACGGACTCAGCGGGGGACACGGTCCGCGCGAGCCGGGAAGGGGCGAGCGGGGCGGCTCGGCGCGTCCTGGTACCAGTAGGCGACCGAGGACACGTCGTCCGAGCGCTCGACGAGGTCCGGGCCGACCTGCCCGATCTGCTGCAGGGTCACCCGCAGGCTCGAGTGGAAGTAGATCGGGTCGGGCTCGTGCCAGCGGTACATGCCGTGGACGGGCGCCATCGCGGTCGCGTAGACCGCCTGCTGCGACTCGTCCCGGGTGGCGTAGGTCGGGTAGCCGACGTACGGGGCGCTGTAGGTGAGGACCTGCGGCTCGAACTCCTTCGACAGCCTGTCCTGGAACGCCCAGGCCCCGCCGTAGTAGTCCTCGGTGCCGGTGCCGCAGATCGTCGGGTGCTCGGTGTCGCCGTCCAGGAAGAACTTCATCTCGCCCTCGCCCCACCAGTAGCGCTCCAGCTGGACGATCGTCAGCGAGGTGCCGACGAGGACGCCCGAGCCCTCGACACCGTCGAGGACCGTGTAGTCCACGCCGCGCACCGTCGGGTTCTCGCGCCGGTACTCCGCGTGGAAGCGCAGCGGGCCGATCGCCGACGCGTCCTGCTTCTCGACGTAGTCGATCTGGTAGAACAGCCCGCCGACGTCGACCGGATGCTGGTTCTCGATCGTGATCCGCGCGCCCTCGGCGAACGGCATCGCGAAGTAGGCGTTCATCCCGCCGGTCGGCGCGACGAGCACGAGGCTCGAGGTGACCAGGCTGCGCTGGCCGTTGCCGTTGCAGAAGAAGTCGCCCAGCGGCGCCTCGACGGCGGGCCTCTCGGAGCCGTCCCAGTGCATCCGCAGCACCAGGTCGCGCAGCACGAAGCCGACGGCCTCGGTGTGCATGCCGACCGTGAACCAGACGTGCCGGATCTCGCCGGCGCCGGAGAGATCGGCGAGCACCGTCGTCTCACCGGCCGGCAGGGTGATGCACGGGGCGCCCTTCCGGCCCGGGCCGAGGATCGAGGAGGCGCGGCCGCCCTCGCCGGGGGCACCGGTCGGATTCTCCGCCGTGACGGACCGCGAACGGTCGCCGGCGGTCAGTGCGGCGTTCGAGCGGGTCAGGAACTCGCTGCTCATCGGTCGTCCTCCTTCTCGTCCTGGATGCTCCGGAGCTCCCCGGAGACCTCGATGCGCCCCTCCTGCGCGAAGACCGCGAGGGAGTCGCCCCGCTGGTCGTAGCCGCGGAAGGTGAAGGCGGACGTGCCGCCGAGGTAGACGACCGAGACCTCGCCGTCGAACACGACCGTCATCGCCAGCTCGCCCTCCGGCGCCTCGAACGGGCGCACGTCGAACGGCGCGTCCGAGCCGAACCGGTCGAGGCGGTCGATCCGCACGCGGTGCTTCCCGGGCTCGATCGTCACGGAGTAGCCGGGGCGGCCGGTCTCGTCGGTGCGCAGCTCCACTCCGAAAGCCTTCGTACCGGGCGACGGAGTGAGCACGATGTCGACGAGTCCCGTGTGCGGCATCCGGGCGAGGACCTGCCGCTCGAAGCCGTGCTCGGAGCCGACACTCGTCGCAGCGAGGGCGACCGGAGCGGCCGCCCGATCCCGCTGCAGCGTCCGGCGGGTCAGGGCCGCCTCGACGACGCGGAGCGTGCCGTCCTCGTTCTGCAGCAGCTCGTGCACGACGAGGTTCCCGCCCCAGAGCCACGGCGCGCCGTCCTTGCCGACGGCGTAGTTCGGGCACCAGCCGACGAGGTAGCGGCGCTCGCCGTCGGAGATCGTCTTCGCGGCGTAGAGCCCGAGGCCGTCGAGCTCGTCGTCGTCGGGCGCGGTCCAGGGGCCCTCGAGCGAGGTCGCGGTGCGGTACCGGGTGACGGTGCGGTCGGTGAGGGTGGAGTAGACGAGGTACCAGCGGTCGCCCATCCGGAACAGGTCGGGGCACTCGTGCATCGAGAAGAGACCCGGCCCCCAGAGCGGCTCGCCGACGGTCCAGGTCAGTCCGTCGGGGGAGGTGGCGGTGGCGGTGACTCCGCGGCGCAGCGCCGGACCGTCGAGGCTCTGCCCGGCGATCAGCATCAGGTACGTGCCGTCCTCCTGCTCGAGGACGAAGGGGTCCCGCCACTCGTGCGCGTCGTAGCGCTCGGCGTCGGCGACGAGCGCGAAGTCCGCCTCCTTCTCCCAGGTGACGAGGTCGGTGCTGGTGGCGCGGAGGACGGTCTGGTGACGGCCGCCCTGCTCCTTCTGCCACTCGCCGAAGCCGGTGTAGTAGGCGTACCAGCGGTCGCCGATGCGGATCACGCTGCCGGTCGCCGCCGAGGCGTCGGCGTCGCGGAGGCCGCCGCGGCGGACGGCCGGGCCGTGCTCCTCGAACTCGACGAAGTCGGTCGTCGAGACGTGCCACCAGTCCGTCTCGATGCGGTCGTGGGTGTCGTCGGCGTAGCGCTTGAGGTAGAAGACGTGGAAGACGCCGTCCGCGAAGTAGGGGATGGTGTCGCCGAGGCGCGCGCGCTCGGGCTTGTAGAACAGGGTCACGGGAGTCCCTTTCACAGGAGGAGGGGGCGGCGGAGCCCGGAGGCTCCGCCACCGACGGGCGGGATCAGCGCGGGTGGATCGTGGTCAGCACCTTGACCGTGCTGGACGACTCGGGGGAGAGGGTCGCGTAGGGGTCCTCCTCGCTGGGCCAGCCGACGAAGGTGGTGCTGTTGTAGGCGCCCCACTCCGGGCCGGGGAACAGCGGGACGGTCGGCGCCTGCTCGGAGTAGAGGGCCTGCAGCTGGTTCATCACCGAGCGCTGCTCGTCCTCGCTCGTCGCCGCGGCGAACTGATCGAGCAGGACGTCGGCCTGCGGGTCGCAGAAGCGCTGGAAGTTCTGCGTGGCTTGCTCGCCCTCGGGCTGGACCGTGCGGCAGGAGAGCATGCCCCGGTAGAACTCGTAGGGGGTGACGCCGGTCTGGCTCCAGGCGATGTTGCCCTGGAAGGTGCCGCCGAAGAGCGCCTGGTTGATCTGCGACCAGTCCTGCACCTTCAGCGGGGCGTCGACGCCGATGGCCTTCATGTCGTCGGAGATCACCTGCGCGACCGCGATCCAGTCGGTGGAGGCGGAGCCGACCCCGATCGAGAACGAGACGGGGGTGCCGTCGGGCGCGACGCGCATGCCGTCGGAGCCCTTCGCGTAGCCCGCCGCGTCGAGCATCGCGTTCGCGGCGTCGACGTCGTAGGTCGTCCAGTCGCACTGGGCGACGACGGTCTCGTCGCGCCAGGAGTCGTAGGCGTCGCTCAGGCCCGTGCAGTCGGCGGGGTGGGTGTAGCCGCTCATGCCGGTCGCGGCGACCTTGTCGCGGTCGATGCCCATGCTGATCGCCTTGCGCAGCTGCACGTCGTCGAACGGCGCCTGAGTGGTGTTGAGCGTGAGCGAGACCGTGTTGCCGACGGCGGGGAACCAGTAGCCGCGGTGCTCGGGATCGGGGTCCACGTAGGTCTTCTGGATGTCCTGGATGAAGCCGAGGCCGAAGTCGATGTCGCCGTTGATCGCCGCGATGTTGGCGGCGTCGTTGGCGCCGTAGGCGATGACGCGGATCCCGGAGTAGTCGGCCTTGTCCGTCTGCCAGTAGTCCGGGTTCCGCAGCAGGTCGAAGGACTGCGCCGAGAAGCTCTGCACCTGGGTGAACGGGCCGGAGCCGACCGGGTCGGGGTTCTGGAAGGTGGCCGGGTCGTCGACGTCCTTCCAGACGTGCTCGGGCACGACGACCTGGACGCCGAGCTCGTAGAGGCCCGGGGTGTACGGACGGTTGAAGGTGTAGACGACGGTCTTCTCGTCGGGAGCCGCGACGGAGTCGACGTAGTCGTATGTCGCGTCGCCGAGGACCTTCCGCACCAGACCGAAGGTGTAGGCGACGTCCTCGGCGGTGAGCGCCTCGCCGTCCGACCAGGTCAGGCCGTCGTTCAACGTGAAGGTGAGCTGCAGGCCGTCGTCGCTCCACTGGTAGCCGCTGGCCAGCCAGGGCTCGATCTCGCCCTTCGCGAGGTTCGTCACCATCGGCGACTCGTAGATCGCGCGGTTGGTGATCTTGAGCGCGGACGGCGAGAACGGGTTGAAGTTGCGGGTGAAGGAGGCGTTGCCGATTGAGGCGATCCGCAGGGTGTCGCCGGTGCTCGTGCTCGGAGCGGTGGTGCAGCCGGCGGCGCCGAGGGCGACCGCGGTGGCGAGGACCGTGGGGACTACTAACGCGCGCCAGAAGCGTCGCGCAGAAGGTCGGGACATGGTTTTTCCTTTCGACTGTGAATGGAACGGGCGAGCGCCGGGGGCCGGGATCGTCGCCGCGGGGTGCGCCTCCGCCGGGGCGGAGGGAGTCAGGGGTGGGGGAGGGAGCCGTCTCGGTGGAGGAGTCGGGGTCAGGCGGGGTCGGGGTCAGGCGGAGTCGCGGTCAGACGGAGTCGCGCAGGATCGGAGGGCAGCGGACGGTGAGCCGCGGCACGTCGTGATCGCCGGGGCCGCGCACGAGGAGCTCGGCGCCGAGCCGGCCCATCTCGCGGAACGGCAGCGCGATGGTGGTGAGCGAGGGACGGAGATAGGCGGCGATGACCTCGTGGTTGTCGAAGCCGACGATGGAGAGGTCGCTCGGGATGCCCAGGCCGGCCTCGCGGGCCGCGTCGTAGGCGCCCATGGCGATGCGGTCGTTGCCGCAGAACAGGCCGTCGGGCCGCGCGCGGGCGAGCAGGGCCCTCGTGGCGTCGTAGCCCGACGTCGCGTCCGCTCCGCCGGCCACGATCAGCGCGGGGTCGACCGGGACACCGGCCTCCTCGAGCGCCTGCCGGTAGCCGGCGAGGCGGCCGCGGGCCGCGTCGAGGTGCTCGTCGATCCCGACGAGCGCGATGCGGCGGCGTCCGCGCTCGAGCATCAGCCGGGTGGCCGTGTAGCCGCCGTCCTGCTCATCGGGGACGATCGAGGGGTGCGTGCCGGCCTCGTCGTAGCAGTGCACGAGAGCGACGTCGATGTCGTCGAGCTCGCGCGGGATCTCGATGGCGCGGTTGTAGGTCGTGGCGATCATCACGCCGCCCACCCGGTGCTCGAGCATCATCTCGACCGACTTGCTGTCCGGGCGGTCGGGCGTGGGGGTGCCGACGATGATCAGCGATTTGCCGTGCTCCCAGAACCACTCCTGAGCTCCGGCGATCAGCTCGCCGGCGAAGGGGGTCGAGACGATGTCCGTGACCAGTCCGAACAGGTCGGTGGTGCGGCCGGCGAGGGCGCGGGCGCCGGCGTTCGGCCGGTAGCCGAGCTCGGCCGCCGCGGCGAGGACCCGGGCCTTCGTCTCACTCGAGACCTGCTTCTCGTCGTTGAAGGCGAACGAGACCGCCGAGCGGGAGACGCCGATGTGGCGCGCCACGTCGCTCATCGTGACTGCTCTGCGTGTCATCCGGCAACCTCCCTGTCGCGCGCCAGAAGCAAACTAACGCGCGTTAGACGCGGCTGTCAAGAGCTCCCGAGCACGTCGCCGCGGGACGGTCGAGCGGCGCGCACCAGGAGCCGGGTCCCGCCGCACGGTGGATCAATTCGGAAGAGATGCCCACAGACATGCTGGTCGAGTAGCGCGCAGCGCGTATCGAGACCCGGCTCCGGCGGACGGTGGATCTCGATACGCCCGCTCCGCGGGCTATTCGATCAGCATGCAGGGGCAGCTGCGGGCTGCTCGATGAGCAGGCGGCCGCCGCCCCGCGGGCTACGCCGGCGGCTGCTCCGGCATCGCCGCCGTGCCCGTGGCGCGCAGGCGCTCCTTGACGAGCTCCGGGAAGAGGGGGCGGCCATAGAAGTAGCCCTGGGCCCGGTCGGCATGCAGGCTCGTCAGCAGCTCGTGAGCGGAGGTCGTCTCGACGCCCTCGACGATCGTGTGCATGTCGAGGTCCGAGACCAGGTTGATGATCGAGCGGAGGATCGTCGCGTGCCGGGGGTTCTCCTCGTCGGCGAGGAAGACACGGTCGATCTTGACGATGCTCAGCGGCACCGTCAGCAGCGCCGCAGCGGCCGCGTGCTCCTGGCCGTAGTCGTCGAGCGCGATCGCGATGCCGTCCGCGGTGAGGGCGCGGACCCGCTCGATGACGGCCTCGTCGACGTGCCCGATCGAGCCCTCCGTCAGCTCGAGGCAGAGCTGGATGCCCTGCTCGGCGGTGCGATGTGCGCAGATCACCTCGGTGACGCCGTCGTGCATCAGCTGCTCCGCCTCGATGTTGACGCTGAGGAACGTGACCGACGGATCGATCGCGCGGAACTCGATCATGCAGGCCACCGCCTGGTCGACGATCTGCACCGTCAGCTCGTCCAGCAGGCCCAGCGAGCGCGCGATGTCGACGAGCGTGATCGGACTCAGCGCGGTGCCGTCGGTCCGGGTGTAGCGGGCCAGCGCCTCGAAGCCGACGATGCGCCGCTCGGCGACGTCGATCACCGGCTGGAAGGCGACTCGCACCGTCCCGTCGGCGACGGCGACGCGGACCTCGGCGACGAGATCCAGCTCCTTCGACTCCGCCTCCTGCACCGCTACCTCCTGCACCGCCGCGTCCTGAGCCTCCTCGCCCTTGCGCTCCTTCTTCGTCTCGTACATCCGCTCGTCCGCCTCCTGCATCACCCGGTCGAATGAGCCGCCGTCGACAGCGACCGGGGCGCCGATGCTGATGCGGGGGTGGAGCTCGGCGTCGCCGACGACCAGGTGCCGCTCGACGGCGCGCGCGATCCGGAGCGCGACGGCTCCGGCGGTGACCGAGTCCAGGAGGACGGCGAACTCGTCGCCGCCGATGCGCGCGACCACGTCGTCCCCGCGCACGCTCTCGCGGATGCGACGGGCGACCTCCTGCAGGACGGTGTTGCCCGTCGAGTGGCCGTGGGTGTCGTTGACGGCCTTGAAGTCGTCGAGGTCCATGAACAGCACCGCGCGCTCCTCCTGATCGCTGATCGCCGCGAACTCCTCGTACAGGCCGCGGAGGTTGCTGAGACCGGTGACCGAGTCGGTCGTGGCCTGGTCGCGCAGCACGCGGGTGCTGCGGCGATCGTAGAGGGCCTGGGTCGCGATGTGCGCGAGGGCGAGGAGGGTGCGGTGCTCGAGTGCGGTGAAGCCGCCGGAGTCGGGGCGCCGCGTCAGGACCACGTGCCGCAGGCCCAGGCCGGGCGTGGTGATCGGCGCCGACAGCTCGAACGCGCGCCCGGGAGTGGCGGAGATCCGCGTGCTCGCTGACGGGATCGCCGTGCGGGCCGCCCGCTCGAGCGTCTCGAAGATCGCCTCCTGGTCGCCCCACGGCAGAGCGAGTGCCGCTTCGATCAGGCCGTTCAGCTTGCGCTCGATCCGGGCGCGGCGGAGGTACTGGCTGACCACGGCGACCGCCAGCGCGACGATCAGGAGCGTGTTCGCCGAGCGGATCTCGAGGCCGGCGCCGAGATCGATGCGCTCGACCCCGGCGGAGAGGTGCGCGCCGTAGGCGAGAGCCACCAGCACGATGTTGAGGCCGAGGGCGAGCAGCACCCGGTCGGCCCGGAGCGCAGGCCGCGGCACGTCGCTGACGTCGGCCAGGGTCAGCCAGGCCTGCAGGTACTCGGCTCCGATAGAGAGCAGTCCGTAGGCCAGCACCGCCGGCACCGCCGCGAGGACCGGCCACCAGCCCGTCTGCGGGAAGAGGGAGAGGACGAGCAGGAACGCCCCGCCCGAGAGCGCGGCGAGACCGGTCCAGTAGACGACGGCGGCCCAGGGGCGCCGCGAGATCACCTGGAAGAGCGCGATCGCGAGCACCCACAGCAGCAGCGCCTGGACGCGCGGCACGTCCTGCGCCAGGAAGGCGAGCACCGACACGCCGACCCCGAAGGTGACCGTGCCGATGCCGGAGGCGAGCTCGAGCCGGAACGAGGCCGTGATCCACATCGCTGCGAGCAGCACCAGGAACGCCAGCCACAGCCCCGGGAGCGCCGGTGCGTGCGGGACGAGCAGCACCAGCGTCAGGAGGAGGCCCGCGCCGCCGACGCCGAGCCGGAGCGCGCGAACCGAGCGCGGTCCGCTGCGCTCCGAGAGCACCTCGGGTGAGGCCGGCGGATCCTCGGCTCGCGCCGTCGAGTACCCCGCAGCCGCATCGCTCATGCGTCGGCCACCCCCTTCACACCGCGTCGGCCGCCTGGAGACCCGGCGCGTGACCACCTTGGCAGAGACGCGGAGCCCCCGCCCGCGCCAGGAGGCGGGGCTGCAGGCCGCACTGCTGAGGGCGGTGGGTCTCGATACGCCCCTGCGGGGCTACTCGACCAGCATGATCGCCGCCGACCCCAGGTCGGCCGCGCCGCATCCATGCTGATCGAGTAGCCCGAAGGGCGTATCGAGATCCACCGTGTCAGGAGCCGGGGCTGCAGGCACGGTGGGTCTCCGGGCCGGTCGCTCAGTCGTCCGCGGCGAGGACCCGCACGTCCCACGGGCCGAGCTCGAGCTCGGCGCCGGCGCGCAGCTCGACTCCGGTCAGCACATCGGTGGCCGCGGCCGGCAAGGCGTACACCGAGGGCTCCCAGGACCAGTTGTGCACGAAGCGGATCCGCTCGCCGTGGCGGTTGGTCGCGCTGGTGACCGTCTGCGAGGCGGCCGCACGGCGCCACCCCGAGGCGGCGTCGCCGACGACCCAGGACATCAGGGCACGCGCCAGCTCGAGGTCGGGCACCGTGCCGACGGTCGTGACCCGCCCCGCGCCGTGCGCACGCGTCGTCACGGCGGCGAACCGGCCGTGGTGCGGATGGACGTAGCGCACCAGCACGTCGGCGTCGTCGGGCTGCAGGCCGTCCGCCCACAGGGTCGCCGTGGCGCCCACCGGCAGCGGGAAGCCCGACTCCGCGACGACCGGCAGCGGGACCGCGAGGTTCGCGAACTCGTCGTAGTGAACACCGGCGGCCTGGTCGAGGAAGGCGGGCTTGCGCTGCAGCCGGGCCCGCGCCTCCTCGTCCTCGTAGCCGGTGCGCACGCCCACGACCAGGTGCCCGCCCGCGGCCGCGTACGCCTCCAGCCACTGCAGCTGCGCGTCGTCGGCGATGGTGAACGCCGCGGCGACCAGCACGGGATGCGCGGCCGCGTAGGCGGCGGGCGTCGTCTCGGTCAGCTGCGAGGGGTGCACCGTGTTCGACTGCAGCCCCGCGTCGAAGGCGCCGCGCGCGAAGGAGTCGAAGACGGTCTGGAAGGTGCGCGTCGACGCGACGGGCACGCCGCGGGCGGCGCCGGTGCCCTGGGTCGGGTCACTGAACGAGGGGTACTCCTCGAGCGCCCACTTGCTCTCGTTCGAGAACAGGATCGCCACATCGGAGTCGGGGGTCAGCTCGGTCACCCGGTCGCCGGCGGCAGCGAAGTCGGCACCCAGCGCGGCGATCTGCTCGTAGACCCGGCCCGGCTCCTGCGAGTGCGGCAGGATCCCGCCCCAGTAGGTCTCGGCGCCGTGGTGCAGCGTGTGCCAGTGCCAGTACTCGATCATCGTCGCGCCCCGCGAGACCAGAGCCCAGGCGGCCTGGCGCCACTGCCCGTCGTAGCCGGGCTCGTTCGACCACGGCATGCCGATCGCCTGCGCGTCGGTCTCGGTCACCAGGAACGGCGCCTGCTTCGATCCGTACATGCGGTCCGCGGTGGCGTACAGCGCCCAGGTGCCCGAGGTCGTCCAGTGCTGATCGAACACCCGCGCGTCCGGCAGCTCGAGCCCGTCCTGCATCCGGTAGTAGGGATTGCCGGCGGCGATGTCGAGGGAGCGCACGAGCTCCTCGTCCTGCACCGTCCGGCGCTCGTAGGAGATGCAGGTGGTGACGAACTGGTCGTCGCGGCCGGCCCGCGCGGTGATCTCCCGGACCATGTCGGCCTGCCAGCCGATGAAGTCCGTGGTCAGCGAGGCCTGGAAGCGGCGCCAGGCCAGGTCGTACTGCGGCTGCTGATTGGCGTCCGGGGTCCAGAGGTCGGCCCAGGTCGACAGGCGGTGCGACCAGTAGGTCAGCCCCCACTCGTCGTTCAGCGTCTCGACGGTGCCGTAGCGCGCGCGCAGGTGGTCGACGAAGCGCTGGAAGACCTGCCGGTTGTGGAAGATCTCGTTGCCCGGCTCGTTGTCGACCTGGAAGCCGATCACCGCGGGATGCGCGGCGTAGCGCTCGACGATCCTCCGGATGAGCCGCTCGGCGTGGAAGAGGAAGGCCGGGTGCGAGTAGTCGATCTCCTGCCGGGCTCCCCAGCCCATCGGCCGACCGCTCGAGCGCTCGACGTTGATCTCGGGGTACAGCCGAGCGAGCCACATCGGCGCCGCGTAGGTCGGCGTGCCCAGCACGACCGCGATGCCGTGCTCGTGGGCCGCATCGAGCACCGGCTGCAGCCAGTCGAGCTCGAAGACGCCGTTCTCGGGCTCCCAGGTGGACCAGACCGACTCGCCGACGCGGACGACCGTGAAGCCCGCGGCCTTCATCAGCCGGAAGTCCTCGGCGAGGTCGCGGCGGCCCAGCCGGGAGGTCGGCTGGTACTCGTGGTAGTAGGCCGCGCCGAACAGGATGCGGTCGGTGAGGTGCTGCATGGGAGGGCCTTTCGGACGTTCGGGAGAGGAGTGGCGGAGGAAGGCGGTGGGGGTGTCAGCCCTTGACGGCGCCCGCGGTCAGCCCGTCGAGCAGCTGCTTGCGCAGCAGGAAGAACACCAGGATCGTCGGCACCGAGGCGAGCACCGCGCCGGCGAGGACGAGGTCGTAGGAGCGGTTCTCGGACGCGAAGAGGATGTTGAGCCCGAGCGGGATCGTGTACTGCGACGAGTCCGAGAGCAGCACGAGCGGCCAGAGGAAGCTGTTGTAGCTCTGCAGGAAGCCCCAGACGCCCAGCGCTCCGAGGGAGGGGCGCAGCAGCGGCAGCACCACGCGCCAGAAGGTGCCGAACTCGCTGTTGCCGTCGATCCGGGCGGCCTCGATGATCTCGTCCGGGATGGACTGGACGATGAACTGCTGCATCAGGAAGATCCCGAACGCGGGAGCGACCCACGGCACGATCAGCGCGAACCACGGGTTCGAGAGCCCCGCCTTCACGATCAGGATGAACAGCGGCACCAGGATCACGACGAACGGCACCGACAGCGACGAGAACATGATCGTGAAGAGCACCTTCTTGCCGCGGAAGGCGAACTTCGCGAAGCCGTAGCCCGCCATCGCGCAGACGAAGACCGAGACCGCGGTCGCCAGCAGCGAGGTGCCGACGCTCATGCCGAACCAGGCCCAGAAGGGCTGCGTGGTCAGCAGGTTGACGTAGTTGTCGGTGGTCGCCGGGTTCGGGACGAGCGACGGGGGAGTGGAGAAGATGTCGCCGCGGTTCTTGAACGAGCCGCTCAGCGCCCACAGCAGCGGGAACACGAAGACGAGCAGCAGGGCCGAGAGGGTGACGTAGAGCAGTCCGCGGCGGGCGCGCTCGCCGCCGCTCGCCCGGCGCTGCCTCCGCGGGATGCGGCGCTCCGGAGCGTCGGCGGTGACGATTCCCGTGGTGGCGGTCATGAGGTTCTCCCGATGGCGAGGGCGCGGTTGAGGATCTGGCTGACGGCGAAGACGAGCACGAAGAGCACGACTCCGGCCGCGGCGGCGTAGCCGAACTGCTGGCGTTCGAACGCGGCGCGGTAGATGAACATCGAGACGGAGAGGGTCGCCTCGCCTGGTCCGCCCCGCGTGAGCAGGTACGGCTCGTCGAAGAGCTGGGCGGCGCTGATGAAGGAGGTGACGACGACGAACGCGGTCACCGGGCGGATCGCGGGGAGCGTGACGGTGCGGAACTTCGCGAGCACGCCGGCGCCGTCGAGCTCGGCCGCCTCGTACAGCTCCTTCGGCACGGCCTGCAGTGCGGCGAGGAAGAAGATCGTCAGGTATCCGACCGTGCGCCAGAGCAGGACGAAGCCGATCGCGACCTTGGCGAGCGTCGGGTCGCCGAGCCAGTCGATGTCACCGAACCCGAAGACCGCGCGGATCAGCGAGTTCAGTAGTCCGTAGCTGCGGTCGAAGATCAGGCTGTAGATCAGCGCGATGACGATCGGCGAGAGCACCATCGGGATGAAGAAGGTGAGCCGGAACAGGTCGCGCGCCTTGAGCCCGCGGGCATTGAGGCCCTGCGCGATCAGCAGCGAGCACGGCACGATGACGAACACCGCGATCAGCGTGTAGATCAGCGTGTTCACCAGCGCGACGCCGAAGCTCGTGTCGCCGAGCAGGTTGCCGTAGTTGGCCAGCCCGACGAACTCGGGGGAGCCGAGGCCGACCCACTCGGTGAGGCTGAGGTAGATCGCCGCCCCGACCGGGACGATCATGAACAGCGCGTAGAGCAGGTAGAACGGCGCGATGAAGAGGTACGGGGCCCGGCCGCCGGAGGTGTTCAGGCGCTTCCGCTTCGCGGCGCGCCGTGCCTCGAGCGGGGAGCCGCCGCGGCCGTCCTGAGCGGAGGCGGGCGCCCCGGCCGTGGTGAGAGTCGACATCATCGATCCTTAGCTGCGGGCCTGGCCGCGGAAGTCCTCGGCCGTGGCGCGGAGCGCCTGCGCCGGGGAGAGGGTGCCCTTGTAGGCCTGGAGGAGGTAGCCCGACAGCACGGTCGTGAGGATCTGCTGGTCCTGGCTCTGGAAGAGCGACGGGACCTCGTCGATGATCTCGCCGTAGACGTCGAAGAGCGCCTGGCCGCCGAAGTAGTCGTCGGTGATCGTCGCGAGCTCGGGGTCGTCGTAGACCGAGCGCAGTGTCGGCAGATAGCCGAGGTCGCGGTAGCGCTTCACCTGCTGGGCCGGGTCGAGGTAGGCGGCGAGGACGAGCTCGACCGCGGCGTCGCTGTTGGCCTTGCCGGTGACCGCGGCGAAGCCGGTGCCGCCGCCCACGGCCGTGCGGCTGCCGCCGTTCGCGAAGCGGGGGAGCGTCTTCACCCGCCAGAGGCCGGCCTGCTCGGGCACGTTCGGCTTGATGCCGTAGCTCGAGTACCAGGTGGGCATGTCGACCCCGAGGATCGAGCCCTGCTTCAGGCCGCTCTGCATGCTCGGGCCGTAGTAGTCGGCGACGGTCGTGAAGAATCCGGAGGCGAGTCCGTCGACCGCGAACTGCAGGGCCTCCTCGGCCTCCGGAGTGGCGAGGTCGAGGTTCCCGTCACGGTCGAAGAGCTGTCCGCCGCGCTGCATCAGCAGCAGCTGGTAGCCCTGCACGACCTGCGGCAGATCGCTTCCGACGGAGAGCGCGCCGAAGGACACGCCCTCCCGCGCGCTGATCTCGCCGCCGACGCGGGCGAACTCCTCCCAGGTCTCGAGGTCGGTCGGCACGCCGAGGCGCGCGAACTCGTCCTCCCGGTAGTAGTAGACGGCGAGCGGAGTGTCGGAGTCGAGCGCGTAGAGGGCGCCGTCCTTGCTGAACGCGTCGACGCGGGCGGCGATCAGGTCGTCGCGGTAGGGGGCGGTCGCCTCGGTGAGGTCCACCAGCAGCTCGGGGGCGATCGAGCCGCGGAGCGTGCGGGCGAAGTTCGCGACCTCGATGCCGACGAGGTCCGGCGTGCCGGAGCCCGCGACGGCCTGCGCGATCAGCTTGGTGACGATGTCGGTCGCGCCGATCTTGGTGACATCGAGCGAGTAGGAGAAGTCGGTGCGTGCATCGGCGAGGGCGAGCGCCTCCGTGAAGAACGTCACGTAGCCGTCGTCGTGCGTCCAGAACGAGAGGTCGACGGCTCCGGACTCGACGGCCGCCTGCGGGCCGGTCGCGGCGCACGAGGCGAGCAGGGAGGCGAGGGCCGCCGAGCCGCCGGCGGCGGCGCCGAGACGGAGCAGCCCGCGGCGCGAGAGCGCGGGGGACAGTGGGTGCATGGAGGAGCTCCTTCGGAGAAGGGGGAGGGACGGGCCGACGGGCGCGCCGGAGGGACCGCGCGGAGGCGGCTCGTGCTGACCGCACGGACGGCGGTGGGAAGGGACGGGGAGGGCGGGAAGGGGGAGCCGAGGGCCGAGGGCCGGGACGGGGAGCTACGGGACAGGGACGGGCGACGCGGGCGCCAGCGCCGCGCGCTCGGGGTTCGCGGGCCCGCTGGACGCGCGGACGATCAGCTGGGCGGGGACCGAGCGGTGCCGCTCGGTCGGCGCGTGGCCGTCGAGGGTGCGGATCATCCGGTGCATCGCGATGCGCGTGACCTCGGCGAAGTCCTGCTTGACCGTGGTGAGCGGCCGGTGCAGGAACTCCGAGATCGGATCGTCGTCGAAGCCGACGACGCTGAGGTCCTCGGGGATGCGCAGGCCGGCCGCCTCGGCGGCATGGATCGCCCCCACGGCCATCTGGTCGTTGGCGGCGAAGACGGCGGTGACATCGCGGCGGTGCAGGATCGACGCCATCGCCTCCGCCCCCGAGCGCGGGCTCCAGTCGCCGCTCAGCACGGGCGGCTCGGCGGCGTCGGCGTCGGCGAGGGCGGTCCGCCAGCCGTCGATGCGACGGCGGGTGGCCGACCAGGTGCCGGCGCCGGCGATGTGCCAGACCGTCTCATGGCCGAGGGCGAGGAGGTGCTCGGTGGCGCTGCGGGCGGCCCCGGCCTCGTCGGTGCCGACGACGAGCTCCTCGGGGCGGTGCGCCTCGCTCGGGTGGTCGAAGCTGAGCACCGTGACGTCGGCGGGGATGGTGAGGCGCGGATGCCCGAAGTCGACCGGCTCCGAGAGGATGATGCCGTCGACGCCCTGATCGACGAGGGCGTCGACCGCTTCCTGCAGCTCCGCGCCGCTGTTCTCCGCCGTGCGCACGACGCTGAGGGAGTAGCCGGCGGCACGGGAGGCCTGCTCGACGCCGTCGAGGATCGCGGACGGACCGTAGAGCGAGGTGCTCATCGTCACCATGCCGATCCGGCGGCTCCGCTGGGTGACCAGGGCTCGGGCGGCGGCGTTCGGCCGGAAGCCGAGGGTGCGGATCGCCGTGGCCACGCGCTCGCCGATCTCGGGGGAGACGTGCGCCTCCCCGTTGACGACGCGGGAGACCGTCTTCTGACTCACTCCGGCGGCGCGGGCCACGTCGGCCATCGAGACCCGGCGACCGCGGTCGTCCGGCTGCGGCACGGCCTTCGATGCGTCCACGTCGCAGCTCCTTCGCTCGTCCTCGACCTGAGGTTGACAGCGCAGTCAACTGCGCGGTCCGACGAGTACAACACGGTTTGACTGCGTAGTCAATCGCGATCGTCAGAGGCCGCGCACGCCTCGCACGAAGAGTGAGGACGGATGCCTGCTGATCGAATAGCCCGCAGAGCGAGGATCCATGCTGATCGAGTAGTCCGCTCAGCGGGCGTATCGAGATCCACCCGCACCGGAAGGCAGGTCTGCAGACCACCCCGCGGAGGACGGTGGGTCTCGATACGCCGCCGCAGGCGGCTACTCGACCAGCATGCGTGGGGCACGCCGGCATGCGGCCGTCGAGCGCGGATGCATGTTGATCGAGTAGCTCGCGCAGCGGGCGTATCGAGATCCACCAGCGTCAGAAGACGGGTCTGCCGGCCGATCTGGCGGGTCAGCCGCCGAGGGTCACGCGGAGGATCTTCTCGCTGCTGTTGTTCGGGATGCTGTCCTTGTCGCCGGTGTTGGAGGTCGTCATCCAGAGGCCGCCCTGGCCGTCGGGCTCGACGGTGCGCAGGCGGCCGTAGGTGCCGACGAAGGCGGAGGTCGGGGTGGCCAGCGCGTCGCCGGTGATCGGCGCGCGGTAGAGGCGGGTGCCGCGGAGGCAGGCGATGTAGACGACGTCGCGGACGACCGTCAGGCCGGAGCAGGAGCCCGCGGACGTCGGATACGTCGCCTTCGGGGCGAGGAGGCCGGCGGTGCCGCAGCTGCCGGAGGTCCCCTCGCAGGCGGGCCAGCCGTAGTTGCCGCCGCGGACGATGAGGTTCGTCTCGTCCATGACGCTGTTGCCGAACTCCTGCTCCCACAGACGGCCCTGCGAGTCGAAGGCGAGCCCTTGGGGGTTCCGGTGCCCGTAGCTCCAGACGGCGTTCCCGAACGGGTTGTCCGAGGGGATCGAGCCGTCGGGGTTGATCCGCAGGATCTTGCCGCTGAGGGAGTTCAGGTTCTGCGCGGTGGCGGTGTTCTGCCCGTCGCCGGTGCTGACGTAGAGCTTGCCGTCGGGGCCGAAGCGCAGGCGTCCGCCGTTGTGGTACTTGTTCCGCAGGATCCCGGAGGCGAGGACCTGCACCGTGCTCGTGTCGAGGCGGTCGCCGACGAGCTTGAGGCGGATCACCCGATTGTCGGTGGGGGAGGTGTGCATCACGTACAGCCACTGGTCGGTGGCGAACGTCGGCGACACCGCGATGCCCAGCAGACCGCCCTCGCCGTCCGTGCTCTGCACGTTCGGCACGGTCCCGAGGCTGGTCTTCACGCCGGTCGTGGGGTTCAGGCGGACGATGTCCTGCGCGTCGCGGCGGGAGTAGAGCACGGTCCCGTCGGGGACGGTGGTCAGCCCCCAGGGGATGTCGGTGTCGGTGGCGGTCTGGGTGACGGTGCAGAACGCGGTGCTGCAGGCGCCGCCCGTGGTCACCGCGGCGGCGGCGCTGCGAGCGGAGGTGTTGCCCTGGGCGTCGACGGCCGCGACCGTGTAGGAGTAGGCCGTGTTCGCCGCGAGCCCGCTCTCGGTGAACGTCGTGACCGGCGCCGTCGTGCCGCTGCCGGCGACCGTGCCGACCTGCGCGGAGCCGCGGAAGACGGTGTAGCTGCGCACCCCGACGTCGTCGGTGCTCGCGGTCCAGGTGAGGGTGACAGCGGTGCCGGACGCCCTCGCGGTGAGCCCGGTCGGGCTCGTCGGCGCCTGCGTGTCGGTGCTGCACTGCGGGACCGTGACCGCGACGGTGGCGCTCGCCTGTGAGACGTTGCCGGCGGCGTCCCGGGCGTTCACGTAGAGGCCCCACTGCGCGCCCGGCACCACATCGAGGCCGGTGGACAGGACGTTCCCGGCGACCGACGTCATGAACTGGCCGTCGTGGTACACGTCGTATCCCGCCACTCCGACGGCGTCCGTGGACGCGTTCCAGGAGAAGGTCGCCGTGCGGCAGGCGAGGTTCGTCACCCGCGGGCTCCCCGGCGCGGACGGGGCCGTGGTGTCCGCGACGACCGCGCTGGTCCGCCACTTCTGCCAGTCGCCGCCGGCGCAGGCCGCGATCTGCACCGATGAGCGGTTCGCCGTCTTCCGGTCCTTGACACTCAGGCAGAGGCCCGAGGCGACGGCGCGGATGGTGCCGTCGCTCTCGACCCGCCAGCGCTGTCCGTCCCCGCCGACGCAGTCCGAGATCTGCACGTCGGCGCCGGCCGTCGTCGAGCGGTTGCGCACCTCCAGGCACTTCGCGCCGCCGTAGACGGTGATCTCGCCGGTCGTGGCGATCGTCCACTTCTGGTTGGCGCCGCTGTTGCAGTCGTAGAGGACCACGATCGTCCGGTTCGCGGTCGACCCGTTCGGCACGTCGAGGCAGCGCTTCGAGGCGACCCCGGTGATCGGGCCGACCACGGGTGCTGCCGCTGCTGCCGCCTGCGCCGGAGCGGGCGCCGCCTGGGCGGGAGCGCCGGAGACGATGAGCGCGACGGCCAGCACGGCGACGGCGAGACTGCGGGGGACAGCGGATCGGCGGACAGCGGATCGGCGGATAGTGAAACGCATCAGCGGGTTCCTCTACGGACGGAGCGACCGGGCGCCTGCACGACTCGCCCAGTGCCGACCCTGGCACTCGCGATGACCCGCGACAACGGGTCCCGGCCGTCATCTCGCGCCGTCCCTACCCCCCGAACGAGCGAGACCCGTCACCCCACGACCGGAGACCGCGGTCCTCCGCCAGGGCGGGCGCCGCGGTCGCGAACGTGTCGTGATCGGCGCCTCCGCGGAGCATGGACACGCTGCCCGAGGCGACGGAAAACGGAAGACGGAGGTGGTTCCCGTGGTCGAGGTGATCAGGAGAGCGAACAGCCTGCAGCGTCGGATCGCTGCGGGACAGGCGGATCCGATCAGCGACCGCGAGCGCGAGCAGCTCGAGGAGCTGCGCCAGACCTTCGTCCGCCGCTTCGGCAAGGATCCGGACGTCCGGCCGACCTCGAAGACGGCCTGACGGCCCCGGGTCAGCTCGCCCGGCTCAGCCAGAAGTCGACCGCGTCCGGGGTGGGGCGATCGGTGACGCGGACGACATCGCCGAACTCCAGGACGCTGTCGGGAGACTCCTGGAACGAGGGCCAGCGCTCCCCGCCGGAAGTGTCCGGCTCCTCGCCGGCGACGAAGGCGAGCCAGCGCCCGCTCATCTCGCTCTCGAGCCGGCGGTCGACGGCCGTGTAGTCGGCGTCGCCGTCCGCGCCGAGGTTCCCGTACGCGTACATGACCTCTGCGCCGTGATAGGCGCCGAAGCGCTCCAGGCCGCGGCCGGGCGGGGTGCGGGTGAAGGAGTAGACGTGGACGGGCGCCGACCCCGAGGCGGCGGCCGCGAGCGCCCACCGGCGCATCGGCGCGGTCATCGACTCGTCGGTGCCGGCCCGCAGGCGCGACTGCGTGACCTGGTCCGCGTCGCCGCCCGGGTACAGCTCGAGGAAGCGGTCCGCATCCTCGCCGTAGTCCTCCCGCGCCTCCCGGGCCCAGGTCTCCGGGTCCGAGTCGACGCCGCTGATCAGGTCGAGTGACGTCTCGTCGGAGTTGCTGCCGAGGAGGAGGGGGACGTCGTTCTGCCGCCCGGCCGCGTAGACGGCGCTCGGGGTGTCCACGAGGACCACGCCGTCGACGGTCGGCCACCAGTGCGTCGAGAGGCTCTTCGCGGCCTCGGCGATGCGCGCGGCCGGCATCGCCCGCATCTCCGCCAGGCTCGCCCCGCCGAGGGCCTCGCTCAGTCCGACCGCCGCCTCGCGCGCCACGGCGGCGGTGTCGTAGAGGTCGCCCTGGTCGCGGTCGCCCGCCGTTCCCAGGCAGCCGCCGCTCTCGCCGATGATCCCGTGCAGGAGTCCGGCCGCCAGCGGCGAGGCGCCGAGGAGGCAGGCGCTGCCCGAGCCGGCCGACTGACCGGCGACGGTCACCCGGTCCGGGTCTCCGCCGAACGCGGCGATGTTGTCCTGCAGCCAGTGCAGAGCGGCGACCTGGTCGAGCAGGCCCTGGTTGCCCGGGGTGCTGCCGCCGAGGGCGTCCTCGGCGAGGAAGCCGAAGACCCCGAGCCGGTAGTTGAGTGTGACGACGAGGGTGCCGCCACGAGAGGCCAGCGCCGTGCCGTCGTAGGCGGGCAGAGCGCCGGAGCCGGCCACGAATCCGCCGCCGTGCAGGTAGACGAGCACGGGGCGGGGCTCGGCGGCCGCGGCGGACGGCCGCCAAATGTTCAGGTGCAGGCTGTCCTCGTCCGTGTCGTAGCCGCCGAGCAGCGTCTCCTCGAGCGGCAGGTCGAGCACGCGGGTGGCGGCCCGGGAGACGAACGACGGCGCGGGCTGGACGGCCGAGGGTCCGAAGTCGTCGGCGACGAGGACGGTCGAGCGCTGCGGGGCCGGGCTCGGCGCCGCCCAGCGCAGTGCCCCGACCGGCGGAGCGGCGTAGGGGATGCCCGCGAAGGCGTCGACACCGGCCGCGGCGTCCCGCACTCCGATGACGTCGCCCTGGGCGGTCGCCACCGGTGCCGTGTGCGGACCGTCGAGGGTCCGGGTCGCGGGCGGCGGACCGGCCGCGAGCGCTGCGGCTCCGACGACACCCGCGGCCGCGACCCACGCCGCTCCCCGGACGAACCATCGCCGGCGCCGCCACGTCCTCGCGGCGAACGCCACCAGTGCCAGAGCCGCAGCGACGACGAGCCAGCCCCACCACGGCACCTGATTCAGCCAGGCGAGCACCGCCCCGACGAGGCCGACGACCGCCAAGGGCAGCCACGGCGACCTCCGTCGAACCCCTCCCGACGCTTCGTCCGCCGGGTCTGTCTCTGCTTTCAGTACGTTTCGCATCGCATACAGAACGTACTGAAGAAGTGCGCGCCGAGCAAGGTCCCGCCTAGGCTGACGCTGTGAACAACGGCGAGCCCACCCCGGTCCGGCGTCGGAGCGAGACGCGTCGACGCCTCCTCGCGGCGGCCGCCACCCTCTTCGAGAGCAGCGGCACCATTGGCCAGCGCGTCGAGGACATCTGCGCGCAGGCCGGCTTCACCCGCGGCGCCTTCTACTCCAACTTCGCCGGCGTCGACCAGCTCTACCTCGCCCTGCACGAGGAGCAGGCCGCGCGGGTGTGGGGGCGGCTGCACCTCGCCCTCGAAGCCCAGGTGCAGGAGGACGGCCGCGAGGAGACGCTCGACGACGCCGTGCGCGCCCTCCTCGACGCGCTGCCCACCAGCCGCGAGTGGTTCTCCCTGCGGTCGGTGCTGCTGGCGCGGGCCGCCGCCGACCCGGCCTTCGCCGCGCTGATGCTGATCGACGACGGCCGCGTCCCCCGCGAGCTGGGGGAGCGGTTCGTCGCTCTCGCCGCCGTGCACGGCCGCGTCCCGATCGTCGAGCCGTCCGTCCTGGCGAAGGCCGTCGTCGCGGCGCACGTCGGCACCGTGAGCCAGTGGCCCGTGGACGCCGACGCTGCGCTCACCCAGCGCGTGACGATCGCCGCGGTGCTCCGCGGGTTGACCGTCGAGGCCGCCGCGACTCAGTGAGCGGAGACGCCGGCCGAGGCGAGGCGCCGCGCGAGCCGGTAGGCGTTGCGGGTCGAGTCGAGCGTCGCCGCTCCGGTGCCGACGATGTCGAAGGCGGTGCCGTGGGCCGGCGTGCAGATCGGCAGGTCGAGCCCGGCCTCCAGCGTCACCCCGCCGTCGAAGGCCCGGGTCTTCAGCGCGATCTGGCCCTGGTCGTGGTACATCGTGACGATCCCGTCGAAGGAGCCGTCGAAGCCCCTCCGGAACAGGGTGTCGCAGGGGAACGGCCCCGCCGCGTCGAGCCCGGAGGCGACCGCGCGCTCGACTCCCGGGCGGATCCGGGTGATCTCCTCGTCGCCGAAGAGGCCGTGCTCGCCGGCGTGCGGGTTGAGCGCGCAGACGGCGATCCGCGGGGCCGGAGTGCCCGCGCCGACCAGCAGATCGTGCAGGAGCACGATCGACTCGAGGACGCGGTCGCTCGTGACGAGGTCCGCGACCTCGCGGAGGGCGACGTGGGAGGTCACCCGCGAGGTCCAGAACGACGTGGTGACGTTCACCTCCGAGGCCGTGTGCGAGCCCGTGAGGCGGTTCTCGAACCAGCGCATTTCGTCCGGCTCGGTCATCCCCGCCTCGTGCAGCGACGTCTTGTTCAGCGGGCCGAAGACCAGCCCGCCGATCTCGCCCGCCGCGTGCAGCTCGAGTCCGCGCTCGAGGCAGGCGAGCGCCCACCGTCCGCTCGCGGCACTCACGGCACCCCGAGCGGACGGCCACGAGCCGCCCGGCTCGACCAGGCGGACGCGACCGGGCTCCAGGATCTCGTCGAGAGCGACCGCGAGGCCGCTCCGCTCCAGCCCCTCCGCCAGCTCCTCGCGGGAGGAGACGACGACGAGCGGGTCGGCGGCCGAGCCCCGCAGCTCGTCGAGCAGCCGCACGACGAGCTCGGGGCCGACGCCGGCGGGGTCTCCGGTGGTCACGGCCAGGGGGATCGTCATGAGGGTCCTCTCGTCGTCGGCGACGTCCGCCGACGGGGTCGGGTGGTGGTTCGTGCAGTGCTGGATCAGCCGGTGAAGTCCGGTGGCACCTTGGCCCCGATCACCGGCCGCACGGTCGGGAACTCGGCGATCCGCAGCCGTGCGGTCCCGTAGGGCACGAGGTCGATGGTGTTGATCCAGCGCGCCGGCGCGGGACCGTCGACCGGGTGGCTCGCGCTCGCCCCGTCGCGGGTCCACTCGGCGAGGTCGCGGATGCCGACCGCGTGCACGCGAACGGGCGGGTCCGCGCGGTCGAAGGGCACGTCGCCGACCGGCGACCGGCGCACGTCCCACTCCTCGAGCGGGACCGGGGCGTCCGGGTAGAGCGCCTGGTTCCAGGAGCGCTGCGGGAAGACCTCCCACTCGCCCATGCCCCGGGCCTCCTGCACCGGACGCCAGTACTCGTCGGGCGTCGCGACCATCACCAGAGGTCCGACCCGCACGCCGACGGCCTGGCGCTCGCGGCGGATGCGGCGCGGGCTCATCGGCAGGTGGAGGACGACCTCGTCACCCTCGACCCAGAGCCGCTCGACGGTGACGTAGCCGTCGTCGTCGGGAGTCGCGCCGAGAGTCTCGCCGGCGACCGCGAGGTCGAACGAGGCCGCCCAGCCCGGGACGCGCAGCAGGAGCCCGGTCGGCTCCGTCGTCGTGGACGAGACCACGCGGAAGGTGACGGTCTCGGTGAAGGGGTAGTCCGTGACCTCCTCGATGACCAGCTCGCCGCCGCCGATGCTCGCGCGCACCTCGCTCGGCCCGTAGGCGGTGACGGCCAGCGCGTCGTCTCGCCGCAGCCACAGCGCCGCGACGAACTTCGGCCAGCCCTGGTGGTAGTTCGCCGTGCAGCAGCCGAAGTGCGGCTCGAAGCCGAAGACGTTGGCCCCGTTGGTGCTGTAGGACCAGTCGCGGTCGGCGGTCGACGCCTCGATCTGGTTCGCCTGCTGGTGGTACTGGTGCGCGACCATCCGCGGGTCCGACGAGGCGGGCAGCAGGTTGTAGGCGGCCCCCTCGAGGAGGTCGGAGTACTCCGAGCGGCCGGTGACCCTGGCGGCGATCGCCATCGTGAACATGTACTCGACGATCTGGCAGGTCTCCACGCCGCGGTTGGCCTCGCGGCCGGCGAGCCACTCGTCCCCGGAGAAGAGGCCGTGCACCTGCCCGTGCCAGCGGTCCAGGTTCGCCAGCGCGCGCTGGGTCGCCTCGTGGGCGTCGCCGCCGAGCATGAGGGCGCGGACCGCCGGGTTCTTCAGCGCCATCGCGACGTTCGGCCCGTGCGTGCGGTGGTCGAAGTACATCGCGCGTCCGGTGATCAGGCCGTCCGAGAAGGCGTCGTCCCAGTCGGGTCCCTGGCCGAAGAGCAGCTCGGCCAGGCGCGTCCACTCGTCCCGCGGGGCGCGCTCGTGCACCCAGGCCAGAGCGAGGACGTTCTCGGCGGCGCGCGCGGCGGCCCAGTCGTGCAGCGGCCGGGCCGGCAGCTCGCGCAGCTGGTGCTCGAAGTAGCGCTCGAGGAAGGGGAGCACGCGGGCATCGCCGGTGACCTCCGCGTGCTGCTGCAGCACCTTGGCCGCGACCATCCGGGGCCACCAGTCGTCGTTGCCGGCCGGGCCGAACTGCCCGTCCGGCCGCTGGCTGGCGAGCATCCACTCGATCCACTTCTGCGTGCGCTCGATCAGGACGTCGTCGTCGAGCAGGTGCGCGAGCGGCACGAGGCCGTCGAGGTAGTAGGGGCCGCGCTCCCAGCTCTCGCCGGGCCCGCCCAGCCAGCCGGAGTCGGGACCGAGGTCCTTCCAGATCTCCTCGATGTGTCCGGAGAGACCGTCGGCCTGGATGCGGAGCTGGCGGCGCAGCCAGCCGGCGGGACGCACCGACCCGAGGGGGAGCGCGTCGAAGGAGGCGTGAATCGTCACAGGTGTTTCCTCAGTTCGTGAAAGGGCGTGGAAGAGGTCAGCCGCGCAGGGCGCCCTCGGTGAGACCACCGATGTAGAAGCGCTGCAGCAGCAGGTAGAGGACCAGGCAGGGCAGGATCGCGACGGTGGTGCCGGCCTGCAGCAGCCCCCAGTCGATCGATCCGTAGGCGCCGGTGCGGATGTTGACGAGCATCACCGAGAGGGTGAACGTCGAGCCGTCGTTCAGCAGCAGGAGCGGGATGAAGAACTCGTTCCAGGACACCAGGAAGGCGAAGAGGGCGACCGTCACCACCCCCGGCAGCACCAGCGGCAGCGAGACCCGGAGGAAGACGGCAATCGAGGAGGCGCCGTCGACCCGCGCGGCCTCCTCCAGCTCCACCGGGATCGCCTCGAAGCTGTTGCGCATCAGGAAGATGCTGAAGGGCAGCTGGAACACCGTGAGCACGAGGCCCACCGCGACGAGGCTGTCCTGCATGCCGGCCCGGGCGAACATGAAGTAGAGCGGCAGCACGAGCGTGGCGTGCGGCACCATCAGCACCGCGATCACCGCGAGGAAGACGAGGTTCTTGCCGCGGAACCGGAAGCGGGCGAAGCCGTAGCCGCCCAGCGTCGCGATCACCATGGTCAGGACGACCGAGACCGTCGCCACGATCAGCGAGTTGCCGACGTACTGGCCGAGCCCCTCGCCGTTCTGCACGAGCTCGTCGTAGTTCGCGGTGCTCCACTCCTGCGGCCAGAGCGTGGGCGGCGCGGCGCTCGCCTCGCCCGGGGTCTTGAACGAGTTGAGCACCGACCAGAGCAGGGGGAAGAGGAAGAGGAACGCCAGGACGATGCCGGTGACGTGGAACGGGACGCCCCGCACCCTCGACCGCCAGCCCTCCCGGCGCCGGGGCGGCTTCGCGTGCAGGGACGGCTCCGGGGGAGTCGTCGCGGGAGGTCGGACGGCGGTGGTGCTCATTTCTCGGATCCCTTCACCAGGCGCAGCTGCACGCCGTTGATCACCACGAGGGCGATGAGCATGATGATCGACAGGGCGGCGGCCTTGCCGAGGTCGAACGAGGTGAAGGCGGTGTTGTAGATCGACATCACCATCGTCACGGTCGAGTTGTCGGGTCCGCCCTGCGTCATGACGGTGAACTGGTCGAAGGCCAGCAGCGAGCCGGTGACCGACAGCACGAGCAGGAGCGCGAGGGTCGGCCGCAGGAACGGCAGGGTGACGAAGAGGAACCGCTGCCACGCGTTGGCGCCGTCCATCAGGGCGGCCTCGTTGACACTCGACGGGATGGACTGCAGCGCGACCAGGAGGATCACCACCTGGAAGCCGACGAACTTCCACACGATCATGAAGGTCACCGCGAGAGTTGCGCTGAGCGGGGTGTCGAAGAAGCCGACCGGACCGTCGACGATCCCGAGCCAGCGGAGAGCCTGGGCGAAGATCCCGACCTGGTCGTTGTAGTTCACGACCCACATCAGGCTCGCGGTCGAGAGTCCGACGACGTAGGGGGCGAAGATCGCGATCCGGTAGAACTTCGCTCCGCGCCGGGTGGAGTTGAGGAACGCCGCGAGCACCAGGGCGAGCACGAAGATCGAGGCGGTCGCCAGCGCGGTGTAGCCGAGGGTGAAGAGGATGGCGCCGATGTAGCCCGGGTCGGTGAAGATGTCGATGTAGTTCCCGATGCCGATCACCGTGGGCGACCCGAGCAGCGGCCAGTCGCTGAGCGACATGAACACGACGATGCCCAGGGGCAGGACGAAGAGGACGAGGATCGTCGCCGCCGTCGGGGCGATGAACGCCCAGCCGGCGAGCTGCTCGCGTGAGGCGGCGGTCCGCCCGCGGGGACGGAGCGCAGGCGCCGTCCCCGCGGGAAGAGTGGTGGTGGCCACGATCAGTAGGCCCCGTCCAGCAGGGACTGGATCGCCGACTGGCCGTCCGCCAGCGCGCCGGACTCGCCGTTGAAGACGACACCGCGCATGGCGGTCAGCCACGGACCGTTCGGGGAGTTGATCGCCTCGCCGTAGGCCAGGGTCGACGGGGTGTAGCCGTTCGCCAGACCGGCGGTGATGGCGACCAGTCGCGGGTCCGCGGCGGTGTACTCGTTCTCGGCGAGGTCGACGCGGACGGGCAGGTTGCCCGACTTCGCGACGATGTCGACCTGCTGGTCCTCCTCCAGCGTCCACTGGATGAAGTCCCACGAGGCGTCGGCGTTCTTCGAGGTTCCGGAGATGCCGATGACGTCGCCGCCCACGAACGTGCCGGTGCCGCTGCCGTCCGCCGTGGCGAGCGGCATGTAGCCCCAGTCGAAGTCGACGGTCTCATTGACGGACGGGATCGAGTACGAGCCGTTCGGCCAGATGCCCGCCTTGCCCTGCAGGAAGGGCTCCTGCTGGGTGGTGGAGTCGCCGGTCGAGGCTCCGGGAGCGACGAGGCCGTCGGCGTAGAGGCGCTGGTAGAGGCCGAACCAGTCGGCGAGCGCGTCGCTGTCGATGTCCGCGGTCGCGCCGTCGTCGCTGAACGGCACCTCGTCGGCGGCCTTCGCCACTCCGAAGGAGGTGTAGGCGTTGCAGCCGGCGCAGCTGCCGGGGAAGTAGGCGCCGTAGGTGTCGTCGCCGAGCGCGGTGATCGCCTTCGCGGCCTCGTAGATGCCGTCGTAGGTGGTCGGCGGGTTCTCCGGGTCCAGTCCCGCCTTCGCGAAGAGGTCCTTGTTGTAGAAGATGAAGCTCGAGTCGACCTTGTGCGGGACGGCGTAGCTCTTGCCGTCGAAGGTCGAGGCGTCGACGTGCGCCTTGACGAGATCGTCCGCGTAGGGGAGCTCGGCGATGCGGTCGGTGATGTCGAGGTAGACCGACTGCTTGGCGTAGTTGGGGGCGTAGACGACGTCGGACGCGAGGATGTCGGGCAGCGAGCCCGCTCCGGCCGCCGCGCCGACCTTCTGCTGGAAGCTCTCCGAGGCGACGATCGTCAGCTCGATCTGCGTGTCGTGCGACTCGTTGTAGGCGTCGACGAGCGCCTCCGTGTAGTCCTGGGTGGAGGAGCGCGCCCACATCGTGAGCTCGCTCGCCTCGCCGGAGCCGGTGCTGCCGCTCGCCGCTCCGCAGGCGGAGAGCGCCAGGGTCGCGGCCAGGACGGTCGCGCCGCCGACCGTGAATCGCGTCGGTCTGTTCATGATTTCTCCTCTTCGAGATGACAGGGCCGTGGGCCTCACCCAGTGTCGGAGTCGGGATGCGCACAAAGCAAAACTTTCCCAATCTTTCTCAGATCGACCTTGCGGTGGCGGTGAACAGTGGGAAAACTGACTGCGCAAAGGAGGTGCGTGATGGACGGACAGCGGATCACGCTGGCGCGGATCGCGAGCGAGGCGGGCGTCTCGCTGAGCACGGTGTCGAAGGCGCTGAGCGGAACCGGCCGGATGCGGGGCGAGACGCGCGAGCACATCGAGGGCGTCGCCCGCCGGCTGGGCTACGACCAGGGCGTCGCCCGGCGCGAGGTGCGCACCACCCGCGCCTACACGATCGGCCTGCTGACCACCGACAGCTTCAGCCGCTTCGCGATCCCGCTGATGCTCGGCGTCGAGGACGCTCTGAGTGCGGGTCAGATCTCGGTGCTGCTCGCGGACGGCCGCGGCGATCCCATCCGGGAGAACCACCACCTGCAGACGTTCCTGGCCCGGCGGGTGGACGCCGTGATCGTCACCGGCCGGCGCGCCGAGACCCGGCCGCCGATCGCCATCTCGACGCGGGTCCCGGTCTGCTACGTCCTGGCCCGGTCGCAGCAGCCCGATGACCTGTCGATCGTCATCGACGACGAGCACGGCGGACGGCTCGCCGTCTCGCACCTCCTCGCCCTCGGCCGCCGCCGCGTCGCCTACATCTCCGGGCCGCAGAAGCACCTGGCTGCCCGGCTGCGCTACGCCGGCATGCTCGACGAGCTCGCCGCGGCCGGGGTCGCCGCCGAGGACGTCACCGCGATGTGGGGCAGCTGGAGCGAGGCCTGGGGGCGGCAGGCCGCCAGCATCCTCACCCGCGACGGGCGGCCCTACGACGCCGTCTTCTGCGGGAGCGACCAGATCGCGCGCGGAGTGGTCGAGCAGCTCCAGGAGGACGGCGTGCGGGTGCCCGAGGACGTCTCGGTCGTCGGCTTCGACAACTGGGACGTGATGGCGCTGGCCTCCCGTCCGCCGCTGACGACGGTCGATCCGCGGCTCGACGAGCTCGGGCGCCTCGCCGCCGAGTCGGTCCTGGCGATGCTCGGCGGCGAGCAGCGGCGCGGTGTCCTGCCGCTCGAGTGCGAGCTGGTCGTCCGCGAGTCGACGGCGGTGATCCCGGCATGACCGGACCCGGAACGACCGCGCCCCGCGCAACCGGGCCCGGCGCGACCGAGCTGCCCGACCCGCTGATCCGGCCGGAGACGCTGCACCGGCTCTCCGAGCACGTGCACCTCGTCCCCGACGGCTCGCGGGCCCGCGTCCCGAACGTCGGCGTCGTCGTCGGCGAGCGCAGGGCCCTGGTCGTCGACACCGGGATGGGCGCGGAGAACGGCGCGAGGGTCCTCGCCGCCGCGCGGTCCGTCGCGGGGGAGCGCCCGCTGCTGCTGCTGACCACCCACACCCACCCCGAGCACGATCTCGGTGCCGGCGCCTTCCCCTCCGACGTCGTGCTGCTGCGCGCGCGCAGCCAGGTGCGCGAGCTCGAGACGACCGCCCCGGCGGTGGCCGACGACTTCCGAGCGGCGTCCCCGCACTACCGGCGCCTGCTCGAGGGGGCGGTGTTCCGGCCCGCCGACATCGTCTTCGACGACGCGATCGAGCTGGACCTCGGCGGAGTCGCGGTGCTGATCACCGCCATGGGGACGAACCACACCGAGGGCGACACCGTCGCCTTCGTGCGGGAGGACCGCGTGCTGTTCGCCGGCGACCTCGCGATGGCCGGTGCTCCGGCGTTCGCGAGCCCGCACTCGCGGATCGGACCGTGGCTGCGGAGCCTCCAGCGGCTGCGCGCCATGGCACCCGCGATCATCGTCCCGAGCCACGGTCCGACGGGCGGTCCGGAGCTGATCGACGGTTACGACGCTCATCTGCGCCGCGTCCTGGATCGCGTGGTGCAGCTGCGCGCCGCGGGAGTGGCGCCCGACGAGGTCCTCCTGACCGTCGTGGCGGAGCGCGCCGGGGATTTCGGGGACACGGGAAGGCTGGAGGGCGCCGTCCGGGCGGCCCTCCGCGAGGACGAGGACGAGAGGACGGGCGGGAGCCGATGAACGACGAGACAGCGGACGAGGGACGCACGGACGACGAGGCGCTCCTCCGGGGCGACGGCGGACTCGAGCGGCTGTGGACGGGGGCCGTCTGGAGCGAGGGTCCGCTCTGGATCCCGGCCGAGGGGGGCCTGCGCTGGAGCGACATCCCGAACGACCGGATCCTGCAGTGGGACAGCGCGACCGGGGAGACCTCGGTGCACCGCGAGGGCGTGGAGTTCACCAACGGCCGGCTGCTGGACGAAGACGGGAGCGTCGTGCAGTGCTCGCACGGGCTGCGCCGACTGGAGCGCGAGCGGCCGGACGGCACGGTCGAGGAGCTCGTCTCGAGCTGGGACGGCGGACGGCTCAACTCGCCCAACGACGTCGCGGTCGCGCCCGACGGGTCCTACTGGTTCACCGATCCCGACTACGGCATCCGGCAGCCGGCCGAGGGGCACCCGGGCGAGCGCGAGTACGGGGCGCGCTGGGTCTTCCGCTGGAGCGCCTGGGACGGACTCGCGCCGGTCGTCACCGACATCGTGCAGCCGAACGGCATCGCCTTCTCACCGGACGGCGCGACCGTCTACGTGACCGACAGCGCGCGCGGCCTGGAGGACGGTCCCGGCCACTGGATCCGCGCCTACGACGTGGTCGACCGGGGAGCCGGCGCCCGCGACGGCCGCCTCTTCGCGGTGATCGAGCACGGCCTGCCCGACGGGATCGCCGTCGACGAGCGCGGCCGGGTGTGGTCCTCCGCCGGAGACGGCGTGCACGTCTTCGCCTCGGACGGCGCCGAGCTGCTCTTCGTGCCCGTGCCGGAGGTCGTGGCGAACGTCTGCTTCGGCGGGCCGGACGGCACCGACCTCTTCATCGCCGCGACCACCAGCCTGTACCGGCTGCGGACGCGCACGCGGGCACCGCAGGCCTGATTCCGCCGCCGACGGAACCCGGGCGCTGCGGCGATCCGTCCTCGGCAGAGCAAAACAACATTTGTGGTTTAGTGGCTCGGGCCGAGAGGATGGACGCATGTCGAGAATCCTGTTCACCGCCGTCTCCGCCCACGGTCACGTCCTGCCGATGGCGCCGCTGATGGAAGCGGCTCTGGAGAGCGGTCACACCGTGGCCCTGATCGCGAGTGCCGACCTGCGTACCCTGCTGGAGTCGGACCTTCCCTTGGGAGTCGAGCTGCTGCCGGCGGGACCGATGCCGCTCGAGCTCGCCACGCTGGCCGCTGAGCGCACGCAGGGGGACCTGATGCAGCCGACCGTGGAGGGCATCGGCGAGACGTTCGGCGGTGTCCTGCTCGACCTGTCCCTCCCTGCGGCGATACCGGCCGCTCGGTCGTGGATGCCGGACGTCGTCGTCGCAGACGTCTTCAACTCGGTCGGGCCGTTCCTGAGCGCCCTCCTGGACGTGCCGTGGTGGAGGTTCAGCATGACCGTGCACCCGCCGACCTCCTGGATGGAGGCGATCGCCGAGTCCGCGGGGGAGCGCTACCGCTCCGCCGGCCTCGAGCCGCGCGACCCCGCCGGGACCGTGCAGATCTGGCCGGAGGAGCTCACGGCGGGGGAGGACTCGACGTGGTCGGACGCACCCGTGCACGACATGGCGTTCTCCGCCCATCGAGGGCGCGGCTCCGGTGAGGCACCGGAGGCGCCGGCGACGGGGCGACCTCGCGTGGTCGCGAGCATGGGGACGATCTTCTCCGATGCCGGCGCACTGGGAGAGCTGGCCGCCCGTCTGGCGGAGGCGGGCGTGGACGCGGTCGTCACGACCGGTCTCGCGCTCGGAGAGAGCGTCGTCGGATCCGACGACCGGTCGGTGACCTGGGTGCCGTTCACTCCGATCGACGGGCTCCTGCGCGGCGCTTCCGCGATCGTCACCGTGGGAGGAGCGGGCACGGTGCTGGCCGCGCTGGCGCACGGTGTCCCCCTCGTCCTCTGGCCCCACGGTGCCGACCAGCCGCTGATCGCCGAGCGCGTCGAGGCGACCGGCGCTGCGATCGGGATCGCCGGACTCGACGAGCTCCCCGGCGCCCTGCGCCGCCTCCTGGCCGACCCGGACCACGCAGCGCGCGCCGGCGCCGTCGCCGAGAGCAACGCCTCGCGCCCCGCTCCGGCCGCGGTGCTGCAGCGGATGCTGGAGAGTCGATGACGGCCGGAGCGAGCCACCCGATGACCACGCGTCGCCGGGAGCGCTGTGCCGGACGCTGACACCGTCTCGCCGACGCACACGTCCCGCTCCTCGGCGTCGGAAGCGCTCAAGGAGCGCATCTACGTGACGTTCACCGCCCTGGTCGTCACGGTCTCCTCGGCGCGCGACGTCGACCACGCGTCCGTGCGGAGCGCGGCGGTGACTCTCGCCGTCACCGTGTTCGGCACGCTGCTCGCGGTGTTCGTCGCCGATCTGACGGCGTCGATGATGACGCGAGGCGTCCTGCCCCGCGGCGCCGAGATCCGGCACATGCTCTCCGTCAGCTTCGGCTCCCTGCGCGTCATCATCGCTCCCGTCCTCATCCTGTGCGTGAGCGCCTCCGGCGCCCTGGCTCTTCCCGAGGCGCTGCGTCTCACCGCGATCGTGCTGGTGGCGACCCTGATCGTCATCACGCTCCTCGCCGTGCTCCGTGTGAAAGCCGCCCTCGGGACGAAGCTGCTCGTCCTGACCGGTGTCGGTGCACTGAGTGCGGCGGTGCTCATCGTCGAGCTGTCCCTGCACTGAGCGGCGGCGGGGGTGGTCAGAGCAGCATCGCGCCGACGGCGACCGCCATCAGAGCGGGTTCGAGGGCGGCGATCCGCTCGCGGGCCGACAGCCGCTCGCGATTCGCGCAGCGCACGACGGTGAGCGCGAGCCCGCCAGCGACCACGACCACGCCGAGGGCGGTCACGACGACTCCGAGGCCGAGAGCCGCGTGCGCGTGCTCGCCTGGGGCCGCCCCGGGGTGACCGACGAGGAGGGCTCCCATCGCCAGCGCGGCCAACCCGCGGTGGACGCGCGACGCGGTCGCCGTCGCGCCCACGGCACTCCGGTCGGCGGCGACCGAGCCCACGCCCATCACTGCGACGGCGACCGCCCAGAGCAGGGGTGGCACGACGCCGACCGTGCTGCTGTCCGTCATCGCGACCAGCATCAGCAGGGCGGAGGCCCGCATCCACCCGCGACCCGCCCGGTGCGGATCGACGATCGTGCAGCAGGCCGCCAGCAGCGAGGCGCCGAGCATCGCGCCGGTGACGAGGGCGGGCACGGCGCTCAGTGCGCGTGAGCCGCGGCGTCGCCGCCGTGGCCGGTGCCGTGGTGCTGTCCCGGCGCGCAGTGGTCCGCGCTCGCGGTGGCGGGCACGTCGAGCGTGGGGTTGCGGTCGAAGAAGCCGTCGGGCTTGAGCACGAACCCGGCGGTGTCGACGGGCATGATCGGCCAGTCCTCCAGCCGCGGGAAGTGGGTGAGGCCGAAGGTGTGCCAGAGCACGAGGTCCTCGCCCAGCAGCGGCCGGTCGCCGCGGACGTAGTGCGGGAGACCCGCCCCTCCCGGGCTCTGGTTCACGATCGTCCCCGCGGCCCACAGCTCGTCGCGGTCGTACTGCGTCACCCAGAGGTGCTTGGTCGAGAAGCCGGCCCGCGCTCGCGCGGAGGAGTCGTCGGCGGCGGCGAGCACCGGCCTGCCCTCGGGGTGCAGGACATAGGCGGGGGAGTGCCCCATCCGGTTGGTCGTCTCCGTCGAGCGGATGCTCCACACCCGTCCGGCCGCGGTGTCCGCGAGCCGCTGCGCCTCGGACTCGCTGGCCAGCGGAGTGACCCTGTGGGCGAGGGCGTTGCCCCACGGGTTGCCGGGGCCGCTCGGCACCCGCTGGACCTCGATCTCGTCCACCGCGTTCGCGACTCCGTCGACCGTCATGTCCAGCCGCGCGGAGAAGAGGTGCTGGTGGAACGGCGCACCGAGCCCGGGCGCGAGCTCGGAGGCGTACGGGTAGTCGCCGCCCGGATGCCCCGACGCGAAGACGATGCCGGTGGCCTTGCTCTCGAGCTCGATCGTGCCGTCGAGCGAGAGGTACCAGTAGAAGCCGTAGTCGTAGTTGCCGACGGTGACGAAGAAGGAGATCACGAGGCGGCGCTGGCGCCGCGTCTCGCTCGTGCCGGAGAAGTCGTCGGTGTGCTTCCAGAGGATGCCCGCGTCCTCCTCGTGGATGCAGATCGCGTTCCGGATCGTCGTCGGCGCGCCGAGATCGTCGACGACGACGGCATCGAGGTAGCTGATCTCGCCGACGCAGTCGCAGCCGAGCTCGAGCGAGTTCGCCAGGCGCCCGAACTGGTACTCGCCGACGTCGAAGTAGTTCTGCCAGGCGTGCGTCGGCGTGGGGTCGCCGTATGGCACGACCATCTCCGAGATCGACCCGCGGTACATGATCGGGCGCTTCCGGCCCTGATCCTCGTAGGACAGCTGGTGCAGCGTCAGGCCTTCGCGGCCGTTGAAGCCGATCCGCACCTCCCAGTTCTGCCAGCGCAGGACGTTCCCGTCGAGCTCGAAGGACACGCCCTCGGGCTGGGTGATGCTGATGGGCTTCAGGGTGGTGCGCTCCGGGCCGCGGACCGCGGGGTCGAGGTAGTCGCCCGATTCCTGCGGGACGTGCATCACGTCGGTCTCGACCACGCGGAGGACCCGTCCGTGGGTGAGGTCGATGTGGGCGACGACGCCGTCGATCGGGTGCGCCCACACCGAGTCGGTCGGGTACTCCTGCCAGAAGGCCAGCACCCGGTAGACGCGCACGCCCACCTCGTCCTCGTAGCCGTAGACACCGGCCGAGAGCGGGACCGTCCGCACGCGGTCGAGCTCGGTGACGCCGCGGCGGGCGAGCGCCTCGACCCAGCGCGCGTCCGCCTTCACGAGCGCGTCGGCGGCGGGGAAGTCCTCGTTCAGCGAGGGCCCCCAGCCGGTGACCGCGGGATCGAGGCGCTCGACCGCCACCGCTCCGCTGACGAGATCGACCACGACCTGGCTGAGCGTGTTCGCGGCGAGATCGGTGAGCAGCGCGGTGACCTCGCGGGGCGGCACCGCGCCCGCCTCGAACGCGAGGACGTCGCGCTTGTGCGGCTCGCGCAGCAGCACGGAGGCGAAGCGGGTCGACGCGCCGACGAGCCCCGCGCCCTCCAGGACAGCGCGGAAGCGCTCGATCTCGGCCGCGTGCAGCGGGTCGAGGGGATGGGCGGCGACGGGCGTCCACTCGGTGGCGGAGGTGGACGGGGTGGCGGTGGACGTGTCGACGGTGTCGAGGGTCGAGGTCATGAACTGCTCCAGATGGTCGGTGCGGAGGGAGGAAGGGTCAGACGCCGGTCGTGGCGCGCGGAGCGTCGATCGGCACCGCCGGTTCGCTGAGGTCGAACCGCACGAGCGCCCAGCGCAGCGGGTGCGCCCGGCGCACCCGGATCGCCACGAGGACACCGAGGGCGAGGGCGAGGAGCGGACCGCCGGCGAGGGTCGCGTTGAGCACCGGGTCGGTCGAGCCGGTCAGGGTCGGGAAGTTCGTGACGGCGAGCACGAGGACGGCGACGAGCCCGATCAGAGCGAGCACCGGGGCGACGACCGTGTTCCAGACCCGGCGGTCGAGACGGGTGCGGGCGAAGAAGGCGATCACGGCGACCGAGGCCAGCACGAACAGCAGGATGATCCCGATCGCGCCGACCGAGGAGATCCAGGTGAACACCTGGAGCAGCGGGTCCCAGCCGCTCGCCGTCCAGACCCCGAGCAGGAGGACGGAGATCACCGTCACCACCACCGAGGCGCGGTGCGGCGACCCGTGCGCCGCATGGGTGCCGGCGAGGGAAGCGGGGAGGAGGCCGGTCCTGCCGAGCGAGTGCAGGTAGCGGCTGACCACGTTGTGGAAGGAGATGACGCAGGCCAGCAGGCTCGTGCAGAGGAGCACGGCGATCGTCTCGGCGAGCCAGGAGCCGACGTAGGTGGTCGCGGTCAGCTGCAGCAGGTCGCCCGTGTGCTCGAGGGCGAGCCCCTTGAGGCCGCCGGTGCCCCAGGCGACCACGAGCGCCCAGGTGGCGAGCGTGTAGAAGACTCCGATCGCGAGGACGGCGGCGTAGGTGGCGCGGGGGATGGTCCGCTTCGGATCCCGGGCCTCGTCGCGGAAGATCGCCGTCGACTCGAACCCGGTGTAGCCGCCGAACGCCATCATCACGCCGAGGCCGACCGGCCCGGAGAGGACCACGGCGGGGGAGAACGAGGCGACGGTCACCCCCTCCGCCTCGCTCCCCCCGCCGGCCAGGACCGCGACGGCCAGCACGACGATCACCAGGACCTCGAGGACGAGCAGCACGCCGAGGACCTTCGCGGACAGGTCGATGTCGCGGTAGCCGAGGAGGCCGACGACGGCGATCGCGAGAGCCGACCAGAGCGTCCACGGGGTCCCGGTGACACCGAGCCCGTCGAGCAGAGCCGAGGTGGAGAAGCCGAAGAAGGCGTAGATCGCGGTCTGGATGGCGAGGTAGGTGAAGAGCGCGAGGAACGCGGCGCCGCTGCCGGCGACCCGGCCCAGGCCCGCGCCGATGAAGGAGTAGAACGCTCCGGCGTCCTTGATGTGGTGGGCCATCGCGGTGAAGCCGACGGCGAAGAGCAGCAGCACGACGCCGGCGATGAGGTAGTTCGCGGGGACGCCGCCGCCGTTGGTGAGCGCCATCCCGATCGGGCTGGCGGCGACGACGGTGAGCGGGGCCGCCGCGGCGACGACCATGAAGACGATCGCGGTGGGTCCGAGCGACCCGCGCAGGCGGGCGGGTTCGGCGACGGGAGTGTCGACGGGCATGACCATGGGGAGCCTCCAGGGCTGAGGGAGGAGCAGGGCTGAGGGAGGAGCGGGAGGCCGGCGGCGACATCGGCCGGCGGGGGAGGAGGAACGGCGTGCGAGGAGGAGCGGGCGCGGATCCCGGGAGGAGCATCGGGAAGCGTTGACCGCCACGTTATTGAGCTACCGCTCAACAACGGTTTCGATCCTGTTACGGTCGCGTGAACGTCGTCGGCGGCCGCCGAGGACAGCGGCGGCGTCCCTCCCGCTGTGCCGCGAGAATGGACCCATGCCCAAGATCGTCGACCACGACGCCCGGCGTCGCGCCGTCGTCGACGCCCTGCTCACCATCGCCCACCGCGACGGCCTCGAAGCCGCGACCTCGCGGGCCATCGCCGCCGAGCTCGGCGTGGCGACGGGCTCGCTCTGGCACTACTTCCCGAACTTCGACGCCGTCCTCTCCGGAGCCTTCGATGCTGTCTTCGAACGCACGAACGCGCGCATCGCTCAGCGCACGGCCGAGCTCTCCGGGCTCGAAGCACTGCGCGCGATGATGACCGAGATCCTGCCGCTGGACGAGACGACCCGCTCGGAGGCTCGGCTGGTCGTCTCCTTCTGGGGCCGCGTCGCCGTCCTCGGCCCGGCCGCAGGCGCGGCGCCGTCCGTCGACGGGGAGTGGCGGATCACGCTCCTGCAGCGGCTGCGGGAGGCCGTCGCGCTCGGCGAGATCGCCGCGGAGGCGCCCCTCGAACCGGTCGTCGACCTGCTGCTGTCGGTCGCGTCCGGCCAGCAGGTCGAGTGGGTCACGCGCGGCTCGGTCATCGACCCCGAGCGCCAGCTCGCCCTCGTCGAGGCGGTGCTGAGCCCGCACCGGCGGTGAGTCGAGTCGTGGTGTCCGGGCTCACGCCCGGAGGCACGAGCAGGGGGGCGCGGCGACCGATGTGCCTCAGGATCACGGCACTCGCAGCTCGTGCAGGGGATCCCTGCTCGCCGCTCTCTGAGCGGGGAGCAGGGCGGCGAGGACGGAGACGACGATCGCCAGAGCACCCGTGGCGACCAGGAAGTCGACGCCGGGAAGCGGGTCGCCGCCGGCCACCAGGAGCACGGCGGATCCCACCGTCCCCAGCAGAGCGCCGACCGTCGCGACGAGGAGGACCTGACACACGACGAGCAGGACGATGAGGCCTCTCGTGGCGCCGAGAGCCCTTCGGCGTCCGAAGTCCTTGCGTCGCATCAGGACGAGACCGTACTGCGTCGCACCGACCAGGACGGCGCCGGCGCCGGCGATGAGACCGACGAGATCTCGGCCGAAGCCCCCGAGAGTGCCCTCGAGAACGGCGCGCAGGTCCGCGTACCGAGCGCTCGTGGTCACGGTGACGCCCTGCGGGTCCGTCGGAGCCAGAAGGGAGCCGATCGAACGCGTCAGCGGGCGGACCAACTCGGGTCCCTCGGCGATGACGATCACGTAGCCCACGCTCCCGGTCGAGGACGGAGGCATCGGGACCAGGACGGACGGGCCGAGGAAGGACAGGTACTCGGACGAGGCGAAGGTCCCGACGACGTCGACCCCTGCTCCACTGCCCGTCGAGACCGAGCCGGTCTCCTCGGCGAAGCCCAGTGCCGCGAGCGCCTCCTCGGACCCCCACGCCGACCCGCTGGGAGAGCGCGCCGCATCGATGCCCAGCTCTGCGAAGTCGGAGGACCACGCCGATCGAAGAGCGACCTTCCTCCCCTCCGCGATCCGGGAGTTCCCGACGTCAGTGGCATCCGAGAACGCCGCCGCCCACTGCACTCCGGAGAGTCGGGAGATCCTCTCCAGTGCGTCCGACGACAGGCCCGCCTGCACCTCTGCTCGGACCAGGATGGAACGGGTTCCCGCCGAGTCCACCGTCGCGAGAACGCTCTGCTCCGCTCCCACGGTCCGCCCGGTCGTCAGAACGATCCCGGCGCACATCGCCACCACCATCACCAGGGTGAGGAGGGAGGTCACCGGTTGCGCGAGCGAGGAGGCGAGGGCCTCCCGGAGCACGGGCAGGACGAATCTCCGCTTCACAGGCGGATCCTCCGATCGCGGGAGGCGACGACCGTCTCGTCGTGCGTGACCACGATCACCGAGGATCCCGAGCGGGCGCGCTCTCGCAGTGCGTCGACGACCACCGCCGCGGAGTCCGGATCGAGATTCCCCGTCGGCTCGTCCGCGAGGAGGATCGTCGGATCGTTGATGAGTGCCCGGCACAGTGCTATCCGCTGCGCCTGGCCGCCGGAGACCTGGTGGGGTCTCGCCGAGGCGCGCAGGGCGACCCCGAAGCGCTCCATCAGCCCGCGCGCCGCGAGTTCCACAGCCGAGTCCCTGCACCCGCGATAGAGAGCCGTCTCGACGATGTTGTCGAGGACCGTTCTCGTGGGATCCAGAGCGGCGTCCTGGAAGACGAACCCGATGTTCTCGGCTCGGTACTCCGACCTCGATCGATCGCTCATGCCACTGACATCGACGCCGTCGATCCGGATTCGTCCCGATTCCGGCGTCGCCATCAGGCCCAGGATGTAGAGCAGGGTCGACTTGCCCCTCCCCGACGAGCCGGTGATCGCGACCATCTCGGAGTGCGCCACGGCAGCACTGAAGTCCGTCAGTATCCGGGGACCTCGTCGATAGCGGAAGCCGATGCTCTCAGCAGTGATCATCGGGGTGCAGCGTCATCGCCGTAGACGCGCACTTCCGTGCCCTCCACGAGACCGGTCACGACCGAGACGCCCTTCGCGGCAGCGACGACCTCGACACGATGCCTCTCGCCGGCCGGATCGGTCACTTCGAGATCCCCGTTCACGTCGGTCCGGATGCTCGCGGTCGGGACGGTCAGGCCGGACGTCTCGGGTGTCGTCGTGAGGAGGACGGGGAGGAGGGTGTCCTGCGTCACATCGAGATCCGCGCACTCCTCGCCGCAGATGACCTCGCCGTCCACGCCGGCGAGCGCGATCGACACCCCGACGTCGGGCTTCACCTCCTGGCCCGCCGCGACCGCCCGCCAGGGTCCGTCCGGTCCGGTGATCTCCGCCACGACTCCCACGCCGATCTGGGCGGCCTGCGCCGCTGTCGCCGTGACGGAGAAGGTCGGCGTCTTCGGCAGCGTCCTCGCGACGACCTCGCCGCCCGAGACCACGGCTCCCCGGGTGATGAGGGTCTGGTCGACGACCAGCCGGGTCGGCACCTCGGGCACGAAGACCAGGTCGCCCCGTCGGACGACGCCGTCCACCGGGAATCCTGCGGCCTTCTGCCACTCCTTGATCGCGGCCGCGGTGCGCGGTCCCGGTGCACCGTCCGCAGCGCCGCGGTAGTACCCGAGGTCGCCCAGCAGCTCCTGCAGCTGCTCCACGTCCTCGCCCTCGCTCGTCCCGTCGATGTCCCGGAACGCGGGGATCACGCCGCGCGCGAGAACCACGGGCCGAAGGTCCACGGTGTAGAGCTCCTCGCCCTGGTGGCGACTTCGCCGGGCACATGACTCACCGTCGTCACCGTGCCTTGCGCCGAATTGGTCCCCGCGGGGGACTGGGTCCAGTGGGCGGTCGCCACCAGGTTCACCGACGCGCCGACAGCACCGGCGCGAGCGACAGCGGTCGTGTAGTCGGTCACCGGTACGACCTCCTCCGCGGGCGTGAAGATCACCGCTCCGGCCCAGAGCCCCGCCGCACCGGCCAGCACCACCAGGCAAAAGGCGAGAGCGGCGACGGGAGAGAGAAGACGTCTCCGAGGCGATCGATCGTCCTTCACCAGCAGAGGCCTTTCGCACGGAGATCGGTCAGAGGGCGACTGTCATCGGCGGTCGCAGCGTTCAAGCGAGTGGAGCAGCGAGGCGCTCCTCACTCGCCGAAGTAGCCCGGAGGCATCTGCGGGCAGTCGGTGTTCACGGCGAGCCACTGCGTGTCCCCGGTCGGTTCGTAGCTGATGTAGGGACTCCACGCCTCGCGCGAATTGATGGTGTCGCGGAAGGTCTCGTAGGTGGGCGCCTCCGGCACGTCGATGCCGTGACTCTCCAGGCACTCGGTGAGGTCGTGCGCGAAATAGTGGTAGAGGTACTCGTACTGCGCCTCGGTCGGAGCCGTGTCGAATCTCGGATCCATCGGGTACTGCGCTTCGCACACGAACAGGGCGATGTCGTGAGTCTGCGTCTGCTCCGTGGGGAAGGAACCGTAGTCGAGGCCGCCGTCCGGAGTGGCCTTGGTCTCCGGAAAGCCGGCCGAAACCATGCAATCCGCAATCGATGACGTCGACTCCGAGGGATTCACGGTGCGGATCACGTCGACCTCGGGTCGGACCGCGTTCGGATACTTCACCGCCAGCAGCTCCCAGGCGGCATCCTGCTTCTCGGCCAGTGCGCTCTCCACCTCGGCAGCCGGGAGGGGAGGGACGGTCGGCTTCGGCGGCGCGGCGTCTCCCGCTGAGCACCCTGAGAGCGAAGCGGCGATGGTGACGATCGAAACGACGGCAAGAGCCCTCGTCGCCGATGATCGCAGCGAGTTCTCAGTACGGATCCTCATGTGTCTACCTCCACCGAGGGACCATACTGGTCTGGTCGGTATCGCCGCCTGACTGGCGCGAGACGGAGCGACCTCGTCGCGGTCCGAAGCGGATCGCGTCAGGAGACCGTTAGGTTTCCGGATCCGCCACCGGAAATGCGGTAGAGATGCCCCTGGGCTCGCGGCGACGCGGGGCGCCGACGGCGACGACGCCGCAGCTCCCTCGACGCTCCGAGAACCCTTCCCACCCCGAACCCTTGATGATCGGACCATCATGTCGACGACGACGACGACCCCCACCAGCCTCCGACGCTCCGTGTCGAACACCCTGAAGGGATCGGCGGGCAATCTCGTCGAGTGGTTCGACGTCTACGTCTACTCCGTCTTCGCCGTCTACTTCGAGTCGCAGTTCTTCGCTCCCGGAGAGAAGAACTCGACGCTCTACATCTGGGCGATCTTCGCGGTCACCTTCCTCATGCGGCCGATCGGCTCCTGGTTCTTCGGCCGCTTCGCCGACCGGCACGGGCGCCGCCTGGCGCTGACCGTCTCGGTCTCCGTGATGGCCGCCTGCTCCCTCCTCGTCGCGTTCGCGCCGACGGCCGAGTCGATCGGCGGGGGAGCGGTGGTCCTCCTGGTGCTCGCGCGCCTGCTGCAGGGCTTCGCCACCGGCGGGGAGTACGGGACGAGCGCCACCTACATGTCGGAGGCGGCGATCCCCGGTCGGCGCGGCTTCCTCTCGTCGTTCCACTACGTCACCCTCGTGGGCGGCCACGTCCTCGCTCAGCTGACGCTGCTCGTCATGGTGCTGACCCTGCCCGACGAGGCGATCTCGGCCTGGGGCTGGCGGGTGGCCTTCGGCATCGGCGGCGTCGCCGCGGTCGTCGTGTTCTGGCTCCGCCGCAGCATGGACGAATCGCTGGCGACGACTCGGATCGACGCCGTCAGAGCAGGGGAGTCCCGCCGGAGCGGCTCGATGCGGGAGCTCCTCGTCCACCAGTGGCGGCCGCTGCTGCTCTGCTTCGCGGTGACGATGGGCGGCACGGTCGCCTTCTACACGTACTCGGTGACCGGTCCGAGCATCATCAAGAGCGCGTTCGCCGGAGACGACGTCGTCACGGGCACCGTCATCAACCTCATCGCCCTGACGACGCTGATGCTCCTGCAGCCGCTCGGCGGCTGGCTCTCGGACCTCATCGGCCGGAAGACCCTCCTGGTCTTCTTCGGAATCGGGGGAGTGCTCTACACCTGGTTCCTCCTCACCGCCCTGCCGCAGCAGACCGCCCCGCTCGCCGCCTTCGCGATCCTGGTCGGCGGCTTCGTGATCCTCACCGGCTACACCTCGATCAACGCCGTCGTGAAGGCGCAGCTGTTCCCCACGCACGTCCGCGCCCTCGGGCTCGGCTTCGGCTACGCGCTCGCCAACTCGGTCTTCGGCGGCACCGCGCCGCTGCTCTACGCCGGCGCGCTCGGCGCGGACCAGGTGCCGGCCTTCATCGGCTACGCGACCGCCGTGATCGCCGTCTCCCTGGTGGTCTACGCGGTGTTCCTCCGCAACACCGGGCCGAACTGGCTCGACGACGAGGCCGCGATGCGGCTGCGGGAGGAATCGAGGCGTCCGTCCTGACGGTGGCGGCCGGGCTCGGAGTCGTGCCGCCTCCTGGAGCTCGTGGGAGGCCGAGCGGCAGAGCGTCCTTCGAGCGGAAGTGATGGAGGAGGCCGGTCGTGCTGAGCTCCGCCCTCTGAGCGACGGCGCTGACGGTCACGCCGGCGAGCCCCCTCGAGGTGAGGCAGGCGAGGGCGGCGTGCAGGATGCGCTGTCGCGTCGCGCGACCGGCGAGGTAGCGAGCTCGGGGATGGCGCTCGCCCCGCCCGGTCGTGAGGACCGGACGGGGCGAGCGCGGGGGAGTGCGGATCACGGTGGGTCAGACGCGGGCGAGCGCCGCGCGCCGGTTCAGCTCGGCCTCGACGCGGCGGACGTCGCGCGGGTACACGAGGTAGAGCGCGCCGAGCACGACCGCATTGAGGAGCATGGCGCCGACGAGGACGTAGAGGAACACGCCCTGCAGACCGAGGGTGAGCGCCAGCGTTCCGGCACCGAGGGAGAAGACGGCCCAGCCCACGGTCTCGAAGACGGTCAGCCAGATCGCGAACGCCTGGCCCCGCAGCTCCGGGAGGACGACGGAGGAGACGATCGGGCGGTTGACCGGCGGGTTCATGCCCTGCGCGAGGCCCATCAGGGCCCAGAAGACGCTGTAGACGCCGATGTTCTCGTGCGGCTGCTGCGTGGCGAAGAACGCGGCGACCGCGAAGAACACCTGCGCCAGCTGGATGAACGCGACGCGGCCGCGGAGGCCCAGCGTGCGGTCCAGCACCGGGATCGTCCATCCGCCGCCGATCGTGCCGACGATGTAGCCGAGACCGAAGGGGAGCAGCACGAGAGCGGCGACGGGGTTCTCGAAGCCGCGCTCGACGACGAGGAACTGGATCCCGAAGATGGTGATGAGCAGGTGCCCGGACAGCAGCCGGGAGAGCATCATGATCGAGAACGTCGGGATCGTGAACAGCGACAGCACGGACCGGACGGTGACCTTCTGCTTGGCGCGCTCGCTCTCGTCCAGGGTCGCGAGCTGGGCTTCGGAGGCGCCGACACCGGGGTCGCGGAACACCAGGCGCACCAGGATCCCGGACAGGATGCAGACCGCGCCGATCGTCCACATCCCGTACCGCCAGCCGTCGGTGAGGCCGGTGAACAGGGCGATGGCGGGGCCGACCACGGAGGCGATGCCGCTGACGCCGCCGTAGAAGTAGCCGACCGCCTTGGAGCGGTTCGCGTCGTCGAAGGAGTCCGAGATCACGGCGTTCGCGATGGGGGAGCCGCCGATCAGGCTGGCGGACATCAGCGTCGCGAAGATGAGGAGCTGGATCCAGTCCTGCGAGAACCCCGCGGCGATGCCGAACATCCCGCCGATGACGGTCGTGAGGACGAGGGCGGCGCGGCGCCCGATCCGGGAGGCGAGCCACACCCAGAAGGGCCCGGCCGGGACGGCGATCACCTTGCCCGCGGCGGCGAGGACGCCGAGGTGCCCGCTGTTCAGGCTCAGGGCTGCGGCGATGGAGGGGAACAGGGTGGTGGTCAGGCCGGCCTCGGTGTTGTCGACGACGGTGACGCCGGTCAGGGTGGCGAGGTTGCGCCAGCGGTGCGGCACCTTCACGGGGGCGGCGGGGATGCCGGTCGGGGCGCTGGTGGTGGTGGGCAGGGAGGTGTTCATCAGGAGGTCCTGTCTTCGTCGTCAGGTGCAGAGGGTGCACCGCAGGGCGGCGCCACGCAGGTGGTGACGCCGCTCGGGGATGCGAGGGGAGTGGCGCCGGCAGGATCGGCCGGCAGAAGGGACGCCTTCTCAGGCGGTGACGGGGACGAGCTTCGTGAGTGCGTCGCCGAGGGCGAGGAGCTGTGCGGCGGTCAGGGCGGCCGATCGGGCGAGGTCGAGGACGCTCATCCCGATCGGGACGGAGACGGGTTCGGTGGAGACGAGTCCGGGGACGTGCGCCTCCAGCGCGGAGCGGGCTCCGGGCACGGCGAGGAGGTCGACGAGGGGCAGCATGAGCAGCTCGTGAGCGGCGAGATCCTCCGCGCGCGGAAGGGGCTCGGCCACGGCCGCGGCACGCTCTCGCTGGGCGCGCACGAGCAGGTGCTCCCTGCCCGGATCACCCTCGGTCGGGAGTCCGAGTCGGGTGAACTGCGAGGCGGGAGCGTCGGCGGCGCGCAGTGCGTCGACGAGCAGCCGCATCATGCGCAGTTCGGCCTCGTCGTCCACGAGTGGGTGCTCCTGGCCGGGGTCGGTCGAGAGGTCGAAGAGGAGGGTGCCGTGCTGCCACGGGTTCATCCACCCCGGCGTCGCGGGCATCCGCATCGTGCGGACGCCCTTCGTGAAGGGGAGTGGCTCGGACGGCTCCCAGGCCGTCAGCTCTGCCGGCGCGAACCGGGAGCGCATGTGCGTGGGCATCAGCGTATACTCCTCGAGCGGAGTGTTCGACTGCTCCGCCGCCGCGCGCATGTACACGTAGCGGCCGTCCGTGACGTTGACGTGACCGCCGTGGATCCCGAACAGCACCGAGTCTCGGGTCAGCGCCTCCTCCGGCAGGGCGAGGTCGATGCCCTGCATGTCCGGGGTGGGCTCGAGGTCGAAGAAGCGCAGCAGGGTCGGCGCGATGTCGATGGTCTGCGCGAGCTCGCCGCGGCGGGTGTCGCGCTCGGCCGTGCGCGGGTCCCAGAGGAACATCGGCAGATGCACGAGCTCGTTGTACCAGGGCTGGACGGACTTGGCCCACCAGCCGTGCTCGCCGAGGAGGAAGCCGTGGTCGGTGTTCACGATCAGCATCGTGTCGTCCCACAGGTCGTGCTCGTCCATCGCGTCGAGCACCCGGCCCAGGGAGCGGTCGCACATCGAGACCAGCGCCGCGTACTCGAGGCGGGCGTGCTCGACCTGCGACTCGGGCTCGGTCACCTTCTGATAGCCCGGCCAATCGAAGACGGGTCCGTCGTACTCGTGCGGGTACCTGTCCTTGTACTGCTGGTGCGCGAAGAACGGCTCATGCGGATCGAACAGCTCGATCTGCAGCATCCACCGGTCCGCGTCCGCGTTCGTGTCGAGGAAGTGCAGCCCCGCGTCGACGGTGAGCGTCTGCGAGTGCTCGGCCTCGGTCGGCATGTAGGAGCGGTTGACGACGTCCTGACGCAGCATCCGCTGATGCACCGGCGCGGACGGATCGACCTCGGACACGTGTCCCTTCCAGGGATCGCCCTCCTGGCCGCGGAAGAACTCCCAGGTCGAGTAGCGCGTGTGATAGGTCGCACCGCCGTCCTCCCAGTAGTGCGGGTGGTCGCTCGCCAGGTGAGTGTGGACGCCGGCGTCGCGCAGCAGCTCCGGCATCGAGTCGTCGAACGGCTCCAGCGGACCCCAGGACCGGTGCAGGAAGTTGTAGCGGCCGGTGTGCATCTCCCGGCGCGCCGGCATGCAGGGCATCGAGCCGGCGTAGAAGTTGTCGAAGGTCGCCGCGCGCGCCGCGAGACGGGCGAAGTTCGGGGCATCGACGATCGTGTCGGCGTACGGCGAGAGCAGGTGGCGGTTGAGGCTGTCGAACATCAGCACGATCGCCTTCACAGCTCTGCTCCGATCGCGGTGGTGAGGGGCGGGAGCGAGGGGAGCGGCGCGCCCTCCGGCGCGTCGAGGAGGAGCGATCGCAGAGCGATGCAGCGGGCGACGTGCGCGTCCTTGGACCGGGCGCCGCCCTGGTGCTGCCATTCGGCGACCAGCTCGGCCAGTTCGGGGTCGAAGGGGATCGAGGTCTCGACGTCGGCCCGGCGGTCGCGATTGCGGTACAGCGCGATCTCGTGCTGCCGCGCCTCGATCTCGACGTCGAGCAGATGCAGCAGCTGCTCCCGGGTCATGAAGCCCGCGAAGGTGATCCGGACGCCCAGGTCGGGGTCCTCGAACCGCGTCGGCGGCGTGTAGGGACCGGTCAGCCAGTCGAGGAAGATCGTCGAACCCTCCTCGGTCACCCGGTAGGTCTTCGCATCGGTGGCACCGGGCCGGCTCTCGACGGTGTGGCTCACCCAGCCGCGATCCTCCATGCCGGCCAGTGCGCGGTAGACCTGGCTCATCTGCGTATTCGAGCGCAGGAAACGGCCGTGCGTATCCATGAACTTCTTCAGTTCGTACCCGGTGCTCGGGTGCCGCAGCAGCACTCCGAGAAGAACGTTCTCGAGCTTCATCGTCTCGCCTCTCCGCATCACGACTCCGTGATCTCTTGGGGAGACCATGACACAAGTGGAACTGACCCGTCAAGGATTCCATTCACTTTGTGTCACGCTCAGCGGGAGCGCGGCCGCTTCACGCGCGCCCGAGCACATCTCGCCGCAGCGATCTCCCACTGATGGCCGAGAGCGTGCGACAGGAGGCGCCGGAGACCCCGCCGGATCGGCCGTGTCGGATTCACCCCCCGGGCCTCGTCGCGTTGCCCGCCCGGCCCGCGCCCCACGCCGCACCCAGGCCGAAGAGCGTGTCCACGCCGTAGTGCTCCATCGCGGCGGAGATGCGGCGGCGGCCGGTGCGGGGGTTGATGCCGAGGCGGTTGGAGGCGCTGTCGAGGGTGTTGCCCTGCTGCATCAGACGCAGGAGCGGCAGCCAGGAGTGCTCGTCGCTGCCCAGCGGGTCCGCGCGCTGCCAGAGCTCGTCGAAGTAGGCGCGGACGATGTTCGCGAGGCCCGCGTGGCGGACTCCGAGCACGCTCGTCGGGGTCGCCTCGCCCCAGACGAAGGGGAGCGCGATGTGGTCTCCGTCGACCCAGAACCAGCCCGGCGGCCGGTCGAGCGAGCGGTACTCGAGGCCGACCCGTCCGTAGACGGCCATCCGCTCGAGCACTCGCGGGTCGGCGGCCGCGGACGAGGGGACGATGATCCGCACCGTGTCCCTCTCCTGCAGGGCGTCACCGAAGCGGACGGCCCGGTCGATCGGCGCCGTCATCAGCCGGTCGATGCTGGCGAACACCGCGACCAGGGAGCCCGACGGGGTCCCGACGAGCTCCCACAGCAGGTCCTCCGCGGCGTAGGGCCCGTGCCGCAGCACCGTGGGCACCAGGTCGGCCGCCGCCTCGCCGGTCGACCAGGCGCGGAGCACGGTGGGCAGGTTCTCGAGGATCTTCTCGATGCCGGACATGGCGTCCTCGGCCGCGACCCGGACCCGGCGGGTGTGCACCGAGACGGCCTCGTTCGCCCAGTCCGCGGGCGGGGGATACGCCAGCAGGTCGCCCGCGCCGCCGATGAGTCCGCGGTCGCGGAGCCGCTGCACGGCCGCCGCGACCTGCGCGGGCTCGAGGTGGGTCGCGAGCACCGCGTCCTCGAGCGTCGCGGGCCGCCCGCGCAGCAGGATGCCCAGCAGGGTCTCGTCGTCCATGACTCCCTCTCGGTGACGAACAGTCCGTCTCGGCACGAGAGTGCCGGGACGAGGACTCGCCCACAAGGTGCTCCGGAAGCCGCTCGGACCTGGTAGTGCTGCGCTGTTCGCGTGGTCAGGGGGCGCGATCAGCGGGCGCGGTCGGCGGCGGCGTCCCGCGTCAGGCGCTCCGGGTCGTCCGCTGGAGCAGGTGGCGCGCGACGTCGATGGCGAGCCCGCGGTCGTGGGTGAGCACGAAGTCGTAGAGCCCGGCCGCGTGCCGAGCCGGATCGACCTCCCGTGCGACGAGGGTCGCGGCGAAGTCGACGGTCAGGACGACGACGTCCCACTCCGCCGCGAGCGGCTCGTCCTCGTCGATCTCCTGCACCCGGATCGCGGGGGAGAGGGAGTCCGGCGCTCCCGCCGCGAAGGCGAAGACCAGAGCGCACTCCTCGGCCAGCGCCGCGTAGCGGACGGCGGTGCGCGGCGTGAGGTTCGACCCCTGCTGGAAGGTCGAGAGGAGGATCGCGGAGTCGCCGCTCGCCCGCGCACGCGCCTCGAGGAAGTGGCTCATCTGCAGGAGCAGATCGCGGGAGGAGCGGCGGCTGGGCAGCACGGAGGCCACGATCTCGAAGGGCGTCCCCGCGCCCGCCTCGTCCGCCGCGGGCCCGACGACGTGCCGGAGGAGCGAGGCGGAGGGCGCCGCCGGGACGACCGGGGACGGCCGGCCGAGGAGCCAGCCCTGCCCGTGCGTCGCGCCGATCGCCCGTGCGGTGAGCAGATGCTCCTCGGTCTCGATGCCCTCCGCCACGACGACCACGTCGCGCGCCGCCGCCAGCGTGTTCACGGTGCTCATGATCCGGGCGGCGTCGGTGTCCGCGTGCCCCTGGATGATGCGCATGTCGATCTTGATCACGTCGGGATCGATCAGCGGCAGCAGGGCGAGGGAGGCGGGGTCGGTCCCGAGATCGTCGATGGCGATCGCGTGGCCGGCCCGGCGCGCCTCCTCGATCACCGCGAGCAGGCCGCCGGGCGAGGCCAGGAGGGCGCGCTCGGTCACCTCCAGGACGATCGGCGCGGGGGAGGCGATCTGCTCGAGGAGGCCCCCGCGCAGCGACTCCGCCTCCACGTTCACGAAGAGCGCGTGCGGAGTCGTGAGGCCCGCCGCGGTCGCGGAGCCGAAGGCGCTCCGCCAGCAGGCGCCGTCGAACTCGGCGATCCGGCCGTCGGCCTGCGCCGCCTCGAGGAGCTCGAACGGGAAGGCGTCCCCGCCGGCCCCCTGGACCCGTGTCAGCGCCTCGTACGCCGCCGGCCGACGGGTGGTGAGGTCGACGATCGGCTGGAAGACGGTCGTCAGGACGGGGGAGTGCACGGCCGCGATTCTACGGGCGGGACGGCGGGCCGCCTCCTGCGCGCGGCCTCGCCGACCGGCCCCTTCCGGGGGCGGCCGAGGACTCGCTGCGTCCCCGGCGCCGGGGCGAGGAGCCCGGAGGCGCGTCAGCGACGGGAGCGGCCGAGCGCCTCCTGCAGGAGGGGTCGGAGGGCGTCGCCGTCGACGCCGCGCACGACGGGGACGCCGGCGACGTCGTCGACGTCGGGCGCCGCTCCGGGACGGGCCGGTGCGACCCGGCGGAGGGCGATCGCGGCGACGGCGTCCGGGTGGCGGCGGGCGAAGTCGCTGTAGAGCCGCGGGTCGTGCTCGCCGTCGTCGCCGACGAGGACCCAGGAGAGCTGGGGGAGGTCCTCGCGCAGGCGGGCGAGGCAGTCCCGCTTGTGCTCCTCGCCGTCGCGGAACCACCGCCGCGGGCTCGTGCCCCAGTCGGTCATCAGAACCGGTCCGGTGGGGAAGCCGCGCCGGGCGAGGAACCGCGAGACGACGCCCGCCAGATTCCACGGCCCGTTGCTGACGTAGACGACGGCGGTCCCGTCCTGCCCGGCGATCGCCTCCCGCAGCAGCTCCGCCATCCCCGGCACCGACCGCCGGGTGGCGCTCGTCGTCGAGAAGGTCCGCCAGGCCGCGCGCGCCGGATGCGAGATCCCGGTCACCCACACCGTGTCGTCCACGTCGCAGACGACCCCGCGGGCCGGCTCCGAGGTGACGACGTGCACCGTCACCGGAACGGGAGCGCGACCGGCGACGTGCAGCAGGGCCTCCGCCGGCCCGGGCTCGAGACCGTCGGGCACGGCGAATCGCGCGTCGACGATCCCCGCGCCGTCGCTCGTCCCCGTGGCGCTCGCGCCCGCGAACTCGATCCGCACCGGCACTCCGGGGCGCTCGAGGGTGAGCAGGCGGTGCCAGGCGCGCAGTCCCCGCCGCGCGGACGGCTCCACCGCGGCCGGGGCGAGGACGACCCGCGCCAGGACCCGCGCCGTTCCCGCGCTCGCGTAGCCGGAGAAGGGGAGCAGCGCGGGGGACCAGCCCTGCTTCCGGGCCCGAGCGGAGAGGCGATCGCGCAGCCCGGTCTCGGCGCGGTTCGCGACGGAGAGCGAGACGCTGCCGAGGCGGCGGAGGACACGGGGCGGAGTGGGCATGGGGCACGCTACCCCGGGCCCCGCTCGAGCGCGAGGAGAGCCGACCGCTCGGCCGGCAGCGGCCCTCGCGGACCGCCCATGTCGGTGGTCGTTCGTAGCCTGCTGCGCAGTTTCGATCATCCGGTCGACGCCTACGGCTTGCGGAAGCCCTCGAATGCGAGACGGCAGCCGACGATTGACACTCCCGGCCGCTCGCTGTGCAACATCCGATAATGCACATTATGTCAGGTTTGAGTTGTGGGATCGCGGGACGGGTTCGCTTCGGGCGGTTTCGACGACATGCTGCTGAACGGCAGGGCATTACCTGTGCCGCGCGCCTCGATGGGGGCGCGCAGCCGCGCAACGCCACGAAGCGGTCCTCGCTCGTTCGATCTTCCAGGCGACCGACGAGCAAGTCGACAGCGGTTCGCCCCACCTCTTCGATGGGCTGCCGGAAGGTCGAAAGGCCGAGTCAGCCGTTGTGGCTTCGGAAGAGTCTCCAGATCAGCATGGCGACGGCCATGCGCTCGCGGCCTGCGGGCGATCGAAGATCAACTTGTAGAGCTTGGCCAAGGCGAGTGATGCGGCCCTGCATGCTGCTGTGGTGGAAGTTGGCGGCACGCGCTGCTGATCTCAGAGAGTCTGCATGGAGGTAGTGGTCGAGGATGTCGATTGCCTCTGCCCCGTGTGGCCCTGATGCCAGTCGTTCGAGGTGAATCACGTCGGGCTGTTCCGCTACGACCGCGGGGTCGAGAGAGCTGACCAGGCGTAGGGCTCCGAGTGTGTCGGAATCGAGTAGTCGCGGCCATGATGAGGTGGCGCCGGCGAAGCGGAGCGTGTCGCGTGCGATGACCCAGGATCGTGGTGCGTCGAGAATGCCGACGATGGGTCCGCTCGCCGCTCGCCCGGTGATGCCGTGCGCGGCTGTCCAGTCGACGGGTTCCGAGCCGACAGCGATCACCAGCGAGAGGTGCTTCGACAGTGGTGCGATGTGCACCGGCCGCTGCCAAGCAGTACGGAGAAAACGGGTGGCGGGTTCATCCAGCGTTGATCCTTCTGACTCGACCGCGATGAGTTGGATAGAAGTCGCTGGTTGTAACCCGATAAGGCGTGCAGCGCGAGACCTTTCCGCCTCTGTGCTCCTTGCGTTAACGAGGAGTTGCGCGAGGGCCGGGTCTGAAAGCCCTGATGCGGCGTCTACCCCACCTGAGGGACGTTGGCGCGCTAGGACAGCCGTGACAGTCAACGCGAAGCGCTCGAGGATGAACTCGTCGAGCTCGTGACGGGTGTCGCCTCGTTCCAACCAGAGGGTGCCGTGTTCGTTGCTGCCCGCATCGACGTTCGCGTGCTGCGAGACGTGAGCTGCCGATCCCGCCAACAGTGCGCCGTCGCTGGAGTACCGGGTCGATAGTCCTCGAGAGGGGAGCTCTACTCCTGCGGGACAGTCGGCGAGAACTGCTGTCGCTCGTACCACGGCGTCAAGGTCCGGGTTGTTGGAGGCCAGCTGGTCGAAGTATGCGACGACACGAAGCGCACGCTCTCCGGGAGTGTCGACGTTGAGCAGCTTCACCATGAGGCCCTGCATGCTCTGATCCTACGAGCAGGATCGCCCTGTGACCGCCATCCGTCTGGTCACAACGATGACATCTGCCAATTGGCGGTCTGCGTAGCGGGTGGCGAGCGGGATGATGGCGGAGTGACTGTCGACGGACTCCCCTTGCGCCTTGATCCTGAGCTGGCTGCGATCAGCGTGATGATCCCCAGCTTCGACTTCACCGACGTTGAGGGATCGCGCCGTTTCGAGCAAGAGCTCGTCGCTCAAGGCAGGCGGACTGTCGAGGGTGTGGTCACCGAGGATGTACTCGTTCCGCGTCGCGATGGTTCAACTGTCGCCGCCCGGATCTACCGCCCCGAACAGATCGGGGTTCTGCCGGCCGTTCTGTACATCCACGGTGGCGGTTTCGTCCTCGGCGGATTGGACACGGAGGACGACCGTTGCGCCTACTACGCGCGAGATGCGCACTGCACGGTCGTTTCCATCGACTATCGACTAGCACCCGAGCATCCCTTCCCGGCAGCGTTCCACGACTGCGTCGATGCGCTCTGGTGGATGCACGACGAAGCGACTTCGCTCGGAATCGACAGCCGGCGGTTGAGCGTCGGAGGTAATAGTGCTGGGGGTGCGATCGCGGCCTCCATCGCCCTGGCCTCGCGCACCGACGAAGCACCCTCCCTTGTCCATCAGCTCCTTGTGAATCCTGTGCTGGACTGCCGGAGTGAGACCGCTTCGATGCATCGATTCACGACCACGCCGGGCTGGAACCGGGAGCAGAACCTCCTGATGTGGGAGCTCTACTTGGGTGACTCCGCGGTGCCGGTAGACCATCGGGCTGCTGCGGCTCTCACTGATGACGTCGCCGGTGCGCCGCCCGCGTCCATCTGGGTTGCGGAATACGATCCCCTCCGCGACGAGGGCTACGCCTACGCGCAGCGGCTGATGGCCACCGGCGTCCCCGTCGGGATCATGCAGTACCCGGGCACCATCCACGGCTTCGACGGCTACCGGATGACCAACGTAGGAAAGCGCGCCCTGGCAGACCAGATCACCGCACTCCGATGGGCTCTTCGCACCTGAATCGACAAACGGCGAGTTTCGTGCCGTGAAGACAGCCAAATGGCGGTCAGGGGATTTGGGTGGCAACCGTAACGTCGGTGGCACACCTCAAGTCGTCTCGAATCCCGTAGGCGCAGCATCGCTCTACAGCTGCGGCCACGCTTCGTTTCGGCCCCGGAAGGACAATGATGACCTCTCGCGCCCCCGTCGATCCCGACGTCGTGACTCTGATCGCCGACGCACCCGCCATCCTGAACATCGATCCCGCTGCGACGGCAGATCAGATCAGGACCAGGGAGGCTCGCCTCCACTCGTGGATGCGGGGCGACATTGAGCCCGAACTCGACCGTGTTCCGACGCGAGAGGATTCCGTCGCTGGAGTGCGCGTTCGCTGGTACGGCGATGAGCGACAGGCCAACAACGACCTCGTGGTGTACCTCCATGGAGGTGGCTGGCTCGCCGGTGACGTCGATTCGTACGACCCGGATGTTCGCCGGCTCGCCGCGCACCTCAGGCTTCCCGTCGTCGCGATCGACTACCGCCGGACGCCTGAGCACCCGTTTCCGGCGGCCATCGAGGACTGCATCGCCGTCCTCCGTGAGCTGCAACGGGGTCCTCACCGATCACTCTCCCTCGCCGGAGACAGTGCCGGGGGAAACCTTGCCCTCGGTGCCGCGATCGCCCTGAAGACCGAGAGCATCGTGTCGTCGATGCTCCTGCTCTACCCCGTGGTGGATCCGACGGCGTTCGACAACCTCTCCTATACCGACAACGGTGCCGACTACCTTCTGACAGCCGATGCCATGCGCGGATTCTGGGACTTGTACGTGCCCTTGGATGAGCACCGCCGTCATCCCAGCGCGGCCCCCCGCTTCGCGGAGCTCGAAGGGCTCCCGCCGGCGGTCGTGGTCAGCGCGGATTTTGACCCGCTTCGCGATGAAGACCGCGAACTCGCCTCACGCCTCATCGCCGCCGAAGTGCCGACCACTTACCTGCCCAATCCCGGGCTCACTCACGGCTTCCAGCAGATGGTCCCCCGCATTCCCGCGGCGACGAGAGCCCTCAGACGCGCCTACACCGCCTTCGCGATCACGATCGCCAGCACCGGAGCCCCCTCTCCCCTGCTGCCGGCGCCGACGCGCTGACCTGGCCGAAAGGACACCGCCATGACCACCTCGCACATCGTCCACTTCGGTGTGGGCAATTTCCACCGTTCCCATCAAGCCAAGTATCTTCACGAGCTGCACCAGCAAGGCCACGACCTCGAATGGACCATCGTCGGAGCCGGGCTGCTTCCCGGAGACGTCCGCATGCGCGACGCCCTCCAGGCCCAGGACTACACCTACACCCTCGTCGAGCGTGCCGCCGACGGCACCGATGAGGTGCACCGCGTCGCGTCCATCTCCGGCTACCTCTACGGCCCTGATGACCCCGCCGCGCTCATCGAATTGCTCGCCGACCCTTCTACTCGCATCGTGTCGCTGACCATTACCGAAGGTGGCTACAACCTCTCCGACACCACCGGACGGTTCGATACCAGCAACAGCACGATGCGCGCCGACACGTGGCGGAGCGAGCAGCCAATGACCGTCTTCGGTTATCTCGCCGCCGCTCTGCGCCGTCGGCGACGCGCGGGCGTAGAGCCGTTCACTGTCATGTCCTGTGACAACATCCAGAACAACGGCGACATGGCGCGCGAAGCACTCGCATCCTTTATCAGAATGACCGACCTTGATCTGGCCGACTGGGTCGAGGAGACCACCGCATTCCCCGGAAGCATGGTCGATCGCATCACCCCCGTCACGACTGACGCGGATCGGGAGTGGGTCCGCGCGACCACCGGGTATGAGGACGCGTGGCCGGTCATCAGCGAAGACTTCACCCAGTGGGTGATCGAAGAGAACTTTCCGACCGGCCGTCCCCACTGGGAGAACGTCGGGGCGCAGCTCGTCGAGGACGTCGCACCGTTCGAGACGATGAAGCTCCGAATGCTCAACGGGTCCCACCAGGCGCTCGCGTACATCGGTCTCCTGAACGGCTACACCTTCGTGCACGAAGCGATGGCCGACGTCACAGTCGCAACCTTCGTGGACGTCTTCATGACGGAGGCGCAAAGCACAGTGCCACCCGTCGAGGGAATCGACTTGCACGATTACCGTGCCCTGCTCCAGCAGCGGTTCTCCAACCCCGCAATCCGCGACACGCTCGAGCGCCTCGCTACCGATGCCAGCGACCGCATCCCCAAATTCGTCGTCCCGATCGCTCAGGATCTCCTCCATCAGAATCGGATAGCGCCCGCCACGGCCGCTGTCATCGCCAGCTGGGTTGCAACTGCTGACCAGAGCCGCCGCTCCACTCAGCCCCTCAAGGACCGCCAAGCGGGAGACGTTGAGCAAGGACTCCTCGACGAACGAGTCGTCTCCGGGTCATTCCTAGATCGTCCCGACTGGTTCAGCACGCTCGGCGATGACCCCACCTTCCGAGCGGCGTACACCTTCTCGCTCGACCACTTCCGCCGACAGGGTGCTCCACTTCTCCCGGCCGCCACCCCCAACCGCTGACTCCCTCTTCTCCCTTCTCTTTCCGCTTCTAGAAAGGCATCATCATGAACCGCACCAGCCGCATGATCGCGCTCGTGGGCACCGCCGCCCTCGCAGTGTCCCTCAGCGCTTGCAGCGACGGACCGATCGGCGCGTCCAGCGACACGACCGACAACGCCGGCAGCGACGCCGTCAGCGTTCAGTTCGTCAACCCGCTGCCCAACTACCCGGCCTGGCGCGTGATCGGCGACTGCATGGCCGACCAGGCCAAAGAACGCGGAGTCGACTTCACGGAGACCGGGCCCACCGGGCAGGCCATGGACCCGACCACGATGATCGAGCAGATCCAGGGCGCCATCGCGAACAAGAAGTCGGGCATCATCACGCTCCCGGCCAGCGACGCCTTCGGTCCTCTGCTCCAGCAGGCCCGCGACGCGGGGATCGTCACCGCCACCATGTACGGAGACGGCGCGGAGGGCAGCGGCGCCGACATCAACGTCGGCATCAACTGGACCGAGCTCGGCAAGGTCTACATCGACGAGGTCGAGAAGCTCCCCGGCGACAAGAAGCTCGGAATCGTCACGAGCGCCGACACCGGAATCGGCAAGCTCTTCATGGACGGCGTCAAAGCCGCCGTCGCCGACTCCGACGACATCGAGATCGTCGGCGAGGTGTACACCGGCGATGACTCCGCCAAGGCCCTCGCTCAGACCAATGCCCTTCTCACTGCGCACCCCGAGGTGAACGTCATCGTCACCAATATGGGCACCGCCACTCAGGGCGGCATCTCCGCCATCGAGTCCAAGGGACTCACCGGGAAGGTCTCCTTCATCGGCAACGGCCCCGATAACGGCGGCAAGGAAGCCATCGAGAACGGAACCGAGTACCGCTTCCTGCTCCAGGCGCTCTGCGATGGCGGCAAGGACGCGCTCGACGCCGTCGCCGACCGCCTCGAGAGCGGAACCGCTGCCGGCGGCGACGCCACCCTCATCGACATGGGCACCCGGATGGCCACGAAGGACGACTACGCCGAGTACGTCGAGAAGGGCTGGTCGTGACCGACACCGCCGCCCTCGAACTCCGAGGCATCCGCAAGTTCTTCGGATCCGTCGCCGCCCTCGAGCACGTCGACCTCGCCGCCTACCCGGGCGAGATTCACGCCATCGTCGGCGACAACGGCGCCGGAAAGTCCACCACCATCAAGATCATCACCGGAATCCACCGAGGCGATGGCGGAGACATCCTGATCAACGGCGACATCGTCGAAGGCCACGGCGCCAGCACCCTCGAAAAGGGGATCGCCGTCGTCTACCAGGACCTCGCCCTCGTCGAATGCCTCGACATCTCCACCAACATGGCGCTCGGAAACCTCCCCAAGCGCTTCGGAATGCTCCTCGACCGCAAGCGCATGGACCGAGACGCCGCCAAGGTGCTCACCGACCTCAACGTGCGTGTGGGTGATGTGAAGACCCCCGTGGGGCTGCTCTCCGGCGGCCAGCGTCAGGTCGTCGCCATCGCGCGCGCCGTCCGCATGGACACCCCCACCATCCTGCTCGACGAACCGACCGCCGCCCTCGGAGTGCAGGAGACAGCTCAGGTCGGACGGATGCTCGACGAACTCCGCGCTGCAGGCAAGGCCGTCATCGTCATCAGCCACGACCTCGACTTCGTCTTCCAGCACTCCGACCGCATCACCGTGCTCCGGCTGGGGAACAGCGTGGGCACGCGTCGCACCGCCGAAACGACTCGCGACGAGATCATCGGGATGATCACCGGCGCGATCCCCCGCGGCGCTGCGGCTGCCGCATCGAAGGAGAAGTCATGACACAGATCACCTCGACCGCCCCCGCTCCCGTCGTGACCGCGAAAGCAGCACGCCGGATCCCCTCGCTTCTAGTCCGCCAAGAAGCCTCCCTGCTCGGTGTCGTCGCCGTCATCGTCATCGCGGCGACACTGATCAACCCGGCGTTCCTGACCGGCGACAACATTACGGAGATCCTCCGCAGCTCCGTGATCTACTTCGTCATGGCCTGCGGCGCGGCGCTGCTCATCATTGGCGGAGGACTGGACTTCTCCGTCGGCGCGATCTTCACGCTGAGCGCCCTCACCGGCACGTCGCTGATGAAGATCGGTGTTCCGATCCCCCTCGCGATCCTCGCCGCCCTCGTCATCGCCGCCCTCGTCGGCGTGCTCAACCACCTGATCATCACCTACTGGCATGTCCCGCCGATCATCGCCACCCTCGGAGTCTTCTTCGTCGTCCTCGGCGCCAACTCCCTCATCACCGGCGGCCTCGACGTCCTCCCCCTCCCTCCTGAGTTCGTCCGTCTCGGACAGGGCTACTTCATCGGCATCCCCAACATCATCTGGATCGCCGTCCTCGTCGGCATCGTCACCTGGTTCGCTCTCGAACACACCCGATTCGGTGTCAACATCCGCGCCCTCGGCGGCAACCGAGCAGCAGCCGTCGCCAACGGACTTCACGTCAAGAAGCTCGACCTCGCGCTCTACGCCATCGCAGCAGTCACCGGCGGCATCGCCGGCCTGCTCTACTCCGCACGAGTGGGCGCCGGGCAAGTCGAAGCAGGCGGCTCCGCGACCACACTCGTCGTCGTCACCGCCGTCCTCATCGGAGGCGTGAGCCTGCTCGGAGGACTCGGGAACATCACCGGCGTCGCCATCGGCGCCGTCCTGCTCTCCCTCATCGACAACGCGCTCATCGTGTCCCGCATCCCACCCCAGTTCAACAACATCGTCGTCGGCGCCATCCTCGTCTGCGCCGTCGCCGTCGACCACCTCCGCCGACAGCAGCTCTACAAGCGCCGCTGAGAACACCAACCCAGCAGCAACCGTGCCTACACCAATAAGCCACCACCCACGGCTCTATCGGCGCAGGCGCTGTCGCGCGTCGAACAACACCATCTCGAAGACACAAGCCCCGGAGGGAAGAATGACCACGACAGGGCATCAGCCGGCTATCGAGAAACAGCGCCCTAATAGCGTGGCTCCCCACATCCTGGTCATCGGTGAAGCTCTGATTGACATTGTCGAGAGGGACGGCGCGAGCAAGGAATACGTCGGCGGCTCCCCCGCCAACGTCGCTCTCACCCTCGCCCGTCTGGGCCGCAACGTGTCCCTAGTGACCGACATCGCCGATGATGACCGCGGCCGGCGCATTGCCGAGCACCTCGGCGCCTCCGGGGTGGATGTAATCCACGGTGACGCGCCACGCACTTCGACCGCTCGCGCCGTGCTGCGTGAGGACGGCTCGGCCGAGTATGTCTTCGACCTCTCGTGGAACCCGCCTACAGCCGATCCGAGCGACGCCACCCACGTGCACACCGGCTCCATCGCTCTCTACCTCGAGCCGGGCGGCTCCGCCGTGCTCGAGCTACTCGAGGGGCTGCCGGCCGGAGTCACCGCGAGTGTCGACGCGAACATCCGCCCGGCCCTTGTTGGAGAACACCGGGAGGCACTCGCGCGCTTCGAGCGGGTCGCGGCGACCTGCGAGATCGTCAAGCTCAGTGACGAGGACTCCGAGTGGCTCTACCCGACAATGCAGCTCGACGAAGTGCTGACCCGGCTGCTCGCACTCGGCGCGCAGCTCGCGGTGATCACGCGTGGAGGCGAGGGGCTGTTGCTCGCCTCCTCCGTTGCGCGCGTCACGGTGTCCGCCGCGAGGATCGTGGTCGCGGACACGATCGGCGCGGGCGACTCCGCGATGGGAGCGATCCTCGACGAGGCCTTCCGGCAGGGGCTGGGCGCGCCGCAGGGGATGCTGCTCGATGAACCGTCGTTGCGCGCGATCGGGCGGTGGGCCGCTTGCGTCGCGGGCGTGACAACATCCCGAGCAGGCGCCGATCCCCCAACACGGGCCGAGCTCTAACACGGCTCCGTTCTCCGTCCGAGAGCCGGGTTTCAAGCGCAGAAGCGTTCCCGAGCAAGCCGATCACTACCTGCGGATGAGGCGGCTGACAGCTACGCTTCGGCGCTGCTTGCTGAGATGACCAGTACGAGCAAGGTCGTCTCCCGTCCGCTCGCGCACTCACCCTGCGCGAGCATGCCCACCGCGATCGGACCAGTCGCGCCCTCGGATCGTACGCACTCATCACCCGTTGGGCCCGATCACAGGACACAGGCTGGAAGCTTCGAATCGACCGCAGGTCGCGCCGCGGGCTACATCTCGTTCAAGAAAGTTGCAACGACGATTCTCGATGTCTTCGGACCGAAGACCCTGAGCGAAAGTACTTCAGGCGCTCGAATTAAGTGCGTGCTCAGCTTGTAGCAATCCGAGGGTGGTTCCGGGCACGTATTCTCCTCGGAATACCTCGTGCGCGGGCTCGGTCTGGGTGTTGTCCAAGCGGCGCATCATGATGTCGGTCGCTGCTATCGCCATCGCCTCCACGGGTTGGCGCATAGTTGCGAGGCCGAAAAGTGGCGACCGGTACACGCCAACTCCGTCGAACCCGGTGACAGAGACGGCTTGAGGACTCAAGATTCCCGAGGTGGCGAGTACTTCCAGAGCACTGACCGCGGTCGGGTCGTCACCGGCCATGACGGCCGTGACTCCGGAGTCCACGGCGGCACGTAGCGCGCCGGGGAATGTGGCGTCTTCCGCTCCGGGGATGCCTATTACCGATGTTCCCGCTGCTTCGAGGGTCTCTCGGTACCGGGTGGTGCGTCGCGATCGCCAGCCCGGCAATCACGGCCGGAATCGTGCCGCCTCCTCCAAATCACCGGTGCTCATTGCGCGGACGCTGCGTGTACAGCGGCGGTTGTAGGTCGGGTGGGAACGCACCCTCGACCGGTGGTTCGTAGGGCAGCGCCTCCCCGATGCGGTTCTCGTCGGTGGAGTCCGCGAAGGGCCCGTCTGGGGAGAGTAGGACGCTCATGTGCGGGTCGCAGTGGTTGATCCACCACGCGCTCATCCCGGCTTTCGGGTCGGCGCGTGCGGCCTCCCACGCCCGCCACAGGGCTTCGATGCGCTGCTGCGCTTCCTTGGACTCCCACCAGGCTGCTTTCCACCGCGAACCGCCGCCGGAGCCCTGCGCCATGACTCGGCGCCGGTAGGTGCCAATGAGCTGCTTGCGCACGAACTCATCCGCGGATCCGAAGTGCGTTGTCGGCTGCTCCCCCGCGTCGACGTCGACGCTCACCGCTGCGGTGGTGGGCTCGTCGGCGCCGAACGGGTCGTCGTCGTCGTAGTCGCTCATGCGTGAGTCGCCGGCGTGAGGTCGTGCCCCTGCTCGGTGGACGGCGTGGGCGTCAGCGGTGGCGCTGGACCTGGTCTGTGGTTCGCGAGGGAAGCGTTGATTGCGGCGACGAGCGGCTTGGGGCCGTCGAACCATGGGACGGGGCGCAGGATGGCGGCGCGGGAGCCGGAGGACATGAGGATCGCCCTCCCGATCTTGCGTCGCTTTTTCGGTGTGGGGAGGTTCGCGAGCTCGGCGACGTCGAGGATCAGTTCCCGCTTCAACGCGCTGGTGGTGGAGCGCACGCCCTTGTTGATGCTCGCGGAGGTCGTCTCGCGGTCGTAGGTGCCGATCAGCTCGGACACCATCCGCAGGAAGCCCGTCTCGGAGATTCCGCCGGCGTAGATCTTCGCGTTCGCGGCCGACCAGAGCTTGTCCATGCCCTCCCGTCCGAACACGCTGACGCCCTGCGACCAGGACTGGAACACAGACATGATGGGGATGCCTCGGGAGCCGTAGTGGCTGTAGAGGTCGGGGAGGTCCCGCCAGCGGCAGACGTTCGCTGCCTCGTCGAGCACGCCGAGCATCGGTGTCTGCATCCGACCTCCCGGCGAGACGGCCGCCAGCTCTTCCGCGGCTTCGACGGTCGCCGCGGTGAGGGCGAGGACGAGGGGGCCGGCGCTGCCGGCGCCCTCCTTGGACAGGCTGTAGAGCGTCCCGGTGGAGCGCACGAAGGCTGCCGGGTCGAACTCCGGCCGGGTGTCGTTCTCGCCGGTGCGGTTCACCCACTGGCGGGTGCCGGAGTCCTTCAAGCAGGACGCCATGCGCCGGGCAGTGGAGTACACCGACCCGCGCTCCCGGTGCTCCAACCGCGTTGCGCCCTGCAAGCTTTTGGCCATCAGCGGGAAATCGCTCGAGGCCAGGATGTCTCCGGCCGTCTCGTCGCCTGGTTTCGTCGTCCACTCGTAGACGTCGGTGATCGGGCGGCATGCGGATGAGGGGCTGCAGGCTCGCGCTGAGGAGGGCCGAGTGCCATTTTTGGGCGATGATCGAGATCATGTCAGTTTGATCTTGTTCCGGAAGCGTGTGATTGTCGTCGACGCCTCGCTGCTCGGCAGTCGCGGTCGCCAGTGCCGGCGTCCTCGGCAGCTGCGTCGACCCCGACGGCGGCGACGCCCTCCGTGCCGCTACCGCTCCGCCCGCAGGCCCTGATCCTGCAGGTGCGCACTCACCACCGCGTCCGCCACGCGCCCGGCCGTGCTCGTCTCGCCGAGCGGGCCGCCGCGCAGCCGCATGGCGAGCTCGCCGGTCACGACGAGCAGGAGCTCCTCCGCGAGCTGCGGCGCCTCCTCCCCCACCAGCGGTGCGGCGAGCTCGGTCAGCCGTCCGCGCAGTGACTCCGTATCGGCGCGGACCGCGTCGGCGAGCTCGGCCGGCGGGTCGAGGTACTCCGCGGACGACGCCAGGAACGCGCACCAGCGGGCGCCGTGCGGCCGCTCCCGGAAGCGCTCGAGTGCGGGGAGCACGGCCAGCAGCCGCTCCCGGTCCGAGTCCGCCCGCGCGATCTCGGCGTCCCAGGTCTCGAGCCAGGCCATCTGCCGACGGGCGAGGGCGGCGGCGACCAGCGCCTCCTTGCTGGAGTAGCCGCGGTAGAGGGTGGCGGCCGAGACGCCGGCCAGCGCCAGCACGGCGTCGATCGGGGTCGCGGCGATCCCGCGGCTGAAGAAGAGCTCCTCGGCCGCGTCGAGCAGCTTCGCCTCGGTACGAGGTCTGATCGACGCGGCTCGGAGTGGAGTGGACATGCCTCCAGCCTAGACTCTGTATATGAAACGCACGTTTTCGTTCTCGTCCCCGGTCCCCCTCGTCCTCGCCGCCACCGGGCTCATCGCGGCGACCTACGGTCTCGTGCGCTTCGCCTACGGTCTCCTGCTGCCGGAGATGCGCTCCGAGCTGGGCTTCGACGCGGCCACGGCGGGCGGTGTCTCGGCCGGCGCCTCCCTCGCCTACTGCCTCGGCGCCGTCGCGGGCTTCGTGCTCGCCTCCCGCGCGGCCCGCGTCCTCGTGCTGGCCGCCGGTGCGACGGCGGGCGCCGGGTCGCTCGGGATGGCGCTCAGCCAGGAGTTCGTCCCCTTCGCGATCGCCGCCGTCATGAGCTCCGTCGGCGCAGGCCTCGCCTCCCCCGCACTGGTCGACGTGCTCCGACGGGCGTCCGCCCGGGACGGCAGGCGCGAGCGCAGACGATCGTGAACTCCGGGACGGGCCCCGGGCTGGTCGGAGCGGGTGCCCTCGCCCTGACGCTGCTCCCGGGCTGGCGCGCCCTGTGGGTCGTCGCGGCGGTCGTCGTGGTCGCGGCCGCCCTCGCCGTCGCCGCTCTCGACGGCGCCACCCCGCGCCGCGAGACCCCGACCGCTCTCTCCACGGCCTGGCTGCGCGCACATCGCGGGGCGATCCTGGCGGCGGCGCTGCTGGGCGCCGGATCCGCCGGAGTCTGGAACTTCGGCAGGACCCTGCTGGTCGAGGGCGGGAGCAGCACCGCGGAGTCGGTCGTCGCGTGGATCGTCCTCGGGATCGGCGGCACCGTCGCGATCGCCACCGCCCGCTGGACCAGCGCCCTGCCGCCGCGCACGGCCTGGACGATCACCACGGCGACGGCCGCCGTCGGGACCCTCGGCCTGGCGCTCACGGCCTCCTCGCCGCTCGCCCTCCTGGCGTGCCTCCTCTTCGGCTGGGGCTGCACCGCCGGAACCGGAGCGCTCATCGCCTGGACCACCGCCCTCGACCCGTACCGCGCGGCGACCGGCACGGCACTGCTCTTCGTGGTGCTCATCGCGGGCCAGGCTGTGGGCGCCGTGGGGCCGGGAGCGCTGCTCGGAGGGGCCGGCGCCACGGTCGCCTTCGCCGTCGCCGCGGTCGCGACGGCCGCCGCCGGAGCCGGCCGCCGAGCACCGGCGCGGAGGATCGAGGCGAGGAGCGGAGGCGCCGGCACCGGTAGCCTCGCGGCATGACCTTCGCGAACGTCGGCACCCTGGGGGCCGCACCCGGCAGACGGGACGAGCTCGTCGCCCTCCTCATCGAGCACAACGGCGCCCTCGTCGACGCCGGCTGCCTGGCCTACGAGGTCGGCGTGGACGACGAGCAGCCCGACACCGTCTTCGTCGTCGAGCTGTGGGAGAGCGCCGAGGCGCACCGGTCTTCGCTGGCACTCCCCCAGGTCCAGGCCGCGATCGCGTGGGCGCGCCCGCTGCTCAGCGGCGCCTTCGGCGGCCACCGCTTCGACGTCGTGGGCTCTCCGCTCCGCAGCTGACCCCCGGGACCGGTCTCCGGGGCCGACCTCCGGGGCCTGCCTCCGCCGAGGGCTCGATTCGGGCTGCGCGGACGTCTCCCCCGTACGTCGACGCCGTCGGTGATCGCGCATCCGTCCCTCCGCCCGCTGATACCGATCCCGCCACCCCGCCACCCGAGAGCAGAGCGCCATGATCAGCACCTTCCTCGTCGAGCACGCCGCGCTCGTGCCGATCGGCTTCTGGATCGCGGTCGCGCTGGTCACGGCGCTCGCCTGGCTGCTGCACCGGCGCGGCGCGAGGAGGACCCTCCTCGTCCTCGCCGCGCTGGCCTTCCTCGCGGGCATCGCGCTGACGATGTACCCGCCGGACGGCACGCCGCCGGTCTTCTGCACCGTGCAGTTCTCGGTGCCGTTCGACGGCATCGACACCCTCGCGAACATCGCCCTCCTGCTCCCCGGGGCCCTGCTGCTCGCGGTGGCGGTCGGCCGCCCGGTGCTCGTCGCCGCCGCCGTCTCCGGCCTGTCCGCCCTGATCGAGCTGGTCCAGGCGAGCGTCCCGGCGATCGGCCGCTCCTGCGACACCAACGACTGGTTGATGAACACCATCGGCGCCGTCCTCGGCGCGCTCCTCGCCGCCGCGATCCTCGCGATCGAGAACCGGCGGGCCGGCCGACGCGTGTCGCGCTGACGCCGCGTCGCGCTCGACGTCTGGATGTCGGGTCAGTGCGGTGGGCGCAGCGACTCGGCCGGGCTCAGAGCCGTGTCGGCGGTGCAGCCGAGCTCGCCCGGCTGGAGCAGCACCGGCGCCACGACGACGCGGGTGACGGCGCCCGCCTCGCGCTTGACGAGGACGCAGTCCTCGGCGTGCCCCATCGCCACTCCGACGTCCGTGCCCCGCAGCACGACCGTCGGCTGTGCGGCCACCTCCCGAGGTCCCGTCGGAGCCGCCAGACGCTCGCTGATCGCGGCGGCGATGTCCTCGATCGTGCCCGGGTCCTCGGGCAGCGCGGTCAGCACCTCGACCGCGGCCTCCTCCGCGTTCGCGGCCGGCACGACGGCCTCGCGCGTGTCGGGCGGCGCAGTGACGCTCGGCGTCGACGCGTCGCACTCGACGTCCTGCACCCCGGTCGTGGTGCCGAAGACGGTGACGCCGTCGACGCTGTGCCGGCCGTAGAAGTCGAACTCGATCCGGAAGCAGTAGGGCTGTCCGTCCACGCCGACCATGCGCGTGGTGAGGGCGCCGAACGCATCGTCGAGCTCGGGCGCGTCGAAAGACTCGATCCCGACCAGGTCGGCGCCCTCGGCGGCGGCCTCCCTCGCGACCTCGTCGATGTCATCCGGCCGGTCTGTGCCGATCCGATCCGCTAGCGCGGCGGCACTCTCGCGCGCGGTCGTCTCGGCGACCTCCCTGGTCGCGTCACCGGGGCCGTAGAGGGTCGGGGCGCAGCCGGTGAGCAGTGCAGTGGCCGCGAGGCCCGCCAGAAGCGGCACGGTGCGAGAGCTGCGCGTCACGATCGATCCTCTCCGGTGGCGAGTGGTACCGGCGAGCATAGGCAGCGGCCGATCCCACGGAGAGATCCTACGAGCGGGTCCGAGCCCGAGGCGGCGATGTCGCGTCTCACCTCCGCGGACGGATCGGTGTCCCGCGGGCCCGGGATCACCGGCCCTACCCTGGGCGGATGGACGGCACGGTCGATCTGCTCACACGGAGACTCCGGCTCCGGCGACTCACCCGGGAGGACGAGGCAGCGGTGACGGCGTACCGGGGTGACGCCCGCGCCTCTCGGTTCCTCGGTCACGGTCTGCTCGCGGAGGGGCAGTACGCCTCCTGGTTCGAGGAGCGGGACGCCGAGTGGGACCTGCGCGAGCCGGGTCACCGCCGCTTCTACGGCATCGAGGTCCGGGCGACGGCGGCGCTCGTCGGTGACGCCGTCCTCGTCCGATCGGCGGACGGGCAGCAGGGTGAGATCGGCATGTTCCTCCACCCGGACACGGCCGGCCTGGGCTACTCGCTCGAAGCGGGCGGCGCTCTCCTCGACGTCGGGTTCGGGACGCTCGGCCTGCATCGCATCATCGGACGCGCCGCAGCCGACAACCGCGGCTCCGTGCACGCGATGGAGCGGCTGGGACTGCGGCGCGAGGCCCTCTTCCTGCAGAGCGAGAGACGCGGCGAGACCTGGATCGACTCAGCGGTCTACGCGATCCTCGCGGACGAGTGGAGACGCAGGAGGCACGCAGTGGAATCGACCGGTTGACGGTTCTTCCACGGGTGCGGGGCGCGCCCTCTCACGGCCGCGAGGAGACGGAGAACGACGTCCCCGTGCAGGTATAGGTGGAGCCGCCCACGACGTGGACTCCCTCGCCCAAGCGCGAGCACGTCTGTGCCGCATCCACGAGGATCGGGACCAGGACGACGAGAAGCACCGCAATGAAGGCCACTCCGACTGCCGCGATGATCACACCGGCGAGGGCCAGGCCGTTCCTCTGACCCGCTCGCCGAGATCGGATGAGCGCGATGAGACTGAGGATCAGCCCCGCCACATTGAGGAAACCGATGAATGCGAGGACGAATCCGACGATCGTCACCACTCGATTCGAGCGCTGCTGGCTCTCGGTCATCGTCCTTCGGCCGCTGGGAGAACCGCTCTGAGCGGGAGGAGAGCTTTCTGTCGTCACTCGGGGAACCTAGCGGAGACGCGGTCCTCCTGACGAGATTCCGGACGTCTGATTCATCGAGAGCACCGAGCTCGATCGCCAGCGAATGTCCGAGTTCGTTCGACCTCGCCGCGAGTCGACGACCGACAGATATTGCTCATCACAGGTTCACTCACCACTCCGCTGAAAGGAGCGCTCGCACGAGCGCCCGGTCCGAGAACCGGTGACGGCGACCGGCTCCACTCCTGGGGAGGACCATGCTGATGTCCGCTCCCTCGATGGGACGCAGCTCCCCCGTCAGGTCGCTTCGCGCAGGCCGGTCCGATCGTGGAGAAAGGTCGCAGGAGGGAACGGTTGGGCAGTACGGTCCAGATACGAGTGACGGCGACCGGCTCTTCGCCTTCGCGAAGACCGAGTGGCTGAGCCGGGACGTGACTGCCGGACGGACGGCGAGCACGCGTGCGGCGTCGCTCTGGGGGACGGGGTACTGATGAGAGTCACGAGGATCACGCTCGGCATCGCCGGCGCCGTGCTTGCGGCGGCGGCAGTGGCGACGACGATGGGTGTCTCGGCTGCGCAGGCCGGCGGAGATGGTCCGAGCACTCCCGTGGAGACCGCTCGCACTGAACCGGCCGCTGCTGAGCCCGCCGTCTCGCCGGACGAAGCATCTGCAGAACGCGTGGAGCACTTCCCTGCACTTCAACCGTACGACGCCTCTCAGCCTCTGGTGCCCGTCGCCGAGCTGGTCGGCTCCGCACGAGCGGTCGTCGACGTCGGCGCCGAGAAGAGCCCTGTCTACGCAGCCCTCCTGTCCTACGGAGATCTGCGGGTCGCCCTGCCGAGTCTGGCCTCGGACGTGCAGATCTCTGCCGACCATCCGGTCTACGTCCTGACGGTGCATCACACGATCCAGAACTGGGGCGCGCTCTCGGGCACGGTGGCCAAGACCTGGGACGTCTACACACTCGTCTGCGATGGACCCACGGGCGACATGATCGCCTCCGGCACGGGGACGGACATCGAAGCGCTCGGGATCGAGGGAGAGTACGTCGAATAGCGCCGACGAGCGCGCCCTGCGATGCGGCGGCGCCTCGGCTTGTCCTCACAAAAGACGAGCGATGATCGCCTCCCGTCGCCGGCGCTCGCCCTCAGCCCGCGGGGGCACCTGGAGGAGTGGTCACGAGCAGGTACCGTGCCGCGCCTCCAGCGTCCGCGGGCACCGACCAGCGGTGCGGGCGCGACGTCTCGATCGTGATCGACTCGCCGGCCGACACCGTGTGAGACGCTCCGTCGGCGTAGGTCAGCACCGCGGTGCCCTCGGTGACGAAGACGAACTCCTCGCCCTGATGCACGAAGTCGACGTCGTCGGACTGTCCCGGCTGCGCAGTGAAGAGGTACGCCTCCGTCCGCCGGCCCGGGCCGCCCGCCACCAGCCGAGCGCGCGGGGCGTGCGGCGCGTCGCTCGCGCGCAGATGCGCCTCCGGTGTCGTGTCGTCGGAGGAGGCGATCGCCGGCACCAGCTCGGCCGGCGGCACGTCGAAGGCTGCGGCCAGCGCGTAGAGGGTCGAGAGACTCGGCAGCAGGCGGCCGTTCTCGAGCTTGGAGAGGAACGGCTGCGAGACCCCGGCCTCGGCCGCGAGCGCGCGCATCGAGAGTCCGCGTGCGGTGCGCAGGGTGCGCACGAGCACGCCGATCTCGGAGGCGAGGGCCGGCGCCACGACGGCGTCATCGCTCATCGGTCCTCCCGGGTGGTGCGGTGCGGCGGTCTTGCCGAGAATGATAACCCACGGTTATCATCAGCGGGTTGATAACGTCAGGTTATCAGCCCTCCGCTCGGGAGCATCCGATCGCCACCGAAGGGCAGCACCGTGACCAAGCAGATCTTCCTCGGCGCGTTCGAGGAGTTCACGCCGAACTTCATCAGCAACGCCTGGCACCACCCCCGCGGCGACACCCGCGGTTTCGCCACTCTCGAGTACTGGCAGGACCTCGCCCGGAAGCTCGAGGACGCCGGCTTCGACTTCCTCTTCCTCGCTGAGGCACTGGGCTATCCGATGAGCGGCGACGACGTTCCGGAGGTGGTGATCCGCGAAGCCGTGCAGGTCCCCGTGCACGATCCGCTCGTCCTCGTCAGTGGTCTCGCGGCGACCGTCGATCGCCTCGGCTTCGTCGTCACCGCCTCCACCACGGCACAGCAGCCCTACCTCAACGCACGGACCTTCACCACGCTCGATCACCTGACGAAGGGACGCATCGCCTGGAACATCGTCACCTCCGACAACCAGGTCGCACTCACGAAGCTCCTGGGGCACGACGGAGTCACGCCCCACGACGAGCGCTACCGCCGCGCCACCGAGTTCGTCGAGCTGTGCCTGAAGCTCTGGGAGGGCGCGTGGGAGGACGACGCGGTCGTGTACGACAAGGCCACCCGGACCTACGCCGACCCCGCCAAGGTGCACCGCATCACCCACCAGGGCGAGTACTTCCGCTACGACGGCTACTTCCCGGCGATCCCGTCGGTGCAGCGCACACCGCTGCTGCTGCAGGCGGGCACCTCCTCCGCCGGTCGCGCCTTCGCCGGCCGGTACGGCGAGTGCGTCTTCATCCAGGACCGCGACCTCGACAAGGCCGCCGCCACGGTCGCCGACCTGCGGACGAGGGCGGAGGCGAACGGCCGCGACCCGCGGCACATCACGGTCATCCCCTCCGTCTCGATCATCGTCGGAGACACCGAGGAGGAGGCGTCTCGACTGCGCGCCGAGCTCGACGCGACCCCCTCGCGCGAGGCCGCCGCCGCGCTGTTCATGGGGTGGAGCGGAGTCGACCTGATGTCGTTCCCGCTCGACGCGACCCTCGCCGAGGTGACGACCGAGGTCGGGCAGACCATGCTGGCGATGTTCCAGCAGCCCGAGTACAGCCCGACCGTCGCCGAGATCCTCGACGTGATCACGTCCTCGATCGGAGGGATGCGCGTCACCGGCACCGCGGAGTCCGTCGCCGATCAGCTGCAGGAGATCGTCGACCGGACCGACGTCGACGGCTTCCTGATCGAATACACCTACGGCGCGTGGGAGACCTACCGCGACTTCGCCGAGCAGGTCGTGCCGCTGCTGCGCGAGCGCGGCATGCTGCCCGAGACGCCCCGCTCCGGATCGATGCGCGAGCGGATCCTCGGACTCACCGCGCCCACGCTGCCCGCGGGCCACCCCGGTGCCGCGTTCCGCGCGGGCGCGGCCTTCTGAGGACGGCGGGTCCGCAGACCCGGCTTCCGAGGGCGGTCGATCTCCTTGGAAGAGACGCTTGCAGACATGCTGGTCGAGTTGCCCCAGAGGGGCGTATCGAGACCCGCCGTCATCAGCACGGCGGGTCCGCAGACCCGGCTTCCGGCGGCGGTGGATCTCGATACGCCCGCTTCGCGGGCTACTCGATCAGCATGACGGAGCTTCCCGCCGGCCCGGTGGTGCCGCCTTCTCTGCGCCGCCGGCTCAGTGCCCAGATGAACATCAACGCGCAGATGTGCATCATCGGCTACACGACTGCATCGTCGCCTCGTGCGCCCGCCGCGTTCTCGCGTAGCGGGCGCACAAGCGCGTTCCCAGGATCAGACTCACCACCCCGCCGACGAGCGTCGCTGCGACCAGGACCGTCCAGGTCGTCATGGTGGAACTCGGAGTGAGAGTGACCCAGTAGAAGAGCCCGGTGCCACCGCCGACGACTGCAGCCGTGACCACCGGTGCGATCACGGCCGCCCTCTTCTCTGCGAGAGTCCACGAGGAGCAGAGCAGCAGCGCAACGATCCCGATCAGCCAGCCCGCGCCCGGGATCAGCAGCCAGCCGAACGCGTACGACAACGAGCTCGCAACGGCGAACCACGGGCGATCGAAGACGAGTCCACTACTGCTGGACGACCCGCCGGCCGCCGAAGCGATACGCGCAGGGGTCCCGAGCTCGGAGATGCGCTCTCGCGCAGCGTCGTCATCGAGGCCGTCCAGTTCCTCCGCTATCCCCCCCGTAGATCTCCTCGCGGAGTTCGGCGCGCACATCGGCGAGCGCGACCTTCAACTCTTCCAGGTAGCGGTCAGCTACCCGCGAGGTGGAGGCAGTCATGGGGTTCCCCTTCCGATCGTCTGGTTCACCTGACTGACGAACGACGGCCACTCCGCTCTGAAACGGCCGAGTTCGATCTTCCCCACGTCAGTCAGTGAGTAGTACTTCCGCGCAGGGCCTTGATCGCTCGGCACGACGACAGCAGCGATGGACCCCCGATCACGCAACCGCCCCAGAAGGGGATACAGCGTCCCGATGCTCCCGATGACCCCCACCTCCTGCAGGCGTGTCGACAGCTCCCACCCGTACATCGGCACACTGTCCAGGAGCCCGAGGATGCAGAACTCAGCAACGCCCTTTCGAAGCTGAGCGCCGACGCCTTCTATCATGCGTCACAGGTTACCCGCGCCGGGGCCCGAGTCGCCGGACGCCGCATCGATCGGACACGTCGAGAGGGACGACGGACCTCCTCCGGTAGCTGGACGGCGACGTCGGTGGCCGTCGGGCTGGGTGCCGCCGGCATGACTATGGTTCCCTCTCCGGCGTCCTCTCGAGGTCGAACTCGTGGAGCCGCATCCGATCGAGCACGTGCCGGGGACGGACGTTGGAACCGCTGACCACTCGTGGCGGTGATCGACCCCCTGACGGGACGGCCCCGGCCTGAGCGATCTCCCGTGAGAGGGTGATCCGCATGCAGCCCACGACAGCGGTCCGGATCTCGGTGGTCGCGGCGGCCGTTCTCTCGTCCGCTCTGCTCTCCGGCTGTGCAGGAACTCCCGCGGAGCCGATCGTCGAGCGGACGTCGCAGATGGCCGTCGACTACCCCTCCTACGACCTGCCGCAGCTCGTCGGGCAGGCCGATCGCATCATCGAGGGCACCGCCGTCTCGACCCGCGACGCCGTCCTGTATCCGACCTACGAGGGCACCGATCCGCTCCTGAATCCGCTGAGCGAGGCGTCGGAGGAGGAGCAGCGCGCCGCCAGCCTCGAGGGCGCCATCGCCGTGACGGAGGTCGAGCTCGAGGTGACCGCCGTCCACAAGGGCGAGGCGGGTGACCGGCTCACCATCACGCAGACCGGCGGCGTCCTGGACGGTGTCCGCTACACGACCGTGCAGGAGCCCCTGCTCGTACCCGGGAGCTCCTACCTGCTCTTCCTGCACGAGGGCGAGCGTCCCGCCCTCCTCGGCGGGGGCGCGGGCAGCTACGAAGCGGCGGACGGCGGCTACCTCGCCATGGCCGCGCAGGCACCCGTCGAGTCGTTGAGCCGCGACGAGCTGGCGCTCCTCCTCGCCGAGGACCGCCGCGCCACCGAGTGATGCGGGCACCCGCCGGACTGCAGCAAGGGCTCTCGAATACGCGGTGGATCTCGATACGCCCGCTCCGCGGGCTACTCGATCAGCATGGGAGGGCACACGCATACTGGTCGACACATGCTGGTCGAGTAGCCCTTTAGGGGCGTATCGAGACCAGCGCCTCCGTGCACATGTGGATCTCGATAAGCCCGCTCCGCGGGCTGCTCGATCAGCATGAATCGCTCATGCCCTGCAGACGCTCGACCGAGTCCGACCCATGCTGGTCGAGTAGCGCCGTGGGCGCGTATCGAGACCCGCGCGAAGCCCGGCCGCGCCGGATGCTGCGGCCTAATGCGCTCGCGGCTGGAGCGCGACCGGGAGGGTCAGCTCGCCGCGCTCGACCAGGCTCTGGAGGGCTTCGAGGACGGCGGCCTCCGGCTCGTACCGCGGCGCATAGCCGAGGAGCGTCGTCGCCTTCTCGATGGAGAAGTACTGGCTGCGGTGCAGGTGGCCCCAGCTCGCGTCGGCGAGGTCGTCGCCCGCGCTGCGGCGGAACTCCTCCCAGCCGACGCTCTCCAGCACGGCCTCCCGCCCGAACCAGCCCGCGGCGATCTGCGCGAACCCGCGGACCGTGAGCGCCGAGGGGGCCACGATGTGGAAGTCCTCCCCCGCGGCCGCCTCCGGCCGGGCGACCGCGAGCTCGAACGCCTGGGCGACGTCGTCGGCGTGCACGTGGTGCAGGGACTCCGCGCCCGAGCCCGGCATGCGCAGCGTCCCGCCGGTGGCCAGGGTCTCCCAGACGGCGGGGTCGAGGTTGCCCAGCGGGCCGATCGGCGCCCAGCCGGGTCCGCTGATGTGGCCCGGGTGCAGCGTGGTGGTGCGCAGGCCGCCCGCGGCGGTCTCGGCCTTCAGGAGGAGGGCGATCGCCTCCTTCTGGCGGCCGTACTCGTCGATCGCGGGCGTCCCCTCGCCCTCCCGGATCGGGAGCTTCAGGGTGGGGCCGTAGCGCCAGACCGATCCGCAGCTGATCAGGTGGCCGACGTGCCCGCGGAGCCCCTCGACGAGGTCACGCGCCGAGTCGACGGTGAAGCAGACCAGATCGATCACCACGTCCGGAGCCAGATCGCGGACCCGGGCGGCGAAGACGCCGTCCTCGTCCTCCTGCTGCCGATCGGCGACGACGCTCCGCACCTGCTCCCACTCCGGGCCGGCGGTGTAGGGGGTGCTGGTGCCGCGGGTGATGGTCGTGACCTCGTGCCCGGCGCGGACGAGCCGGGGGACGAGGAAGGAGCCGATGTGGCCGCTCCCGCCGATGACGACGACGTGCATGGTGGCTCCTCGGGGGTGGTGACGGGCGGTGCGCTCCACTCCACCACACTCGCGACCGGCGGCGCTGGTGCCCCTCCCCTGCTCGGACGTCGGTCGCGCTGCCCTGCGCATCGGCTCAACCGGGACGTCTCGAGCGAGGGCCGGAGACGCCTGCCGCTCAGAGGGCGGCAGGTGGCACCGGTGGTGGGTTCGGGATCTCGAAGACGGCCGACCGCGGCCACATCAGCGTCGGCATGCGCTTCCGCTCGGGCTCGCCGAGGATCAGCGCGGCGGCGAGCAGGTCCGCGGCATGCGCGAGGACGTGCTCGACGTAGGCGGGGTGCACCCAGTGCGGTCCGGAGAACGCGGAGATCAGGTCCTGGAGGGCACGGACGGAGTCGTGCTGATTCTCGTCCCGCGGGGTCATGGCGGCTCGGATCGCTAGGAGAAGCCCGCTCGGCCGAGCGATGTCACCCATCGGCGGGAGAGAGGTCGTGCACCTCCGCGACGCGGCCGGCATCCGTCACAGTACGCCTCGGACGACCCCGGAGAGGTGTTTCACGAATATCCCGGTGACACCGCAGAAACAGCCCTTCGCGTCTCCGTCCGGGCGATTGCGCGACCGATCGTCCCGGATCGGTGCGGGCAGTGCGGAACGGGGTTAGTCTCAGAGCCCATCCGAGACCTCGCGTGGCGAACCGCACCCTTCCCGGGCGCACGCGACGGCGGGACCCCCATGGGCAGGCTGCACGACGACTCCGGCCGCGGGACCGACGTCGACGACCGGCTCCTCGCTCCCCTGCAGCTCATGATCGGGACGGAGCTCGGCACGAGCGAGTGCACGCGCGTACCCGGCCTCCTCTCGTGAGCACCAGCCGGGCGGGCGGCGCCTTCGGCGAGGAGATCGACCGGCTTCTCGCCTCCTTCGCCACGCTGCTGCCCGCCGAAGACGCGGCCACCTCCGTGCTCGGCGCTCCCTTCGACATGCAGACACTCGCGGCGACCAGCCGTCGAGCGGCGACTCTCGACGAGACGCAGATCGACCTCGGCGAAGGGCCCGCCTGGAGCGCGTACCGCGCCTACCGCCCCGTCGAGATGCAGGTCGACGACGAGCGGCACTTCGCCGCCTGGCCCGTCTTCGCGCTCTCCGCGGAGGCGGCAGGAACGAGGACGGTCCTCGCCGTCCCCCTGGTCATCGGCACCTCGAGCATCGGCGCGGTCACCCTGTACAGCAGCACCTCGATGCGGCTCGACGCCGAACAGCTGCAGCTCGCGAGCCGACTCTCAGGAGCGCTCGCCAGGGCCGTGGTCGATCAGGCGATCAGCCTGCCGGAGAACGGGAGGCTCGCCCGTGATCCCGCGCTCTCGCGCCGGGAAGTGCACCAGGCGACCGGGATGGTGATCGGCCAGACCCGGTCGACACCGGCGGACGCCCTCGCGATCATCCGCGCCTACGCCTTCGCGGAAGGCATCGGAGTGCGCGACGTGGCCGCACTCATCCTCGCCGGATCGCTCGACTTCTCCCACGATCCGCCCGCGTGATCCCCCTCTTCCGAGGCGGTCGACTGCGGATCCAGTCGGCGGTGATCAGTGCGCCCGGCGCGCCGAGGGTCTCGAGATCGATGCCGCCTCTCGAGACGGTCGCGGGATGGTCTCTCCGGCCGATGAGGCGGCCGGTGCACCATCGCCGATCACCTCCGAGATCGTCTACCGTGCGGTGATCACCTCACCGCGCATCCCGAGCGCCTGGAGGTCGACACCCGTCGAGGAGACGATCGCCTCTCCGGTATCGCCGTCGTAGACGACGGTGTAGACGTCCCACCTCTTGGCCGGAATCCCGTAGGGCGCGTCGTTCATGACAGGGGCGTGCACGCTCAGAGCCCACATCGGCGCTTCCGGTGAGATTCGAGTGTCGCCGCCGAGTCCCGGGGCGCAGGAGGACAGCTCCGCATACGTCGCCCGCACCGCATAGATCGGGTACTGCTTCTTCTCCTCCGCGCTGAGCGTGGAGAGTTGACTTCCGGCGCCGTCGGCCAGGTCGAGCGCCGGGTTCGTCAGCTGCTGGACGTCGATCATCGGCCCGTCTGCGGTGTCAGCAGTCAGGGGGCACGGCGGGGCTTCCGTCGGGAGTGAAGACGGCTGGGGGTCCCGAGTCGAGGCCGGTGCTGCCCGTGTCTCCGTCGAGGTGGGCGTCGTCTTCGCGGTGGCGTCGATGGTGACGGGGCCGGAGCGGATGCGCATCGTGGTCGTGGTCTGTGTGAGGCTCACGTCCTCGGCGCCCAGGACGTCCATCAGCCACTGCTCGCCGTCGTTGCAGGTGACGATCGTCGTCGCAGGGCCCGCGGTGATGACCCAGACGGAAGGCTGCAGGCCGGCCGCTTGCAGCTCGTAGGTGAGCCCGTTGCAAGGCTCGTTCACGCTGAGCTTCGACTGGCCGTCGATGCTGACGATGTGGAAGCCGACCGGATGATTCAGCACCCACCCGCCTGATCCTTGATCACCGATGACCGCGGTGCTCTCGTAGGTGAGCTTCGTCACGTCTTCGGCTCGCAGCTGTTCACCCGGGACCTGCGATGACGACGGCGCGCCGGACACGGTGGCACTCGTCCCGCATCCGCTGAGAAGGAGCGCCCCGGAGAGGCAGAGGATGCTGAAGGGGAGGCTTCTCGCGCGACTGGTGATCACTGGTCGACTCCGTTCTGGTTCACGGGCCGGTCGGTGCAGTCGACCGGGGTATTCAGTCCCGTGAAGATCCGGATCCGCCCGCCCTCCTGGCACACCTGGGTTCCCGCGAGGGAGAACAGTGCGGCGTCCGCCGCGTCTGTGACGCCGTCGGTACCCGACTCCGTGAGTGCAGCGCATGCCGCAGCGAGCGACTCGGTGGGCTCTTCTGCCGGAGTCCGGATCTCGCCCGACAGGGCGACGCCCTGCCCGTCCTGTTCCCAGCAGGTGACGGGCGCCGCGACTGGGATGCCGCGGTCCGTCGGCACTGCCGTGACGACTGCGGCGCTGAGGACCGCGCCGGCGATGCCGGCGAGCGTCACCGCCGCGGCCTGGCCGAGACGTCGGCGGCGGCGGATGCGGTGCGCGAGGCGTGCGCTGATGCGCTCGAGCTGCTCGTCGCTCAGGTCAGGATCGTCCATGGTCCTCTGTCCGTTCCGTCAGGGTTCTCGCCAGTGATGCCCGCACCCGCGAGAGGCGGTTGCGGACCGTCCCGTGGGACAGGCCGAGGGAGCGAGCGGCGTCGCTGTAGCTGAGGTCGTCCTCGATGCAGGCCGTCCAGATCGCGCGGTCCGTCGCACTCATCTGCTCGACCAGACGCCGCACGTCGAGCAGCCGGTCGCTCGTGTCCGCATCGACGCCGCGAGAGGCGGTGTCGTCGGAGAGGGGCAGGTGGCGTCGGCGCTGCTCGCGGCGGTCAATCGAGGAGCTGAGGTTGCGCGCCGTCACCAGCAGCCACGGCAGCACCGACTCCCCCACGATGCGCACACCCGAGCGGCGCTTCCAGAGCAGGAAGAAGGTCTCCTGCACGACGTCCTCCGCCTGGTCGGCTTGGACGAGGAAGCTCCCCGCGGCCCGGTGGACCGCGCGGCCGTGCATCCGGAAGAGAGCATCCAGCGCCGAGGGGTCGCCGCTGCGAAGACGATCCACCAGCGTCAGCTCAGCAGCACCGACCACCGACATCACCCCCCTCAGTAGTGAATGCCCCCAGAGCACGGTTTCGTCTCAGACTTCAGGGAGCGATTGCAGACGACTCGGCGATACGTCCGGGCTCCTCCCCTGAGGGGAGGCCCGGTCGCCCACGGGCGGCGTTGCATTCGCTGAGCGGGCGTGTTCGACTGAACCGACATCAACGAACGGAGATCACGATGTCCGAAGCACTGCTCATCATGGCCTTCGGCCTCGTCATCGCGGTCGGCTTCACTCTGGGACTCCTCCGACGCTTCCGAGAAGCCGTGGCTCCCGCCGGCGCCGCAGCCAGTGTCCTCCGCGACGTGTATGCGGGCCGTGGAACCCAGGAGCGCTCAGCAGACGAGTTCGCTGGCGACCCGAGCACGTCCATCACTCTCGACGGCCCCGACCCCCTCCGCACCTTCGGCCTGGACCCGGCGTCGCGCATCGAGCACCAGTAGAGGCGCAACGGTGGGAGCTGCCTTCAGGACATGGCTGCGCGAGAACGAATCGACCTGCTGACCACGACCGGAGCGGTTCTCGCTCCCCTCGGAGTGATCGTGGCCGTCGTGTTCCTCTTCCAGCCGTGGCGCACCTGCGCCGACGACGACGTGGCCGCGGCCTGCGCGATGCACCCCGCGGACGCGACGGTGATGGCACTCGGAGCCGTCGCGGCGATCGTCGGAGTGCTGCTCCTCTGGATCGGCGCTCACCGCGGGCACCGGTGAGCCGATGATCGATGATCAGGCGAGACGGCCGATGCGCTCGTTCCGGCTCGAACCGATAAGCGACAACGGTCGCACCGCAGTCACGGCAGGGTGAAGACACGAACGTCCGCTCGCGCTGACGCTCACCACTCACAGACCGTCCCGGCCGAGCGACCCCTGCAGGAGACGATGCCCGCTCGAGCGGGACACGTTCTCGACTGATTCCCTCTTCGTGTCGTCAGTTCGGGGTCCTGCTGGACATGTACAGAGTGAAGGCCAGTCGAGCACCCAGGAGCAGATCATGACGACCGAACCTCACGACGCCGCCAGCGATCGGGCGATGAAGGCGCTCCTCGACGAATCGGTGCCACCGACTCCACTGGCGGATGCAGTCCCCGACGACGCCCTTCGAGAGATGGTCCGCGGGGCGGAGCGGGAGACACGACGCGGCCGGCGGCCAGTCACGCCTCGTGCCGCCGTGATCGGCACCGTCGTCGCTCTCACGCTGGGCGGCGCGGGTGCGGCCGCGGCGACGACGCTCTCCGGGTGGGAGCCGTGGGTGACGAATCCGGACTCCGTCGTCCACTTCACGCTGCCCAGCGGAAGAGAATGCGAGTTCCGCAGCGTCGCCAGGGAAGGCGACCCGGAGGACGTCAAGGAGGCGCAGGACGTGCTTCGCACCACCGATGTGCTCGCCCTCGCGGACATCGACGGCGAGCTGGCCCGGATCGTCGCTCGGGACGTGACCGTCCGCGGCGACGACGGCGACACCGTGGTGCCCGCGACCGAGTTGTACTCGGGAGACGAGCTGTACCGCCAAGCGGTGGTGGGCGCGATCATCAACGTCGTCTGGGACGAGCTCGAAGACCGAGGAGTGGTCGATCCCGTCACCGGATCAGATCTCTCCTTCGGAAGCCAAGACGACTGCGCAAAATTCACCCAGGCGAACCTCACCCAGTGAGCCGCCGCGACACGCAAGCCGATCGCATCGTGGCCATCCTCGACGCCACAGCCCGTGACCTTCTGAACTACCTCGAACGCCGAGTCGGCACCGATGACGCTGCCGATGCGCTCTCCGAGACGATGACGATCGCGTGGCGCCGGTCGTCGTCCATGCCCTTGCCGGACGAGGACGCCCGCCTGTGGCTGTTCGGGGTAGCGCGGAACGTCGCGCTGAACACCAGTAGGACGCGCAGGCGTCAAGACCTCCTCGCCGAGAAGCTTCGCGGCATCGTCGACCCCATCGGCGTGATCGGAGAACCTTCCGACGTCGTCCTCGACGTTCGAGCAGCGCTGAGCAAACTCACTCCGGAGCTGGCAGAGGTCGTGCGACTCGTGCACTGGGAGGGCTTCTCTCTCAGCGAGGCGGCCCAGATCCTCTCCGTCCCACCGTCCACGGCACGCAGTCGATACCAGAAGGCGAAGCGCGAACTCGGTGACCTGCTGTCCCCGCTGCCCTCGGAACAGGCACTCGGATCTGGAGAGATACGCCGGGTGTGACGCGTGAGGCGATTGCCTTTCGGGACAGACGACGCATCGTCGACGTTCCCCGGACATGCAGGGGTCTGGTCGCGTTGGAACTGCTCAGCGCGTAGCAGCACCGGCGCGAGCGTGCTTTGCTCAGCCGAACGGAGCGCGCCGCTCCACCCGCCGGGAGTCCACATGCCTCGCACCATCTCACTGCTCTTCCAGAGACAGACGGGATCATTGCGCACCCGGCGTTTCGCGAAGGCAGAATCGAGTGGTGTCCACTCACCGAAGCCATGGTCTCTCGAAGGTCCTGCGCATCACCGCACTGACGGTGGCAGCCGGAGCGAGCCTGTGGCTCCTCGGGGACTACGCGGGCAGGTGGCCGGACCGGGTGCCCTCCGCCGGCGCACCGACCGCCGCACCGACTTTCTCCCCCGCGGGCGCGGTGTACCGATACGGCTACTGGGGTGGACTGAAGAATCCGACCTCGAGCCGGCCGATTCAGTGGCTGGAGGACGGGAGCACCTTCACGATGACCACGGGCGGGAGCGGTCAGTGCCTGAACGAACCCGTCGCTCTCGAGGTCGTCGCGCCCGACCACCTACGGATCGAGTCGAAGCTGCAGGAGGACCCGCAGGAGGAGGGGTGCTCGGAGAGCTACGTACTCGCCAGCTATGTCCTCGATACACCCGCCGGACTCGACCCGACCCACATCGTGAAAGTAGAGCGAACTCAGGCGGGCCGAGCCGGGAGCTCGAGTGTCTACGTCGCCCCTCTGCCCTGACCCCAGCCTTCGCGTCCGTCAGACCATCCCCTTTCGGGACGGTCGGCCTGCGCTGTTACGGCTTGCTCGCCGAGCCTCAATCACGGCGTCAGTCGAAGATGTCCGGCAAGTTACCGGTGTCGCCCCACCGGCCGATGAGAGCACCTGTCTTCGCATCGATGACGAAAATCATCCAGTCGAGGGGAACCGCGATGGCGCCGAAGCTGTTGCGGATCTCGCCGGTGACACCGACGAGCCAGAGATCGTCGGCGGAGGGGCTGTCCGACGGCGGAGAGAAGCCAGCGAGCAGTCCTTCGCTGCCATACGCCTCCTCCGAGGTGGTCCTGACGGCATCGGTGCTCGTGGCGACTTCGATGGACGCTTCGTCCTGGAGGGCGAGGGCGATCGCGGCATCAGCCGACTCCACCGGCGCCCTTTCGGCACCGGGAGCACCGGGCTCGAGCGACGGCGTTTCGGTTGGTGCGGATGCTTCCCCGCTGTGCAGCGTGCCAGGAGCGATCGTCGCCACGACTTCGCTCGGAAGGGTGACCGTGCTGGGCGTCGCACTGGGCACTGCCGGGGGTGCGGCCAGTGCGATACCCGCGCCGGTGACGGTCGCTCCAAGAAGCACCAACGAGGCCAGAACGAGGACTGCCTGCTTGCGTTGCATGGTCGATCCGATCGTCATCAGGGCATCGCCGGCCCGGGCTCACAGGACACTGCGGACTCGACGCTCTGGCATCCACCCGACAGCGCTCCTCAGTATCGACCCCGGCATCTCGGTAGACCATCCCCATACGGGACGACCCGGGCCTAGTTCAAGCGCCGCGAAGCATCGATTGAACGGCCTCGATCGTGAACCCCATCGTGACGGCGAGCTCGTGCTCGTTGGCACCGAGAAGAGCAGCGGAGCATGCAGCGGAGACGACTCTCTCCCTCCCCCCGGATCCCGAGGGCCGACTCCGAAGAAGTGCACTCTCCTCCGACGCGCGCACGAGAGCTGCCTCCGCTTCGCTGCACAGAAGGCTCGGCGGCTCGTTGAAATCGATTCGCCACCCTCGAGCGGACGGCTCAGTGGGTTCATCCATGTCCCGAAGCTACCCAACGTCGACGTCGAGCACCCGTCGCCCCTCCACTCGCGTTCAGCGCCCCCAACATGCTGTGGGCCCCCTGCTCACGTGGGCAGGTCAGAGGAGAGATCGAGGCCCTCTGAGGTGGCCCCACCCGAACGAGCTCTCCGCAACAGGCGTGTGAAGGAGCACCAGGCGGACCAGAGCACCCGGAGTCAGGACCGGAGCCGCCGCGGAGGGGTGCGGCGGACCGACTTCGAGTCGCTTGCGCGGACGTGTTCGCGGCTCCTCCGTTCGAGGCCTCGAGAAGGGCGTATGGTCCGGCCATGACCGCACTCATCAGCACGGCGCCGACGACCGGATCCCCGATGACACGCCTCCCGGTGGCACCTCGACCGCGCACCGCCGTGCCGGTCGTCCCCGCGGACGATCTGCAGGAGGAGGCGGCTCGCCACACGCGGTTCTGGGCCTCGTACGACGCCGCACCCGGGTCGCTCACCGCCTGGGCCGACGCCGCTCTGTCGACGTGGCGGCGCCCTGCCCCGGCCCCCCGGTCGCCCGCCCGCGAGGGTCTCGACCAGTGGGACGAGGAGGGCGGGTACGACCCCGCTTGACCCCCGATGTCACCGACACGCGCCGTCCTCGACTCGCGCGGCGGACATCGGTGACGCCTCGACGCCACCGCCGGAGGCGAGGTGGTCGAGTGCTGTCGATCTCCGCGGTCCGGGCGCCCCGCTCGGACCGAGCGGAACTCCGGGCGGTCACTCCCCGCTGGTCTGAACGCTCGCCACGCCGTCGCAGGTCGCCGTCATCGCCGCGACGACCGCGGGGTCGTCCTGCGCGAGGTCGTCGCCGCCGCTCGTGACGGCACCGTTGGTCGCGGTGCGCCCGTCGGCCGAGAGCTCCACCTGCGTCGAGGTGATGCTGTAGCGCCCATCGGCGTCCCGCGCGGCGAGGACGCCGGAGATCGAGTGGTAGCCGTCGGCGTCGGCCGTGCCGCAGGTGACGCCCGTGCCGGCGTCGCCGAACCCGGCGAGCACGAACCGGTACGGCTCCCCGTCGACACCGACCGGCGTCACGAACGCGCAGTCGGTGAACGCGAAGAGCGCGGCGGTCCTGCCGTCGCTGAGAACGGTGGCCGCGAGGGTCGGGCTCACCGCGACCGTCCAACCTTGGTGGGTCGCCGGGCCCGCCAGCGTGTCCTGCTGCAGGAAGGTCGCGCCCGAGGCGGTGCGGATGCCGTAGTCGAAGCCGCCGTCCTCGTCGTAGAACGCCTGGTCCGCCCGGCCGTCGCCGTCGACGTCGCCGATCTCCGCCGTCGTGACGCCGGCCGGGACGGGGGTGTCGTTCGGGGTGCAGCCGGCCGAGGACGCGGGCGGTGCGGACGACGGTGCGGACGCGGAAGGGCTCGCCGGTTCGGCCGTCGCGCTGGACGCAGCCGTCGACGTGGACGCCGAGGGCGCCATCGACGCCGGCGTCTCCTGAGCCGTGCCCGTCGAGCAGCCCGTCACGCCGGCGAGTCCGCCGATCACCGCGACGGAGAGCACGAGCAGACGGGGCATGAACGGACGGGTCTTCCTGCTTGCCGAACGAACCATGACGACCTCCTCGATTACGATACGACTGCCGGGCCGCTCGCGCCTCCCCGGGTAGTGCCTCGCGGTCTCCCGGCGCCGGCTCAGCGCCCCGGCAGGGTGTCGAGCGACCGGGAACGCGCGGCGAGGAGCTCGGCGTAGGTGCCGTCCCGCTCGGCCCAGCGCAGTCGCTGCGCGGCCCGGACGACGATCTCGTCCGGGGTCGGCTCCTGCGTCAGCAGCTCGAGGACCTCGTCGAGGTAGGCGTCGAGGGGCAGGGCCGCCGGGTTGACGGCCTCCTGACCCGCGGTCGCGACGGCCGGCGGGACGAGCTCGGTCACCCGGACGCCCGCGCCGGCCAGCTGCGCCCGCAGCGACTCGGTGTACGCGTGGACGCCCGCCTTCGACGCACCGTAGCTGGGCATCAGCGGGAACGGCAGGAAGGCGATCCCCGAGGACACGGTGACGATGTCGCCGCCGCCCCGGCCGAGGAGGTGCGGGGTGAAGGCGTCGACGGCGCGGATCGTGCCGAGCAGGTTGACGGCGACGGTCCGCTCCGCGGTGGCGAAGTGGGCGGGGTCGCGGAGGTCCTCCTGGAGCAGGACCCCGGACATGGTGACGACCGTGTCGAGGCCGGGATGCGCCGCCAGCACCTCGTCCCTCGCCCGGATCACGGAGTCGGCGTCGGTGACGTCGATCCGGACGGTCTCGAGGTCGTCGACCCGGGCGGTGTCGCGTCCGCCGACGACGACGGTGCTCCCGGCGGCGGCGAAGCGGCGGGCGAGGCCGAGGCCGATGCCCGAGGTACCGCCGATGACGAGGACGGTGCGGTCGGTGATGTCCATGGTGTCTCCTCCTGGGGGAACGGGTCCGCGGTGAGCGGCTCGGGTCGATGGTCGTCGCCGCCGCCGGGGGCAGCCAGGTCCCGGCGGATCCGGGGAGTGGCAGGGCCTCTCTCTCCCCGCGCGACGGGGTGGGTATCGTCGGCCCCATGGATGTCGACGCACCGGCGAACGCGCTCGGCGAGTACCTGCAGGCCCGGCGCGCGCTCGTCGCTCCCGAGCGGGTGGGCCTGCCACCGGGGACGCGGCGGCGGGTGCCGGGCCTCCGCCGGGAGGAGGTCGCCCTCCTCGCCGGCATCAGCGCCGACTACTACGTCCGGCTCGAGCGCGGCCGCGACGACAATCCCTCCGCGCAGGTGCTCGAAGCCCTCGCCCGCGTCCTGCAGCTGGACGACGTCGAGACCGCCTGGCTGCACGACCTCGCCGCGCCGAAGCCCCGCGTGCGGCGGCGCGCGCGGCCGGCGGAGCAGGTCCCCGCGCGGCTGCACCACCTCCTCGCCGCACTCGAGGTCCCCGCGTTCGTCGAGGGCCGCTACTTCGACGTCCTCGCCTCGAACCGGGCGGCCGTGTCGCTCTCACCGCGACTCGCTCCCGGCCACAACCGCCTGCGGTCGCTGCTGCTCGATCCGGAGGAGCGCCTGTTCCACCGCGACTGGGAGACGGCGGTCGAGTCGTTCGTCGGCGTGGCCCGGCAGACCCTCGGCCAGGACGCGAGCGACCCCCGCGCGGTCGAGCTCGTCGGCGAGCTGTCCCTCGCCAGCGCCCGCTTCCGCACCCTCTGGGCCCGGCACGACGTCCGCCCGCTCCGCGGCGGCACCGCGACGGTCGACCACCCCCGCGTCGGTCCCCTCGACCTGCACCGCGAGAAGCTGCCGGTCGACGGGCTCGTCCTGGTGATCTACTACCCCGACGAGCAGGGCGACAGCGCGGACCGCCTCCGCCTGCTCGCGGCCTGGGACGGCAGCACATCCGAGTCCGCCCTCGGGGCGCGCGACTGACGGTCCCCGGGACGATGTCAGAGCCGCGGCGCCCGCGGGGACGATGCCGGAGTCACGGTCCTCGTCGGACGGTCCCCCTCGGGTTCCGGCTCGTCGGTGAGGCGCAGCCCGCCCGGGGCGTAGGAGTCCGCGATCCAGCGCCGCACCCAGGCCTGGTTGAGGACGACGCGATCGGCATTGGCGTACCGGAAACGGAGCGCGCTGGCGGGATGCAGCCAGATCGAGGTGCGACCGCTGCCCACGGCCGGCAGGTCCTTCCAGGAGAGGTAGAAGCTCTCGCCCCGGCCGAGCTTGGTGCCGATGACGACCTGGAGGTGACCGAGGAGGCGGTCCTCGAAGTCCACGTCGAGCCGCGAGTCGTAGACGAGTCGTCCCATGGGGATCCTGACGTCGGGTGCATCCGGAATGGATGCCGTGGCCACGCGAAAGGGGTCCGGATGGGGTCGGAACGGAGGCTACGCCCGAACGGGCCGGAATCCTCACGCTTCGTCGATATCGGTGCGACATCCCGCTCCTGGCTCCCCCGAGCGCTTCCCAGAGCGACTCGGGAGGTCTAGGTTGCAGACACACGGGGTTCCGGATCCGGATCGGAGGCCGTGAGGAGGGGGCTCACTGTCCTGGCGGCGCCGCCTCTGCGCGGGTTCCCGTCGGCTGCGCGCACTTCGGCGTGACCGACGGGCGCCGCAGTGCGGAGCCGACCCGACCTGCGCGGCCGCGCGGAGCGCCTCGCTCCGCAGGACGAGCGGCGGTCGGCTACCTCCTGCTCGCCGGTCCCGGCAACCCCGTCCCCGCCCGGGCGTCGCATCGCCGACCATGGAACGGTGCAGCAGCTGAGCAACGCCCTCCGGAGCTCCTTCCCGGCCGGCGGCGGAGACCGCCGTGACTGAGCCGGGCGAGGAGCCGGGCCCCTTCCTGTCCTGGGTCGGCGCGCTCGAGGAGGTGGGCGACGACGACGTGCCGGTCCTGCAGGCGGTCGGCTTCCTCAGCGTGAGCCTGCGCCTGAGCGCGGACGCGGCGTTCGCCGCTCTGCGCGACGAGGCCCGAGCGCTGACCCTCGACCTGCGGGAGGTCGCTTCCGAGGTGATCACCTTCCGCCGGACCATCCCTGCACCCGAGTGAGGGGTCGGCCGGCGGACGGCGGGGCACGCCGGTCGGATCGACGAACGGCCGAGTCCGCGGCACGGGTCGCTCGCCCGGCACTTCTGTCCGCAAGCGGACATGTCCGCTAGATGTAGTTCCCCGTGAGGTTGTGGACGCGTTCTGCGGGGGTTGATCCGCCGATTCCGGTGTGGGGTCGGTGGTGATTGTAGTGATGGAGCCAAGCGGCGTAGGTGGCGGATCGGGCGTCGTCTGAGTCGTA